>DATKCD010000124.1:0-10296 GCA_035544735.1 Thermoanaerobaculia bacterium
CGACCGCCGGCTCCCGCTCCGAGGCGCGCCGGACCTGGATCATCGACCCGCTCGACGGGACTTCGAACTATCTGCAGCATTTCCCCTTCTGGAGCGTCTCGATCGCGCTGCGCGACGGCGACGAGACGGTCGTCGGCGTCATCCACGAGCCGCTTCGCGACGAGATGTTCGCGGCGGAGAAGGGATCGGGGGCGTTCCGGAACGGCGAGAGGATGCAGGTGAGCGACCAGGCCGAGCTCGAGGGATCGTTCCTCGCGACCGGCTTTCCCTTCCGGGCGCAGAAATTCGTCGGGACCTACGTCCGGATCTTCGAGGACTTGATTCGGGTGTCGAAGGGAGTGCGTCGCGCCGGTTCGGCCGCGCTCGATCTCGCGTACACGGCGGCGGGGATCTTCGACGGGTTCTTCGAGATCCATCTCGCACCGTGGGACGTCGCGGCCGGCGGCCTGCTCGTTCGGGAAGCCGGAGGGGTGGTGAGCGACTTCTCGGGAGGCGAGCGCTTCTGGGAGCGGGGAAACATCGTCGGGGCGCCGGTGGGCGTGCATCGTGAACTGCTCGGGGTGATCGGCCGGCACACGACCGAGGACCAGCTCGAGCGATGAGACGCAGGCCTCTTCCGCGATCGTTCTATCGGCAGGAAACCGTCACGGTGGCCCGGGCGCTGCTCGGATGCGTGCTCCAGCGCCGCCTCGGCGGCGAGCAGATCACCGCCCGCATCGTCGAGACCGAGGCCTACCTCGGCGCCAACGATCCCGCCAGCCACGCCCGCCGCGGCCTGCGCAGCCGCCGCAACGAATCGATGTACCTCCCGGGAGGCCACGCCTACGTCTATTTCACCTACGGGATGCATTTCTGCCTGAACGTCGTCACGGGAGAGGAGGACGTGGCGGAGGCGGTCCTGCTGCGGGCCGCGCAGCCGCTCTCGGGACTCGAGGCGATCCGAAGGAACCGCCCGCGGATCCGGCGCGAGCACGATCTGATGTCGGGACCGGGACGTCTCTGCCTCGCGCTCGGAATCGATCGCGAGCTCGATGGGATCTCGCTCCGCAGCGAGGAGCTCTCGATCGCGGCGCGCGACGTCGAGATCGCCGAGGACGACGTCGCCGTCACCCCCCGCGTCGGGATCGATCGCTCGGGCGAGGCGGCCCGCTGGCCGCTTCGATTCTTCCTCGCGGGAAACCGCTACGTCTCGATGCCGAGAAGCTGGCGGGGCGCACCGGCGATCGAAGCGGAGAGGGCGCCGGATGCGTAGGTTGCCGGGCCGACCCCCCGTCACCCGAACAACGACTTGAAGCGCTCGAAAAAGTCGCGCCCCTTGCCGAGAAGCTCCTCCATCTCGCCCTGATCGAACCAGATGCCGCCGCACGAGCTGCAGCGGTCGAGCTTGATGTCGCGGTACTCGTACTCGGAGAGCTCCATCCCGCATTTCGGGCAGCGCATGTGATGGAGCTCCTTCAGGCGCGCTCTCTCCTCGTCCTTCATCCGCGCCTCGATCTCCTTCTGCGAATTGCGGCGGCGCTCCATCTCCTGGCGCGCGAAATACTCCTCTTCACTCTCGCTCGGCTTGACAGGCGGCATGGCTCGGTCCTCCCTGGTGCAGTGAGCGGTATTGTAGTCACCGCGGGCCGGCGTGACGAGGCGAGCCGGAGCCGCGAGGCGGGCGCGTCCCCGCCGCCCCCGTCCCGACCCGTTTCCAGGCGGATCCCGCGCGGTCGGGGGCGAAGGCCTCCGGGTGGAGGATCTCGGCGAGGATCCGGGCGCTCTCGACGATCCGCGGTCCGGGGCGGTTGAAGAACTGATTACCGTCGGCGGCGTAGACGCGGCCGCCCGCGACGGCGCGAAGCGACGCCCAGCGCGGATCGCGCGTGAGCAGGTGGAGATCGCGCCCGATCCGCCCGATCGGGAAACCGCACGGAATGATCACTAGGACCTCCGGATCGGCGGCGAGCAGGCGGTCCCACTCGAGCCAGGGGGAATGCTCGCCCGGCCGGCCGAACAGATCGGTGCCGCCGGCGATCTCGACCAGTTCCGGCATCCAGTTGCCCGCCGCCATGAGCGGGGCCAGCCACTCGATGCAGCCGACGGTCGGCCGGCGCGCCGGTTGCTGAGCGGCGCGGCGGATCGCTTCGAGCTCCCTCGCCATCCTCGCGGCGAGCGCGTCCCCCTCGCGCTCGCGATCGAGAAAACGTCCGACGGCCCGGACGTCCCGCATCACGCTCTCGAGATCGAACGGAGCGAGCGCGAGGAGCGCGGGAGCGCCGCCCACCCAGCCCGCGAGCGCCGACTCGACGTCCGCCAGGGAGACGGCGCAGACGTCGCACTGCACCTGGGTCACGACGTGCGTCGGCCCCAGTCGCCGCAGCAGCTCCGCATCGACGTGATAGACCCCGAGCGAGCGCTCGAGGATCGCCTCGACGTCGCGATGGATCTCGGCCGAGCCCCCCTCCTTCCGAACCTTCGAGCGGGTGAGAACCGGCAGGCGCTCCACGCCGGCGGGGAAGTCGCACTCATGCGACCTCCCGACCAGCCGATCCGCGGCGCCGATCCCCGCGACGATCTCGGTCGCGCTCGGAAGGAGCGAGACCACCCGCGCGCTCACCGCCGCCCGATCCCCCCCTCGAGCGCCGGCTCGCGACGCTCGAGCGCGGCGTAGACTCCGAAGAGGGCAGTCGCATAGAGAAGATCGCCGGCGAGATGGGTCGCGTAGAACGGCAGTCCAGCCGCATAGCACGCCGCAAGCCCCCACCCCGTCGGCGGGTACGTCCCGGTCGCGGTCCAGACCCAGAAGTTCGTCGTCAGAAAGAAGAGGGTCGCGGAGCCCGCCGCTCCCGTCGCGACTGCGGCGGGCGAGGACCGACGTCGGCCGACGGCCAGCCCGATCACCACGCAGATCGCGAACGACGCATAGACCACCGGCATCGCGTCGTGGAATGCGGCCCCCATCAGGAGGTCGCTGAGCAGGAGCGCGCCGAGCGGAAGGCCGAATGCCAGCAGCGGCCGATCGCCCGACTTCGCCCCTCCGAGAAGCGCCATCGCGCCGATCGGCGTGAAGCCCCACGGGTGAGGAAGCAGCCGGACGAGGGCGCCGGCCATCAGAAGGAGCGAGAGGAAGAGAAGACGTCGATCGATCTTCATGGCCGCCGCTCCGCTCCGACCGTGAACCGCACTCCGGCCAGGGCGCGTCTGCCGGGAGAGGCGTAGCCGAAGATCTCCTCGTACGTCGCATCGAGCAGATTCTCGACCTTGACGTAGGGAGTGACCGCACCGAGGTCGCGCTCGACGACGAGATCCACCGAGGTGTAGGGGTCGCTCGAGACGCGGCCGAACGGAAGAAGGTCCGTCAGGTCGGCGCGCCGGCCGGTGTGGAGCGCGACCGCGCTCGCCGCCCATCCGAAGTCCGACCACCGCACCGAAGCCGACCCGCTGTGCTCCGGACGCCTCAGAAACCGCAGCTCGGTCTCCGCTTCCTCCGTGTCGAGCCAGGTGTAGCTCAGCGTCACCCCGACCGTGCGGCTCAGCACCTGCTGCCATCCGAGCTCGACGCCCTTCGCCACGCCGGCGCCGACGTTCTCGAAGCGGTTCGCGACGTTGTCGTAGACGATCTGTTCGTCGAAATCGCTCCGGAAGAGGGTGGCGGAAGCGCGCCCCGCGCGAAGAAGTCGCTCGTAACCGAGCTCCCAGCTCCAGGCGCGCTCCGGCTCGAGCTCCGGATTGCCGAAGAACGGATAGTAGAGCTCACCGACCGCAGGCGCGCGGTACGCGCGGCCGAACCCGCCGCGGATCTTGTTTCGCCCCGCGATCCATGCGACGGCCGCGCGCGGCGACACCTCCGAGCCGAACGTGTCGAAGCTGTCCCAGCGCACCCCGGCGCTGATCTCGAACAGGCGCGGCCCGCGCCGGAGCGAGACGCGGTCCTCGACGAATACCCCCTTCCCCCTCCGCTCCTTCCCGTCGAGCGAGACCCCGAAGATCGATTCGTCCGCCACGGATGCGCGCTCCCACTCGCCGCCGCCCGTCACCGTGTGCCGCCCGAAGCGCCGCCGCGCCAGGGCGGACGCCCGCTCGACCTCCACCTCGGTCGTCGCCCACACGAATCCGAACGGATCCTCCGGGTCCTCGAAGTCGTCGGTCCGGTCGACGCGGGAGACGACGGCCTCGAGCTCGGTCCTTCCCGCCCGCACGCGGAGGGGGATCGCCAGCTCGAGCTCTTCCCCCTCCTCGCGCCGCCGGAGCCGCGGCTCGAACGCCGTCCCGGCGGCGTTCACGCTGCGCGGGATTCCGACGTCGTACCGGTTGTATCGCGCGCGCGCTCCGATCGACCACCGATCGCCGGGCGACCAGCGGATCTCCCCCATCGCGCTCTCCTGCCCGAGGTCGTCGTTCGGCGCGAATCCCTCGTCGCTCCGCAGCTCCACCGATCCCGACGCGCTCCACTCCTCTCCCGCGAACGCTCCGAAGAGCCGGCCGTTCAGCAGATCGTTCTGGCCCGCCTGAAAATCCCCGGAGAGGAACCGGCCGCGCCCGGCCGTGAGGATGTTCACCACCCCGCTCACCGCATCCGACCCGTAAAGCGCCGAGTACGGTCCCCGCACGACCTCGATCCGCTCGACTCCCGCGGTCGAGAACCGCCCGAAGTCGAATCCGGCGAAGTACGGGTTGTTCAGCTCGATCCCGTTCCAGAGGACGAGCGTCTGCTTGGAGCTGCCGCCGCGGGAGAACAGCGTCGTGATCTTTCCAGGCGAGCCGCTGCGGATCACCGTCAGGCCGGGCACCTCGCGCAGAAGGTCGGCGACGTCGCGGGCGGCGCGCCGCTCGATGTCCTCGCGGGTGATGACCGAGACGGCGGCCGGCGTGCGGTCGAGCGTCTCCTCGGCGGCCGAGGCGGTGACGACGATCGCGTCGTAGACGACCGGGCGCGCGGCGGGGTCGGCCTGCGAATCGGCGGCGAGCGGCGCCGGGGTGAACGAGACGAGGACGAGAGTGAGGACGAAGACGGAAACGGACTTCACGGGACGGCTCCTTTCGCTTCCCTCCGAAGCGGTCAATGGGGAAACGAGGAGCCATCGACGCCGCTCCTCGCACCCCGGAGGAAGTTGGACGAGTGCCGCGGCGGTCGGTCTCCTGGCTTCCGAGTCGTCCTTCCCACGCTCCCTTCCCATCGCATCTTCGCGACAGTGGTGGCTCCGAATGAGAGCCTCAGCGTGAGTCGTCGTCGGTCACAGTGGCGGGGGCCGCGCCGGCTTTGCACCGGCTTCCCGGAGCGCGCGAGAACGCGCGCTCACACCGCTACGGCAGAATTGAGAAAGAACAGGACCGCGATTGTAACGCCCCCGCGGCGAACGTCAAAGCGACCTCCTCACGGCGTCGGGCGGGCGCGGAACTTCTGGTAGAGCAGCGTATGCCGTGAGTCGAGCGGGATCGGCTCGCCGGCGATGAACAGATGTCGCACGCTGGTGCGGATCTCGAGAGGATCTCCGTCGGTCACGATCACGTTCGCCATCTTCCCGACTTCGAGCGAGCCGAGGCGGTCGGCGACCCCGAGGATCCGCGCCGGAGCGATCGTGACCGCTTCGAGGGCGGCCTGCTTCGGGAGTCCGAACGCCGCGGCCGCCGCCGCGTGGTACGGGAGATTGCGCGCATTGTGGGCGTCCCGCGTCTGGAAGGCGAACGGAACGCCGGCGCGGTGGAGCGCGGCGGCGTTCGAGAAGATCAGGTCGTACGGATCGTCCTCCCGGGGGGGAAGGGCGAGGACGGGCCCGAGCAGCACCGGAATCTCCTTCTCCCGGAGCAGGTCGACGACCTCCTGGACGTGGGCTCCTCCGGCGAGGATCATCCGGAGTCCCATCTCGTCGGCGAAGGCGACCGCGGCACGGATGTCGCGCGCCTGGTCGGCGTGGATGACGACCAGGATCCGCCCCTCGACCAGGTCGATCATCGACTCGAGCATCAAGTCGCGCTCGATCGGCGGGAGCCCCCGGTTCTGCTCGCGCGCCCGCACGCCCTTCGCATACGCCTGGGCGTCGCGCACGACCTTCTTCAGATCCTCGATTCGCTTCTCGTATCCCTTCTTCGCTTCCTTCTCCTCCTCTTCCTCGTTCGGCGTCCCGCCGAAGCCGCCCGAGCGCAGCCGCGGAAAGCTGACGTGCATCGCGACCGGCGCCCGGACGATCATCTCGTCGGGGGTCCAGCCGGCGAGGTTGATCAGGGCGTCCTGGCCCGAGATCACTCCCCCCTCCGGCACGACGACCACGGTCGTGACGCCGTTGACGCGCGTGACCGGAACGAGCTCGCTGTGGGGATTGATCGCCACGGCGGCGCGAGCGTTCGGATTGAACTGCCCGATCTCCGCCACGTCGACGCTTCCGCGCACCGAGCCGATCTCGGTCAGCCCGACGTTCGTGTTGGCGTCGATCATCCCCGGATAAACGTGGAGTCCGGTGCCGTCGATCACTTCCGCGTCCGGCGGGATCGCGACGTCGGGCCCGACGGCCGCGATCGTGCCGCCGGCGATCACGATCCGGCCGCGCTCGATCACCGGTCGGGTGACCGGGTGGATCGTCGCGTCGCGGATCGCGAAGGTCCCCTTGACCCCCGGGCTGTTCGGGATGATGGACTGCGCCAGCGCCGCCGCCCCCCAGAGGAGCATCGCGGCGGATCCCGGAATCGCCCTCATCGCGTCACCTCCGGGGCGGAAGCGCCGGCGCTTCGTTTCTTCCGGTCCTTCTCCGTCGCTTCCTTTTCTCGGAGCAGAAGCTCTTCCTTCTCCTTCAGCAGCTCGTCGCGCATGCGGAGGTCGCTCGCGAGATCGAAGTACGTCCGGCCCTCGATGATCGTGCGCTCGACGCGGGAGTAGGTCGAGAGCGGGTGGCCGCTCCAGATCACGAGATCGGCGTCCTTGCCGGGCTCGACCGAGCCGATACGGTGATCGACGCCGAGCTGGATCGCCGGGTTGATCGTGCAGAGCCTGAGCGCCTCTTCTTCGGTCAGCCCGCCGTACTTCATCGCCTTCGCCGCGTCGAGGTTCAACCGCCGGCCGAGCTCGTCGGAATCGGAGTTGACCGAGGTCAGCACCCCGTTGCGCACCATCAGCGCCACGTTGTACGGCGTCGCGTCGTACGCCTCCATCTTGAACCCCCACCAGTCGATGAACGTCGACCCTCCCGCCCCGTGTCTCGCCATCTCCGGAGCGACCTTGTACCCCTCGAGCACGTGCTGGAACGTCCGGACCTTGAATCCCATCTCCTCCGCGACCCGGATCAGCATCACGATCTCGTCCGACCGGTAGCAGTGCGAGTGCACGTGCACCCTGCCGCGCAGAATGTCGGCCATCTCCTCCATCAGAAGGTCGCGCTTCGGAGGGATCGGAGTCTCGCCGCGCCGCCTCCCCTCGTACGCCTCCCACTCGGCCATGTAGTCGCGCGCGCCGGCGAACGCCTCGCGCAGCACCTCCGCCACTCCCATCCGCGTGTTGGGATACGGCCGCTCCTGTCCCTGCGGGAGATTGAAGTTCGAGCTCTTCGGGTTCTCCCCGAGGGCGAATTTGATTCCGGGAGGAGCGTCGGGGATCGGCCATTCGGTGATCGGACGTCCCCACTTCCACTTCACGATCGCGTTCTGTCCGCCGATGGCGTTCGCCGATCCGTGGAGGATGTTGGCCGTCGTGGTGCCGCCGGCGAGCTGCCGGTACGCCGAGACGTCCTCATTGGTCAGCACGTCGTGGATGCGGACCATGCCGGTGTTCGGAAGCGAGCCTTCATTGACCGAACCGATCACCCCGGCGTGACTGTGGGCATCGATGATCCCCGGCATCACCCACTTGCCGGTCGCGTCGATCACTTCGGCCTCGTCCGAGGCTCGGATCTCGGCGGCCGGACCGACCGCCGCGATCCTGCCGTCCCGCACCAGCACCGAGCCGTTCTCGATCACGCCTCCCGTGATCGTCAGCACCGTGGCGTTCTCGATCAGCAGCTCGCTCTGCGCGGCCGCGACCCCCGCCAGAGTCGCACTCAGGACGAGCGAGGTCAGTACGATTCGTCTCATTCCGGCTTCCTCCCAGTGAACGCGAACGTTCCCAGCGAGGTCACCACCTCGCCGTCGATCGAGTTTCCTTCTACCGTGCCCGAGAATCTCCAGTCGCTCGTCTCCCCTCCCGGCGCCGTCGGCGCCGCGATCGAGAAGCTCACCCGCTCTCCCTCCACCGAGCCTTCCCGGATCGAGCCCGAGCCGCGGTCGCCCGAGTAGCTTCCCGTCACCTGGTCTCCCGCCGTCGAGAGGACCACCTGCATGAAGACTTCTCCTTCCGGCATCCGGATCGTCAGATCCCACGTTCCCTCGGCCGGTGCCGAGGCCTCAGCCTCGTCTTCCTTCTCCGCGGGCAGCCGCATCTCCAGGCCGTCGATGAACAGGTGCCGCACCTTCGCGTCCTTCTCCCAGAACTTCTTTTCGGTCACGAGGACGTTGGCGATCCGCCCCGGCTCGAGCGAGCCGATCTGGCGGTCGAGACCGAAGATCCGCGCGGGCGTGAGCGTGACCGCGCGGAGCGCCGCCTGCTCGTCGAGACCGTTCTCGATCGACCTGCGGACCCCGTCGATGAAGCCGCGGGGAGGGAGCGAGGGCCCCGAGACGAGGGCGAACTCGACGTTGCGCCGGGCCAGCTCGGCCGGGCCGGTCGGCGCGAGCACGCGGTCCCGGATCTCGCGAAGCGACTGATCCTCGGGCGCGATTCCTGGCTTGCGGGGAAACTCGACGCTGAACAGCACCGGCGCCTTCGCCGCCGCGAGCAGATCGCCGAGCTCCCACGCCTCGGTCGCCCCCGAAACGATCCAGCGGAGCCCCATCTCGCGCCCGATGTCGGCGGCCCGGCGGATCCGGACCTGGTCCGAGGCCGAGAACACCACGGGGATCTCGCGGCGGAGCGCGGGAGCGAGCGCGTCGAGATCGGGACTGGCCTCGGGGCGCCGCCTGCCGCGCGGGTCGCGGTCGTAGATCTCGCGGGCGCGTACCAGCCACTGCGCGTCGAGCAGAGTCTGTCGCGCGTGGTAGATCGCTCCCATCAGCGAATCGGGGAAGCGGCCCCACGTTTTCGTATTGAAGGAGACGTGAGTCGAGGCGGGAGCGCGGAGGATGAGCGCGCCGATCTCGCCCTCGCCGAGGTTGAGGATCGCCGACTGCCCGTTGAAGTTTCCTTCGCGCGGGACCGTGAGAACGGTCGTGACTCCCGTCGCGCGGCGGGCATCGAGCGCGTCGGCCGTCAGCGTGACCAGGCGCGCCGCCTCGGTCGATGCCGTCGGCTCCGCGGCCGCCGGCTCCTCGCGCGATTCCCGCGCCGCACCGCCGCTCCGCTCCCGCCGGGGAAGCCCGAATGTCGTGTGCGCGTCGAACAGCCCCGGATAGACGTTCAGCCCCTCCACCTCGACGACGACCGCGTCGGGAGGGATCGCGACCCTCGCTCCCACCGCCTCGATCAGACCGTCGCGGATCACGACGGTGCCGTTCTCGATCGGAGGAGATGCGACCGGGTGGACCCGGCCGCCCACCAGCGCCCAGACGCCTGGAGGCTCCGCCGCCAGCGACGACGGCAGAAGAATCAACGTGAGGACGAGCGCAGATCTCCGGAGCATTCGCATCATCACCCCCGGGTTTCCGTGAGATGGCCGGGGCGAAGGATAGCACCGCGGGGGCGTCTGCAGCGTCTGGAGCGTCTAGGGCGTCTTGAGCGTCTAGAGCGTCTAGGGCGTCTAGGGCGTCTAGTGCGTCTAGTGCGTCTAGTGCGTCTTGTGCGTCTGGAGCGTCTGGAGCGTCTGGAGCGTCTGGAGGGTGCCGGGGTCTTGAATGCAGAACGCAGAACGTAGAAAGTAGAACGAAGGACAAATGGCGTAGAACGCCAGGCGCTCCCTTCCACTCTTCGTTTCTATCGCTCCACCCGCACAAGACGCTCCAGACGCACAAGACAATCAAGACTCACTAGACGCCCAAGACGCCCAAGACGCTCCAGACGCCCAAGACGCCCTAGACGCTCCAGACGCCCTAGACGCCCCCGACGCGTTTGACACCGTTCAGCCCCTCCGATACTTTGATCGCAAACCCATGGTCCTCTTCAATTACGCGACCAAGGAAATCACGGCGAAGATCGTTTATTACGGTCCGGGACTCTGCGGAAAGACGACGAATCTCCAGTTCATCTACGATTCCCTCCCGTCGAACAACAAGAGCAAGATGCTGTCGCTGGCGACCAAGCAGGACCGCACGCTCTTTTTCGACTTCCTCCCGATCGATCTCGGCAGGATCCGCAGTATG
>DATKCD010000125.1:0-13008 GCA_035544735.1 Thermoanaerobaculia bacterium
TACCCCCCCGAGGCGGTGAAGACCACTCTCCGGGAGATCGTCGCGCAGGTCGGACGGACCGGAACGATCACGCCGGTCGGCATCTTCGATCCGGTCTGGGTGGCCGGCTCGACCGTCCGGCGCGCCACCCTCCACAACTACGAGGAGCTCGCGCGCAAGGACGTCCGCGTCGGCGATGCGGTCCTGATCGAGAAGGGAGGGGACGTCATTCCGAAGGTCGCCGCGGTCGTGATCGAAGAGCGGCCGAAGGGGACCCGCCGCATCCGCGTGCCGACCCGCTGCCCGGTCTGCGCGCAGCCGGTCCACCGCTTCGAGGGCGAGGTCGCGATCCGCTGCGTGAACCAGGGATGCCCCGCCGTCACGCGCGAAGCGATCCTCCATTTCACCTCGCGCAAGGCGATGGACATCGGCGGGCTGGGAGACGAACGGGTGGTGCAGCTTCTCGAAAAGGGGCTGATCGCCGATTACACCTCTCTCTACGAGCTGAAGAGAGAGGCGCTGGTCGGTCTCGAGCGCTGGGGAGATAAATCGGCCGATCTCCTGCTCGGGCAGATCGAGCGATCGAAGACCGCGCCGCTCTCGCGACTGATCTTCGCCCTCGGCATCCGCCACGTCGGCGAGCGCGCCGCCCGCCTGCTCGCCAACCGCTTCGACAGCATCGAGGCGCTCGCCCGCGCCAGCGAGGCCGACCTGGTCGAGATCCCCGAGATCGGCCCGAAGCTCGCCGAGTCGGTCACCTTCTGGTTCTCCGTGCCGGCCAACCGCGAGCGGATCGAGAAGCTCCGGAGGCTCGGTCTCTCTCCCTCGCACACCGCGATCGTGACGGGCGATCGGCTGAAGGGAAAGACGGTCGTGGTGACCGGCTCGCTCGAGCGATTCACCCGCGAGCAGATCCACGCGCTCATCGAGCGCGAAGGAGGGAAGGCATCCGGATCGGTCTCGTCGAAGACGGCCTACCTCGTCGCGGGGGCGGACGCCGGCTCGAAGCTCGAGAAGGCACGCAGTCTCGGCGTCCCCGTCCTGAGCGAGCAGGAGTTTCTGGCGATGGTGGGGGAGACGGGGGAGGGTTGAACGCAACGCCGGTGTGGTGCGGGCGTCCCGCCCGCTCCCCCCCTTCCCGATTCCGCTAAACTGAAGCCGTCATGCTCGTCTCCCGCAGCATGGGGCAGCTCGCGCGGACGATCGCGCCGCTCCGGATCCTCGGAGTCGATCCGGGGTCGCAGATCACCGGATTCGGCGTGATCGAGCAGATCCGCGGCAGGCTCACCCTGGTCGAGCAGGGATGCATCCGCGCCGGCCGGGGGGGAGAGCTGGCCGCGCGCCTCCGCGCGATCCACGCGGGGATGGTCGAGGTGATCGAGCGGTGCCGCCCCGACGTGGTGGCGGTCGAGGCTCCGTTCCACGGGCTGAACGTGAAGAGCGTGATCCAGCTCTCGCACGCGCGCGGGGTGATCCTGCTCGCCGCGTCGCTGGCGGAGCTGCCGGTGTTCGAGTACTCGCCGCGTTCGGTCAAGAGCGCGGTGGTCGGATACGGCGCGGCGGAGAAGCAGCAGGTCGGGAAGATGGTCGGGCTGCTGGTGAGGGGGACGGGGGGGGAGGCGATCGGCGCGGACGCGGCCGACGCCATCGCGATCGCGATCTGTCACGCCCACTCGGCCCGCCCGCCGCGGCTGCGGGCCCGCGGATGAGCCTTCCCACACCGGGGGGCGCTCCCCCGCCCGCGCCGCCGGCCCTCGAGCCGGGACGCCTCCGCCGTACTTTCAGCGCCCTGCGCGAGCGCGACTTCCGCCTGCTCTGGATCAGCGCCTTCACCTCCACGAGCGGGACGTGGATGCAGGCCGTGGCGCAGAGCTGGGTCGTCCTCGAGATGACCGGCTCCGCGTTCTGGCTCGGCGTCGACGCCTTCCTCGCGACCTTTCCGATGATCCTCTTCTCGCTCATCGGCGGAGCGGTGGCCGACCGGATCGAGCGCCGCCGCATCCTGTTCTGGTCCCAGATCTTCCAGATGTCGTTCGCCTTCGTCCTCGCGGCGCTGATCTTCTTCGGCGTGGTTCGGGTGTGGCACATCTTCATCCTGTCGTTCCTGACCGGGACGGTGCAGGCGTTCGGCGGGCCGGCCTACCAGGCGCTGCTCCCGCTGCTGGTGCGCCGCGAGGACGTCCCGAACGCGGTCGCGATGAACTCGCTGCAGTTCAATCTCGCCCGCATGCTCGGGCCGGCCCTCGCCGGGCTCGCCCTCGCCTCCCTCGGGGCCGCCGCCTGCTTTCTCCTCAACGGCCTCTCGTTCTTCGCGGTGATCGGTGCCCTCCTCGCCATCCGGCCCGGAGCGATGCCGGGGCGCGAGAGCCCGACCACGATGCTCGCCGACATCCGGGAAGGGCTCCGCTTCCTCGAGCGGAACCCCACGATCCGCCAGCTCACCGGCATCGCCTTCTGCGCGACCTTCTTCGGCATCCCGCTCGTCACGATGCTTCCGGTCGTGGCGAAATCGATCTTCGAGATGGGAGCCACCGGCTATTCGATGCTGATGACCGCCCAGGGTGCGGGAGCCGTGATCGGAGCGTTCTTCGTCGCGGGCAATACTTTCAGGCACGGGGCGGGGAGGGCGAGCGTCTGGTTCATGCTCGCCTTCGCGACCGCTCTCGGCGTGTTCGCCGCCTCCCGGATCCTTCCGATCAGCATGATCGCCATCTTCATCGCGGGAGTCACCCTGATGGGGGTCGTGACGACGGTCAGCTCCCTGGTCCAGCTCGCGACTCCCGAGATGATGCGCGGCCGCGTGATGTCGATCTTCATGCTCGCCTTCCGCGGCGGCATGCCGCTGGGCAATCTCGCCTCCGGCTGGGGCGCCGAGCGCTTCGGCGTGGCCTCCGCCCTCGGCTTCAACGCAGCCGTCCTGTTCGCCATCAGCCTGCTGTTCCTCTTCGGTCGCAATCGCGTCCGCGATCTGTGACGCTCACCGATTGGTTGCGCCTCCTCAGCATAGACCCCGCTAGGCCTGCGTCGGCGCGCCTCGCTCACCACGCCGATCCCTTCGCCATCTGCTGTTGATTCCGACGTTACAGGACACTAGAATCACGCCTCCCGAGGGGCTTCGGATCCGCGAGGTCGCCCGGGAATTGCAATCGACGTAACCCGCTCATGGCCCAGAAGAAAGCGCAACCATCCTCCGTGATCGACGAGGCGGCCGCCTGCAGCCCCGAGTGGACCGATCTGCTCCGGCAGATGATCCTGATCCGCCGCTTCGAGGAGGCGACCGAACGGGAGTTCCGGAAGGGAAAGATCGGCGGCTATCTCCACGTCTACATCGGCCAGGAGGCGGTGGTGGCGGGGCTCCAGTCGGCCGGGCGGCCCGACGATCTGGTGTACGCCGGCTACCGCGATCACGCGCACGCCCTCCTGCTCGGCAGCGAGCCAGGCCGCGTCATGGCCGAGCTGTTCGGCAAGGGAACGGGGATCTCGCGCGGCAAGGGGGGGTCGATGCACCTGTTCGACGTCGAGAAGGGACTCTACGGCGGATACGGCATCGTCGGCGGCCATCTGCCGCTCGCCGTCGGATCGGCCTGGGCCCTCCGCTACAAGGAGACCGAACAGATCGTCTACTGCTACTTCGGTGACGGGGCGATGAATATCGGCTCGTTCCACGAAGCGATGAACATGGCGGGGCTGTGGGGGAAAGAGGGGATGTGCCCGGTGGTCTTCGTGATCGAGAACAACGGGTATGCGATGGGGACCTCGGTCGAGCGGCACTCGGCCCTGACCGATCTCGCGGCGCGCGTCGAGGCCTACGCCATCCCGACCGAGAAGGTCGACGGACAGGACATCTTCGCGGTGCGCGGCGTCGCCGACCGCGTCGTCCGGCAGGTCCGCGAGACGGGGCGGCCGTATTGCATCGAAGCGATCACCTACCGATTCTCCGGCCACGGCGCCGCCGACGTCCTGCAGCCGTACCGCTCGAAGGACGAGGTCGAGGTCGCGAAGAACCGCGACCCCATCACCATCCTCACGAAGCGGCTGTCGGAGATCTGCGGCCTGACCGAGGATGACGTCGCCGGGATGGACGAGTGGGCGATCGAAGAGGTGAAGAAGGCAGTGAAGTTCGCCGAGTCGAGCGAGCCGCCCGACCCGGAAGAGCTCTACCGCCACGTCGTCAGCGAGGGGAACGGGCCCAATGGCTGAGAAGTCCTACCGTGACGCGATCCACGAGGCGCTCGTCGAGGAGATGGAGCGCGATCGGAACGTCCTCGTGATGGGAGAGGACATCGGCGTCTACGAAGGGACCTTCCGGATCACCGCCGGGATGCTGAAGAAGTTCGGGCCGAAGCGGGTGGTCGACACCCCGATCGCCGAGGCGGGGATGGTCGGAACGGCCGTCGGCATGGCGGTCCTCGGGCTCCGCCCGGTGGTCGAGATGATGACGATGAACTTCTCGATCGTCGCCGCCGACCAGATCCTGAACCACGCCGCGAAGATCCGTTACTTCTCCGGAGGGCAGGTCGACGTCCCGATGGTCATCCGCGGCCCGCACGGCGCGGGTGTGCAGCTCTCGGCCCAGCACTCTCAGAGCTTCGAGTCGTTCTACGGCCATTTCCCCGGCCTGGTCGTCGTCGCTCCGTCGACACCCGCCGACGCGAAGGGGATGCTCAAGTCGGCGATCCGCGGAAAGGACCCGGTGATCTTCCTCGAGAGCGCCGCTCTCTATGGGATGAAGGGTGAAGTTCCGGAGGATCGCGACGCCCTGGTGCCGCTCGGCACCTCGCGTGTCGCACGCGAGGGGAGCGACGTCACGGTCGTTTCGTTCGGCAGGATGCTCCAGATGTCGCTCAAGGTCGCCGAAAGGCTCGCTGAGGAGGACGGCATCGAAGCCGAGGTGATCGACACGCGATCGATCCGTCCGCTCGACCTCGATCCGGTGATCGAGTCGGTCCGGAAGACCCATCGCGCGGTCGTCGTCCAGGAGCAGTGGAAGCTGTTCGGTTACGGCGCCGAGATCTCGGCGAGCATCACCGAGCTCGCCTTCGACGAGCTCGATGCCCCCGTCGTCCGCGTCGCCGGCGCCGACGTCCCGATGCCCTACGCCCGCAACCTCGAGCTCCTCGCCGTCCCCCACGAGGAGGACGTCGAGAGCGCCATCCGGACCGTGTTGTACGAGGAGTGAACGAGCGACCACTCGTCGCCGAGGATCCAATGTCCGAAATCATCATGCCGAAGATGGGCGACGCGATGACCGAAGGGAAGGTCGTCCGTTGGTACAAGAAGGCCGGCGAGCCGGTGAAGAAAGGCGAGCCCCTCCTCGAGATCGAGACCGACAAGGTCAATCTCGATCTCGAGGCGGAGGAGGACGGCATCCTCGGCGAGATCGTGGTCGAGGAAGGGGCGACGGCCGAGGTCGGCGCGACGCTCGCGACCCTCGGCGGCGACGGCGCCCCGGCGAAGAAGAAGGCCAAGCCCGAACAGACCTCGCCGGAGAAGTCCGAAGAGACGCCCGAGGAGAAGCCCGAGGAGAAGCCCGAGGAGAAGCCCGAGGAGAAGCCCGAGGAGAAGCCGCAGCCGAAACGGCAGGAGAAGGGATCGGCGGAGAGCGCGGCGCCGGCGACCGAGCGCGCTCCCGGGAAGGCGCCGGAGAAGCCTCGGCCCGCCCCTGCGCCTCAGCCGGCCGCGAAAACCGAGCCCTCGACCGCCGGGGATCGGCACGTCCGCTCCTCCCCCCTGGCGCGACGGATGGCGAAGGAGCTCGGCGTCGATCTCGGAAGCGTCCGCGGCAGCGGTCCGGGCGGACGGGTGGTCGCCGAGGACGTGAAACAGGCGGCCGAAGGGGGAGCGAAGGCTCCGCCGGCGGGAGCGAAGGCTCCTTCGGCTCCTGCCGGGGCTCCGCTGCTTCCCCCTCCGGCCGAGCTGCGGGCCGAGTCGGTGCCGCTCTCGGCGATGCGGCGGACGATCGCGAAACGGCTGGTGGAATCGCTCGGCCCGATCCCGCATTTCTTCCTCACGATCGAGGCCGACGTGACCGAGCTGCAGCGGATGCGCGAGCAGCTCGGCGAGATCGCGGGCGCGAAGGTGAGCGTCAACGACTTCGTGGTGAGGGCGGCCGCGCTCGCGATCCACCATCATCCGAACGTGAACGCGTCGTTCACCGGAACGGCGATCGAGCAGCACGGAGAGGTCCACGTCGGGATCGCCGTGGCGACGCCCGAAGGGCTGATCACGCCGGTCGTGCGGAACGCCGACCGGAAGTCGGTGGTCGAGATCGCGGCGGAGGTACGCGACCTCGCGGGGCGCGCGCGCAACCGCAGGCTGCGCCCCGACGAGTATCAGGGCTCGACCTTCACCATCTCGAACCTCGGGATGTTCGGCATCGAGGAATTCACGGCGATCATCAACCCGCCGAACGCGGCGATCCTGGCGGTCGGAGCGGCGGTCGCGAAGCCGGTGGTCGTCGAGGGAAAGATCCGGATCCGCGAGCGGATGAAGGTGACGATGTCGTGCGATCACCGAGCGATCGACGGCGCTGCGGGAGCGGAGTACCTGCGCACCCTGAAGGTGTATCTGGAGCAGCCCCTCCGGCTTCTGGTCTGATCCGACGAATATCGTTCTGGATTCAACTTTGCATTCTGCTGCGAGGGTCGGCCATCCGCCGTTGCTGTTGCCGTTCGCCCGATGGTCCGGTGGTCTCTGGTCGCGGGGTGAAGACATTCCGGCCCCGCCGCGGATCGGCGCTTTCGCCGACTCGTGCGCGCGGCCGAAACGCTGGTAGACTTGGGAGCGCACCTCCCGAATGGAAAGGCCCTCGCGGTCGTTCTCGTCGTCGCCCTGCCGTGGGTCGCGTTCCGGGTGGCCCGGTTCGTCACGCGGCTGGTGCTGGTCCTCATCGCGGTGGCCATCCTCGTCGCCGCGTACTTTTTCTGATCGAGGTGATCTCATTGAGCGATCGTAAATACCGTCACCGCGGGTATCAGGACAGCGGTGTGGACCGCTCCGAGAAGTCGAAGGGGTCGCAGGGGCCGCGGGAGGAGCGGCGCGAACGGATCGAGGGGGCTCCGCGCGGGCGGACCGCCGGCGGGTTCGGGCCGGGGGCGTTCAAGTGCGCCCGCTGCGGCGAGAAGCAGCGAATCGGCGAGCAGATCACGCCCGAGGCGAAGTGCTCCGCCTGCAGCTCGGACCTCCACACCTGCACCAACTGCAAGAACTTCGACACGGCGGCGCACTGGCAGTGTCGCGTCTGGGAAGACATCCCGGCGCGCGTCTCGCCGAAGGACGCGAACAACACCTGCCCGCCCTTCGCTCCGCGCATGGTCGCGGACCTCGCCGCCGACAAGGCGACGAAGCTCGAGACTCCCGACGACGCGCGTAAGGCCTTCGACGCGCTGTTCAAGAAGTGAGCGGGTCGCGGGCTGCCTCCCCGCCTGCCCTATGAGCCGTCCGCACCGTTTCCTCGCCGCGCTCGTCTCGGGCGCGCTGCTCGCGCTCGCGTTTCCCGACGCGGGCATCGGCCTGCTCTCGCTGGTCGCGCTCGCTCCGCTGATCGCCGCGGTCCTTCGCTCGAGCGGTCCTCTCGAGGCGTTCTTCCTCGGTCTCGCCGGATCCCTCGTCACGTGGCTCGTCAACGTCCCGTGGGTGATCCACGTCATGGTCCGCTACGGCGGGCTCTCCATGCCGGTCGGCGTCTCGCTCTATCTCCTCCTCTCGCTCGTCCTCGCGGCGTACGGCGGGCTGTTCGCGCTGCTCGTCCGGAGAATGCGCGCGGTCCATCCGACGATGTTCTGGTTTCTCGCGCCGGCTGCGTGGACCGCGATCGAGCTCCTCCGCACCTACCTGCTCACCGGGTTTTCGTGGAACCTGCTCGCCGTCGCGCTGATCGACGAGACTCCGCTCGTGATGGCGGCGCGCGTGATCGGCCCCTACGGCGTCGGATTCCTCGCGATGGTCCCCGCGACAATCCTCGGGTGGATCGCGGCGACCGAGGGGAAGCCGAAGTTGAAGCGGACGGCGGCGATCGCGGGAGCGGCGCTCGTTCTGGCGTGGTGGGGCTCCGGTGCGCTGATGCTCCGCTCGATCGCCCCGCGGGCAGGCGAGCCGTTCCGTGCCGTCATGCTCCAGCCGAACATCTCGCAGGAGATGCGGTGGGAGGCGGGAACGACGCTCGAGCTGTTCGGGAAGATGATGCGGATGACTGCCGAAGCGGGGAGGGAGGGAGCGACGACGATCGTCTGGCCGGAGTCGACCGTGCCGCTGACCTTCGTCGCGCACGAGCTCTATCGCGAGAGCGTCGCCGCGGCCTCCGCCGAGCTCGGCGCCGACGTCATCCTCGGGTCCGTCGCCGAGGACCCGGACGATCCGAGCCGGCTGTGGAACGCGGCTTATCTGGTCCATCGCGGCGAGCTGCGCGGCCGCTACGACAAGATCCATCTCGTCCCGTTCGGGGAGTACGTCCCGCTGCGGAAGGTGCTCTTCTTCGCGGAGAAGCTGGTGCGCGCGGTCGGCGAGTTCCAGTTCGGAACGAACGAGCGGCCGCTCGAAGGATGGCATCGCTACGGCCCGGCGATCTGCTACGAGATCGTCTTCCCGCAGATTCCGCGGCGGCAGGTGCTCAACGGCGCGGACGTGCTCGTCACGATCACGAACGACGGATGGTTCGGCGGATCGGGGGCGCCGCGACAGCATCTCGACGCGGCGCGGCTCCGCGCCGTCGAGACCGACCGCTGGCTGCTGCGCGCCGCCACCTCCGGGATCTCGGCGCTCGTCGATCCGGCCGGCCGGCTCGTCGACTCGATCCCGATGAACCGGGAGGGAATCATCGTCGGCGAGCCCACCGCACGACAATCGACGACGGCTTATGTAAGATTCGGCGACTGGTTCGCATGGCTCGCGGCGCTGGCGACGGCGATCGCGGCCGCGCGGCCGCAACTTGGAAAGGTCGGGAACGATGGCTGAAGACGTGATGACCAGAGTGGAGACGAGCCGCGAGCGCCTCGAAGCGATCCGAGGTTATCTTTGACGTAGATTCCGCCCGCAAGGGACTCGCCGACATCGAGGCGCAGATGTCGTCCGAGGGCTTCTGGAACGATCCGGCGAGGGCTCAGGAGATCGGCCGGAGGCGCAGCATCCTCGAAAAGCGCATCGCCATCGCCCAGTCGCTCGAGTCCCTCAGCGAGGAGGTCGACGTGCTGCTCGAGCTCCGGAAGGAGGGCGAGCAGGTCTCCGCCGACATCGATTCCACCCTCGACCGCCTCGAGGAGCAGATCTCCGAAGTCGAGATCACGATGAAGCTCTCCGGGGAGTACGACGAGCGGAACTGCATCATCGCGATTCATCCGGGAGCCGGCGGCACCGAGTCGCAGGACTGGGCCGACATGCTCCTCCGCATGATCCTCCGCTACTGCGAGCGGAAGGGCTTCCAGACCGAGATGATCGACTATCAGGCGGGGGAGGAGGCCGGCATCAAGAGCGTGACGTTCGCCGTCAAGGGAGAGCACGCCTACGGATATCTCCGCTCCGAGCACGGCGTACACCGCCTCGTCCGCATCTCACCCTACGACGCGAACAAACGCCGGCACACCTCGTTCGCCTCCATCCACGTCTATCCGGAGATCGACGACGACATCGAGGTCGAGATCAACGACAAGGACCTCCGCATCGACACCTACCGCTCCTCGGGCGCCGGTGGCCAGCACGTCAACGTCACCGACTCGGCGGTCCGCATCACCCATCTGCCGACGGGGATCGTCGTCGCGTGCCAGAACGAGCGGAGCCAGGGCCGCAACCGCGAGACCGCGATGAAGGTGCTCCGGATGCGCCTCCATCAGGTCGAGCTCGAGAAGCGGAAGGAAGAGCAGAAGACCATCGAGGGAGAGAAGCGCGAGATCGGTTTCGGAAGCCAGATCCGCTCCTACGTTCTCCAGCCGTATCAGCTCGTCAAGGACGTCCGGACCGGCTTCGAGGTCGGCGACGTTCAGCGCGTCCTCGACGGCGATCTCGATCCATTCGTCGAGGCCTGGCTCGGCGCGCAGGCGAAAAAGAGCGCCGACGAGACTGCCGGGCCTGGTGGACTGTAATGACGATGAAGATCGCCGTCCTCACGCCCCTTCCTCCCGTGCGGTCCGGAATCGCGGGCTATTCGGCCCTTCTGCTGCCGGCGCTCGCCCGGCGCGCCGAGGTGACGGCGGTCGTGAATCAGGAGGACTTCGAGCCGATCCCCGGCGTGCCCGTGCTGACGATCGGGGAGCTGCGCCCGCGCCGCGCCGAGTTCGATCACGTCGTGGGACAGCTCGGCAACAATCCGTACCACGAGTTCGTCTGGGCCGAGGCGATGGAGCATCCGCTGCACGCGGTGCTGCACGACCTGGTGCTCCATCACCTCGTGGTGGAACGGACGCTCGCGAGAGGAAAAGCGGAGGAGTACGAAGCGCTCCTGCGCGAGAGCGACGGCGAGCTGGGGGCGGCGTTCGCGCGCGGCCGCGCGGCCGGGCTCCACGCCGAGCTCGGCAACTTCCTCTTTCCCGCCTCGGCCGAGCTCGCGCGCCGCTCGAGGGGGGTGATCGTCCACGACCGCTGGGCGGCCGATCAGCTCCGCGAGCGCGGCGTCGAGGTCCCGATCGTCGTGGTCGGACATCCGTACGACGAGGCCGCTCCGATTCCGACGGACGAGGAGCGCGAGGCATTGCGGCGCAGGCTCGGATACGGCGAGACGGACCGCGTGATCGGGATGTTCGGATTCGTGACGAGTACCAAGCGCCCCGAGGTGGTGTTCGAGGCGTTCGCCGCGGCGGCGCGGAGGGATCCGGCTCTGCGGCTCCTGATCGTCGGTCAGCCGGCGCCCAACGTCGACCTCGCCGCCCTCGCGTCGCGATACGGCGTTCCGGCGGAGCGATGGAGCGCGACCGGGTGGGTGGCCGACGAGGAGTTCGACCGGTATCTCGCCGCGGTCGACCGGGTAGTGAATCTGCGCTATCCGTCGGCGGGGGAGATGTCGGGAACGCTCGTTCGCGCCCTGCGGGTCGGCCGTCCGGTGGCGGTGAGCGAGCTCGGGCAGTTCGCCGAGCTCCCGCGCGAGATCGTGACGCGCATCCCTCTCGACGCGACCGAGACCGACGCGCTCGCCGCGTTCATGACCTCGGGGCTCGAGTCCGGGCCGCTCGCCGAGGCCGGGCGCGCGTGGCTCGAAGCGCACGGCGCGCTCGACCGCGTCGTCGACGGCTATCTTCGCGCCCTCGGCGGCGCGGACGAGGTCCCGCGCGCCGGCGCCGCCGTTCCGCGCGCGATGCCTCTGCTCCCGCGGATCGCGGTCTCGCGCCTCGACGCCCGGCCGGCCCCGGCGGGCTGGTCGCTCTCGATGACGCTGCGCAACGAAGGCGACGCGCTCCACCGCGCGGCCGTGTTCGGCGAGCCCTCCCTCCGGCTCATCGTGAAGATGTTCCGCCGCGAGCGCGTCGTCGCCGACCGCTGGCTCGCGCTCGCCGGCGACCTCGCCCCCGGCGCCAGCGCCGATCTCGAGACCGCGCTCGCCGCTCCCCCCGACGCCGACCGCGTCGCCATCTGGACCGCCATGTCGGAGATCCCGTACCTCGACGGTCCCCCCATCGCCGACCTCGCGCTCTGAGCAGCGGGCGTGGCCGGAGCTCCGACCGGTGGATGCACCGTGCCCCTTGCTATGATCCGGGCGCGATGCAGCATCCGTTCGACGACCGCGCTCTGGGGCGCCTACTCCGGATCCTCGCGTCCCGCCCGGCGGACGAGATCGAACCCGGGGAGCTGCGCCGCGCCTGCGTCCTGATTCCGCTGCTGAAGAAGGGCGACGGCTTCTCGATCCTCTTCTCGCACCGCTCGCCCGATCTCCCGGTGCACAGCGGCCAGATCTCTTTTCCCGGCGGAAGCGTCGAGCCGGGTGAGACGCTCGGAGCGGCTGCGCTGAGGGAGACCGAGGAGGAGATCGGGATCCCTCCCGACGCGATCGAGCTGGTCGGCCGGCTCGACGACGTGATCACGCGGACGGGGTTCGTCGTCGCCCCCTTCGTCGGCCTCGTGCATCGCGAGGTCGCGTACGTGCTGCAGGAGGCCGAGGTCACTTCGGTCTACGAGGTGCCGATGGCGGCGCTGCTCGACCGGAACAACCCCGACATCCGCTACCTCAGCTACCGGGACCGGACCTATCCCTCCTACTTCTACACCTGGCCGCCGATCGAGATCTGGGGGCTGACGGCGCGCATGCTGAAGTCGTTCCTCGACCTGGTACGACTGAGCGTGTGACGGGGCGGCCTCCGGCCAGAGCGAACCGGCCTCCGGCCAAATGCACAATGCAAAATGCAAAATGCAAAATGGAAAAAGAAAAGCACGCGATGATCACGCGCGCTTCACCGCGCTCCAGCATTCATCCAACCGGTCGTCGGCGTTCGACCTCGTCGGCTCCTTTTTGCATTTTGAATTTTGCATTTGCCCGAAGGGCGTTCGGCCCCCTGCCCTTGACAGGTCGCCGCCCGAAGTGTATTCCGGATCGACTTCCGCCTCGGCGGCGAGCCGGCGCGAAGCGCCTCGGGCCGAGCTGTCGGGAAAGGGGAGCGAATGAGCGAGCGGGACGATCTCTGGAGCTCGATCGGTCTGCTGATCCTCAGGGTCGGCATCGGCGGGTTTCTCATGACGCACGGCTGGGGAAAGCTGCAGATGATGATCGACGGGCAGTACGATCAGTTCGGCGATCCGATCGGGCTCGGGCCCGGACCGAGCCTCGTTCTCGTGATGATCGCGGAGCTGATCTGCGCGCTGCTCGTGCTGATCGGCCTCGGCACCCGCTTCGTGACCGCGCCGATCATCTTCATGATGGGGGTGGCGGCGTTCGTCGTGCATGGCGGCGATCCGTGGACGATGGGGGAGGGGGCGAGGCTCTTCATGACGGGGGAGGGAGAGTCGTGGGCGAGCCGCGAGCCGGCCCTCCTCTTCCTGATCGTCTTCCTCGCGCTGACGTTCACCGGCGCGGGGCGCTTCTCGATCGATGCGCTCATCCGCGCCCGCGCGGCG
>DATKCD010000126.1:0-25909 GCA_035544735.1 Thermoanaerobaculia bacterium
CGCCGACGCCGGCGAGCCCCTCCGTGCCATCTCGATCCTCGGCCGCACCTTCCGCGATCTGATCCGTCACGGCGGCACCGGCATCCCCCGCCGCTTCTGGGAGATCCTCTATCCCCGCACGCACTGGGAGACGATCCGGGAGTCGGCCGAGCGGCACGGGGTCGATCCCTGGCTGGTTCTCGCCATCATCCGGCAGGAGAGCGCGTGGGAGCCGACCACGGTCTCCAGCGCCGGTGCGGTCGGGCTGATGCAGATCATGCCGGCCGAAGCGGGCACGATCGCGAGGAAGGCGGGACTCGCTCCGGTCGAGCGCCAGGATCTGTTCGATCCAATCACCAATATCGGAGTGGGAACCGCCGAGTTGCGGCAGAAGCTCGAGACGATGGAGGGGCGACGAATTGCGGCACTGGCCGCGTACAATGCAGGGGAGACGGCCGTCCGACGATGGCAGAGCCGACAGTCGATCGAAGACCTCGATCTATTCATCGACTCAATCCCTTACGCCGAGACTCGGCTCTACGTCATGACGGTGACCCGAAATTTGCACGAGTACCGCCGTGTGTATGGAAAATCGTGAGCGCGCAGTCCGAATCGCCGCTCTGGCGCTGCTGATCGGCGCGAGCGCGGCGGCCGAGGAGCGCGGCGGCGCTCCTCAGAGCCGTCTGGTCCTCCAGGTGGAGGCTGCCGGGACGATCCGGGGCGAGTATCGCGGCGAGACCGAGATCGTGGTGATGCCGCCGTTCGAGCCGGCGCGCGTCACGCTCGAGCTCGACGGGCATCTGGTCGCGACGCTGACCTCGGCACCATACCGGATCGCGGCGGACCTGGGACCCAAGCCGGTGGAGCACTCGATTCGAGTGACGGCGACCGCGCCCGACCGGCGCCGGGTCCGCTGGGAATCGATCATCAACCGCGGCAGCGAGCCTCTCTCGGTCCGGGTCGTGAAACGAGACGACGGGATGGTCGAGGCGATCGTCACTTCACCCGTCGAGGATCCGGTCGTCGAAGTCGAGTTCTTCCACGACGTCGGCTCGCTCGGACGGCTGACGTCTCCGCCCTGGCTGGTCAGGGCACCCGAAGTTCACGACTCGCTGCTCCACGCGGTCGCGATCACGCGCTCGGGAATTCAGGACTCGCACGGGCTTACGCCTTCGGCCGAGGTCTTCATCGAGGAATATGCGTGGCGGCGGGTTCCGATCGAGGTCTCGGTCGTGAACGAGGAAGGGAACGTCCTGACGAACCTCGAGGCTTCGCAGTTCCGGATCATCGACAACGGCGAGCGGGCGCGAATCGTTTCATTCGCGAAGGCATTCGACGAGCCGGTCTCCTTTTCGCTGCTCATCGACGCGTCCAACAGCATGAATTCGTTCATGCCGCACGTGCAGCGTGCCGCGAGGCGATTCCTCGAGCGCACGATGCGAGACGGCGATCGCGCCTCGGTCTATTCGATCCACCAGGTGCCGCGGCGGTGGCAGCCGCTCACGGGCGACCTGGCGGCCGTGCAGAGCGCTCTCGGGCAGATCGAGTCACGCGGGAACACCGCGCTGTGGGATGCCGTCGCGACCTCGATCCGCGAGCTCGAGCGCGAGCCCCGCCGCAAGGCCATCGTCCTCCTCTCCGACGGAGAGGACACCGACTCGCTCACGACCTGGCCCGAGATCCTGAAATCGGCCCGCTTCGCCGCCATCCCCATCTACATCATCGCGTTCGGATCGAAGGGAACGACCGGCCGCCACGCCGATCAGCTCCGCTACCTCGCCGCCGAGAGCGGCGGGTTCGTCGTCGACGCGACGACGGAAAGCCTCGAGCTCGCCTGGAACCGCATCGAGCAGGATCTGCGCGCACGCTATGTCATCCAGTACGAGGTCTTCGCCTCTTCGAAGGCGAACCAGTGGCGCACGATCAAGGTCAGCGTGAGCTCCCCGAGATGGACCCCGCGCGCCATCCGCGGTTACTTCGCCCGCTGAGCACGCCCGGGAATCGCGCACGAGCGCTCCCGCTCCGCACCACTCAGGCCGACGGATTATTCGCCCTCCCCCCGGCATTTGCATTTCGGGACCCTTCCCATCCTGCATGAGTGAACCGAGAGCTCCCATCGCCGACGAGATCCGAGAGCTGCTCGCCGGCAGCGAGGCGGCGGGAAGGATCCGCCGCGCCCTTCTGGAAGGCCGCCGCCTCGAGCTGACCGGCGCTTCGCTCGAGGCGCGCGCGCTCCTGCTCTCCGCGCTCGCGGCCGGCCGTCCGGAGAGGATCGCCGTTCTCGTCCCGTCCGACTCGGTCCTCCGCGAGCTGACCGAAGCGATACGCCTGTTCCATCCGAGCCCCGGGATGGTCGTCGCCTATCCCAACCCCTCGCTCACCCCCTACCAGGAAGTCGATCCCTCCCTCGCCGTGATTCGCGACGAGATCCGCGCCCTCGGCGCGGTCGTGCGGGGGGAGGTCGAGCTGCTCGTCGTGACGGCGCCTTCGCTGCTGCGGCCGATCCCCAGGCCCGAGGAGTTCGAGTCGCGGGTGGCCGAGATCCGGGAGGGAGACGAGCTCGATCCGCGGGGTCTGCTCGAGTCGCTCCTGGAGAACGGGTACGTCCGTACGGATCTGGTCGGGGAGATCGGCGAGATGGCGCTGCGGGGGGGAATCATCGATCTGTTTCCCCCGAACACGGAGGAGCCGGTTCGGATCGAGCTGTTCGGCGATACGGTCGAGTCGATCCGCCGGTTCGAGGTGGAGAGCCAGCGCACGCGCGAGCGGATCGAGCGGGCGGTGGTATTCCCGGTGACGCAGTTCCGCCGCTCGCCCCGGGCACTTCGCGCTCTCGCCCAACTCTTCGCGCGCGAGCTGTCCGAGCCGCGATGGAAGCGAGACGTTGCCGAAAAGATCGAGCGGCTTCAGGAACAGGGGTCGTTTCCCGGAATGGAGAACTACCTTCCGCTCGTCTCGGAGACGACCTCGTTCGCGGCGCTGCTGTCGAAGGAAGGCGAACGGCCGTGGTCGCTGTTCGCGATCGAGCCGGACGAGATCGGTGCATCGATCCGAAAGTACGAGTCGTTCCTCCGAAGCGAGTACGAGGCGGCGGCCGAACGGGGGAAGGCGGTTTTCTCGCCCGAGCGGATGCTCGTGCCGGCGGATCGGGTGCGCGAGCTCGCCGGCCGGATCGAGCTGGCCCTGAGCGAGCTGCACGTCGCCGGTAACGGATTCGAGGAGCTGAGAGTTCACGCTCCGGCGTCGGTGAGCTGGATCGAGCGCCTCGGGGAGCTGCCGGCTGAGCTCGCACGCGGCCGTTCGGAAGGGCGGCGACAGGTCCTGCTCACCTCGACGAAAGGGGGGCGCGAGAAGGCCGAGCGGCTCCTGCGCGAGCTCGAGGTTCCCTTCGTCGATCAGGGGACCCGGCTCGGAGACGATCTGGTCGTCGCGCGCGGCAACCTGGCGCGGGGATTCCGGTTCGACGAGGTCGGGCTCGACGTGCTCTCGGAATGGGATCTGTTCGAGCCTCCCGCGGCGGCGGCGCTGCCGGCGCGCCGGAAGCGGACGGCCGAGAGCTTCGCCGCCGACCTGCGCGACCTCAAGGCGGGCGACTACATCGTCCACGTCGACCACGGCATCGGGCGTTTCGCCGGGCTCGACCGCATCGCGTTCGGTGAGAACGAGCGCGAAGTCATGCAGCTCGAATATGCGAACGGCGGGAGGCTGCTGCTCCCGATGGAGAGCCTGCACCTGATTCAGAAGTACTCGGGCGGTGGGGAGGCGCCGGCGAAGCTCGACCGTCTGGGAGGGACGAGCTGGGCGCGGACGAAGGCCTCCGTCAAGAAGGCGATGCGCGACATGGCCGACGAGCTGCTCAAGCTCTACGCGACGCGCCACATGGTCTCGGGCCATGCCTTCAGCCGGGACAGCCCCTGGCAGTTCGAGTTCGAGGAGGCGTTCGAGTACGAGGAGACCGAGGACCAGGTCGCGGCGATCGACGACATCAAGAGCGACATGGAATCGCGCAAGCCGATGGACAGGCTGCTCTGCGGGGACGTCGGCTACGGAAAGACCGAGGTCGCGATGCGCGCGGCATTCAAGGCGGTGATGGACGGCAAGCAGGTCGCATTCCTCGCGCCGACGACGATCCTCGCCTACCAGCATTACAAGACGCTTCTCCGCCGGTTCGCCTCGTTCCCCGTCACGATCGAGCTTCTCTCGCGTTTCCGCTCACCGAAGGAGCAGAAGCAGATCGAGGCGAAGATCGGGACGGGCGAGATCGACGTGCTCGTCGGGACCCACCGGCTGCTCTCGAAGAACGTGAAGTTCAAGGACCTGGGGCTTCTCGTCATCGACGAAGAGCAGCGGTTCGGCGTCGCTCAGAAGGAGCGGCTCAAGCAGCTCAAGAAATCGGTCGACGTGCTCGCGATGTCGGCGACACCGATTCCGCGGACCCTCCACATGTCGCTCACCGGCGTGCGCGACATCTCGATCATCGAGACTCCGCCGAAGGACCGGCTCGCGATCCAGACGGCGGTGATCGGATTCCACGACGAGTTCGTCCGAGAAGCGATCGAGTTCGAGCGGGCTCGCGGCGGTCAGGTGTTCTTCGTCCACAACCGGATCGAGTCGATCTATTCGATGAAGGAGCACCTGGAACGGCTGGTTCCCGGCCTGCGCGTGATCGTCGGGCACGGTCAGATCGAGGAGAAGGAGCTCGAGCGTTCCATGATGGCCTTCATCGCCAGGGAGTACGACGTGCTGCTCTCGACCACGATCATCGAGAACGGCATCGACATCCCGGCGGCGAACACGATTCTGATCGATCATGCCGAGCGCTTCGGACTGTCGCAGCTCTATCAGCTCCGCGGCAGGGTGGGACGGAGCGACCGGCTCGCGTTCTGCTATCTGCTCGTCCCCTCCCAACGCTCGCTGGCGTCCGACGCCCGCAAGCGCCTCGCCGCCATTCAGGAGTTCTCCGATCTCGGCGCCGGCTTCCGCATCGCCGCGCGCGACCTCGAGATCCGCGGCGCCGGAAACATGCTCGGCGGCGAGCAGTCCGGCCAGATCGCCGCCGTCGGATTCGAGATGTACACGAAACTCCTCGAGGAGACCGTCCGCGAGCTGCGCGGCGAATC
This sequence comes from Thermoanaerobaculia bacterium, assembly GCA_035544735.1. Taxonomy (GTDB): domain Bacteria; phylum Acidobacteriota; class Thermoanaerobaculia; order Gp7-AA8; family Gp7-AA8; genus DATKCD01. Next base: position 5,100 of record DATKCD010000126.1, read on the forward strand.
CGTCGAGCCGGAAGTCGAGACCCAGATGAGCCTCGCTCTCGACATCTACATTCCGCGCGACTGGATCTCCGACGAGAACATCCGGATGACTCTCTACAAGAAGATCGCCGCCGCGCGCGACGAGGCGCGCCTCGACGATCTGCACGCCGAAATGCGCGACCGCTTCGGCACCGTCCCCCCCGCCGTCGAGAGCCTCTTCTCCTTCGTCCGGCTGCGCCTGCTCGCCATCCGCCTCGGCGTCGTCTCGATCGTCCGCGACCGCTCCATCGTCGCGATCCGCTTCGCCGCCGCCGCCAGGATCGATCCCGATCGCCTCCTCCGGATGCTCGAGCTCCGCCCCGATGCGAAATTCTCCCCCGGAGGCGTCCTCACGCTCCCCCTCCGGGAGACTTCCGCCCTCGGCATCGTCGCCGAGATCCACGCCGCCCTCTCCGCGGTCGCCGGCGCCGACGCCGGCTCTCCGGACGACGGCGGCGAAGCGCGGACCGACGCCGGGCAACCCCGGGCCGACACGCGGGGCTACGGCTCGTGACGCGCCCGACGGCGCTCGCATCACCGCCAGGGCGGCCGCTCCGCCGTCTCCGCCGTCGTCCTGCGATTGCCCTCGCCGCTCCCTCACCCTACAATCGCCCTCGCCCATGCGCCTCCGCGCTCTCGCACTGATCGTTCTGCTCGCAGGGTGTCAGACCCGGCAGACGATCCCGCCCGACGTCATCGTTCAGATCGGCTCGCGCCAGCTCACGATCGACGACTTCAAGCGCTACCTCGATCGCAATACCGGAACCGAGCTGGCGCAGATCGTCCCGGAGGCGGCGAGTGCGCTGCTCGATCAGTACGTGCAGGAGGTCCTGCTGTCGGAGTTCGCCGCGAAGCGAGGGATCGAAGTCAGCGCCGAACAGGTGGCGGCCGCGGTGCGCGCCGACGCGGGATCGACGGCGAGCGAAAAACGCGACGAGCTCCGCCGAGACGCCCTGCTCACCGAGATCGCGGCGGACATGCCTCCGCCGACGCAGGAGCAGGTTCGCGCCCACTACCAGCAGTTCATCCGCGACTACCGATTCGACGATCGCGTGCGGATCGCGCAGATCCTGGTCCGCGACGAGAAGCTCGCGGCCGACGTCGTGAAGCGCCTCCGCGCCGGCGCCTCGTTCACCGAGCTCTCGGTCGAGCACTCCGAGGCTCCCAACGCCGCGACCGGCGGAGAGATCGGCTGGATCACGCGCAGCGAGCTGCCCCAGGTCTTCGAGGACGAGATCTTCGCCCTGGGGCCCGGCGGAACCACCGGCGTGCTCCGCACCGACACCGGCTTCTACATCTTCCGGGTCAACGACCGCCGCCCCGCGGGAATCCTCGAGTTCGAGGCCGCCGAGCCGATGGTTCGCCAGCGGCTGGCGGAGGAAGCCGCCCGCCGCCAGTTGTCGAACCTGCTGATCGCCGCCCGTCAGGCCATTCCGGTGACGATCCTCCCCCGCCGCCTCCCCTTCCCCTATACCGGCACCTTCCCGGCGAGCTCGTCCGAATGAATGCGCCGAATAATCGCGAGGTGAGGCGTGTTGCGGCGATACCGGAACGAGGCAAGTTTCGTCGAATCGGACAGGAAGAAAACCCCATGAAGAGAGTCATCGCAATCGTCGCATTGATCCTCGCCGGAGCCGCGGCCCGGGCGGAAGTCGTCGAGGCCGTCGTGGCGCGGGTCGGAGACCGCATCATCACCCGATCGCAGTACGTCGCGCGGCTCGCGGACGGACTGCGGGAGATCCAGCGCAATTCTCCGCCCGCTCAGGCCGCGGAGCGCGGGAAACAGTTCCGCGACGCTCTGTTCAACGAAATGCTCTCGGAGCTCCTGATCAAGGACCGGGCCGACCGGCTCGGGCTGACCGTCACCGCGCAGGAGCTCGACGACGCGATCGCGCGCCTGATGGAGCAGTACGCCATCGAGACCGAGGAGGCGTTCGAGGAGTCGCTCCGCAGCTCCGGGCTCACCCGCTCGGAGATGGAGCTGCGGCTGCGGGACACGCTCCTGACGAACAAGGTCTTCGGCCGCGAGCTTCGCTCGCGCGGCGAGATCTCGGACCGTGAGCTGCGCCAGCGCTACGAGGCCGAAAAGGAAACCTACCGCCTTCCCGAGCGCGCCCGGCTCCGGGAGCTCGTCGTCGTGGTGCCGCCCGGCGCCGACCTCGCCACGCGCGTCCGCGCGCGGGCGGAGGCCGAAGAGGCCGTCACCCGCGCCCGCGGCGGCGAGAGCTTCCAGGCTCTGGTGACCGAGTACTCCGATTCCCCCTCGAAGGAGAACGGCGGAGACATCGGCACCGTCGGGAAGGGCGAGCTCCTCGCCGCTCTCGACCGGGTGGTGTTCGACACGCCGGCCGGCGAGACTACCGGGCCGATCGAGACTCAGGCAGGGTTCCACGTGCTGCTGGTCGAGGCGCGCCTACCCTCCGAAATCCCCTCATTCGACCAGATCAAGGAGACGCTCCGCCGCGACGCCGGCGAGGATGCGTTCCAGCGCGACTATCGGACCTACATCGAGCGGTTGCGCAACGAGGCCTACGTCCAGGTCTTCGAAGAGAACCTCCCGGGCGCCTGAGCGTAGTGCGTCGAGCGACGGAGACGACGGACCGCCCGGCGGGCGGCCGTCTTCTCACAGCGCTCCCCGCTGCCTGAGCGACACGTAGCGGTTCGCCCCGAGGATGAGGTGATCGATCACGTCGAGCCCCATCAGGCTGGCGGCCTCCACGAGCCTTCGCGTGAAGCTCAGATCCTCGGCGGAGGGAGCGGGATCACCCGAAGGATGGTTGTGGAAGATGACGACGCCGGCGGCGTTCTCTTCGAGGGCGATCCGGAGAACATCCCGGGTCGAGACGGTGGCGGCATTGAGGGTTCCGACGTAGATCTCGCGCTCGCGGATGAGGCGGTTCTTGGAATCGAGGAAGAGGGCGCCGAGGCGCTCCTGGACGTAGTGGGAGTAGCGCGCGATCAGCGGGCCGGCGAGGGAAGTGACGTCGTGGATCGGATCGCGGTCGCCGTCCTGGCGAGTGGCGAGTCGACGGCCGATCTCGAGAGCGGCGCCGATGCGACATGCTTTGGCGGGACCGACTCCCGGGACCAGCCGCCCTCGGGGCCACTCGCGACGAGCGAGGGCGGGGAGTCCATCGGCGAGCATCTCCCGGGCGAGATGCACGGCACTCCGGCCCCGGGTTCCGGAACCGAGAATGATGGCGAGCAGCTCGGCGTCGCTGAGCGTCCGGGCGCCGTGACGCTCCATCCGTTCCCGCGGCCGCTCGTCGATCGGAAGGTCGGCGATGCGCTCGCGCGTCATCGCGCGCTCCCGACGATCGCGTCCACGATCCGTGGAACCACGCTCACCGCCCGATCGTGGATCGAGAAGCGCGCCAGACGCGAGATCGGCGTCTGCTGCGGATTGATCTCGATCGCCTCCCCACGCTCGAGCATCGAAATCAGCCCCGCCGCAGGATGAACCACGCCGGAGGTGCCGATCACCAGCAGCACGTCGGCGCCGCGCACTGCCGCAGCCGCCCGCTCGAGCTCGCCGGGCGGGAGCATCTCCCCGAACCACACCACGTCCGGGCGCAGCAGACTCCCGCAGCGGCAGTGCGGCGGCAGCGTCTCGAACGGCTCGAGCCGCTCTTCCCAGGTCTGCTCGCGCACGCAGCGAACCCGGAAGATGCTTCCGTGCAGCTCCACGACCTCGCGCGAGCCGGCGCGCCCGTGGAGCCCGTCGACATTCTGAGTGATGACCGTCAGCTCGCCGCGCCCCGCCAGTCCGCTCTCCAGCCGCGCGAGCGCCAGATGCGCCTCGTTCGGATGCGCATCGCGGATCATCCCGCGCCGCCATTCGTACCATCGCCAAACCAGATGGGGATCCCGCCCGAACGCTTCCGCGGTCGCCAGATCCTCCGCACGGTAGCTCTCCCACAACCCTCCGGCATCGCGAAACGTCGGAATCCCGCTCTCGGCCGAAATTCCGGCCCCCGTCAGAACGGCGACCCGGGAGGGCCGGCGCTCTTCGATCCACTGAACTGCTTCTTCGAGGAATTCGTGCATGGCTTCATCGTCCGCCGGAGCAGCGGGCCAGGGCACGGGTGGGCGGACTGATTCTACCTCGGATCGGGCGTGGGAAAACGCCGATCGGGAAAGGAGCCGAGATCACAAAAGGGAGCATGGATGCGATCCGAGCGATCCTGCGGCCCGGTCGCACCGGCGGAAACGACGCCCGTCCGCCCTCTCCGCCGGTCTCATTTGCGCGCCGGCACCGCGACCGGGGTCAACCAGTCGTAGCGGTCTTCCACCTTCCCGCCGACGTAGTCGAAGAAGTGCTTCTGGATCCGCTCGGTGATCGGGCCGCGGCGGCCGGCCCCGATCTCGATCCGGTCGATCGAGCGGATCGGCGTCACCTCGGCCGCGGTCCCGCTGAAAAAGACTTCATCGGCGATGTAGAGCGCCTCGCGCGGGATCAGGCTCTCCTGCACCTCGTATCCGAACTCCTGCGCGAACGTGATGACCGTGTCGCGCGTGATTCCCGGTAGCACCGAGGCGCCCAGCGGCGGGGTTTTGATCTTCCCGTCGCGGACGACGAAGATGTTCTCTCCCGAGCCCTCCGAGACGTATCCCGAGACATCGAGCGCGATTCCTTCGGCGTACCCGTCGATCGCCGCCTCCGAGCGGATCAGGATCGAGTTCATGTAGTTCGCCGTCGCCTTCGCCATCGCGGGGAAGGTGTTCGGCGCCATCCTCGACCACGAGGAGACGCACACGTCGACTCCACCTTCCATCGCCTCCTCCCCGAGGTACTTCCCCCATTTCCAGGCGCCGATCAGCATGTCGACCGGACACTCGGCGGGGTGGACCCCGAGAGAGTGATAGCCGCGGTAGACGAGCGGGCGGAGATAGCAGTCCTCGTACTCGTTCGCCGCGACGATGTCGAGGCAGGCCTGCTCGAACTCCTCGAGCGGGATCGGAATCTCGAAGCGGTAGATCTTCGCGCTGTCGTAGAGGCGCCGGATGTGGTCGTGCAGGCGGAAGATCGCCGGGCCGGTCCGGGTCCGGTAACAGCGGATTCCCTCGAACAGGGCGGATCCGTAGTGAAGGGCGTGGGTGAAGGCGTGAATCTTCGCGTCGGCGAAGTCGACCATCCGTCCGTTCATCCAGACTTTTTTGACGTCTTCGAACGGCATCCGTAGCCTCCTTGGGAGAGATTGGTCGAGGGGGCGCGCCCCAGGAGTATAGGTGTCGCTTCTTTTCAAAGTCAATGCCGCGAAAATGCGTGAAAGCCGTCCGAAATGAGGAATTTGCAAACGCCGGGCACGTCGGCTACAAAGGCGCTCCAGAATGAATCCGAAGGGGAGACATGCGGTCGTGACGGGAGCTTCGAGCGGGATCGGGCGGGCGGTCGCCATCGAGCTGGCCCGCCGCGGAGCGCGGCTGACTCTCGGCGCGCGACGCGAGGACGAGCTCTCGGCCACCGCCGCCGCCTGCCGCGACGCGGGATCCGCCTGCACGGCCGTTCTGACCGACGTTTCTCTCCGAGATCACTGCCGGCGGCTGATCGATCGCGGAGTTTCCGAAAACGGCCCTGTCGACATCCTGGTGAACAACGCGGGATTCGCGATCTTCGACGAGGTGGCCGAGGCGCGCACCGACGAAGTCGAAGCGATGATGCGCACGAATTTCTTCGGGGCGTTCTGGTGCATCGAGGCGGTGCTGCCGTCGATGCTCGAGCGGGGCGAAGGGGCGATCGTGAACGTCGGCTCGATCACCGGGCTGATGGGCTATGCGCGGATGGGAGGCTACTGCGCGACCAAGTTCGCGATCACGGGGCTGACCGAGTCGCTGCGGGCTGAAGTGATCGATCGCGGCGTCCGGGTCTCGCTCGTCTGTCCGGGAACGACCGAGACCGCCTTCTTCGTCACCGCCGAACGTGGCAAAATGCCGGCTGCCTCACGGCTGCTCCTCGCCATTCCGCCCGAACGCGTTGCGCGCGCCGTGGTGCGAGCCGTCGAGACCGGACGCCGTCGAACCATTCTCCCTCTGCTCGCCGCCGCCTACATGCGCTTCAAGGAGATTCTCCCCGGACCCGCACACTTCCTGATGAGGAAGGTCTCGCGCTGGATCGAAAGGAGCCCCCGTTGAGGAGAAGCAGTCCCGTCACCTTCGCGATCATCGCGGTCATCTGCGTCGTCTACGTGTTCGAGGTCATGGCAGGCGGAGCGAGGAACCCCCAGGTGCTCGTCGCGATGGGCGCCATCGTTCCGGACCTGTTCGGCCGCGGAGAATACTGGCGGCTGGTGGCGGCGATGTTTCTCCACATCGGCCTGTTGCACCTGTTTCTGAACCTCTGGGCGCTCTACCAGCTCGGCGGAGTCTTCGAGCTGCTGTTCGGCTCGAAGCGATTCGCGATCACCTACTTCGCCTCCGGGATCGTCGCCTCGATCTCGAGCGCGACCATCACGCAGGGAATCGCCGCGGGCGCCAGCGGCGCGATCTTCGGGATCCTCGGCGCTCTCATCGTCTCGATCCGCCGATCGCCCAGATTCCGCCACGCCGCCTGGAGCCGCGGCCTGATCCAGCAGCTCGTCCTCTGGGCCGCCATCAACATCGTGATCGGGTTCACTCCCGGCATCGACAACGCCGCGCACATCGGAGGCTTCATCTGCGGCCTCGTCCTCGGTCTCGCGCCGCACCGCATCCCTCCTCCGCCGGCCAACGAGATGGTGATCGAAGCCCGCCCCGTCGACGACGACCCACACCGTCCCTAGAGAATCTGGCGCCTGCCGCCGGGTCGCGCCGGCAGAGTCCATGGACGACTCACGCCGCCGGCTCCCGGCGGAGCACGAGCCGGAGGTCCTGATCGCCGAACAGAATGGCATCGAGCTGCGATGCGAGAGCGCGCAGCTCCTCCGAGGCGTCGTCCGGCAGCCGCAGCCTCCGTGATCGCGGGAAGGGATGAACCGTCCGCGCCTGTTCGACCGCGAACCCGTACTCGCGGGCGAGCAGGGTCAGCGCGGCGAGATGTCGCGGACCGAGGTGGGTGGGATCGCGCCAGAACTCGGAGGCGGAGACGGCGAGCGACTCCGCATTCGGGGTCTCGATCATGAAGAGCCCTCCGGGCCGGAGAACCCGCTTCGCCTCGGCGAAGGTCCCGATCAGCGCGTCGACCGGCAGATGCTCGACCACGTGGGACGCCAGGATGGAGCCGACCGTCGAGTCGCCGTGCCGTCCCAGGCAGGAGGGAAGCGATCCGAGCTCGACGCGAAGGCCGCGGGCGCGGGCGTCGGCCACGCTCCGCTCGTTCGTGTCGTAGCCGAGCGCTTCGACTCCGGCGCCGGCGCAAAGGGCCAGGAACTCGCCGCGCCCGCAGCCGGCGTCGATCGCCGGTCCCGACCGCTTCGCCATCTCGACGTAAGGAGCGAGCGCCTCGCGGACTTCCGACTCGTCGCCCCGCAGCCCTTCCTCGAGGCGGCGGTAGACCCAGTCGTCACGGGCGGGAGCGCGGTCCGGTTGCGCCGTGAGAACCGGATGGGCGAGGTCGCGGATCCGCGCGAGCGCCGTCTCGGCCTTGCGGTCGAGCGCCGCCAGCAGCGCATCGTTCCGCTCGACCGCGACCTCGAAGAATTTCTGCCGCTCTTCGTGAAGGCGCCGCAGCTCGCCCTGGATCTCGTCGAGCGCCGAGGCGAGCGCCCGTCTCTGATCCTCGAGCATCTCGAGCGTCGCCTCGTTGAAATTCCTCTGCCTCCGGGCATCGTCGCCCAGGGCCAGCCGCGCCAGCGCTCGCAGCGGCGCCGTCAGGAGCCCGATCAGGCCGCTCCGCGGACGGAACCGCCGGTTCTCCCGCCACACGTCCCGCCACCCTTCCAGCCCCTCGGGCGGCCCCTCGATCCAGCGCTTCTCCCCCATCGCCGCGACAGTGTATTCGCTCCCCCGCCGCCGTTTCCAGGACGGGCGGCCGCCCAAGACGAAAGGCGGGCCGGAGCCCGCCTTCGAAGGAGTCGATGGGGAACGCTCGAGTGTCCTGTAACTCGACGATCCTACTCGGCGGACGGCTGTTCCGCCTGCGGCTCGGGGGCCGGGGCGGAAGCCTGAGCCTGCTCGCCGGCCGGCTCGACCTTCGGCTCCTCACCGGGAAGCCGGACCTCGGTGTACTCGGTCTCGACCGTCGGGACGACTTCGACGCGGATGTGCGCGCTCACGTGGCGGTGGAGCCGCACGTCGACTTCGTTCACACCGAGCGCCTTGATGGAGTGTCCGAGCTCGATGCGGCGCTTGTCGACCTGGAATCCGCGCGACTCGAGGGCGTCGGCGAGCTCGTTGGCGGTGACGGAGCCGAACAGGGTGCCGCTCTCACCGACGCGCTTGTGGACGATCACGGTCACGCCCTGGAGCTGCTCGGCGAGCTTCTGCGCGGAGTCCTTCTCCTTCTCGGTCAGCGCGGCCCACTTCTTCTTCTCCAGCTCCGCGGCCTTGAGGTTGCCGGGAGTCGCTTCGCGTGCGAGCTGCTTGGGGAGCAGGAAGTTGCGGGCGTAGCCGTCGCGCACCGACACGACGTCACCGCGACCGCCCAGTCCGCGCACCTCGTCAATCAGAATCACTTTCATGGGGAACTTCCTTTCGGTGGAGTTTTCGAAAATCGAAGAACGGATCGAACAGGCCGATCAGAAAGAGCAGAGCCGGGGACACTCCGTAGGGAGTGAGGAGCAACAGAGTCAGGACCGCGAGGAGAGATCCGAGGAGGCCGAGGCGGAGGCGGACCTGATGGAATCGAAAGACGGCGAGCCCCTGCAGGAGGTAGAGGAAGGCGACGACGAGCAGGATGCCGAACCCCAGGCTCCGGAGCGAGCCCGAGGCGAGCGGGGCGAGGCCGCCGGCGACGAACCCGAACAGCAGCATCTCGGGAAACGCGAGATTGCGGAACAGCATACCCGGCGCGAGCGCGCGACCGGACCGCAGTCGGGGGAGCATGGTATAGCTCAGGGCGAACATCAGAATCGTCACGACCGCGAGGAGCACGGGCATGTAGGTGCCGGCGATCGCGGCGGAGACGCGCTCCATGGTGGAGATGGCCTCGGCCGGCATGCCTGCCGCGCGGTAGGTCTCGACCGAGGCCTGGCTCGCCGCGCGGAAGTTCTCGACGATCGCCTGGTAGGGGGAGTACGACGCGAGGGCGCGCATCCCGAGCTCGACCAGAGCGAATCCGCCGAAGCTCGCGGCGACGCTCGCGAGCAGGACGCTGCCGAACGGCAGGCCCCGCAGGATCAGCTCGAGCCCCACGGCGCTCGGCGCCCCGACCTCGAGGATCATCCGAGCCACCGGAGTGAACGCCGCCGCCGAGCCGCCGGCCGTGGCGAGCATCCCGAGCAGCAGCGCCGCCGCCGCGGTGGAGAGCCACAGCCCCCGCCGCCCGTTGCGCAGTCCGGAGCTGAGGATCGCCGCCGGAACGAAGACCACGAGCGGCGAGACGAACATCAGAGCCGCCACCAGTCCATGCAGCGCGATGCTCCGCGTGCTCGGTCCGGCGAGCCGGGAATCGGCCCCCGCGGTCTCGATGTTCGCCTCGGTCCGGATCATGCGCGGCTCCGCGATCAGTCCGTCACGAACGGCAGCAGCGCCATGATCCGGGCCCGCTTGATCGCGTTCTGCAGCTTTCGCTGGTGCAGCGCACACGTCCCGGAGATGCGGCGTGGAAGGATCTTGCCCCGCTCCGGAATGAACTGCTGCAGCATCTTCATGTCTTTGTAATCGATGTACTCGATCTTCTCGACGCAGAACTTGCAGACCCGCTTGCGCCGGTAGAAGAACTTCTTCTTTCCGCCGCCCGGACCGCCGCCGCGACGAGGTCCGCGATCGCCGCCTCCGCCGCCGCGCTCGGGGCGCGAGCCGCCCTGCGTCTGACCCGTGGGATTCGTCGCCATTCGCATTCCTCCTTACTCTGCGGCGCCGGCGGCGCTCGCCGCCGGAGCCTCGTCAGCCGACCCGGACGTCTCCGCCGCGGGAGCCGCGCCGGGCTCGGGCCGCGGGCGACGCTCCTTCTTCGGGTTCTTCCTGGCCAGCTTCGCGGCGCGCTTGTGATCCTCGTCCGTGCGCGAGATCAGATGCCGGACCACCACGTCCGAGTTCTTCATTTTTCGATCGAGCTCGGACAACGATTCCGCCTCCGCCTCGAATACGAAGAGGTGATACACGCCATCGGTCAGCTTGTGGATGGGATAGGCGAGCTTCCGGCGGCCCCACGATTCCTCGTTGACGAGTTTCGCGCCGCCACTCTCGGCGACCTGCTTGAACTCGCCGATGAGGGTCTGGGCTTCCTCCTCCGCTGCCTGCGGAGAGAGAATGAACAGGACCTCGTAAGTCCTCATGAATTCTCCTTTCGGCCTGACGGGACCCCCCCGAAGGAGGTCCAAGGAGTCGTAGCCAAATTGTCCGAGTCTCCCCGGTTCCCGGGGATGACGATTCTAGGGCAAGGAGGGAGGAGCGGTAAAAATTCCGATCCGCCTCCCGCCTCACGGCGAACCGGATCACGCCTCGATGACCACCCTCCCCTTCCCTTCCTGCTTCGAGCGGTACATCGCCCGGTCGGCGCGCCGGATCAGGTCGTCGGCGTCCCCCTCCGTCCGCCTCGTCGATGCGATCCCGATCGAAGCCGCGAGCCCCGCCTCCGGGTAGTCCTCCCCGAGATCCCGGACCCTCGCGATGACTCGTTCGGCGATCGCCAGGGCCGCCTCGCTCTCCACACTGGAAAAGAGGATCCCGAACTCGTCTCCTCCGAGTCTCGCCACCAGATCGCCCTCGCGCCCGCCGGAATCGGAACGCACCGCAGAGCGAAGGACGTCCGCGACGCGACGCAGGGCCTCGTCACCGGCGAGATGGCCGTGGCGGTCGTTGAGCTCCTTGAAGTTGTCGATGTCGATGTAGGCAAGACAGAGCGGGTCGCGGGTGTGGCGCGTGCGCTCGATCCGCCGCGCGAGCTCATCGGTGAACGAGCGCGAGTTCGGCAGGCCCGTCAGCGAGTCCGTTCCGGCGAGCAGGGTCTGCGCCTCGAGCGACTCACGCAGGCTCCGGTTCAGCCTCTCGAGCTGAAGGTGATCCTCCCGTAGGCGCACGATCAGCCCCGCCACCGCCGAGAAGATGATCAGCCGCGTGAACCCGTTCCAGACGACCGGAGCATACGGCGGACCCGGATGCGCCAGGAGCTCCGCCGCGAGCCAGAACCCGGTCGCGACCACGACTGCGGCCGCCGCCCACCACGAGCCGATTCTCCATGCCGCCCACGAGATCGGGACGAGGTACAGCAGGGACGTGCCGTAGTCGCGCCCCGTCACCAGATCGATCCATCCGATCAGGGCGACCAGCACGAGGCCGGCCACGCCCCGAACAGCCGCTGCGGCGCCGTTCATTCGCGGGTCATCCTCCCTCGGCGCGACCCCCTCGCGCAAGCTCGCCCCCTCCCCTCCGCCCGCCTCCTCCCGTTTTCTCTTGGACACGCCGGGCCGCGCTGATATTCTCGCGCCCGATCGACCGCCGGTCACCCGATTCACCGGAACCGTCCGATGTTTCTCGTCTCGACTGCCAGAATCGACGGCGGAGGCTCCTCCGCCCCCGCCGCGAGCCGCGCCTCCCTCGCCCATCCGGGCCGGCGGCCGGCAGCACCGGAGGGAAGGACGATCCGATGGCCGTGACGCGGGCATCCGGAGCCGCCGCGCCGGTCCCTCCGTGGGTCCGCGCCGTCCCGCTGATCCCCCTCGCGCTCTTCATCGCGTTCGCGGCGCGGATCGCGTCGGTCGCCTCAGGCGCGGTCTGGACCTTCTCCGCCCCCTGGGCTCCATCCCTCGGGCTCGCCCTCACCTTCCGGCTCGACGGACTCGCCCTCCTGTTCGCGCTCCTCATCACCGGGGTCGGCGTTCTCATCACCGCCTTCGCGACGTCCTATCTGGCGGGCGACCCGCGTCTCGGCCGATTCCAGCTCTTCCTGCTCCTGTTCATGGGATCGATGCTCGGGGTGACGACGGCCGACAATGCGATCCTGCTGTTCATCTTCTGGGAGCTGACGAGCATCAGCTCGTTCCTTCTCATCGGGTTCGATCATCAGCGGAAGGAGGCGCGGGATGCCGCGCTCGAGGCGCTGCTCGTCACCTCCGGAGGAGGCCTCGCGCTGCTGGCGGGCCTGGTGATGCTCGGCCGGGCGGGGGGGAGCTTCGAGATCTCGGAGATCGCCTCGGTCTCGGGGCATCCGCTGTATATGCCGATCGTGGTCACGGTCGCTCTCGGCTGCTTCACGAAATCGGCGCAGACGCCGTTCCACTTCTGGCTTCCCTCCGCCATGGAAGCGCCGACTCCGGTCAGCGCCTATCTCCACTCGGCGACGATGGTGAAGGCGGGGGTGTACCTGCTCGCGCGCCTCGCCCCCGCGCTCGGGGGAACCGCGACGTGGACGCTTCTTCTCGGGATCACGGGCGGAGTCACGATGCTGACGGGAAGCTTTCTCGCGCTCCGCGCGCGCGACCTCAAACGCATTCTCGCCTACTCGACGGTCGCCGCTCTCGGGATGCTGGTGCTCCTGCTCGGAGTCGGCACGCGCGAGGCGGCGGTCGCGGCGGTCCTGTTCCTGCTGGCGCACGCGCTCTACAAGGCCTCGCTCTTCCTGATGGCGGGAACGATCGAGTACGATGCGGGATCGCGGAACGTCGACGAGCTCGGGGGGCTGGGGCGGGCGATGCCGCTGGCGGCCGTGGTGACGGGGGTGGGCGCGCTCGGACTCGCCGGGTTCGGTCCCATCCTGGCGTTCATCGCGAAGGAGACGATGCTGGGATCGCTGCTGGCGGCTCCGACGGGCGCGATCGCGGTCACGGCGCTCCTGCTGGCGAGCGCCATGCTGACGGCGGTCGCGGTGACGATCGGCTGGCGGCTGTTCTGGGGCGAGTCGCTCCGGGCGCCTTCGGGCGGCGCAATCCGCGAGTCGAAGAGTCTGATCGCCGCACCGCTGCTGCTCGCGATCGCGAGCGTCGCGTTCGCGATCGTTCCGGCGTGGGCGGCCGCGATCGTCGCTCCGGCCGCGTCGTCGGTCACCGGAGTGTGGGCCGCGCTCGAGCTCCACCTCTGGCATGGCCCGGGGATGCCGCTCCTGCTGTCGGCGGGATCACTGCTCGGCGGCCTCGCGATCCATTTCGGCCTGCGGCGCTTCGACCTCGCAGCGGCGACCGAGGGCTTCGTCTCCCGCGGGCCGCAGCGCTGGTACGGCTGGAGCATCACGGCGCTGGTGGACGGCTCGGCGCGCTTCTCCCGCCTCCTTCAGAGCGGCTATCTCCGTTCGTACGTGAAGATCATCCTCGTGACGGTGATCGCGCTCGTCGCCTCGACGATGGTGAAGAGCGGAATCGCGCCGACACGGCAGGACTGGGACGAGGTGCGATTCCATGAGGTCGTGATCGCGCTGGTGATCATGATGGCTGCCCTGGTGGCGGTGCGCTCGGAGTCGCGGCTCGGGGCAGTCGCCGCGCTCGGCGTGGTCGGCTACGGCGTGGCACTGATGTTCATCACCTTCAGCGCTCCCGACCTCGCGATGACTCAGTTTCTGGTCGAGACGCTGATGGTCATCCTCTTCGTCCAGGTGATCTACCACCTCCCCCGCTTCGTCCGCATCTCGCCCGCCCGGACGCGGGCGATCGATGCGTGCATCTCGATCGCCGTGGGGGCCATCATGACGGTGTTCGTGATCATCGCGGCGAACGAGAGCGTCCCCAACGACGCGGCGCGCTTTTTCGCCGAGGCATCCTATCGAGAGGCGTACGGACGCAACATGGTGAACGTGATCCTGGTGGACTTCCGTGCACTCGACACCGCGGGTGAGATCACCGTGCTCGCGATCGCCGCCGTCGGTGTATACGCGCTGCTCAAAATCCGAGGGGAGGCGCCGGGGACATGAGATCGCTCATTCTCGAGACGGCCACGCGGTTTCTCGCACCGCTGCTCATTCTGTTCTCCCTCTTCCTGCTCTCGCGAGGGCATCACGAATCGGGAGGAGGATTCGCCGGAGGACTGCTCGCATCGATCGCCTTCGCGTTGCATCTGTTCGCGAGCGATCCGAAGGCCGGGCGCGAGGTCCTCCCGGTCGATCCGCACGTGCTCATCGGCGCCGGCCTGCTCGTAGCGTTCGTCAGCGGCGCGATCCCCCTGTTCGGAGGGCTCCCGCTGTTCACCGGTCTCTGGATCCCGCCCGCCTCGGGCACGACCCCGCACTACGGCTCCCCGCTCCTGTTCGACATCGGCGTCTATCTGGTCGTGGCAGGCATCACGGTGCTGATCCTCCACACGACCGCGGAGGAATGAGATGGTCCTGGTGCTGGCGGTGGTGATCGGGACTCTGTATGCGACCGGCCTCTACATGATGCTGCGCCGGAGCATCGTGAAGCTCATCATCGGCCTGGCCCTCCTCTCGCACGCCTCGAACCTGCTCATCTTCGTCGCGGCGCCCGCGGGAGGGCCGATCCGCTCGGCGCCTCCGATCATTCCGCCGGGACTGACCGCGCCCGCCGGGCTGTACGCCGATCCGCTTCCGCAGGCACTGATCCTGACGGCGATCGTGATCGGATTCGGCGTGGTGGCGTTCGCTCTGGTGCTGGTTCGCAAGGCGTATCAGACCCTCGGCACCGAGGACCTCGATCAGATGCGGAGCCGCGAGCGATGAGCTGGCTCGTTGCTCTTCCGATCGTGATCCCGATGGTGGGCGGCGCGGCCTCGATGGTGGCTTGGCGCTCGCGTCGCGCTCAGCGCGTGATCGGCATGCTCACGGCGAGCTCGCTGTTCGCCGCCGGCGGAGCGCTGATGCGCGAGGTCATCCGCCACGGCGTTCTCGCGATGCGCGTCGGCGACTGGCCCGCCCCCTTCGGCATCGTTCTGGTCGCCGACCTGTTCAGCGCCGCCATGGTCCTGGTCACCGGGCTGATCGGCCTCGCCGTGGTCGCCTACTCCCTGGTGGTTGCCGATACACGACGCGAGGCCTTCGGCTACTACCCTCTGGTGACGTTCCTCCTCATGGGCGTCTGCGGCGCCTTCCTCACCGCCGACATCTTCAACCTCTACGTCTGGTTCGAGGTGATGCTCATCTCCTCGTTCGTCCTGATGGCCCTCGGCGGCGAAGGCCCCCAGATCCAGTCGGCCGTCAAGTACGTCACGCTGAACCTGATCTCCTCGGCGATCTTCCTGACGGCGGTCGGGCTCCTCTACGGCGCGACCGGAACGCTCAACATGGCCGTTCTCGCCGAGCGGATCCCCGAGGTCGCCCATCCCGGGCTCATCTCGGCCATCTCGATGCTCTTCCTGGTCGCCTTCGGCATCAAGGCGGCGGTCTTCCCGCTCCACTTCTGGCTTCCCGCCTCGTACCACACGCCGCCGGTCGCCGTCTCGGCGCTGTTCGCGGGGCTGCTGACGAAGGTGGGAGTCTACGCGCTGATCCGCGTCTTCACGCTCCTGTTCGTGGGGGACGTGGGGCACACGCACCGGCTCATCCTCTGGACGGCGGGAGCGACGATGCTGATCGGGGTCATCGGGGCGGTGGCTCAGCACGAGATGCGGCGCATCCTGTCGTTCCACATCGTCAGCCAGATCGGCTACATGGTGATGGGGCTCGGGCTGTTCACGAAGCTCGCGATCGCTGGGTCGGTCTTCTACATCATTCATCACATCATCGTGAAGGCGAACCTCTTTCTGATCAGCGGCGTCGCGCAGCGGTATCGGGGGAGTTTTGATCTGCGGCGGATCGGAGGGTTATACGGCGCGAGTCCGGGGCTCGCGCTGCTGTTTCTGATTCCGGCGCTCTCGCTCGCGGGGATGCCGCCGCTGTCGGGCTTTTTCGCCAAGCTCTCCCTCGTGCGGGCCGGCATCGAGGTGGAACAGTACGGCATCGTGGCGATCGCGCTCGTGGCGGGGCTGCTGACGCTCTTCTCGATGATGAAGATCTGGAATGAGGCGTTCTGGAAGAGCGAGGGTCGCGACACCCCGATTCCCGAAGACCTCGCGCGAACGGGGCGGCTGCTGATGTGGCCGATCGCCGTGCTGGCGACCGTCACACTGCTGATCGGCGCCGCCTCGGGTCCTCTTTTCGCGCTCGCGGAGCGGGCGGCCGACCAGTTGCTCGAGCCGGACGCCTACATCGAGGCGGTGCTCCGATGATCGCCCTCAGGATCCTGCTCTTGAACCTGATCCTCGCGATCGCCTGGGCGTTCGCCGTCGGCGAGCTCACGACCGGGCGGCTGGTTCAGGGCTTCGTCCTCGGCTTCGTCGCCCTCTGGGTCACCGGACGCGCGATCGGTGCCGACGTCTACGTCCGCAAGGCGAAGGCGATCCTTTACCTCGTGGCCTTTTTTCTCCGCGAGCTCGTCACGGCGAACCTGCGCGTGGCGTTCGACGTCGTCACCCCGCGGCACTACATGCGTCCGGGCGTGATCGGAATCCCGCTCGACGCGCGCACCGACGGCGAGATCACACTTCTCGGCAACCTCATCAGCCTGACGCCGGGCACGCTCACCCTAGACGTCTCGGCCGACCGAAAGACGATCTACATTCACGCGATGTACATCCGCGACGTCGAGCATGTGAGGAAAAGCATCAAGAACGGGCTGGAAAAACGGATTCTGGAGGTCACGCGATGACGCTCGTCGTCACGATCTGCTTCGTCATTCTGGGGATCTCGATGCTCCTCGCTTTCTGGCGGTTGTGGCGGGGGCCGAGTCTGCCCGACCGGGTGGTGGCGTTCGACCTGATCGCCGTGATCGCGGTCGCGATGATCATCGTGCTCGACGTCGCGACCGAGCTGGTGTTGTTCCTCGATCCGGCGATCGTGGTCGCGCTCGTCGGCTTCGCCGGCACGATCGCCTTCGCCCGGTACCTCGAGAGGAGGGTCCTGTGAGCCAGATCTTCGTCGCCTCGCTGATGCTCGTCGGCTGCAGCTTTCTGCTCCTCGCGGCGGTCGGCATCGTCCGCATGCCCGATCTGTTCATGCGCATGTCGGCCTCGGCGAAGGCCGCGACGCTCGGCATCGGATGCATGCTCATCGCGCTGATGCTGCACTTCCGGGAGAGCTCGGTCACCACCCGCTCGATCCTCGTCCTCTCCTTCTTCTTCCTTCTCTCTCCGGTGGCCGCGCACATGATCGCCCGCGCCGCCTACATCGTCGGCGTCCCGCTCTGGGAGCACACGGTCTGCAACGAGGCCGAGCATCTCTACCCGAAGAAGAAGGAGCGACGCGACGCCACGGCACCCCCGCCCGAGGACGAGTCCGACGCCACCGACCCCGAAATGCGCGTCTGAGACGCGCGCGCGGTTCCGGGGCTACGATCGGCGGCGGGAAGGGGGCGCGCCACGGTCGCGGGCGCCGAAGACGCGCTCGAGCTCGTACGCCGGCGTGACCTCGAGCTGGTCGTACCGGCACTCCTCCGCGCTCTTGTCGGGGCGCCAACGCACGAACTGCGCGGCGTGGCGGAACCGCGTTCCCTGCATGTGGTCGTAGCGCACCTCGCAGACGCGCTCGGGGCGAAGAGGCTCCCAGCCGAGATCCTTGCCGCGGTTCCAGCGGCTCGACGCGCCCGGGAGACGCCGCCCCTTCGAGCCCCCCTCCTGCTGCGCCTCGGCCCAGTCGCGCCACGGGTGATCCTCGAGCGCGTTCTCGCGGAGGGGCGCCAGCTCGGCGACGAGCTGCTTCCGCATCGCGTTCGTGAACGCCGCAGTCACGCCGAGGTGGTGCAGGGTTCCCTCCTCGTCGTAGAGGCCGAGCAGGAGCGACCCGACCATCGTCCCCGGCCCGCTCTTGTGCCAGCGGAAGCCGGCGACGACGCAGTCGGCCGTTCGGGAGTGCTTGACCTTGATCATGGTGCGCTCGCCGGCGCGGTACGGCGCGTCGAGGCGCTTGGCCATGACCCCGTCGAGTCCGGCTCCTTCGAAACGGCGGAACCAGTCCTCGGCGAGAGGCCGATCGAGCGTCGCCGGCGAGAGGTGGATCGGCGGAGACGCGCCCGCGAGAGCGCTTTCGAGCCGTTCGCGGCGCTCCGCGAGCGCCGTGCCGCGCAAGTCCTCTTCGCCGAGGGCGATCAGGTCCCACGCGACGAACGACGCCGGCGACTCGGAGGCCAGGAGCTGCACCCGCGAGGCGGCGGGATGAATGCGGAGCAGCAGCGCCTCGAAGTCGAGCCCGTTCGGGCCGACGATGACGATCTCCCCATCGAGGACGCAGCGCTCGGGGAGCGCGGCCGCGAGCGGCGCGACGAGCTCGGGAAAGTAGCGATTCATCGGCTTCTCGTCGCGGCTCTGCAGCAGGATCTCGTCGCCGTCGCGGAACACCAGCGTCCGGAATCCGTCCCACTTCGGCTCGAACAGCCACCCCTCCCCGCGAGGGAGCGAGTCGGCCGAGGTGGCCAGCATCGGGGCGATCGGCGGCGAGACCGGGAGATGCACGGCGCCAATCGTAGACCAGCGGCCGAGAGTTTCGCTCTGTGGCCGGGGATTTCATCCCCGGCGGGTGGGGGTCCGGCCGTCACCGGCAGGGTCGGAGTGACCGTGGGCGAGGCTCCGCCATGATCGTGATTTCCGGCTCGCGGCTTCCTCTCCCTCTCCCCGTCCGGATCGCTCAGCTTTTTTTGCGCGGACGTTTCTCCGGGGAGAGGGTCGGGGTGAGGGGTCGCCGTGAGCCCTCTCGATCCAGGAGCCACGAAGCGAAGGCCCGTGCCGGGGATCGTGCAGAGTGGAGAGCTCGCGCAGCGGCTCCGCCATGATCGTGACTTCCGGCTCGCGGCTTCGTTCTCGCGTCTGCCCGGACGCGACGCGAGCTCCGTGCTTCGGGTTGCGCGCTCGCGGCTGCACCCTGCGACCCCTCACCCTGACCCTCTCCCCGAATCTCACGCGTACCCGTTTCAGCGACATCCCGGCGGGGAGAGGGACGCGGATTGATCGACGAGGAACGGGTGCAGTTGCTGCTTTCGTGGCGGCGGGTTCTCGGTCCACAACTCGGTGGTGGTCGAGCCGGAGGAGCCCGCGGCGGTGGAGCGGCCGTTCGGACTTGTGCAGAGGTTCCCCTGGTGGTCGCCAGCGAGAGGCCGCGAAGCGATCAAGCGCGAAGTGAAGAGCTGGCCGGCCGGACGCTCAGCGGCTGTAAAGATTTCCACTCGGCGATTCGTCAGGTGGCAAATGCGCCGGGTGCTGCAGAGGCGCAGCTCGATCGCGCGAGAAGACCGCTTGTGGGCTCGGGGAGGCGCGACCACTCTGTCGCGCCTCCTTGACTGCGGTCTCAGATCAGCCGCTATTTCCCATGGAACTGGATGTTCCCGTGGCTGATGACGCGCTGCGACGTAAGCTCGATCTGCTCACCGGTCACCGCGGTCACCGTGATACCGAGCTCATCGGTCGTGCCGGGCTCGCCGTGGTCTTCAACTGTCACGAAGAAGGAACCGCCCTTCCAGGTACCGGAAAAGAGGACGGTCTTCGGCGACTCGTCGTCGTTGACCGCAGTCACCAGAATGCTGGTGACCGGACCGTTGACGTGCAGACCGGTTACGTGGTTGACATAGTTCAAGTGGCCTTTCGCGCCGCCCTTCTTATCCGGCTGCGCGTTGAAGCCGAAGGTGGCCCGGCCAAACGAGTCTGGAAAAGGCACCGGGATCTGGCCGCCGCCCGTCACCTTGATCGCGGATTGCTGAGGGAAGGGAAGGAAATCGAAGGTGCCACAGACGGAAACCAGGGTGTTCGTCAACGTCACTGCGGCTTTCGCCAAGGCTTGCCCGTCCAGGCTCCCACCGGTAACGGTGATGGCGGCACCCGCGAGGATACTTCCTATGAAGACCGAATCCGTCAGTGTCGCGTAATCGGCGACCCACCAATACACGTTGTTGCTACACGTCTCCCCGCTGGTCATTTCCACCGTGAAGTTCGTGGCCTCGAGGAAGGCGGCGGGGTCGATGCTCCCGATTTTGAAAATCCAGGTATCGTCGGAGGACCCGGACCCGTCGAGCCACAACGTGCCGCCCGTCGTCACCGAGGACCCCTCGACACAGTAGACACCGGACTGAAGCGGAGAGTCTTGGGTGCTCGCGAGCGCGAGGTTACCGTCAATCGTGTATTCGCACGTCATCTCCTCGAGCGCGTCGTACGCGAGGAGGAAGTCACCGTAAGCCGCCTCGGCGACCGAGTCGCCCGGGTGGACCGTCCCCGTGATGGTGCAATTGGTCAGAGTGATGGCGCTGCCGGGGTAGACGCCCACGTCCCCGGTGACCATGGAGTCGGTACAGGTCACCGCCGTGCCAGCCAGGACCGCGAACCTCTCCGCCGCACCGAGTGATACCTCCTCCTGGCCCAATGCGGGGGACGGACCCAAAAGAAACGCGACGAGTCCCATGCTTGCCGACAGAATCGGGTATTTGCACTTCATTTTGAATCTCCTTTCCCCGAGTTACAGAAAACCAGGCCTTCATCCACCTTGGAGCGGCGGCCTAAAACGATGCAAGCGGGATACCACCAGGTCCTGGAGATTCCGGCCAGGAAATCCGGAAATTCTCCTTTCCCACAACAGAACAGGTGAAAGGGCGAGGCGCGCGTCGCGCCAGTGCGGAAATCGATCAGCGCCCGTGTTTGCGCAGAAAAGCGGAGCGGGCTCACCGCTCGTGCGGACGAAACAGCCACCAGAGCGCGACCGCGAAACCGTAGACTCCGACCACGCTGTAGAAGTAGGGCGCCGCGCCCCAGAAGTTCCGCGCCACGAAGCCATAGTGCGACTCACTCCACGGTCCGAAGCTCAGAGCGTAGTACGCCTTCACGAA
>DATKCD010000127.1:0-66489 GCA_035544735.1 Thermoanaerobaculia bacterium
AGCACCTGGCTCGGTCTCGACGCCGTGAGCTTCGTTGCGCCTCCTCAGCATAGACCCCGCTATGCCTGCGTCGGCGCGCCTCGCTCACGACGCCGATCCCTTCGCCATCTGCTATCGATTCCGACGTTACAGGACACTAGCGGCCGGTCCTGCGGCGTTATCTCGTCCCGCGGATGCGTCCCGCGTCGCGTTCGCGTGAGGGAGCGCTTCGCGCGCGTGCCGCTTCGCCCGATCCCATGCCACTCTTGCGTCCTCCATCGAAGCCCGGAACGCCCCGGGCTTCATCCCTGGAAGATGACCGGCACCGGTCCCTCGTCCTTGTAGATCGTGTCGACGAAGCGGATGGTGTTGGTCTTGAGCGACATGAAGAGCGAGGAGGTCCGGATTCCCCCCGCGAAGAAACGGGCTCCGCGCAAAAGGTCGCCGTCGGTGACGCCGGTGGCGCAGAAGATGATGTCGTTTCCCGATGCCAGCTCGGCGGTCTCGTAGATCTTGTTGGAGTCGGTCAGTCCCATCTCGCGGAGCCGGTCCTCCTGCCACTTCTCGAGAGGGCGGAGCCGTCCCTGCATCCTGCCGCTGAGGCAGCGCATCGCGGCGGCGGTGATGACTCCCTCGGGGGCGCCTCCCGTTCCCATCGCGATGTGGATGCCGGTCCCGCGGATCGCCGCGGCGATGCCGGCCGAGAGGTCGCCGTCGCTGATCAGCTTGATGCGCGCGCCGGCCTCGCGGATCTGGGAGACCAGGTCGGCGTGGCGATCTCGGTCGAGCACGACGACGGTCAGCTCGTTCACGTCGCGGTCGAACGCGTTGGCCAGATACTCGAGGTTCTCCTTCACCCCTTTGGTCAGCGCGAGCCCCTCCGAGCCGGTCGGTCCGACCACGATCTTCTCCATGTAGATGTCGGGTGCGTGGAGCAGCCCTCCCTTTTCCGAGGCCGCGAGGACCGCGATCGAGTTCGCGGCGCCCATCGCGCAGAGGTTCGTCCCCTCGAGCGGATCGACCGCGATGTCGATCTCCGAGTGGCCCTCGTCCCATCGGCCGACCTGCTCGCCGACGAAGAGCATCGGCGCCTTGTCCCGCTCGCCCTCTCCGATCACGATCCTGCCGCGCATCCGGAGCTTGTTCAGCTCCTCGCGCATCGCCTCGACCGCGACCTGATCGGAGTACTTCCGGTTGCCATACCCCATGGTGCGGGCGGCCGCGATCGCCGCCTTCTCGGTCGATCGGAGAAATCCAAGCTCGAGACTCGATTCCATTCCCACTCCTGCCGGCCGCCGGGAGCAGCCCGCTCGGTCATCGTGACGTTTTTCGGGACGGCGCGGCGCTCAGGCCGTCTCTTTCGCGGCCTCGGCCGCCCTGCGGCTGGCGGTCGCCTCGTTCATCGGCGGATTGTACGCGGGGATCCCCGTGACGGCCTCGCCGATGATGAGGTTGTGGATGTCGTGCGTCCCCTCGTAGGTCTTGACCGACTCGAGGTTGAGCATGTGCCGGATGACGGGGTATTCGTCCGAGATGCCGTTCGCACCCAGGATGTCACGGGCCATCCGCGCGCACTCGAGGGCGATGTTGACGTTGTTCATCTTTCCCATCGAGATGTGGTGCGCCCGGACGCGGTCGGAGTCCTTCAGCTTCCCGAGCTGCAGCGCGAGGAGCTGTCCCTTGGTGATCTCCGTGATCATCCACGCGAGCTTGTTCTGCACGAGCTGATGCGAGGCGATCGGCTGGCCGCCGAACTGGATCCGCTGCTTCGAGTACTCCACCGCCGTGTGGAACACCGCCATCGCCGCTCCGAGCGCGCCCCACGCGATCCCGTACCGCGCCTGCGATAGACAGCTCAGCGGGTGCTTCAGCGAGCCGGTCTTCGGAAGGACGTTCCCCGCCGGAATCCGGCAGTCCTCGAAGAACAGTTGCGAGGTCACCGACGCGCGCAGCGAAAACTTCCCCATGTGATACGCCGTCGTGAAGCCCGGCATCCCCTTCTCGACGAGGAAGCCCCGGATCCCCTCGTCGGTCTTCGCCCAGACTACGGCGAGGTCGGCGATCGATCCATTCGTGATCCACGACTTCGCGCCGTTGAGCACCCACTCCCCGCCGTCCTTCTTCGCGTGCGTGCGCATCCCCCCGGGGTTCGAGCCGAAATCGGGCTCGGTCAGCCCGAAGCTGCCGATCGCCTCCCCCGAGGCGAGCTTCGGGATCCACTCGTCCTTCTGCTCCTGCGATCCGTACGTGTAAATCGGATACATCACCAGGCTCGACTGCACCGAGACGAACGAGCGCAGGCCCGAATCGCCCCGCTCGAGCTCCTGCATGATCAGTCCGTACGCCACGTTGCTCAGACCCGGTAGCCCGTATTCCGTGATCGTCGAGCCGAACAGACCCATCTCCGCCATCTTCGGAATCAGGCGCGAGGGAAACTTCTCGTGCCGATGGGCGTCCTCGATGATCGGCAGGACCTCCTCGTCGACGAAATCGCGCACCGTCTGCCGCACCATCAGCTCGTCTTCGCTGAAGAGAGAATCGATGTCCATGTAATCGACGCCGGGGAAGGTGCTCACGGGGAGACTCCTTTGCGGGTTTCTGCCAGCTGCGGATCATATCATTGCGACCTCGGCCGGCGATTGCATCCGCATGCCGCCGGCCCCCGCCGATTTCGCCCGTGCGCGCGTCGCCCCGACTCCCTCCCGCCCCGCCGAAGGGAACGAAGCCGGCGGTTGGGGAATGATCTGTAGAATGGACCGCATGGCTGAGTCCGGATGGGCCGCCGAACGGCGCCGCCTCGCTGTATGGCTTGTTCCGGCGGGGATCGTCCTTCTCCTGCTGCTCGGCGAGTCCCGCCCTTCGACCCCCTGGCTGGCGGACGAGGCGGCGATGCTCCTCGCTCTCGAGGAGTGGAACCCGTCGATCGGCCAGCCCCCTCCGCCCGGCTCGCCGCTCTGGGTCGGGATCGCGGGGATGCTCGCGCCGCTGGCGGCCGACCCGTACGCGCTCCTGGTCTGGCTGAGCATCGCCGCGACGCTTCTCGCGCTCATCGCGGTCGGCGCGGCGGCCGCCCGGATCGGCGGGACGGCGGTGAGCGGACTCGTCGCCGCGGTGGTCTTCGCATTCTCGCCCGCGATGCTGGTGCACGGGGCGATGGCGATCCCCGATCCGGTGGCGCTGGCGCTGCTCGCCTTCGCCCTGCTCCGAGCGGTCCGACTGATGGAGCGCCGCGACCAGGCCGAGCCGCTCGAAGGAGCGATCTTCGCCGCGGCGGCGGCGGGAGCGATCGGCGTCCAGCCGCACTACTGGCTCGCCGCCGTCCCGCTCGCCCTGCTCGTCGTGATCCGAGTGCGTTCCCGGCGGGCGCGTCTGGCGCTGGCGGGGACGTTTCTCGTCGTGACGTTCCTCTGGATCGCGCCGCTGGTGCGATCTCTCGGCGGGGTCGGCGCGTGGCTCGGCTGGATGCGCGGGGATGGAGGCGCCGGCTCTGCGGGCTCGGGCGTCCTCGAGCGGGCGGTGCGGTTCATTCTCGATCCCTGGGGTCCGCTCTGGCTCTCGATTCCGGTTCTGCTCCTCGCGGCGGCGGGGAGCTGGCTGCTCGGTCGGGCGCGGGAGCCGCGCGCGCTCGCGCCGGCGATTCTCGGTCTGCCATATCTTCTCGCTCTCGTCGTCA
Source organism: Thermoanaerobaculia bacterium (assembly GCA_035544735.1). Lineage (GTDB taxonomy): Bacteria > Acidobacteriota > Thermoanaerobaculia > Gp7-AA8 > Gp7-AA8 > DATKCD01. The sequence goes on from DATKCD010000127.1 coordinate 3,653, forward strand.
TGGGCGATCCGGAGGAGGCGGCGCGATGGTCGCTCCCGGCCCTCATTGCGGTTGCGGTGCTGGAGGGAGCGGCGCTCGGGCGGGTGGGGGGGCGTCGGGCGCGATGGCTGATCTCCGGCGCGCTCGTCCTCTGGGCGGCCGGATCGGTCCTTCACGTCCGGCCGATCCTCGCGGTGCGGAGCGGGCAGGCCTCGCCTCCGGCGAGGGCGGCCGCCTGGATCTCGCGATGGCTCGGGCCGGAGGAGGTCGTCGCGTACGACCGGGAGACGGCGCTGTTCGCGCGCGGCCTGATTCGCGATCGCGAGACGCTCCCGCTCGACGAGGCGCTCGGGAAGTACGCCAGGCGGGGCGAAACGAGGCTGTGGCTCCTCGCGGAGGGAAGGGCGGAGCGGGGGAAGGGAGCGGAGTTCGCCTGGCCGTCGGGGGAGAGGTGGGCGCGCCTCACGCCCGACGAAGGGAGAGTCGTCTCGATCAACCGGGTCGATCCGCTCGAGCGATTCGATCCGCTCGAGGGCGTATATCCGATCGAGACCGGGCCGGACGGATCGCGGCTGCGCTGGCTCGCGCCCGAGGCGACGCTGCTGGTGCCGCGGGCAGGCTCGCAGCGGGTCCAGATCACGCTCGCCCTCCCCGAGGACGATCCACGCGCGCGCAACGAGATCTCCTTCCACGTCGATGGCGTGTTTCGCGGCGCGTTCGCGCTCTCTCCCGGCAACAGGGGGGAGGCCGTGTTCCGGATCCCGGAGGGGGGAGCTCTGACGATCGCTTCGTCGGAGAGCGTTCGGGCGCCCGACGGTTCCGAGCGCGGCGTGATGCTGATCGGGTTCCGTCAGCTCCCCTGAGTGCGGCGCATGTGCAGCTTCGCCGCGACGATCCGCGCCGCGACGAAGAGCGCCGCGAGCGCGAGCCCCGCCACCACGACCCGCGCCGACGCCTGACCCATCGAGAGCCCTCCCGAGGCCACCGCATCGACGAAATAGGTGAAGACGAACACCGACGGGATCATCCCGAGGAGGGTCGCGACCACGTAGGGGAGCGGGCGGATCGCGGCGAGTCCGGCGAGGTAATTCACGGCCGAGAAGGGGAGGAGCGGGAGGAGCCGCAGAAGAAAGAGCGTCGAGGTCGCCCGGATGCGGACGCGGTCGTAATTGACTCCGAACCGTGCTCGCAGCCGGCTCTCCACCCACCCCGACGCCGTCGAGCGCGCGATCAGGTAGGGTGGGAGCGCCGCGATCGTCGCGACGGCGAGCTCGATCGCGCCGCCGAGGAACCACCCCCAGATGAGCGTCGCGGCGACCGCGAGCGGCAGCACGGGGATGAATCCGAGGGAGAACAGCAGGTAGATCGCGAGAAAAGCGAGCGGCGCCCACCAGCTCGATCCGATCGAGCGGAGCCAGGCGGCGGCGCTCTCCGGATCCAGCAGCGCCCGGAGCGGAGAGAGCCAGATCGCGATTCCGAGCCCCGCCGCGCAGATCGCGATCACGAGAATCCGCCTCCACGGCGGCCCCGGGGCCGCCATCGAGGACGCGCCGGTCGGGCCCGCCTGCGGATCTTCCTCCATGAATCCACGCAAACCCCCCTCCTCGAGGCCCGATTCCGCCCCGGGATCCGGGGATGGCGCCCGCGGGCCTGAGTCGATCGACCCGGGCCCCGGCGCCACGCTCGCCCGCCGGCGGCACGCTGCGCTCGACGCCTCGCGCTCCACGCCCGTATAGTTACGCCCGCGCCCCACCTCACTCCGATGGAGCATTCATGACGCAGCGAATCGCAGTCGTTCCGGGCGACGGGATCGGCCCCGAGGTCATCGAGGCCGGAATGCGCGTGCTCGAGAAGGTCGCCGATGACGACCGGCTCGCCCTCGAGCTCACCCGCTTCGACTGGAACGCCGACACCTATCTGAAGACCGGCGTCTCCATGCCGGTCGGCGCGATGGACGAGCTCCGCCGGAGCTACGCCGCCGTCTACCTCGGCGCCTTCGGCGACCCCCGGGTCCCTGACATGAAGCACGCCGCCGACATCCTGCTCGGCATGCGCTTCCAGCTCGACCTCTACGTCAACTACCGGCCGGTCAAGCTCATCGACGAGCGCCTCTGCCCGCTGAAGGGAAAGACCCCGGCGGAAGTCGACTTCGTCATCTTCCGCGAGAACACCGAAGGGGCGTACGTCGGCATGGGAGGGAGCTTCAAGAAGGATACGGCCGACGAGATCGCGGTGCAGGAGGACGTCTCGACCCGGAAGGGTGTCGAGCGGATCATCCGTCATGCATTCGAGTTCGCGAAGAAGCATGGTCGGAAGTCGGTCTGCATGTCCGACAAGAACAACGTCATGCGGTTCGGCGGCGACCTCTGGCTGCGGACCTTCGAGGAGGTCGCGAAGGAGTATGCGGACATCGAGCACTTCCACATGTTCGTCGATGCGCTGACGATGCAGATGGTCCGCGCTCCCGAGATGTTCGAGGTCATCGTGACCAACAACATGTTCGGCGACATCGTCACCGACCTGGGGGCGGCGCTCCAGGGAGGACTCGGCCTCGCCGCCTCGGGCAACCTCCATCCCGGGCGGATCTCCATGTTCGAGCCGATCCACGGGAGCGCGCCGAAATATGCCGGCCGGGACGTGGCGAATCCTGTGGGGGCGATCCTGACCGCGGCGATGATGCTCGAATATCTCGGGCACGAAGCCTCGGCTCGGAAGATCGAGCGGGCCGTCGAGGAGGCCGTCCGCGCCGGCGAGACGACGAAGGATCTCGGCGGGCCTCTCGGAACAAGGAAGGCGGGGGAGGCGGTTCTCAGGCGAGTCTGACGGGGCGGCGGAACGAGATGGTATCGTCACGCCGGGATTCCCCTCCCGGCCCGGCCGGGACTCACGGACCATTCACGGAGCATTCAAGGAGACGTACGTGCGCATGAAGATGATCTCGATTCTCACGGTGACGTTCGCGTCGGTGGCGTTCGGTCAGGGGATGTGGATGCCGCAGCAGGTGCCGCAGCTCGCCGAGCCTCTGAAGGAGCGGGGGCTCGAGCTCGATCCGCAGCAGTTCGCCGACCTGACCGGTTTTCCGATGGGGGCGGTCGTCTCGACCGGCGGATGCAGCGCCGCGCTGGTCTCGCCGCTCGGGCTCATCGCGACGAATCATCACTGCGTCTACGGGTATCTGCAGTTCAATTCGACGCCCGAGCGCGATCTGATCCGCAACGGCTTCCTCGCCGCCGACCGGACCGGGGAGATCCAGGCCTCGCCCGACTCGCGGATCTACGTGACGACCGGGATCGAGGAGGTGACCGATCGGATCACCGGGAGGATCGGCCCGCGACTGAACGACCTCGAGCGTGCAAAGCTGATCGAGAAGCGACGCAAGGAGATGATCGCGCAGTGCGAGAAGCCGAGGGGACTGCGCTGCCGCGTCGACTCCTTCTTCGCCGGAACGCAGTATCTGAAGACCACGCAGATGGAGATCCGCGACGTGCGGCTCGCCTACGCCCCCGGCGCCGGGATCGGCAACTACGGCGGCGAGACCGACAACTGGATGTGGCCGCGGCACACGGGCGACTTCGGGTTCCTGCGCGCGTACGTCGGCCCCGACGGGCAGCCCGCCGATCACTCTCCCGACAACGTCCCCTACCAGCCGAAGCACTGGCTGCGCATCGCCACGGGCGACCTCGACCCCGGCGATCTCGTGATCGTCGCCGGATACCCCGGCGTGACGTTCCGTTACGAGACCGCGGAAGAGACGCGCATGAAGATCGGGTACCTCTTCCCGACTTCGATCGCCTACCGGAAGGAGCTGATCGGCATCCTCGAGAGCGAAAGCGCGCGGGGGCGGGAGGTGGCGATCCGCAATGCCTCGCGGATCCGCTCGCTCGCGAACTATCTCAAGAAGTATCAGGGGACGCTCGACGCGTTCGAGAAGGGGCGCCTGGCCGATGTGCGCGCGGACGAAGAGCGCCGGATGCGGAGCCTCGTGTCGAATGACGGCGAACTTCTCCTCAAGCACGAAGCGGTGATGAACGAGCTGCAGGCGATCTTCGATGCGGAGAAGGAGACGCTCCAGCGCGACACGGCCTTCTCCTGGCTCTACACCGCCTCGCCGATGCTCTCGCAGGCGGATTTCGCCTACGAGATGAGCCGCCAGCGGGCGAAGCGGGACGCCGACCGCGACGAGCGCTACCAGGAGCGCAACTGGCCGCGGCTGCGCGGGCTGATCGCGCGCACCCAGCGGCAGATCGAGCCGGGCACCGACCGCGCCGGCCTCGCCCACTTCCTCCGCAAGGCCGCCGTGCTTCCGCCGGACCAGCGGATCGAGGCGGTCGATGCCGCCCTCGCGGCCACCGGCGAATCGGAGGTCGAGGCGCAGATCGACTCGCTGCTCGAGAGGATCTACTCCGGCACGCGCATCGCCGATCAGGCCTGGCGCGAGGATCGGTTCGACGATTCCACCCGCGAGATCACGGCCCTCGGCGACCCGTTGATCGAGCTCGCCGCCGCGCTCCGCCCGCTCAAGGACGCGAACGAGCGCCGCGAGAAGGAGTGGAAAGGGGCGTTCTCGCGCCTCCGTCCCGAGTACATGAACGCGCTCCGCGCGGTCCGCGGCGGCCTGCTCGCCCCCGACGCGAACGGGACGCTCCGCGTCACCTTCGGCGAGGTCGTCGGCTACGCCCCGCGCGACGGCGTCATGTACACCCCCTTCACCACCGCCGGCGGCATCCTCGAGAAAAACACCGGCGAGGGGGAGTTCGACGCCCCGGCCCGCGCCCTCGAGCTCGTGCGAGACCGCCGCTTCGGGCCGTACCAGGATCCCGACCTCGGCGGACTCCCCGTCAACTTCCTCACCACCGTCGACATCACCAACGGCAACTCCGGCTCCGCGACGCTCAATGGCCGCGGCGAGCTCGCCGGCCTCGCCTTCGACGGCAACTACGAGGCGATGGGCTCCGACTACGTCTTCGACGAGAAGCTCCAGCGCGCGATCCACGTCGACTCCCGCTACATGCTCTGGGTCATGGACGCGGTCGACGGTGCCGACCACCTGCTTCGCGAGATGGGCATCGAGCCGCAGATTCCGTAGCCGCCGTCCGAGCGCGATGCAGTCCGGCCTTCGGCCGATTTTTCCGGCCTTCGGCCAAATGCAAAATGCAAAATGCACAATGCAAAATGTAAAAAGAGAAGCACGCGAGCCGTGATCGTCGGCTCCTTTTTGGATTGTTCATTTTGCATTTTGCATTCTGCATTTGCCCGAAGGGCGCTTTCGACACGATCCTTCGCCCCGAGGCGACCGGTAGAATTCGGCCCCCCTTTCCCACTGTTGGAGACTGACGGATGAGCGTCGACACGAGTCATCGGCCCCCGGAGATCGTCACCCTCACGCCCGGAAAGCGGGTGCTGTTCCTGACGAAGGATCCGGAGCTGATCCGCCGCCAGCTCCGCGGCGAGCTCGACCTGACGCTCGACCAGGTCGGCGCCCCGGACGATCTGCTCGACGACATCAACACCGACGCGATGACTCCCGCCTGGGTCTGCTTCAATTACAGGCCGGAGGACCTCGCGCGCGAGGCGTATGCGGGGCTGATCGTCGACCGTAAGAGGCTCTTCGAGCGGGACGCCCTGATCGAGGGAAATTTCGAGGTGATCGTCTCCGGCTACCGGAAGGGGGTCGGCAGCTCGCGCGAGACCGCGGTGCAGGCGGAGAAGTGGGGCGGCATCCGCATCGCGATCGCCGAGTCGTTCGCCCCGATCCATGCCGCGAACAACATCAACCAGGGCGTCCTCATGGGAGGTTACGACGTGCTCCGCCGCCTCCAGCGCGGCGAAGGCGTTCCGCTCGAGGAGTTCCATCGCGGCTACGATCCGATCACGCGGCTCATCGTCCGGCACGGAGGGCTCTTCCCGTTCGCGAAGGCGCTCGCGTCGGGAGAGATCGAGATCCCGATTCCGCACACGCCGGAGCGGCCGATGAACATGACCGAGAAGGTGCTCGCCTCGCACCTGTTCGGCCGGAGCGAGGGAGAGGAGCGGTGGGTCAGGCCGGGCGACGCGGTCCTGGTCTCGGTCGACGGCGGCTACTCGCACGAGTTCACGACCGCGCAGGTCCACCACTTTCTCCGGCAGGAGTACGGACCGGATTATCGCGTCATCAATCCGGCGAAGTTCGCCGTCTTCGAGGACCACCTCATCTATGCGGACGAAGTGGCGAAGATGCGCCCGTTCATCGACGAGATCGAGATTCTCCGCGATCTCCAGCGGGAGTTCCAGCAGCACACCGGCGTACGCGACTTCTCGGCGAAGGAGGGAATCTCGCCGGGGATCTGCCACGAGGTCGCGCGGGAGGCGCTGATCGATCCGGGCGACTTCATCCAGGCGACCGACAGCCACACCTGCATGGGGGGAGTGAACAACGCGCTCGCCTGGGGCGTCGGTGCGACCGACTACGCGAACCTGGTGCACTCCGGCTTCACGCAGGTGGAGGTGCCCGAAGCGATCCGCTTCGAGCTCGTGGGACGGCTGGCGGAGAACGTCACGGCGAAGGACGTGATGCTCTACATCCTGCTCGAGTATGCAAAGCAGCAGCGGACGCTCAACCGCGTGATGGAGTTCGGCGGACCCGGTCTGCGCGGCCTCTCGCTCGACGAGCGCGCGACCCTCGCGAACATGGCGACCGAATGCTCCGCGCGCGGCGCGATCGTCGAGGCCGACGAGGAGACCTTCCGCTGGATCGCTTCCATGCGTCCCGGCACCGATCTCGACGCCCTCCGCGCCCGCGCGGTCTTCCCCGATCCCGGCGCCGAGTACGCCGGAGGAGTCCACACCATCGATCTCGCCGCGATCCGGCCGATGGTCGCCCATCCCGGCGATCCCGATCACGGGATCCCCTCCGATCCGACCAACGGCGCCTTCGTCGACGACATCGGCGAGGTGCCGATCGACATCGCCTACGCCGGAAGCTGCACGGCCGGCAAGATCGACGACCTCCTCTTCTATCATCAGGTCGCGAAGGAGGCGGTCGATGCCGGGCTTCGCGTCGCACCCGGGGTGCGCTTCTACATCCAGTTCGGCTCGGTGGCCGTCGAGGCGTTCTGCCGCGACAACGGACTGATCGACACCTTCGAGCGCGCCGGCGCCACCATCCTCCATCCGGGATGCGGCGCCTGCATCGGCTGCGGACCCGGCGTCTCCGAAGAGACCGACCAGGTCACCGTCAGCGCGATCAACCGCAACTACAAGGGGCGCTCCGGACCGGGTCGCCTCTGGCTCGCCTCCCCCCTCACCGTCGCCGCCTCCGCCTTCACCGGCTCGATCACGGCCTACACCCCCGGCATGTTCGCCCGTCGTCCCGTCGGCGCCGCCAGCGGTTGAGGGTGACCAGAGTCGCTGCGATCTGGATTTTGCGTTCTGTCTGCACTTGCCGGGCCGGAAGCCGTCGTTCTCCCGAGAAGCTCGTCGAATCCGATACACTGATCCCCCGACCATGAGTCGCCTCCCTTACACCTTCGATCCCCGCCTCGAGCGCGCCGCGACGATTCCCGCCGACTGGTACCTCGACCCGTCGTGGCTCCGGCTCGAGAGCGAGCGCGTGTTCGCGCGCACCTGGCAGTTCGCCGGAACCGCGGAGCAGGTCGCCGAGCCGGGAATGTACTTCACGGCCGAGGTGGCGGGGGAGCCGGTGGTGATCGCGCGGGGGAAGGATGGCGAGATCCGGGCGCTCTCGAACGTCTGCCGCCACCGCGCCGGTCCGGTCGCCTCCGGCTGCGGGCGGCGGATGTCGTTCCAGTGCGGCTACCACGGCTGGAGCTATGGACTCGACGGCCGGCTCCTCGCGATGCGCGAGTTCGAAGGGGTCGAGGATTTCCGGAAGGAGGAGCATCCGCTTCCGCAGTTCGAGCTGAAGCAGTGGGGCCCGCTGCTGTTCGTCCGGACGGCGCCCGACGGGCCGGAGTTCGAAGCCTTCGTCGGCGAGCTCGCCACGCGGCTGGGACACCGCGACATGAGCGGATACCGCCGGGCGGTTCGGAAGGACTGGACGCTCGACTGCAACTGGAAGGTCTACGTCGACAACTATCTCGAGGGGTACCACATCCCGATCGTCCATCCCTCTCTCTACGAGGAGCTCGACTACGCGAACTACCGCACCGAGACGGCACGCTGGTACTCGATCCAGCACTCGCCGATCCGGGGCGAGCGGCTGCGCAAGGGTCCGGACGACGACGAAGCATCGTTCTTCTGGCTCTTCCCGAACCTGATGCTCAACGTCTATCCCGACAACTTCTCGACCAACCTGATCGTCCCCCTCGGGCACGAACGGACGCTGACGCGGTTCGAGTGGTTCTTCCGCGATCCCGACACGCCGGCCGCGAAGAAGGTGATCGAGGAGACGGTCGCGTACAGCGACGAGATCCAGCTCGAGGACATCGCCATCTGCGAGGCGGTGCAGAAGGGGCTGCGCTCGCGGACCTACGACCGCGGCCGCTACGCCGTCCGCAGGGAGAACGGCGTCCACCACTTCCACGGCCTGCTCGCCGAGTTCCTCGGCGACGCCGCCGCAGGTCCCTAGTCACGCTCCCCGCAGGGCTCCTCCCGGACGTGCCTCGAGCCCCATCTTCGTCGCCGGATCGAAGATTCATGTAGACAGCCGGGCCCTCCGCGACGTAGAAGGATGTAGTTTTTCGCCCCATTCGCCGATTCCATTGGAGGTCCTGAGGCCGGCCTGCCCAGCCGCGACTCGAACCGATGTCCGTCATCCTGCGCCCGATCCTCGTCGCGACTGTTCTGCTGATGCCGCCCCTCGCGGCGCTGGCGAACTCTCCCCCCGCGCCTCCGGTGATTCTCGAGCCGGCCGCGGGCTCGATCGATCTCAGTCCCGACGACGTCCACATGGTGACGGCCTCGTTAGACGACCCGAACGCGGACGACGCGCATGCGTGCAGCGACTGGGAGATCCGCGAGGCGGAGGGCGACCGCCTCGTCTGGTCGGCGCCGTGCGCTCCCGGCCCCCTCGCGCTCCACATCCACCTCGGCGACGGCTCGTATCATGAAGTCTCCGCTCTCTCGAACGACGCATCGTACGTGCTGCGCGTCCGCCACCGGGACGACAGCGGCGAGGCGGAGAGCGAATGGAGCCTCTGGTCCGAGCGCGAGTTCGCGACCGGTCCGCCGGTCTCGATCTTCCCGATGAGGCTCGGCGCCGTGCTCGACGATCCCGCGCCGAGCTGGATCGACGCCGCCGGAGCGCTCATCCGCGCCGTCGACGATCCCGACGATCCCTCGATCGTGCTCGCCGACCTCGGGGGAGCCATCCTCGTGAATCTGGGAGGAGAGCCGACGGGACCGTCCTCCGGCGGCGGCTCGGACGAGAGCCATCAGCCCCTGATGCTGTTCGTCCGAGCCGGCGAAAAGAAGGTCGAGATCCCCGAGAGTGTGCTCGAGATTCATGACGAGACGCTGCGGCGACGGCAAATCTTCGTTCCGGCGATGACACTCGCGCCCGGCGCCGGGGCGAAGTTCTGGATCGCGACCGACGGGAGCACGTACCACGCCGGCGGAGAGAGCGTTCCGTGGTTCGGCTCGCTCGCGCGCGGCGGCCCCGTTCCCTGGCGGGCGGCCGATCGGAGTCTGCGGATCGAGCGGGTCGCGACCGGCTTTCAGCTTCCCGTCGCCCTCGCATTCGCCCCCGAGCGCGACGAGCCCGATGCGCCGTGGCTCTACGTCGCGGAGCTCTACGGATCGATCCGGGTCATCGCCCGCGACGGCAGCATCTCCGACTACGCCAGCGGCCTTCTCGAGTTCGGCGCCGAAGGTCCCTTCCCCGGCGCCGGCGAGCAGGGGATCGGCGGCATGACCGTCGATCCGCAGACCGGCGATCTGTTCGTCACTCTTCCCCAGCCCGGCGAGAGCGGTCACCCCGTGCCGCGCGTGATCCGCCTCCATTCGGAAGACGGCGGGCGAACGGCCGCCGGCCAGACCAGGGTCCTCGAGCTGACCGGCATCCCGCACGTCCCGTCGCATCAGATCTCCGAGATCACGATCGGGCCCGACGGGATGCTCTACGTCCACGTCGGTGACGGCGGAGCGACCGAGAGCAGCCGCGATCTCGATTCGTTCTTCGGAAAGATCCTCCGGATCGCGCCCGACGGCTCGGCTCCGGCCGACAATCCGTTCCACGACTCGGGCGACGGAATCTCGGCGCGCGATTACGTCTACGCCTACGGCCTGCGCAACCCCTTCGGCGGCGCCTGGCGTGCGCGCGACGCCTCGCTCCACGCCGTCGACAATGGTCCCGCGTTCGACCGGATCGTCCGCGTCGTTCCCGGCGGCGACTTCGGATGGGACGGGACCGACGACAGCATCATCGCCAACTCTCTCTACTACTGGCACCGCGCCGTCGCGCCCGTCCGCATCACCTTCCTCGAGCCGGAGAGGTTCTCGGGGAGCGGCTTCCCCGGCGGCTGGATGGACAGAGCGATCGTCACCGAGTCGGGACCGACCTGGGCCGAGGGTCCGCAATGGGTGGGCAAGCGGCTCTCCCTCTTCCGCTTCGCTCCGGACGGCTCGATCGCGAGCGCGTCCGAGCTCGCCCGCTACGTCGGCTCCGGCCGCGGCACCGCCGCCGCGCTGGCGGCCGGCCCCGACGGGATCTACTTCAGCGATCTCTACCGCGATGTCGGCGCGGCAGGTCCCTTCGATCCCGGCGCCTCCATCTTCCGGATCCGGTTCGTCGGGAGCGCGCGTTTCCGCCTCGAGAGGACCGACGACGCCCCCCTCACCGTCGAGGTCGTCGACACCTCCGACCTTCCGAACGTCACGTCACGGGAATGGACCTTCGGCGGGGAGTCTACGGTCCACGGCCCCGCGGCGAGCCACACGTTTCCCGCGCCCGGCGTCTACCCGATCCGGCTCAGCGTCGAGAGCGACGCCGGAGATTCGGTCGCGGGCGCGCCGATCCTGATCGGCCGGACGAAGGGAAGCGGCCTGCGCGGCGACTACTTCATCGGCGAGTCGCTCGAGGGAAAGCCGTCGCTCACGAGGGTCGATCCCCGTCTCGATCTCGACTGGGATCTCGGCTCACCCCATCCCTCCCTTCCCGCCGACTGGTTCACGGTCCGCTGGACGGGAACTCTCCAGGCTCTGGTCACCGGAGAGCACCGGTTCCATGCGAGCTCGGACGACGGGATCCGCGTCTGGATCGATGGAGAGCTGATCATCAACGACTGGGGAATCCGCAGCTCGACCGAGAGCCTCGGCGCGGCCTGGCTCGAGGCGGGACACCACCATTCGATCCGCATCGAGTATCTCGAGGCCGTGGGGCGCGCCTCGATGAAGCTCCTCTGGTCCAGTCCGGTCCACGACGCCGAGCCGATTCCGACCAGCGTCCTCAATCCGCCGGTCCCATCCCGCGAGCGCCCGTCGAGCCGGCGCCGCCAGCGCCCCGTCGCACCCGGCGGCGACTGAGCGAGCCCGGATTAAATAGAGCATTCCCCCGGCTGTCGGTATGCTGCAGGCGCCCCGCCCGCCGGTGTGGTGCGGGCGTCCCGCCCGCCCCCGGGTGGGTGGTCCCGGCAGTGCATTCCCGGGTGCCGGTGTGGTGCGGGCGTCCCGCCCGCCCCCGGGTGGGCGGTCCCGGCATGAACCTCGAACCGTCCCCGATCCGCGAAAGGAGATGCTCGAATGCCAGACGTCCCGACCGGCGCGTTCGCCGCTCTCGGCCTCGGGGAGGTGCTGGTCCGGAACCTCGCCGTCCTCGGATACGAGGTCCCGACGCCGATCCAGGAGCGGACGGTTCCGCTGCTGCTCGCCGGCCGCGACCTGATCGGCCAGGCGCAGACCGGCACGGGGAAGACGGCCGCCTTCGCCCTGCCGATCCTGCAGAAGCTCGATCCGTCGCAGCGCCGGATCCAGGCGCTGGTCCTGACGCCGACGCGCGAGCTGGCGATGCAGGTGGCCGAGGCGTTCCACTCCTACGCGCGCGGGATCGAGCCCCACGTCAGCGTGATCCCGGTCTACGGCGGCGCGCCGATCGGCGCGCAGCTCCGGCGGCTCGAGCGCGGAGTGCACGTGGTGGTCGGCACCCCGGGTCGGCTCGTCGACCATCTCGACCGCGGGACGCTCGATCTCTCCTCGATCGACACGGTCGTCCTGGACGAGGCGGACGAGATGCTGAAGATGGGCTTCCTCGACGACGTCGAGCGGATCCTCTCGGCGTCGCCCCCGGGGCGGCAGACGGCGCTGTTCTCGGCGACGATGCCTGCGGCGATCGCGGCGATCGCGCGGCGGCACCTCCGCGAGCCGGAGCGGGTGGCGATCGAGCACCGCACGATGACCGCACCGGCGACCGAGCAGCGGTTCGTGAACCTCTCCGAGGGGCAGAAGCTCGACGTGCTGACGCGGATGCTGGAGCTGGAGGCGGGGGAGGCGGCGCTGATCTTCCGGAGGACGAAGACGGGGGCGGCGGAGCTGGCCGAGCGGCTCGAGGCGCGCGGATTCGCCGCCGTGGCGATGCACGGCGACATGAATCAGCCGATGCGCGAAGCGGTCGTCCGGCGGTTGCGGAAGGGAGAGATCGACCTGGTGGTCGCGACCGACGTCGCGGCGCGGGGGCTCGACGTCGATCGGATCGCGCACGTGGTCAACTACGACGTCCCGTACGACGTCGAGGCGTACGTCCACCGCATCGGACGCACCGGGCGCGCGGGGCGGAGCGGAAAGGCGACGCTGTTCGTCACGCCGCGCGAGCGGCGGATGATGCGCGAGATCGAGCGGTTCACCGGGAGCGCCATCCGCCCGATGCGGATCCCGACGCACGCCGACGTCGCGGCGCGAAGGGTCGAGATGCTCAAGGAGACGATCCGGAGGGAGATCGGGGAGGAGGAGGGGCTCGATCTCTATCTGGGGGTGGTGGAGCAGCTCGCCGTGGAGGGGCCGTTCGACGTGGCCGACGTGGCGGCGGCGGCGCTGCGCCTGGCCTCGCGCGCGCGGCCGATCGAGCCGGCCCGCGAGGAGCCGGCGGTCGAGCCCGCGCCCGAGTCCGCCCGGCGCCCGGGGCGCGGCCGGACGGAAGGAGCGCGGCCCGAGGCGAAGGTGCGTCTCGCGCTCGCGGTCGGCCGTCGCGACGGGATCCGCCCGGCCGACGTCGTCGGCTCGATCGCCAACGAGGCGGGAATCGCCGGACGCGAGATCGGCCCGATCGACATCGGCGAGGACGAGACGATCGTCGCCGTGCCGGAGCGGCACCGCGACGCGGTCATCGAGGCGATGCGCGGCGCGCGCTTCCGCGGCCGCCCCTTCTCGATCCGCCTCGCCGGAGCCCCCGCCGCGGCGGCAGCTCGCCGCGAGCCGCCCGCCCGGCGAGCTCCGAAGCCGGCGGCCGGAGAAGGGACCTCGCGCCCGAAGCCCCGCGAGGGCTTCTATTCCCCCGTCGCCCGCCCGCACCGGAAGTCATCCGACCGCCGCAAGCCCCCCGGACCGAGGGGACCGCGCCGACGCAGTTGAGCGCTCTCCCTCTTCCCGTCCGCATCCGGCCAAGTGCGGGATGGCCATCCGGCCAGAGGGTCGGGGTGAGGGGAAACCACCTCTGCGGCCTGTTCAGAGTCCAGGCTTGCGAGCCTGCTCGGAAACGTAGGACGAAATGCAGAATGCAGAGTGCAGAATAGTGCAGAATGAAGAATCCAGAAATGGCCGATGGCTGGATTCGCGTACGGTAAACCAGGCTACCCGCCCTTTTTGGATTCTTCATTCTGCATTCTGCATTCTGCATTCGCTCGGCGTCATGCGGACCCGCGGTAGAGATCTCGAGCGCCCCGCGACCGCCCACCCGCCGGGGATGAAATCCCCGGCCACGAGCGACCTCTCACTCGACCCCTCGAATGCGGTCCCTTCCCCCAGAATCGGCGTCGCCCGGACGGGGAGAGGGAGCGGCGTCACTCCGTCTGGTCCGCCCGCTCCCACCAGAGGATCGTTGCGATCAGCCCGGCCAGTCCCGTGAGCAGCACGAGCGCGTAGCTCACCGAACGGGGATTCGCGTGCTCCGGCCCCGCCATGCCGGCGTACAGCGCCGCGACGGACCACGGAAAATACTCCCCCCATCCGGCTGCCGCGACGATCTGCGCCAGCACGAGCGCGAGCATGGCGCCTCCCATCGGCGGGAGATATCCGCGTCCCGCGCTCGCGAGGAATGCGATCGGCGTGACGAGCGCGATCGTCAGAACGGCGGAGATCGCCACGGTGATCGTTCCGTCTCGAAACGTCTCCGCCGATGCAGCCGGCAGTCCGACGGCGGCCCCCACTCCCAGCCCGATGAGGTAGACCAGCCCCGCCAGCGCGCCCGACCAGAGCGCGACGAGGATGAATTTCGCGAGCACGATCGACGAGCGCGGAGTCGGAAGGGCGAGAAGATCCCTGATGGTGCGGTCGGCGTGCTCCCGTCCGAACACCCAGGTGGCGATGAGGCTGAACAGCAGGATGCCGCCGACGGCGATCGCCTGGGCGAGCAGGCCGAGGAAGGTCGGCCAGTCGGCCTCGCCGGCCATGATCTGCGCCTTCGTGCTGATCAGCCCGAGGCGGCGGGCGAGATCGGGATCGCCGATGACGATCATGAAGAAGCCGCCGACGAGCGGAGCGATCGAGAATGCGAGCGCGGTCAGCAGCGGCACGAGGGAGCGGCGCGCCTTGACCAGCTCCACGCCGAAGGCCCGGCCGACGCCGCTCATCGCCCCTCCGTCGCGCCGACGAGCCGCAGGAAGTACTCCTCGAGCCCTTCCAGGTCGAGGGCGAGCATCGTCGGCGGATGTCCCGCCTCGACCAGACGCGCCGCGATCCGCTCCGGGCGCTCGATCGCCGCCGCATCGACGAGCTCGATCGTGTCGCCGTCCGCCATGGAGGCGGAGAATCCCGCTGCGCGAAGGACGTCCTGAGCCGCCGTGCAGTCGCGCGCGCGGACGAGAAGCCGGCGTCGCCGGCGGCGCTCGAGCTCGGCCACGTCGAGCTCCTCGAGCAGCCGCCCCCGATGGATGATCCCGATCCGATCGGCGATGCGCGCCACTTCGCCGAGAATGTGGCTCGACATGAACACGGTGACGCCCCGCTCGTGCGCGAGCGTGGTGAGGAGATTGCGAATCTCGACGATGCCCGCCGGGTCGAGCCCGTTCGCCGGCTCGTCGAGGATCAGCAGGTCGGGCTCGTGGAACAGCGCCCGGGCGAGGCCGAGTCGCTGCGCATTGCCGAGCGAGAGCGTTCGCGCGCGCCGCCCGGCCCAGGGGGCGAGGCCGAGACGTTCGATGATCTGCTCCACGGCGCGGGGCGGCGTGCCGGGACGGAGGCGGCGCATCGCCTCGAGGTTCTCGCGGACCGTCAGCTCCGGATAGGCGTGCGGAGTCTCGACGAGATACCCGACGCGCTCCCACGGATTGCCGCTCCCCCTCCGGACCTCGGTTCCGAGCACGCGCGCCTCGCCGGCGCTCGGCCTGACCATCCCGAGCAGCATCCGGATCGTCGTCGTCTTCCCGGCGCCGTTGAGTCCGAGGAAGGCGTAGATCTCTCCCGCGGCGACGCGGAGCGAGAGCTCGTCGACCGCGGTCACCTCGCCGTAGCGTTTCCCGAGGCGGCTCGTCTCGATGGCGGGAGTCACGCCCCGACCACCTGCGCCGGCGGTGGCGGCGAGACGATTCGTCATCGAGACCTCCGGAGGGAAAGCATCACTCGAGTGACGGGCGCGGGCTCGCCGTCCGTCCCCTCGAACTATGACACACAGCGCGGCGAACCCCTCTCCCTGCCGATCTGGTCGCAGGTTCACCATGACTCGGGATCGGGCTCGCGGTCTCTACGCATCGTGGATCGACTCCGTCGCGATTCCATTCCGAGGAGTGTTTCGAGCGCCGGATCTCCTCGGAATGGAATCTCTCTTCCTTCCCGGTCGATTCTCTCCCTCCACGCGCCGGTTCCGAGGTAGCCTCGGGGGATGACGGAAAAGGCGAAACGCGGCGCGACGTACGACGACGTGATCGCGGCGCCCGACGATCGCATCGCGGAAGTCGTCTCGGGCGACCTCTACCTCTCGCCGCGTCCTTCGCTGCGGCATGCGAATGCGACCTCGCTGCTCGCCGCGGATCTGGTGGAGGCCTTTCAGCGCGGGCGGCGCGGGCCGGGGGGGTGGTGGATCTGGTTCGAGCCGGAGCTCCACCTGACGGGCGACGTGCTCGTGCCCGACATCGCGGGGTGGAGGCGCGAGCGCCTCGCCGCCGTTCCCGACGGGACGGGGATCGAGCTCGCGCCCGACTGGCTCTGCGAGGTGCTCTCACCCGGTACCGAGCGGTTCGACCGGATGCAGAAGCTTCCGCGATACGCCATCGCCGGCGTCGGACATCTGTGGCTGCTCGACCCGATGCATCGGCGGCTCGCGATCTACGGCCGGCTCGCCCAGGGCTGGCAGCTCCTCGAGCAGCATTCGGGAGACGCGGTCGTGAGCGCGCCGCCGTTCGAAGAGGTGTCGATCGAGCTCGGCCCGTTGTGGGGATGAGCAGCTCGCGGCGTCAGCCCGAGGACCGGCTCGCCGCGGCGATCGGTGACCATGCCTCGCCTTCGATGATCCTGACCTCGACGGTCGCTCCGAAGCGCGGCTCCTGCGCGAGCGCGATCGGGACGAGAGACGCCAGCGCGAGCGGGATCGCGAGAAGGAAGTGCCGGCTCACGGCGGGGCGGGCTCCGGGCTGCTGATCCGAACGACCCTCACCGTCGCACCGGGCGGCGCCGCGGCACCGGATCGATGAAGCGGTCGAAGACGAAGGCGAGCGTGGCGTTGAGGGAGCAGCCGTTTTTATTGTGGCGTAATGGTGGTGACATGCTGGGTCTCGTCGTGAGTGACGCTGATGAATGCCCAGATCTTGCTTTCCGGGTTTTCTGGCACGATTTCCACTCGAACGCGTGCCGCCGGAAATGCGCTGCTGAAATCGTTTCGCTGGGCCTGGGTCGGTACATGCCGGGCCAGCCCGAAGTCCGTCAGTGATACGCGCTCGTCTCCAAGCAGCGCTCCCGAGGCTTCGTCGTACACGAGCAGTCGTACGGATGATTCGATGACACTCCAAAGATCATAGATTCGAAGAGTGGTCCGGAACTCGGGTGCGTTGGGGACGCCGAGAAGCACGATCCGCCGCCCGGACGCCACCTCGCTCTCACGGACCACGGGAATCTCGGTTCCCCATGTCTCCAACTGACGCGAGATGTCCCGAACTCGGAGATTGAAGAAAATGAGCTCGTGCTCGGGGTCGTTCACGTACAGATACCATCCCGGGCCAGGGCTCGGGTTGTACGTCCATATGCTGAACATTGAGTTTGCGAACGCGGGTGGTGCGGGACACGTGATTGCGCAGTTGCCGTACGGCTTAACCTGAATGTAGCGATCGGCTGCGTTGTATCCTGCCAGTTCCACCGTCCAGAGAGAGCCGTGTGCTCCCGGGACTGCATCCCCGAAGGCGACCGGGATGAGCACCTTTTCAGCATGAACGACCTGCGTTGCGAATGACACTGCGATCAGAACAACCCGAACCCGAATACCAAACATACGATCCTCCTGATGGCGAGAGCCTCCTGCACTAACCTCCCGGACCGTCTGGACAGCCCATTGTCGCTTTTTTGCGGAAGATTATGTCGTCGAGATCGAAGAGAGCCTCAAGGCCGAGAGAAGGCATGGCCCTCACTGACACAGCTCCTGTCCGGCGGCCTCAGCCGCCGGGTCAGGTCCGTCCTCCAGAACAAGGATCGTAATCGTTGGCGCTATCACGTCATAGAGAAACCGGCGAAATTCCCGATCACCGAGAGCCGAAAGAACGCTCTCCAGTGAGTCGCGCCATACAACGGGGTATCTCTGCGCCATATTTTCCTGCCCACGAATACGGAAGGCCCTCCCGAACGGCAAAGGTTGCTTGCAGTACCCCGAGAGGATTCAGGCGCGATGGAGTTCTCGGCGCACGCCGTAGGCTTGTACTCCTCGTGCTACACTGCTAACAGTGTGCTAGCACTGCGAGGAATCCATGGCCAGAGTGCTGATCAGGGATCTGGATGAACGTACGGTCGCGGTGTTGAAGGCGAGGGCGGCGCGCAATGACCGCTCGCTTCAGGCCGAGTTGCGGGGGATCGTCGAGCGTGCCGCCGCGATGGATGTCCTCGACAGTCGAGCCGTCGCGGCGAGGCTGCGCCGGAAGTTGAGCGGCCGCAAGCACTCCGACAGCGTCGCGCTGATCGCGGACGATCGCCGTCGATGAGCCTGTTCGTAGTCGACGCGAGCGTCGCGGTCAAGTGGTTCGTTCCGGAGATCCATTCCAACGCCGCGGCGCGGCTGCTCGATCCCGACATCGTTCTCTGCGCCCCCGATCTGATCGGACCCGAGCTCGCGAATGCTCTCTGGAAGAAGGTGCGTCGCGGCGAGATCACAGAGGCCGAGGCGGACGAGATTCTCCAGGCATTCGAGGCGCTGCCCCTCGAGACGTACGCCTCGATCTCGCTTCTGCGCGGCGCCGTTCAGCTCGCCGTCGCGCTGGATCGCAGTGCGTACGACAGCCTCTATCTCGCGCTCGCAGTGGCCAACGACTGTCCCCTGATCACCGCGGACCGCAAGTTCTATTCGACGATCGCGCCATCGTCACTCGCCGCGCACATCCGGTGGGTCGAAGATCCCCTTTGAGAACCTAAGGTCGCGATCGAGGTCCATGTTTTCGCTGCTCCGCGGCTTCAAATAACGGCCGGATCGCGATTTCGCCCCACGGGGGGTAGGAAACACCCCCGCTCGCGACACTCCTCTGATTACACGAGGTCTTCTTGTGCGGATCCGGCCGGAGCTCGTCCTGCTCGCATGCGCCGTGGTGGCGCTGCCGCTTTCTGCGGCAGGGCCGCTCTTTCCCCGGCCGCTCCACCTGACGCGCGAGATCGTCGATCCGATCTCCGGCCGCACGTCGACGATCGATGAGTACTTCCACGGCGATCGCGCGGTCGCCGTCCACGGCGAGGTCGTCGCGATCGCCGACTACGCCCGCGGCGAGCTTCTCCGCATCGACCGCGCCGCGGGGACGTGGAGCGTCGCCGGCTTCGACGCGCTCGCCCGCGCCGCCGCCGGGCTGGCGCCGGCGACGGGACGCCGCGGCGCCGGGTCCGCCGTCATCGACCTCAGGCGCGCCGGCGATTCGATCCTCGACGGGCGGAGGGTCGAGCTCTGGCGCGGCGTCGCCGGCGAGGATCTGAGCATCGAAGTCGCCGTCGACCGGTCGATCGGGATCTCGCGCGACGCCCTCGAAGTCGTCGCGGGGTCCGCCTTCCCCGCCGTTCCCTCCGCCGAGCAGCGCGCGATCCTCGCCGCCGCGGCACCTGCCGCCGCGCGGGACGGCGTCGAGTCGTTCGCCACGCAGCTCTACGCTCTTCCGCTCGAGACGAAGACGACGTTCCGCATCGGCGGCGAATCGCTGACCGCGATCAGCCGCGTCACGCGCGTCGGCGACGAGCTCCCGCCGGCGGGGCTGCTCGACGTTCCTCCCGGCTCGCGACGCATCGAGAGCGACCTTCTCGAAGCGGCGCGCCGCCTCGACGCTCTCGACCACCTCCCAGCCGACCCTCCCCCCGAAGAGTAGCGAACGTTATGAAGCGATCTTCCGTCGCCGCCGCCGCAGCTCTCGCGCTCCTCGCCGGAGCGGACGCGGCGCCGGCAGAGACGATCGCTGCCGCCGAGCTCGAGATCCGCGGCTCCGGCCTCCGCCTCGTCGAGACCGCCGTCATCACCGCCATCGACGTCCCGACCGCGATCCAGACCGAGTTCGGCGGAAAGCAGAACGACGAGGCGCCGTTCGTCGCCGGGCTTCTCGCCGCCGCGGAGCTGACCGGCCCCGGCCTGGAGGCGCCGATCACGCTGACGGCCGAGCCGGGGCGGCGATTCCACGTCCCGCCGCTGCGCGCCGCCGGCGTCCATCTCCTTCAGAACGTCCGCCTCGTGAAGGACGGCACGTTCGTCCAGCACGCGATCCCGCCCGCCGCCACGATCACCGTCGCCGACGTGCTCCAGACCTCGGTCCGCGTCCGGCAGCTCACGGCCGAGGAGCTGCGGGCGCGCGGGATCAACCTCGACCCGCGGTTCTACGACGTGTACGAGTACACCTTCTCGTTCTTCCTCGACGGGGAGCTGGTGGAGATCCCGTTCCCGGTCGTCGTCGATCCGGTGACGCGCGAGGCGAGGCCGCTCGCGGGGGAGAGCCCGTACGCGCTGCCGCCCGACCGCGCCGGCCCGCCCCCCCGCTGGACTCCGCCGCAGACGACCCCGTTCGAATTCGGTGGCGAGGAGGAGATGCCGCTCCCCTCGCCCGATCCGCTCCCCGGCGATCCTCCTCCCGCCCGCCCGCGCATCCCCGCCGCGATCGTGATTCCGAACGACATCGCGGTGCTGCACCAGTTCTTCAGCGTCGCGCTGATGGTGACCAACGGCGCGCCCGAAGGGTCGTCGATCACGCTCGAGAGCGTCTCGGCGGCGATCCGTCCTCCGCCCGAGCTCCGCGTCGAGAGGACGACGCCGCCGGTCTCGTTCGGCACGCCGGTGCCGATCGTCGACGCGGCCAGTGGCGTCACCCTGCTCGTCGCGCAGGCGAGCGGCCAGGGGGAATGGATCCTCGAGGGGCTGCGCCCCGGCACGCACACGATCGAATTCGATCTCCGGGCGACCTACCGGGCGCCCGGCCGGCCGCCCATCGCGATGCGCGCTTCTCCCCGCGCCTCGATCGTCGTCCACGACCCCCGCTTCAACATCACCTTCTCGCATCCCGATACGGTCCGTTCCGGCAGCCCCTACTCGACGCACTCGTTCATCACGAACCTCTCGCCGGCGGCGCAGTCGATTCGGATCGCGACCGGCATCCCCTCCTGCGACTCGAATCCATCGGCGAACGTCTGCCGCGATTCCTCGACGCCGGAGGTCCACGAGCTGACGCTCGCGGCCGGCGAGATGCAGGCGATCGAGATTCGCCTCGTCTCGAGCGCGACCGGCCGCGTCTTCGCGACCGCCGGCAGCATCGAAGGGGACGTGGTGAGCGCCGCCGTCGAGCTGCACATGGGGGTGAGCGAGTCGGGGATTCCGCTCTCGCCCGCGACGCTCGTCCTCCCGCACTACGCGCAGTTCCTCGACGGCGGGCTCCTGACCGCGCAGCTCCGGCTCCTCGGGCTCGGCTGGTCGATCGCGACCTCGCCGCTGAATCCGACGACGGCGAGATTTCCGCGGGTGATCCGTACCGACGTCTTCTCGCGCGCGGTCGATCTCGCGCGCGCCGGGCAGTACGTCTTCCTCGGCGCGAGCGAGAGCGAGGCGCTCGGCGGGCTGGCGCTCGACCTGCTCGGCAACGGGGTCGAGCTCGCGGAGTGGGACGAGCTGCGCCGGGCCGAGCGGGCGGGCCGCGAGGCGGGCGCGGCGCTCGCGCGACGGATCGAAGCGACCGGATCGGCGGCGACCCACGCCTCGCTGCTCGACGCGCTCGCCGCGGCGAACGCGCACCGCGGTGCGTTCCTCGCCGCCGCGGTCTCCGGCGCGCCGACCGGTGCCGAGCGTCCATTCGCGCTCTCGGTGCGCGGGCTCGCTTCGAGCCGGAGGCTCGACGTGCCGGGCGAGGCGGCGGAGGGATGGGTGCGGCAGCTGCCATGGGGAGAGCTGAGCCGTCTCGACCTCGGCGGCGCGGCGGGGGAGCTCGCGCTCGTCGGCCGGTGGAGCGAGGATCTCGAGGTGAGCGTGACGCCGGAGGCGGCGGGACCGGTGCGGATCGATCTGGTCTGGCCGGGCGCGTCGGCCGGGAGCGTGCTGCGCGCCTCGCTCGAGCTCGTCGCGACGGCGGGAGCTCCGCTCGCGATCGCGCTCTCGCCCGGCGAGGGAGAGATCCGCGCGGTCGATCCGCTCGGCGCGATCGCCGGAGTCGCGTCCGCATCCGAGGTGATCGCGCCGCCGCTCGCGGTCGCCGGCGCGCGACAGGATCTCCACCTCGATCCGACCGGGCGCAAGGTCTCGCTCCTGTTCAACCGTCCGATCGTCCCCGACCCCGAGCTCCGCGCCCGCTTCCGCGGCGAGATCGTTTTCGATCGCGACGGCGTGCAGTGGAACGGACCCCGTCCCATCACGAGCGCCGCGCTCCAGACCGACGCCCGCGTCGTGAACCTCGGCTTCGATCACGTCCTCTCGGCGAATGCCGCCTACGCGATCGCCATCGATCCGGTCGGCGACCCGCTCACCGGCGCACCCGCCGCGATCGCCGGGCCGGTCGTCCCGCGCATCGACGACGACACTCCCGCGGGGATCGTCTTCGGGCGCGTGCTCCGCGCCGACGGAGCTCCCGTCGCCGAGGCGGAGGTCGCGCTGTCGATCTACTCGAGCCGGAGCACGCCGTATCCGGAGTCGACGCAGGTCGGCGACGCGCGGGAGGACGGGTCGTTCCTCTTCGAGTCGGTCGCGCGCGCTCCGGAGCTCGGCTACGACGGCGCCTACTCGCTCCGGGCGATCGACGAGGAAGGGAACGCGACCTCGCTCTCCGGGAGCGTCCGCCTCCCGGGACGCGTGCAGTTCGTCACGCTCGTCTACCTCGGGCGCGGCAGCGCGGAGGGGACGGTGCGGTACGAGAACGGGGAGCGCGTCGCGGGAGCGAGAGTGGTCGCCGGGAGCACGATGTTCAGCCAGTTCCGCGACGCCGAGAGCGGCGCGGACGGCTTCTACCGGATCGGCGATCTCCCGGTGGGGCCGCTGACGCTGAGCGCGGTCGATTCGCGCGGCAACGTCGCCTATGCCGCGGTCGAGCTGCGGACCGCGGGTGAAGTGATCGCGAAGGACATCGTCATCCAGAGGCGGAGCGCTCCGGGCCTCGCGACGGTCCGCGGCGTGGTGCGGCGCTCCGACACGGGCGGAGCGGTCGCCGGAGCGCGGGTCGGCGCGTTCAGCGAAGGATACGCGGTCGGCGAGACGTTCACCGACGCCGGCGGACGGTTCGAGCTCGGGTCGGTGCCGAGCGGGTTCGTGACTCTGCTCGCCGCCGAGTGGTCGGTGTCGCGGACCGCGGCGGCGATCGAGTTCGATCTCGCGCCCGACGCGGTGAGGGAGGTCGCGCTGACGCTCGAGGTTCGGCCGCCCGACGCGATGGTGGTCGTAGAGGGGAGCGTGGTGGGCGAAGACCCGCTGCATCCGGGCGATCCGTCGCGCTACCGGGCGGCGGCCGGCGCGCTCGTCCGCATCGACGGCGTCGGAACGCGCACGGCCGACGCCGCGGGACGTTTCGTATTCGAGACCGTTCCGCAGACGTGGAGCGGGAGGAGCATCGACGCCTGGGATCCCGCGACGCAGCGCGCGGCATCGGCGAGCCTCCCGACGCTCCAGCCGGGGACGAACGAGATCGCGCTCTTCGTCCCCGCGTCCGGCGGGAGCGGGACGATCCGCGTGAAGCTGCTCGACGCGCGCGGCTTTCCGGTCGACGGCTACCGCGTGATCGTTCCCGGATTCCCTCCGGTGGCGCTCGCCGGCCTCGGCGACGGAGTGTACGAGCTCGAGGATGTCCGCGTCGGCGTTTCGCGGGAGGTTTGGGCCGTGCCGCCCGACTCGAGCTTCGGCGATCAGCTCGCGCGCGGGGTTGCGAGCGTCGCCTTCGGCGGCCACGTCGCCTCGCTCGCGCTCCGCCTGCCGGGAGAGGGGAGGGTGCGCGTCTCGCTGCGCTCCGACATCGACGTGATCGGCGACGTCGCGCTCGCGTGGAACGCCTGGGACGAGGTCGATCAGGGACTGCGACGGAAGGAGCTCACCCTCTCGACCTCGCAGAACGGCGTCCCCGGCTTCGCGACGTTCGAGCGCGTTCCGGCGCTGCAGGGATTCACCGCGACGGCGGTTCATCCGGTGCACGGCCGGGCATCGGGGAGCGGCGAGCTCGCCTTCGACGGCGACGTGCAGACGATCACGCTCGAGCTCGACCGCCTTGCGGCCGTCCGCGGCACCGTCTACGAGATCGACGGCCGGACTCCCGTCGCGGGCGCCTCGGTTCGCCTGTTCGACGGACGGCAGGATCAGGGCGTGCTGCTCAGCGGCGCCGACGGCACGTTCGAGTTCCGCAACCTTCCCGCCGCGACCTCGTTCGACGCGATCGCGAGCATTACGCGCGACGCCATCTTCCGGACCGGCTTCGCGGCCGGGCGCACCCCGTCGGACGGCGGAGCTCTCGAGGGCGTCGCCGTGATTCTCCGCCGCCGCGGCGTCGTCGAGGGTCGGGTCGTCTACGCCGACTACCGCGTATTCGATCCGCTCGATCCGTCGAACAACGTCCCGGACGACACGCCGGCGGATCCGACGGACAACGCGCCGGTCCCGCTCGCGAAGTTCCGGCTCCGCGAGCTCGGCTTCCCGGCGCGGTCGTTCGGCTCGGAGGTGGCGCCTCTCGGCGCCGACGCGGCGGGACGCTTCGAGCTCGGCAACCTCTTCGAGGGAGCTCTGCGCGCGAGCGCGTGGGATCCGCAGAACCAGGAGCTGCGGGGCGACTGGAGCGGCGAGCTCGTCGTCGAAGGGGAGCGCGTGCAGGCGATCGTCGCGATCGGCGCGGGAGGCGTCGGGTCGATCGAGGCGTCGGTGCTCGATCCGAACGAGAGGGCCGCGCCGGTGGTCGACGCCGAGGTTCTGCTCCTTCGGAGGGTGGGCGCGTCGTGGTCGTCGTTCGATTTCGCGGCGACCGACGGCGCGGGGAAAGCGAGGTTCGATCAGCTTCCGGCCGGCTCGTATCGCGTGCAGGCGTGGGCGAAGGCGCTCGGCCGCTCCGGAGCGAGCGGCGAGGTCGAGCTCGTCCGCGACGAGATCGCACGCGAGACGGTCCTGCTCGAGATCAGCGGACGCGTCCTCGGCAGCGTCGTCGATCCCGAGCTCGGCGGCGCCGGCGTCGCCGGCTCCCACGTCACCCTCCGCGCCTTCGCGTACGAGACGCGCACGACCTCCGATCCCGACGGAGCCTTCCGCTTCGACGGAATCCGCGAGGGAAGCTTCGATCTGACCGCCCGCGATCCGCAGTCGAACCGCTTCGCCCGCGCTTCGAGCGCGCTCTCCAGCGCCGATCCCGAGCCGTTCGTCGCGCTCGAGCTCGAGCCGACCGAGACGCTTCATCTCTCCGTCGCCCTCCCCGCCGACGACGGAAGCGACTCCGGCACGCTCGCTCCCGACCTCGCCGTCGAGGTCCGCCAGCGCTGCATCCGAATCCTCGGCGCCGACCAGTGCGACGTTCAGCAGAGCCTCCAGGGATCGAATCCGGTCGTCGTGACGGGGATGCTGCGCAGCGGCTCGTACAGCGTGTCGATTCGCGAGATCGGCGGACGGCAGCGGACGGTCGGTGCGACTCGCTCGTTCCCCGAGGGGGACGCGGCGCATCCGCTCCGCTTCGTCCTCCCGGCGTTCGGGAGCGTGCGAGTCACGGTGTCGCAGGGAGGGATGCCGGCGGCGGGTGCCCGCGTTCGCGTTTCGTCGGCCGGGGCGGCCGTCGAAGCGATCGCCGACGCGTCCGGCGTCGCGACGCTCTCCGGGCTGCTCCTCGGTTCCCTCTCGATCCAGGCGACCTCGCTCGACGGCGCCTTCTCCGGATCGGGGAACGTCGCGCTGACGAGCCAGTCGATCGCGGCCGCGGCGGCGATCGAGCTCGGCGCCTGGGCCGGAGTCGCCGGCTTCGTCGAGGCGGAGGAGGGAGGGGCCTCGATCGGGACGCGCGTCGCGGCCAGCTTCACCGGCCGCACTCTCGAGGTTGCGACCGACGCCGACGGCCGCTACCGGATTCAGGGCATCCCGACCTCCGCTTCCGGGACTGCGGTCGATCTGATCTACGCCGGTCCCGACGGGTCGACGATCGGCGCGCGCCAGTCCGCTGTCCTCGGCAACGACGCCGCGTCGACCGTCGTCGAGCTCCCTCCCGTCCGCCTCGACGCGACGCCGCCGCGCCTTCTCGTCTTCACGCCCCCCGACGGTGCGGCCGAAGTCTCGCCCGATTCGGTCATCCGCTTCACCTTCTCGGAGCCGGTGCGGGCGGACCAGATCGACAACGCCCACTTCCGGCTGATCCCCGCCGATTCGAGCGCGTCGCTCGCGACCGGCTTCGCGACGAGCAGCAACGCGGACGGAACGTTCGTCGTCACGATGATCCCTCCTCCGCCGCCCGCAGGGCAGCAGTTCCCGCTGCGGAGCAACACGCTCTACCGGATCGTCGTTTCGGATGCGCTGCAGGACGCGACGGGCAACCGCCTCGGGACCGCGCGCGGCGCGAGCTTCATCACGAGCGACTACGCCGAGCCTCGCGTCGTCCGGACCGAGCCCCCCGTGAATCTTCCTCTGCAGGCGAACGCCTCGATCCGATTCGTCTTCAACGAGCCGGTCGACGGGAGCGCGTTCCTCCCCGGCGGCGGCGCGACGGTGTCGTGGCAGAAGATCGCCGCGCCCGGTGGCGCGGTCGTGGCGGAGAAGGGAGGGAACGCCTTCGTCGATCCGGCGTCGACCGACACGGTGATCTTCACGCCGGCCGAGCCGATCGAGAAGGAGTCGTTCCATCGCGCGATCCTCCGCGGCGTGCGCGACCTGCAGGGGAACGCCGCCGCCGAGCACGTCTTCGAATTCTTCTCGTTCGACTCGACCCCGCCGTTCGTCATTCTCGTTTCGCCCGTCCCCGGCGGCGGAGCGCTCGTCTCCGGCGTGGAGTACGTTCTCGTTCCCGAAGTCCGCAACGGTGACGCCGCGGGGCCGCCGGCTGCGGACCTCGAGCGGGTGGAGTATTTCCGCATCGACGGCGCGGCCGAGACGTTCGTCTTCCAGGCGAAGGCTGCGCCCTGGAGCTACCGCTTCGTCGCGCCGGAGGCTCCCCCGGAGGGAGCGATGCTGACGATACGCGCGGTCGCGCGCGATCTCTCGCTCAATGCGAGCGCGCCGGCCGACCTCGCGCTCGAAGTGCGCCCCAACCAGCCGCCGTCGGCGCTTTCGCTCGCACTCGATCCGCCTGCGTTCCATCCGTCGAACCGCATCGAGGCCGTCGTCTCGTTCGAGGACGAAGGAATCGTCGCGACCGTCGAGGTGGAGCTCGCCGGGGTCCGCTCCGACGCATCCGAATATCGCGCCGTGCATACGCGGGAGGTGAGGCGGGACGGCGTCGCCGATCCGTGGCCTGCGACGCGCCTCGCATTCGACCTGCCGGCGGATCTCGAGGGAGGCTCCCAGCTCGCCGCGACGCTTCGCGTGACCGACGTCCGCGGCCTCTCCGCGACGACGACGATCGTGGAGACAGTGCTCGCCGACCAGAGCGCGCCGGCCGTCGCGATCCTCGAGCCGGCCGATTCGCAGCTCTTCCAGGAAGGGAGCGGCAACACGATCCCGATCCGCGTCTCGGCGAGCGATGCCGAGACCGAGGTGGAGAACGTGACGGCGGAGATCGAAGGTGAGGGCGTTGCGAGTCTGATCGAGAGCGGCGGCGAGTGGACAGGCTCGCTGCCGGTCCCGCCGGTCGACAGCGGCGAGATCGCCGCGCGCACACTCACGATCACCGCGACCGACCTCGCCGGAAACGCCGGATCGGCGAGCGTCGCGATCCGGATCGAGCCGCTCTTCGACCCGAACGCGCCGGTCGTGAGCTGGGCCTGCCCGACCGCCGGCGCCCTCTTCCCGCCCGGCCTCCCCGCGACGCTCCGCGTCCACGCCCTCGGCAACGACGCCGGCAATCCGTCGAACTCCGTCGAGAGCGTGCAGCTCTTCGTCGGCGGATCGACGACTCCGATCGCCGCGACCGCGGTCGCCGGGATGGCCGACCACTGGGAGGCGACGATCACGACGCCGGCGGAAGCCGTCGAGGGGGAGAGCGTCGCGCTCCGCGCGGTGGTGACGAACCTCGCCGGCTCGACGAGCGCGGCATCGACGAGCTTCACGACCGTCGAGGGCGCTCTCGTCACCGGCGACCTCACGATCGACGAGTCGAATGCCGCGACGTACGAGGATCAGACGCTGATCGTCGCTTCCGGAACGATTACGCTCGTCGGGCCGCGCAGCTTCGCGAGGCTCGTCGTGCTCGACGGCGCGAGGATCACGCATCCGGCGACGACGGCTGCGGCGATTCACCGCCTCGAGCTCGAGGCGGAGACGCTCTACGTCGCCTGCGGCGGCGCGATCGACGCGACCGGGCGCGGCTTCGCGGCGGCGGCGGACGGCGTCGGTCACACCTGGCCGAATTCGACCGCAGGCGGCAGCCCGAACGCGACCGGAGGGAGCCACGGCGGGCGCGGCGGATCGTTCGCGAGCGACGTTTCGGGCGTCACGTACGGATCGATCTACGCGCCGGATCATCCCGGAGCCGCGGGCGGCTACCGCAACGGAGGAGCGAGTCCCGTCCCGGCCGGAGGAGGAGTCGCGTCGATCGCGGCAGGAGATCTCGCGCTCGACGGGCTCATCGTCGCCGACGCGGCCCCGGCCGAGCAGGGGTTCGAAGCGATGGGAGCGGGAGGGAGCGTGCGGATCGCCGCCGATCGCCTCCGCGGCTCGGGCGTGGTGCGGGCGATGGGGGCATCGCGGAGCTGCTGCGAGGGGGCGGGGGGCGGGGGAAGGATCGCGATCGATGCGGGCGCGATGGAGCTCGATCCGGCGAAGATCTTCATCGCCGGAGGAGCGCATCCCGAGCTGGCGAAGGGGGGCGCCTCGGGGACGATCTTCGTTCGCACGGCCGGCTCGGCTCACGGATCGCTCCGCATCGACAACGGTGCGCGCGCCACCGACCGCACGACCGATCTCCCGGCGCTCGGCCACGGCATCGCGCAGGACGGCAGCGGCGGCGCCACGCTCGTCACCGATCGCGCCGCGCCGATCCCGCCCGAGTTCGTCGGGCACCGCGTCGAGATCCGCGCGCCCGACGGCGCGCTGCGGGGCGCGTGGCGCATCGCCGGAATCGCCGGCGAGCGGACGGTCGACCTCGCTCCCGACGGCTCGGAGATCGTCGAGGTCCGGCCGGGCGACTCGTGGCGCGGCGCCTATCATCTCGACTCCCTCACCCTCGTCCGAGCGATCGTCCGCACCGAAGACGCTCTCCGCGTCAGCGGAGAAGTCGCGCTCGACGCCTTCTCCGCCATCCTCGGGAACAACCAGGGGCCCCCCGCCCTCGATCCCTCGCGCATCGCGCTCGTCGAGAGCGAGCTCGGCGCGGTCGTCGCCGGCTCGGCGGGGGCCGTGACCGATCCCGATCTCCCGCTCCTCGCGCTCGCGCGGAACGTCCGTACGGGAGTGACGTTCACGACGGCCGTCGCCGGCGACGGATCGTTCGCGGTCGGCGTCGAAGGCGCCGCGGGAGACGCGATCGCGATCCGCGTGCGCGACGGCAACCTCTTCCCGCTGGAGAGCGGAGAGGTCGAGGCCGGCGCGCTGTCGGCTCCGACTCTCACGGTCGCGGCGATCGCGATTCCTCCGTCGATGGCGGCAGGCGACGCGAGCTTCCGCGCGCGGCGGCTCGGCGGCGACGGGCGGCACCTGCTCGTCTGGACCGGCGACCCGCTCGCCGGCGAATCGCATTCCGACGCGCTGGTGGTCTTCGACGTCGACAATCCGGCGGCCCCGACGCACCGCGAGGCGGTGCGCCTCGGGCGCCGCGCGATTCGCGAGGTCGAGGTGCGCGGAGGCCTCGCCTTCGCCGCATCGAGAGACGGGCTCGGCATCGTCGATCTCGACGCCTCGCCGGTCGAGAGCTGGAGCGTCGCAGGCGGTTGCGGCACCGACGTCGCCGTCGTCGTCGATCGCTCGTTCGCCTTCGTCGCCAACGACTGCCTCCACCGTCGCATCGAGGTGTGGGACGTCCTCGATCCGCGCGCTCCTCGCCTGATCCGCGAGCAGACGACGACCGTCGCGGGAGGGCATTACCGCGACCTCGCCCTCCTCGGCGAGCGGTACCTCGTCGGCATCGTCCCGGAGTCGACCGACGGTGCGGACGTCACGGTCATCGATCGCAGCAATATCGACGCGCTGACGGTCGTGGCACGCTTCGACGTCCCCGGCTTCGCCCCGTTGCGCGCGCGAGCGTCGGGCGCCCTGCTCCATCTCGCCGACCAGAGCGGCGGGTGGGCGGTCGTCGATCTCTCCGAACCCTCCGCTCCCGTCCTCCGCAGCCTCACGCGCAGCGGCGGCCTCTCGCGCGGCATCGACGCGGCAGGATCGACCGTGGCGCTCGCCGACGGCGGACCGACCGTCGGCTTCTGGCTCGATCTCCACCCCGACCCGCCGCGCCTCGGCGGATCGGGCCTCGTCGGAGGGACGGCGTGGGACGTCCGCTTCGGGACGGGAGTCGTCTACGCGGCGAACGACGAGGGGATCGCAGTCGTCGGCGGAATCGCGTCGCCGCCGCGCATCGATCTCTCGCGCATCGCGGTGGAGAGTGCCGGAACGACGGCGCGCGTGGTCGGGAGCTCCGGCGCGATCGCCGGCGAGGCGCCGCTCGTCGCGACGGTCGCGAACCTCGCCAGCGGGGTCGAGCTCTCGCATGCGATCGTCGACGGCAGCTTCGAGACGATGTTCGACGCGAGCCCGGGCGACCGGTTCACCGTGACGGCGGTCGACGGCTCGGGACGGACGGCGGGACCGGTCGATGCCGGCGCGATGCCGTTCGGAACGGCGAGCGCGCACTTCGCGATCGGCCCCGCGGTCACGGGCGACGCCAACTGGCGCGCGCGCAGGCTCGCGGCCGCGGATCGGCACCTCGTCGTGACGAGCCGCGCCGACGCCAGCCGCAGTGGCATCTCCGACCGGATCGTCGTCCTCGACGTCTCCGATTCCGCCGCGCCGGTCGTTCGGCAGTCGATCGCCGCGGGCCAGGGGCGCGTCCACGACGCCGAGGTGCGCGGCGGATGGGCGTACGTCATCTCGGAGAGCGGGCTCCGGCTGCTCGACCTCGAGTCGACCCCCGTCGAGAGCATCTCCGCCGGCAAGCCGTGGTGCGGCAACGGGCGGGCGGTCGCCGTCTCCGGCGCGGTTGCGTTCGTGACCGGCACCTGCGGCGACGGCCGGATCGGCATCTTCGACGTCGGCGATCCCCGCAACCCCGTCTGGATCCGCGAGCAGGGGATGACTCCGTACCACAGCATCAACCTCGACCTCGTCGCGCTCGGCGACGAGTGGCTGATCGGGATCACCCCCGACCAGAACGGAACGGTCGACCTCGAGATCATCGACCGGCGCGACCTCCATGCGCTGAAACTCGTCCGGACCTTCGACGTGCCGGGGATCGCCGCGCGGCGCGCGCGGAAGAGCGGCACGCTCCTCTATCTGACCGACGAGGAGGGACGGTGGGCGGTGGTCGATCTCGACGATCCGCCGAATCCCGTCGTCCGGAGCGTCACGCAGACCCCGGCACTCTCGCGCGGCATCTCCGGCACCGGCATCGAGGCGGTCGTCGCGAACGGAGATGCGAGCGTCGGCTTCTGGAACGAGAGCGACCCCTCCTCTCCGGCGCTCGACGGCGAGCACGAGATCGGATGGCGGACGTGGGACACGCTGCACCACGGCGGGGCGCTCTGGGTCGCCGCCGATCACGGAATCGCGGTCGTGGCCGGGATCGCTTCGGCTCCCCGGTTCGACGAGGAGAGGATCGCCGTGTTGCTCGATGCGGGAGTGGCCGCCGTGAGCGGGACCGCCGGAGCGATCTCCGGCAGCCCGCCGCTGAGTCTCGCGGCGTCGGCGCCGTCGGGGGGCGCCGCGGCCGCGGGCGTCGCAGGCGACGGCTCGTTCGAGATCGCGGTGCCGGCGCTCGGCGGCGAGCGGCTGACGCTCGTCGTGACCGACCCGCCGGGGCGGTCGGACGTGCTGGTCGTGACGGTGCCGGAAGCGCCGGCCGGCGATCTCGCGATGGTCGGGATCCCGCTCGAGGCGGTCGACGGCGATACGACGTTCCGCGCGCGGCGAATCTCCGCCGACGCGACCGATCTCGTGGTGAGCAGCAGGCCCGACGAGTTGGGGGAGGGATCGCGCGCGGTCGTCGTCCTCGAGACGGACGATCCGATGGCTCCCGTCATACGCGACGCCTACTTCGCGCAGGGCGTGGTCGCCGACGTGCTCGTCCGCAACCGGATCGTTCACATCCTCGGCTCTCATGCTCTCGAGCTGATGGACCTCGGCTCGTCGCTCTGGACGAGCTACTCCGATGCGGCGAGCTGGTGCGGCGAGGGGCGCTCGCTCGCCGCCGACGGGAGCCGGGCCTTCGTCGCGCTCGACTGCTCCGCCGGAGAGATCGCTGTCTACGAAGTGTCCGATCCGACCATCCCGCTCTACAGCGGCACGCAGCCGACGCGGCCGGGCGCGTCGTATTCGCTCGTGCGGCTGGTCGGACGCGACCATCTCGCCGCCTGGAACCGCATTGCGGGAGAGCTTGTCGTGCTCGACCGGCGCGATCCCGGCGCGATCGTCGCCGTCGCGTCGATGCCGCTCGCCGGGCTCGAGCCGGTCGACGGCTCGGCGCGCGGATCGCGCCTCGATCTCGTCGGCGCCGACGGATCGATCGCGACGATCGATCTCGCCGACCCCGCGCTGCCGCTGCTCGTCTCGCTCGCGGCCGGTGCCCGGCCGGCGCTCGGCGCCGGGGCGAGCGGGGCGTCTCTCGCGATCGCGCACGGCCCCGAGGGGTTCGCGCTCTGGGATCTCTCGGAGAGCTCGACGCAGGCCGGCGCGATCTACACCACCTCCCACCCTGCCGGCGATGCCGCCTTCGGTCTCGGCGTCCTCTATGTCGCGCAGGACGCCGGCATCGGAATCCTCGGCGGCCTCGCCACGCCCCCTTCAGTCGACGTGACGCTGATCGAGGTCTCGTCCGACGGTGCCGGAAACGCCGCAGTCGCCGGCGAGCCGTTCGCGATCGGCGGCCGCGCCCCCTTCACCGCCGAGCTCGTCAACCGGGGGAGCGGCCTGCGCGTCGCCGTTCCGATCCTCGCGGACGGAAGCTTCGCCGGCACCATTCCGGCGGCGACGGGCGACACGATCGCCATCGAAGTCGTCGACGCGCACGGCGTCTCGTCGGGTCTGGTCGACCTCGGATCTGCCGGAACATAGCGAGCCCCCGGTGCGGGGGGTCGAAGCGCCCAGCCCACGGTGCGAGGTGTGGTGCGGGCGTCCCGCCCGCCTCCGGGTGGGGGGTCGAAACGCGGTTCAGGCAGCAGGCTTCCTACGGCGTGCCCCCGCCCGGGGCGGGCGAGACGCCCGCACCTCACGGGGGGACGGCCCCACCGCGGCTCATGCCGGGGGTAAGATCGCGGGCGGAGGTGAAGCCAATGGCGGGCAAGGTGATTCTGCGGGCGCGCGGCGAGTTCCGGACGGAAGTCGAGGGGGGGAAGCACCGCTTCGTGCTCGACGAGCCGGAGTCGGTCGGAGGCACCGACCAGGGGCCGACGCCCTACGACGTCCTCTCCGCCGCCCTCGGCGGCTGCACGGCGATGACGCTCCACTTCTATTCGAAGCGGGAGAAAATCCCGCTCGAGGGAGTGGACGTCGCCGTCTCGCACGACCGCGAGCACGCGAAGGACTGCGCCGACTGCCTCTCGAAGGAGGGCTTCATCCACCGCTTCCGCGTCGAGATCGCGCTGCACGGGACCCTGACCGAGGAGCAGCGCCAGCGCCTCCTCGCCATCGCCTCGCGCTGCCCGGTCGCGAAGACGCTCGGCTCCGAGATCCGGATCGACGACGTGCTCGTCGACGCGATCGCGGAAGGGTGAGGTGGCCTTCGGGCAGGCTCAACCCGCGACCGGCGCGTAGTAGGTCGGCGCCGCCGGCCCCACCGGCAGGCCGAACAGGAACACCCAGACGTAGAAGAGGGCGATCCAGCCGACGAGGAAGGTCAGAGTGTAGGGGAGCATGGTGGCGATGACGGTGCCGATGCCGAGGCGGGTGTCGTAACGGTTGGCGAAGGCGAGGATGAGGCCGAAGTAGCTCATCATGGGAGTGATGATGTTGGTGGTGGAGTCGCCGATGCGGTAGGCGGCCTGGATGACTTCGGGGGCGTAGCCGATGAGCATCAGCATCGGGACGAAGATGGGGGCGGTGACGGCCCACTGTGCCGAGGCGCTGCCGAGCATGAGGTTGACGAAGCAGCACATGAGGATGAAGGGGATGAACACGAGCGGGCCGGTCAGGCCGATCGCCTGGAGGAGATTGGCGCCGGTGACGGCGACGATCGCGCCGAGGTTGGTCCAGCCGAAGTAGGCGACGAACTGGGCCGCGAAGAAGACGAGCACGATGTAGAGCCCGAGAGTGCTCATCGCTCCCGCCATCGCGTTCACCACGTCGCGGTCGCTCCGCATCGTCCCCGTGATCCATCCGTACACGAACGCCGGGACGAAGAAGAAGATGAAGATGAAGGTCACGAGCCCGCGCAGCAGCGGCGAGTTCAGGATCTCCCCGGTCTCGGGATTCCGGAGCACGCCCCCCTCCGGCACGACCATCAGTCCGACCAGCAGCGTGAGCGCGAGCGTCGCGAGCGCCGCGCCGAGCAGCCCCCTCTTCTCCTCCCTCGACAGAGGCTCGAGCACCTGGTCGTCCCGCACTCCCTTCTCCGCGTGCGCCGAGTCCCACGAGCCGAGCCTCGGCTCCACGATCCGGTGCGTCACCCACGTCCCGAGCGCCGTGATCAGAAACGCGCTCACGATCATGAAGTACCAGTTCACCGCAGGGTGCACCGTGTAGCCGGGGTCGATCAGTTGGGCGGCCTCCTCGGTGATTCCCGCGAGCAGCGGATCGACCGTCCCGATCAGCAGGTTCGCGCTGTAGCCTCCCGACACGCCCGCAAATGCCGCCGCCATCCCCGCGATCGGATGCCGCCCCAGCGCGAGGAAGATCACCCCCGCCAGCGGCACCAGGATCACGTACCCCATCTCCGATGCCGTGTTCGAGAGCACTCCGGCGAACACGATCGCCACCGTGACCAGCCGCGCCGGCGCCTTCAGCACGATCGCCCGGATCGCCGCGCCGAGAAGCCCCGACGACTCCGCCACCCCCACTCCGAGCATCGCCACCAGGACCGTTCCGAGCGGAACGAACCCGGTGAAGTTCGTCACCAGGTTCTCGACGATCCGCCGCAGCCCCTCGCCGTTCACGAGACTCACCGCGCGGATCAAGCCGTCCGGGCTCCGCCCCCGCGCTCCCTCGGGGCGCGGATCTTCCACCGTCAGATCGACCGCCCCCGCGATCCCGCTCACCACGATCACGCCGAGGGCGAACAGGGCGAACAACGTCACCGGGTGCGGGAGCAGATTGCCGAGCCACTCGACCACGTCGAGGAACCGGCGGAACCATCCGCGGCTCTCCAGCACCGCCGGGACCTCCCGGTTCGAATCGCCCATCGCGCCGCATGGGCAAGCACGATCCCTGCCGGACTGAGCCTGACCCGAACCATGCTGAGCAGCGCCTCCCGCGGCCGATTGTGAACGGTATGAAAACGCTCCGGCCGGGCCCGGCGAAAACGTGATCCAGCTCACACTTCTACCGTAACCGTGGTGGTAACAGTTGTTTGCACCAGGAGAGGTGACCGATTTCGAGGTCGGTTCGGGGACCCTGGCGCGGGCCCCCCATCGTTCTCGGCAACCACGACCACTCAGTCCTCCGGAGGTTCGGAGATGCCAGCCGGTTCTCGAAGGCCGGTGGCAGGAGGCCCAGCATGAATCGATTCACGTCCCGCGTTCTCATCGCCCTGTTGCTCTTCACCCTTCCCGCCCTCGCCGAGGACATCTGGATCCCGATCGTCGGAACGATCTCGAACTTCCGGACGGACGTCCGCGTGCTGAATCCCTCGTTCGAAGACGACGTGACCGTGAATGCGTATTTCTATCCGCGCAACGTCTCGACGAACGCGACGGTCCAGCCGACGGTGATCACGATTCCGGCGCGCTCGATGCGCGTTTTCGACGACGTGACCGACTCGATGTTCAGCCTGACCGGAGACAACCTGGGGGCGATCCGGCTCCAGACCGAGGGGGACATCGAGGCGACCGCGCGCATTTACGCCGTCACCGAGGACGGAACGCTCGGTCAGTTCGAGATCGGCATCGACGCGGCCGATGCGCGGACGAAGGGGGCTCTGCTGCAGCTCAAGTCATTCGGGACGCCGGCTCCCGGTTTCCGGACGAACGTCGGGGGGGCGAACCCGAACAGCGCCGAGGCGACCGTGATGCTGGTGCTCTACGACCGTAACGACGCGGTGATCGGGAGTGCGAAGGAGCACACGATCCCGCCGTTCGGCGCCTTCGGTCCGCTCGAGATCCGCGGGTTCTTCGGATCGTCCGCGACCGGGGCCGACCTGACGGACGCCTGGGTCTCCTTCGAGTCCGACCTCCCGGTCATCCTCTACGGATCGGTCGTCGACAACGCCACGACCGATCCGACGTTCGTCTCGGCGGTGGGCGACAGCGGGATACCGCCGGTCGACACCGTGAAGGTGTTCAACATCTCGGCCCGGCAGTGGGAGTTCACCGCCGACCGGACGCTCCGGGCGGACGTGGGAGATCGCGTCAGGCTCCGGATCACCTCGCAGGACGTCGAGCACGGATTCACGATGCCGCCGTACATCTCCAATCTGGTCCTGCGGCCGGGAGTGACGGCGGAGGCGGAGTTCGACGTGGTCGCTCCGGCGACGCTCTTTTTCGCCTGCACGCAGACGCTGTGCGGAGAGGGGCACCTCGACATGACCGGCATCTTCATCGTCGGGACGGGGGGACAGGGGGGCGATCCGGGGTATTGATCGCGGTGTGGCCGGCGATTTCATGTGGCCGGGGATTTCATCCCCGGCGGGCGGGCGGTCACGCCCTGCCGTCGCAACCCGCGTCTTCTGCGTTCATCCCCTGATGCGGGCGGGGCCTTCGCTCCACCGCCCTCCCGCCGGGGATGAAATCCCCGGCCACATGAGCCCCGCGTCTTCTGCGTTCATCCCCTGATGCGGGCGGAGCCTTCGCTCCACCGCCCTCCCGCCGGGGACGAAATCCCCGGCCACATGAGGCCCGCGCCTTCCGCGTCCGATCCCCTGATGCGGGCGGAGCCTTCGCTCCACCGCCCTCCCGCCGGGGATGAAATCCCCGGCCACATGAGGCCCCGGCCGCATGAGCCCCGCTCCTGGCCCCTAACCCGCAAACTTGCTATGCTTTCCGGGCACGGGAGTGTGGGGTGTGATGGAGCTTTCTTCGTTTTTCCGAAGCCGCAGGGGGGGTGAGCTGGTCGGGATCGTCGTCCTGGCCCTCGGGGTGATCGTCGCGATCGCCCTTCTGACCTACCACCCCGACGACTCCTCCGCCTTCTTCACGGCGAGCGACGGCACCACCGACAACGCGATCGGCTACTGGGGGGCGACCCTCGCCTGGATCCTGGTGAGCTTCCTCGGATTCGGCGCCCTGCTGTTCCCGGCGACGCTGCTCGCCGTCGGCTGGAACCGCTTCTGGGGGCGCGAGGTCGAGTACGTCCACACCAAGCTGCTCGGCTTTCTCGTCCTCGTGACCGCGCTTCCTCCGACGCTCGATCTGACGATTGGCAGGGTCTGGCTGCGCGACTCTCTCGTCCCGGCCGGCGGCTATCTCGGGAGCGAGATCAACGTCGCCATCGCCGCGAACCTCAACCGCCCGGGCACCGCGATCGTCCTCGTCACCGCGATCCTCGTCGGGCTCCTGCTCGCCACCCGCATCAGCCTCGGCGGAGTCTTCCTCACGCTCCGCGAGATCACCCTCCGGCTCGCGCAGACCCTTTCGCTCCAGTGGGCGCGCCTCCGCGAGCGCCACCGCAAGGAAAAGATGAAGACCGAAGTCATCCGCAAGCATCTCGAGCGGGCCGAGGCGAAAGTTGCGGGGACAGCGGCGGCCGGCGCCGACGCGGAAGAATCGGAGGGAAGTGAAGCGGATCTCGTCGTTCGCGAGGTGAAGGGACATGGAAGGTTCCAGATCCGCAAGGTGACGAAGGCCGATCTGCGAAAGGTCGCCGAGGAGCTGGCGGAGGAGAAGAAACGGGGCGGCCGCGTGTTCTCGTCGCCCTTCGAAGAGGACGAGGAGTTCGAGGATCTGCCGGTGCCGCTGCGACGGGCCGCTCCCCCCTCGGGCGGGCGCTCGCGCGAGAGGGTGATCCCGAAGCCGCAGTCGCGGAGGCCGAAGGATGCGCCGCGGCGCGCCGACGCGGTGGCGGTTCGCGGAGGAGGGGCATCGACCGAGCGGCTGCCGTTCGTCGGGCTGCTGACTCCGGCGAGCCGGGAATCGACGATCGACGAGGCGGCGCACAAGCGCTACCTCGAGCTCGGCAAGCTGATCGAGGACCGCTGCCGCGAGTTCGCGGTCGAAGGGGAAGTCACCGCATACCATCCGGGCCCCGTGGTGACGACGTTCGAGTTCAAGCCGGGGACGAGCGTGAAGTACGCGAAGGTGGTGAACCTCGGCGACGATCTCGCGCTCGCGCTCCGCGCCGACTCGGTGCGCATCGAGCGGATCTCCGGATCGTCGACCGTTGGCATCGAGGTCCCCAACCGCAAGCGCGAGATCATCCTGCTCCGCGAGATCGTCGACAGCGAGGAGTTCGTCGCGTCGTCTTCACTGATGACCCTCGCTCTCGGCAAGGACATCCACGGCGCCGCCGTCGTCACCGATCTCGCCCGAATGCCCCATCTGCTCGTCGCCGGCGCGACGGGGGCCGGAAAGTCGGTCGGCCTCAACTCGATGATCGTGTCGCTCCTCTACAAGGCGCTTCCGCGCCAGCTCAAGCTGCTGATGATCGACCCGAAGATGGTCGAGCTGAAGATCTACGAGGACATCCCGCACCTGCTCCATCCGATCGTCACCGATCCGAAGCTCGCGTCGAATGCGCTGCTCTGGACCGTCCAGGAGATGGAAAACCGCTACCGCCTGCTCGCGTCGTGCGGCGTCAGGAACATCGATCAGTACAACGCTCTGCTGAAGGACCCAGAGGCGCTCCGTCGCTTGCGCCGGAACGACGAGGAGCTGCCGGAGCTGAACCCGATGCACTTCATCGTCGTGATCATCGACGAGTTCGCCGACCTGATGATGATCGCGCCGAAGGACGTCGAGGACTCCGTCACGCGCCTCGCTCAGAAGGCGCGCGCCGTCGGCATCCACCTCATCCTCGCCACCCAGCGCCCCTCGGTCGACGTCATCACCGGCGTCATCAAGGCCAACCTCCCCTCCCGCATCTCCTATCAGGTCGCCTCGAAAGTCGATTCCCGCACCATCCTCGACGCCCAGGGGGCGGAAAAGCTCCTCGGCAGCGGCGACATGCTCTTCCTTCCCCCCGGTACCGCCCGCATCCGCCGCATCCACGGCGCCTACATCTCCGAAAAGGAGATCGCCGAGATCGTCGACTTCGTGAAGAAGAACCAGGGAAGGCCGGAGTACGTCGAGGAAGTCACCCGCGCGCAGGACGAGAAGACCGGGGCCGGCGCCATCGACGGGCTCGAAGACCTGAAATACGACGATGCCGTCCGCGTGGTCCTCTCGACCGGACAGGCGTCGGCCTCGTACCTCCAGCGCCGCCTCAAGCTCGGCTACTCGCGCGCCGCGCGCCTGATCGAGCTGATGGAAGCCCACGGAATCGTCGGCCCCAGCCAGGGCTCGAAACCGCGCGAGATCCTCATCAGCCCCGAGGATTACCCGGGGATGGACGACGCCGCCAGCCTCTGATCCCCGGCGCCCGAGCTCACTCGACATCCGTCATCCTGCATTCGTTCCCGGAGCGGCAGGTGAGCGAAGGCCGCGGCCCCGCGTACAATCGGCCGGTGTGGCTGCAGCGTCTGGTCGTTCCGTTCGCGCGCTCGGCGATCCGGACGTTCTACCGCTTCTCGGTTTCGGGCGAGACGATTCCGGCGACCGGGCCGCTGCTGCTCGTCGCGAATCATCCGAACATGGCGGCCGACGGCGGGGCGGTGGTCGTCGCCTCGGGTCGGCCGGTCCGATTCCTGGCGAAGGCGCCGCTGTTCGCGAATCCGATCTCGAGCGCGGTGCTGCGCGGGGTCGGCGCCATTCCGGTCCATCGACGGAAGGACGGCCTGTCCGCGGTCGATCGGAACGAGCAGAGCTTCGGCGAAGCGGGCGCGGCTCTCGAGCGGGGGGATGCGATCGCGATCTTTCCGGAGGGGATCAGCCACAGCGAGCCGTCGCTGGCGCCGCTGCGGACGGGGGCGGCCCGCATCGCGCTCGCCACGGCGCGCAGGCTCGGAGCCGCGTTCCCGATCGTCGCGGTCGGGCTGACGTACCGCGACAAGACCCGATTCCGATCTCGCGCCCTGGTCGCCGCCCGGCCCCCCCTCGGATGGGACGATCTGGCCGGCCGCGGTGAGGACGACCCGGAGGCGGTGCGCGAGCTCACCTCCAGGATCGATCGCGCCCTCCGGAGCGTGACGCCCAATCTCGAGCGGTGGGAGGACGCCCCGACGATCGAGGCGGCCGAGGCGATCTGGGCCGCGGAGAAACGCCTCCCGCGCGATGCCGACTCCCGCACCGCACGGCATCGCGACATCGCGAAGATCCTCGGCCGCCTCCGCGCCGGTGGCTCCGAAGAGCTGCCCGAGCTGGAGCGCGCCGTGCTCGGGTTCGATTCGTTCCTCCGGGAGCTCGGCCTCTCGCCCGCCGCGCTCGAGGTGACCACTCGCGGCTCGGTCGCCCTTCGCTGGATCGCCGGACGCCTCCTCCCGTTCCTCGTCATCGCCCCACTCCTTCTCGCCGGCGCGGTCGTCTTCCTCGTCCCGGCCGCCGCCACCGAGTGGCTTTCGCGCCGCGCCCGAGGGCCCGAAGTCGAGGCGACTCTCAAGATCCTCGGCGGCGCCGCGATCCATCTGCTCTGGATCGTGCTGATCGCGCTCTTCGCAGGACTCCATGCCGGCCCGGCCGCGGCGGCCGCGGCGCTGCTGGTTCTTCCGCTCCTCGGCATCGCGACCCTCGCCGGGGCGCAGTGGTGGGACCGGACCTGGCGCGAAGCGCGCTCGTTCCTCCGTCTCAGGAGCCGGGAGACGCTCCGGCATGGGCTTCTGCGCCGGCGGGGCGAGCTCGCGGATCGGCTCGAGCGGCTCCGGGACGGCGCCAACGCCTGAGCCCGCTTGTTCCTTCCCCGGCGGGAAAAACATAGAATGGACCCTTCGAACCAGCAGCGGGCCGAGGCGACGCAGCATATCGATTCGGGCGGATGCTTCGGCCCGAGAAGGAGTTGCAGAATGCGATCCGTGGCGGAGCTGCTCGATCAGAAGGGGCGCGAGGTCTGGTCGGTGAAGCCCGACGACTCGGTCCTCGACGCCCTCAGGAAGATGGCCGAGAAGGAGATCGGCGCCCTGGTCGTGCGGGAAGGAGAGCGGGTGGTCGGGATCCTCTCGGAGCGCGATTACGCCCGAAAGGTCATCCTGCAGTCGCGCTCGTCGAAGGACACGCCGGTGCGCGACATCATGACGCCGAACGTGATCTCGGTCGACCCGAGGAAGACGATCGACGAATGCATGGTGATCATGACCAACGGCCGGATCCGTCACCTTCCGGTGGTCGAGGAGGGCCGCCTGGTGGGAATCGTCTCGATCGGCGACCTCGTCAAGGAGACGATCGAAGAGCAGAAGTTCGTCATCCGGCAGCTCGAGAGCTACATCACGCAGTGAGACGCCCCGCGGGGGCGGTCGGGCGGTCCGGCGGATGGCCCGGATCAGCTCTTTCCTGGTCATGCCGCTGCGGCCGGGGATGTCGAGCTTCTACGAGGGAGATCCGATCCGGAGGATGCGGAAGCCGGTGTCGGCATCCGGGACGGACTCGGTGAACCGGTCGATCCGGGTGACGAGCCATTCGTCGCCGCGGCGCTCGAGCTCGACGAGCACCGCCGCCCACGGCCCGTCGGTCAGGTTCTCGGTGTAGCGGAAGTGCGATCCGGGCCAAGCGCTCTCGGGGAGATGGCGGGCGCGCAACACCCCCTCCGCCATCTCGATCATCTCCGGACCGCCGACGTGATTGCAGGCCATGACCGATCTTACGGATCGGCGGGCTCCGGCATTCCCGCCGGGCGGATCTGCCGCCGCGCCCCCGCCGCGTTCCGGCGGTAGAATCCCCTCGTGGTGCAGCAGGTGGCAGCCCATCCGGCGGCTCAGTCGAGCGCGTCGCCGAGCCGCGGCCACGACGGGTCGTTCCACCACGGCTCCCCGGAACCGCGCGAGGCGAGCGTGGCGAGCAGGTTCGTGAACGAGCGCGACACGACGGGGCAGTTTCCCGCCACCCCGTGCCGGTCCCATGCGCTGTCGTAGCAGCGTCCCGAGCGGGCCGGGTCGAGGTCGATCGTGATGAACGCGTCGCCCGCCCGTCGCGCGATGACCCACCACGTCGCGCTCGCCGACTGCGGCAGCGCCCGTCCGAAGATCACCGGGTCGGCGGGAGCGAACTCCATCGGCCCGAGGATCCGCAGCGCGTGCTCCGAGCCGACGAACAGGTCCGCTCCCCCGCAGAGCCGGTAGAACTCGAGGAGGTCGTCCGGCAGCACGATCCCTTCAGGAAGGGCGGGCTCGCCGAATGGCGGAGCGACCGAACAGTCGCGCCGTTTCCACAGCTCCTGAAGAGAAGGTCTCACGCTCATGCAGGGATGATCGCGCACGAGGTGTCGGCGGGACGTCAAGGAAAGCGTCGGCGGAGCGTCAAAAATGAAGGAGATCGATCGTTTGCGTGGGAAAGGGGCGGTATGTGACCGGACTGTGGCGGTCGACAGCCGGGCGGCGGGCGAAAGGCGAACCCCCGCCGGCTTCACTCCTCCCCGAGGAAGGGGTAGGGGAAGTCGGTGGGAGGGACGAAGGTCTCCTTGATCGAGCGCATGGAGGTCCAGCGGAGAAGATTGACGTACGAGCCGGCCTTGTCGTTCGTTCCGGAGGCGCGGGAGCCGCCGAACGGCTGCTGCCCGACGACGGCCCCGGTCGGCTTGTCGTTGACGTAGAAGTTGCCGGCGGCATGCCGCAGGCGCTTCGAGAGCTCGACGATCGCCGCCCGCTCCTGCGTGAAGATCGCGCCGGTCAGCCCGTACGGCGACGCGGTGTCGCAGGCGTCGAGGGTCTCGTCGAGCCGCCGGTCTTCGTACACGTGGACCGTGAGCACCGGCCCGAAGATCTCCTCGCGCATCAGCCTGTGCCTCGGGTTGCTCGTCAGGACGACCGTCGGCTCGATGTACCACCCCGTTCGTCCGTCAGCTCCGCCGCCGAGGATGATCTCCGCATCCCTCGAGCGCTTCGCGTGGTCGAGGTAACCCTTGATCGATTTGAACGCCCCTCCGTCGATGACGGCCGAGACGAAGTTCCGGAAGTCGGTCGGCGGTCCCATCCGGATCTCGGAAAGCTGCCGCTGGAGCCCCTTCTTCACGC
The DNA here is from genome assembly GCA_035544735.1 of Thermoanaerobaculia bacterium. Classification (GTDB taxonomy): domain Bacteria; phylum Acidobacteriota; class Thermoanaerobaculia; order Gp7-AA8; family Gp7-AA8; genus DATKCD01. The sequence continues at coordinate 46,981 of DATKCD010000127.1, forward strand.
GGTTCCAGAGCGATCTCGGCACGTAGGCCCGCGAGGCCGCCGAGCACTTCTGTCCCTGGTACTCGAACGCGCCCCGCACCATCGCCGTGACGAGCGCATCGACCTCGGCGCTCGGGTGTGCGAAGATGAAATCCTTCCCTCCGGTCTCGCCGACGATGCGCGGATAGCTCCGGTAGCGGTCGATGTTTCCGCCGATGGTCTTCCACATCCCCTGAAAGACGGCGGTCGACCCGGTGAAATGGATTCCGGCGAGCTCCGGGCTCGCGAGCACCGGATCGCCGACCTCGGCGGCGCGTCCGGGGATGAAGTTGATCACGCCGGGCGGCAGTCCGGCCTTCTCGAGCATGCGCATGATGAAGTACGCCGAGAGGACGGCGGAGGAGGCCGGCTTCCAGAGCACGCTGTTGCCCATCATGGCGGCCGAGGTGGGAAGGTTGCCGGCGATCGAGGTGAAGTTGAACGGGGTGACGGCGAAGACGAACCCCTCGAGCGCGCGGTACTCCGCGTAGTTCCAGGTCTGCGGCGCGCTCTGCGGCTGCTGCTCGTAGATGAACTGCATGTAATGCGCGTTGAAGCGGAAAAAATCGATGAGCTCGCATGCGGAGTCGATCTCGGCCTGGTGAACCGTCTTCGCCTGATTGAGCATCGTGGCGGCGTTGACCGTGTCGCGCCACGGGCCGGCGAGCAGGTCGGCCGCCCCGAGGAAGATCGCCGCGCGGTCTTCCCACCGCATCTCGGACCAGTCGCGCCACGCCTCACGGGCCGCCCTGACCGCCCGGGAGACTTCCTTCGCTCCCGCCTGGTGCCAGGTCGCGAGCACGTGCCGGTGCTCGAACGGGCAGACCGCTCTGCCCGTCTTCCCCGTGCGCACTTCTTTCCCTCCGATGATGAGAGGGATCTCGATCACCTCGCTCATCATCTCGGCCAGGCGGACCTTGATCGAGGCCTTCTCGAGCGAGCCTGGGGCGTAGGCTCTCACCGGCTCGTTGACCGGCGGCGGAACCCGGATGATGGAGTTGGACATGAGGTGCCTCCTGGCAGGATCCCCACGCCCGGAGTGGGCGCGGCGGGCGCGCGGGAACGAGCGCCGCGCGGATGCTATCAACCCGTCACCGTTCCGTCCACCCGAGAGCGGCCGCGCGGGGTAGACTGTCGGCGAGCGGCGGCGGCTCGCCTCTCGCGAGCGCCCCGAGGAGGACGAGATGAACTGCTTCCGAGCCTTCGTTGCAGTGCTTCCGGCGCTGGCGCTCGCCTCGTGCGCTTCCGGCGACGCCTCGTCGGTCCCGATCGACGCCAGGGATGGGAACGTTCCCTTCGCGCTGGCCGGCGCGGGGATGCCGAATCCCACGCCAGGCTCCTCCCTCCCGGGCGCGCGGAACTTCGAGATGACCGAGACGATCCGGTTCATCTTCACGAACGTGACGCATCGCCCGCAGACGATCGAGAGGTTGAGCGTCCGGCAGCGGAGCGCGGGAAACACGTCGACCCGGATGGAGTCGACCGGCGTGCGCGTCGCGAAGATGATCGAGCCGGGTGAGGACATCGAGATCGACGTGCTCGTCCGGTTCACCCGCGGCACGACCAGACCCGGAGCGATCGGCTCCGGCATCGACATCGACGGCATCCTCGAGCTCGCCGACGGATTCCGCTACCTCTATCCGATCAACATTCCGGTCCGGGTCGAGATCCCCGCCAGGATCCCCTGACCCGCGCCGCGATCACTCGATCAGCCACTTCTCGAAACGGTCCTCGGGGATCTCGCGGATGAAACGGGAGGGGAGCAGCAGGACGTCCATGCGGGCGCGGTCGCGCTCGAGGACCGGGTAGACGAGATAGAGCTCCTGCTTCGCGCGCGTGATGGCGACGTAGAAGAGGCGCCGTTCCTCCTCCTCGCCCGGGATCACGATCTCGCTCACCGGCTCGCCCGCCTCGACCGGCCGCTGCATCAGCGCCTCGGTCTCCTCTTCGGTCTCGGGGAGCTTCGCCTCGGTGCCGGGGACGCGAACGATGCCGCCCGGCACGCGGAGCGCGCGCGAGGAGGGAAACTTCCCGTCGCTCAGCCCCGTCACGAAGACGGCGCGCCATTCGAGTCCCTTCGCCTGATGGACCGAGGAGAGCACGACCTTCTCGTCGTCGACGCCGGCCGCGGCGACGTCTTCGCCGGCGATCGGATTGGCGAGCGAGAGCTCCTCGAGCAGCTCGTCGACGCTCTCGAACTTCTCGGCGAAGAGCGCGAGCTGCTCGAGGTCGTCGAGGCGCGCCGAGAAGTTCGCGAACCGGGTCCGGACGTAGTCGCCGTAACCCTGCTCGACCACGAGCCGGATCGCCTCGGCGGGACTCCGCCTCATCGCTTCGGACGTGAGCGCGCGGAGCGTCGAGCGGAGGCTCGCGAGCGATTTCGCGCTCGCGCGGGAGCCGCCGCCCGCCCCCGAGCCGAGGAAGGCGTGGAGCGGGTCGGGGAGGGAGGAGATCGCCTCCCAGACGGCGCGCGCCGTCCGGTCGCCCACCTTCGGGTAGAGCTTCATCACGCGGATCCACGAGAGCTCGTCCTTCGGATTGTTCAGGATCCGGAGGTACGAGACGACGTCCTTGACGTGAGCCTGCTCGAAGAATCGGACGCCCGAGCGGACCAGGTACGGAATGTTGCGGCGCGAGAGCTCCATCTGGATCTCGAGCGACTGGTAGTGCGAGCGGTAGAGGACGGCGATCTCGTCGAGCGGCTCGCCTTCGTCGCGCAGCTCGAGGATGCGCTGGGCGACGAACTGCGCCTGCGCGTAGACGTCGTCGACCCCTACCATGGCGGGCTGCGGGCCGCTGGGCCGGGTCGGCATGAGCTGCTTCGGGAACTGATAGCGGTTGTTCCGGATCGAGGCGTTCGCGAGGTCGAGGATCTCCGGGGTCGAGCGGTAGTTCATCTCGAGCTTGTAGATCCGGCAGCCGGGGAAGCGCCGCGGGAAGGTGAGGATGTTCTCGAACGAGGCGCCGCGGAACGAGTAGATCGACTGCGCGTCGTCGCCGACGACCATCACGTTCGGGCGGACCGAGGCCATCGCATCGACGATCTCGGCCTGCAGCCGGTTCGTGTCCTGATACTCGTCCACCAGCACGTGGCGGAATCGGCGCTTCAGCGCCTCGGCGACTTCCGGCGTCTCCTCGAGCAGCCGCTTCCAGTTGACCAGCAGGTCGTCGAAATCCATCGCGCTTGCCTTCCGCTTCCGCTCGGCATAGCGGCCGAATACGCGCCGCATCTCGTCGAGCCAGACGAGGAATTGCGGAAAGTTCTCCTCGACGTACTTCTCGAGCGATCCGCGCATGTTGATCACGTGCGAGTGGACGTCGAGCAGGACGTCTCCCTTCGGGAAGCGGCGCTCGAGGGTGGGGATGCCGGCGTCGGCGATGGCGCCGTCCATGAGGCCCTTCGCGTCTTCCTCGTCGAGGATCGAGAAGGTGCGCTGGTATCCGAGAACGTCGGCGTGCTGGCGGAGGATCCGGTTGGCGGCGGAATGGAAGGTGCCGCCCTGGATGCGGCGCGCATCGGTGGTCGCGAGCTGTTCCACGCGGTCGAGCATCTCCCGCGCCGCCTTGTTCGTGAACGTCAGCAGCAGGATCTCCGACGGCTCGACCCCGTCCTCGATCAGGCGCGAGACGCGGTAGGTGAGGGTCCTGGTCTTCCCGCTCCCCGCTCCCGCGATGACGAGAATCGGCCCGTCCCCCGCCATGACGACCTCGAGCTGCTGCGGGTTGAGCTCCTCCTCGTAGCGGACCCGGTAGGCCTTCGTCCGCTCGGGCGCCTTCAGCGTGTACTTCCGGATCTTCACCATGCCGGGAGAGAACGATAAAGGATTCGGGCGTAGAACGCTTCCGGGCGGTTCCGGCGAGCGCGGCGCCGCTCGCCCGATGCCGAGTGCCGATGCGGGTCGAAGGATCCGGACGAGAGGCTGCGAGGGGGGAGCCTTCGTTCCCGATTCTACATTCTGCAGACCGCCGACGCCGCGTTTCCTTCGCTGCGCTAGAATTGGGCCGGGATGCAGGTCTATCTCGATCTTCTCCGCCACGTGCGCGATCACGGCGTGAAAAAGAGCGACCGGACCGGCACCGGCACTCTCAGCGTGTTCGGCCACCAGATGCGCTTCGATCTCGGGCGCGGCTTTCCCCTGCTGACGACCAAGAAGCTCCACACCCGCTCAATCTTCCATGAGCTCCTCTGGTTCCTCCGCGGAGAGACGAATGTCCGCTCGCTGCGGGAGAACCAGGTGACGATCTGGGACGAGTGGGCGGATGCGAACGGCGAGCTCGGCCCGGTCTACGGCGCGCAGTGGCGCTCGTGGCCGGCGTCCGACGGGCGCCGGATCGATCAGATCTCGCGCGTGATCGATCAGATCCGGCGGAGCCCCGACTCGCGCCGGCTGGTCGTGAGCGCGTGGAACGTCGCCGACCTCGACCGGATGGCGCTACAGCCGTGCCACGCGCTCTTCCAGTTCTGGGTCGCCGGTGGAAAGCTCTCCTGCCAGCTCTATCAGCGGAGCGCGGACGTCTTTCTCGGGCTGCCGTTCAACATCGCCTCCTATGCGCTGCTGACGATGATGGTGGCGCAGGTCACCGATCTGGAGCCGGGAGAGCTCGTCCACACGCTCGGCGACGCGCATCTGTATCTCAATCATCTCGATCAGGCGGCCGAGCAGCTCGGGCGCGAGCCGCGCCCTCTGCCACGGCTCCGTCTGAACCCCGACATCCGCTCGATCTTCGATTTCCGGTTCGAGGATCTCGTCGTCGAGGGATACGATCCTCACCCCGCGATCCGGGCGCCGATCGCCGTATGAGCATCACGCTGATCGCGGCGGTCGCGCGGAACGGGGTCATCGGGAAGGACGGCGGTCTGCCGTGGCGCCTCCCCGCCGACCTGAGGTTCTTCAAGCGGACGACGACCGGACATCCTCTGATCATGGGGCGGCGGACGTTCGAGTCGCTCGACGAGCCGCTGCCCGACCGGACGAACATCGTGATCTCGAGGCGTCCCGACTATCGCCCGGCGGGAGCGATCGTGGTCCGGAGTCTCGAGGAAGCGCTCGCGGCCGCCCGGCGGCTGGACGACGAGATCTTCATCGGGGGAGGGGAGGAGATCTTCCGTCTCTCGCTGCCGATCGCCGACCGGATGGTGCTGACGCGAATCGATCACGACTTCGAGGGAGACACGTTCTTCCCCGAGCCCGCCCCCGCGGATTGGCGCGAGGTGGGGCGCGAGGATCACGAGCCCGACGAGAAGAACCGCTGGCCCTACTCGTTCGTGACCTGGGAGCGCGTGCGTCCGAAAGCGCCCGTTCAGTAGCCGCGGGACTTTTTCGAAGCGTTGCTGTCGGAGCCGGATCGGGGGCGGGCTCAGCCGATTTCGACGAGCTCGAGCTCGAAGACGAGATCCTTCCCCGCGAGCGGGTGATTCGCGTCGAGCGTCAGCGAGCCGTCGTCGACCGACGCCACTTCGACCGCGATCGATTCGCCGTTCGCCAGTCCGACCTGAAGCCGGTCTCCCACCGAGACCTCGACGTCCGGCGGAACCTGCTCCCGATTCACCTGGAACATCAGGTCCTCGCGCCGGTTGCCGTACGCCTCGGCCGCCGGGATCGTGGCCGTCTTCTTCTCGCCCGGCGCCATCCCGGCCACCGCCGATTCGAATCCCGGAACGACCTGGCCCGAGCCGATCGTGAACTCGATCGGATCGCCACCCTGCGAGGAATCGAACTCGGTCCCGTCCTGCAGCGTTCCTCGGTAATGAACCTGAACGGTGTCGCCCTGTTGTGCCTGCCGCATCGTGCCTCCTTTTTCTGCGAATGGGACAGAGAAGCACGATCCGAGCTCTCGAATTTCATCTCCCTCTCCCCGTCCGGATCGCGCAGGTTCCTGGGTACGTCACTCTCGGCGACATGCCGGCGGGGAGAGGGGATGGGCTCCGCCATGCCCACGATTTCCGGCTCGCGGCTTCGTTCTCGAGTCTGCACGGACGCGACGCGAGCTGCTTCGGGTCGCGGCGCTCGCGGCTGCACGCTGACGTCTCCGCCGGCGCGAATGCCGATCGAGAGGCGTCGGGCGACGGAGATCGGGACGCCGCGCCGGCGGCGGCCTCCCCCCCGCCTCCCCCCCGCCCCTCGACCGCCCCCCCTTCCACCCGCTACCATCGCCGATCATGACGATGGTCCGGGAGGTGCGGCGCGGGACGCTGCTCGAGCGGTTCGGCGCCTTCGTCGCCGAGCGCGCTCCCTTCGCGCTCCGTCCGGCGCTCGAGGCGCTCGAGGACGTGCTCGAGGGGAGGGGAGGCGATCCGGGGCGCGACGCCGCGCGGATCGACTCGATGCGCGAGCCGCTCCGGAACCTGCTCGGCAGGCGCCTCGAGGAGACACACCGTCCGGTCTCGCTCTTCGGCGCCGACCTCCTCCTTCCGGAGACCACGCCCGGGGTCGACGCGAAGCGGCGGCTCGTGCAGGCGCGCGGCGAGGTGATCGGCGCCTGCGACGGATTCCTCCGGCGGGAGTCGATCGCCGCGTCGCTCACACCCGAGGAGCGCCGCGAGATCCTCCGCGGCATGATCCTCACCCGCGCTACCGACAATCGCCTCAAGGCCTTCTTCACCGGCGGCGAGGTCCGCTGGGGCAACGCGTCGTTCCAGGGTAAGGGCTTCCGCTCGCTCGGGCAGGAGGCGATCTACGCGTCGATCATCCGCCTCCGCCGCGGCGAGGCGTACCGCGGCCCCGACGGGTCGTGGCGCGGCGACGTCATCGCCCCGATGATCCGCGACCTCGGCGCGGTCCTCGGCATGAAGCCCGACGCCGCCGCCGTCCGCACGGTTCTCAACGCTCAGATGGCGAAGGCCGGCCCGCCGATGGACGGCAGGGATCTCCACGTCGGCGCCTTCGCCCACGGCGTCATCCCCCCCGCCGCCCCGCTCGCGATCCCCGCCATGACCGCTGCCGGAATGGCCTTCGGCTTTCAGATGCGCGCCGAGGACCGCGTCGCGGTCGCTTTCAACGGAGAGGGAGGGACGTCGATGGGGGAGTGGCACGAGGCGATCAACCTCGCCGCCGCCCGCAGGCTCCCGATCGTCTTCTGCGTCCAGAACAACCAGACCGCGCTCTCGACGCCGGTGCACGAGCAGACCGCCGTCCGCGTGTTCGCCGACAAGGGGGTCGGCTACGGCATCCCGGCCATCACCATCGACGGGACCGACCCCGACGCGATCGCCGCCGCGTTCACCTGGGCCGCCGAGCGTGCGCGCGACGGCAAGGGCCCCTCGCTCATCGAGCTCGTCGCCATGCGCATGTGCGGCCACGCACATCACGACGACATGCTCTACCTCGGCCGTGACCCTCAGCCCTCGTGGAGCTATCCCCGGCTCACCGCCGAGGGCTACGCGAGCCGCGAGTCGTGGAAGCTCTGGTCGGCGCGCGATCCGATTCCCGGCTATGCCGCGCGGCTCGAGTCCGAGGGGGTGATCGGGCCGAGCGACGCGGAGGGATGGAAGAAGGAAGCCGAAGAGCTCGTCGAGCGCGAGGCGCGGAGCGTCGTCGAGGCCCCCTGGCCCGATCCCGACCTGGCCGGCAGGGGCGTCTTCGCCGGAGAGCCGCCGCGCCGTCGCGTCGAAGTGCTGGAGCGCGAGCATCGCGCCCGCGCGCCGCTCGAGCTGCCGCCGCTCGATCCCGGACCCCCGGTCGACCCGAAGGGGAAGACGCTGCTCGAGGCGGTCATGCTCGGAGTCCGCGATGCGCTGCGCGCCGACCCCCGCACGTTCGTCTACGGTGAGGACGTCGGCGGCCGGTACGGAAATGCGTTTCTTCTGCTCCGGCCGCTGCTCGAGGAGCTCGGCGACCGGATCATCAACTCGCCGGTCTCGGAGGGAGGGGTGATCGGGGTCTGCATCGGCGCGGCGATGGCCGGGATGCGGCCGATCGGGGAGATGCAGTTCAACGACTTCGTCGCGACGGGGTTCAACCAGCTCGTGAACAGCGCGGCGAAGACGCGATACCGCTTCGGCGAGTCGGTCCCGATGGTGCTGCGCATGCCGTGGGGAGGTCTGCGTCATGCGGGTCCGTACCACAGCCAGAACACCGAGCCGTGGTTCTACCGCACCGCCGGTCTGAAGATCGTGGCTCCTTCGACCCCGCACGACGCGAGGGGGATGATGGCGGCAGCGGTGGCCGATCCCGATCCGGTGCTCTACTACGAGCACATCGCGCTCTACCGCGATCCGCGGGTGAAGCAGGCGCTGGCCGACGAGCCGCCGCCGCCGATCGCGATCGGGAAGGCGGCGCTGCGCCGCGCCGGAGACGATCTCGCGATCGTCTCGTACGGTGCCTACGCTCATCTCGCCATGCGGGTCGCGGAGACCCTGGCCGGGGAGGGGGTGGCGGCGGCGGTGCTCGATCTGCGGACCCTCGCGCCGCTCGATCGCGACGCGGTGCTCGCGCTCGCACGCCACTGCAGCCGCATGCTCGTCGTCCACGAGGACAGCCGCACCGGCGGAATCGGCGAGAGCATCGCGGCGATCGTCCAGGAGGAGGCGTTCGAATGGCTCGACGCTCCGGTGAGAGTGGTCGGCGCGCTCGACACTCCGGTCCCGTACTCGCCGCCGCTCGAGCAGGCGTATCTCGCGAGCGAGGCGGACGTGCTCCGCGCCGCCCGCGCCGTGATGGCCTGGTGAGCGCGGCGGTTCGTGAGAGAATCCTCTCGTTCGCAAAAGAGGCGGCTCGTTCATGAACGGACGAATGGATCTCGATCAGCGCCCGCCCGGGCTCGCGGCGTCCGGGAGGGGAGTCTCACGGAGGGCGTTCATGGGGCAGGCTGCGGCGATCCCGCTCGCGGCCCGTCTCGAGGGGCCGTCTCGGTTCGGTGCGACGCCTCCGCGGGTTGTGGTCGTCGGCGCCGGCGCGTTCGGCGGATGGACGGCGCTCCATCTGCTCCGCGACGGCGCGAGCGTGGTCCTGATCGACGCCTGGGGAGCCGGTAACGCGCGCTCGAGCTCCGGGGGCGAGACCCGCGTCATCCGCGCGATCTACGGCCCCGACCGTCCGTACGTCGAGATGGTCCGCCGCTCGTACGAGCTGTGGGAGCAACTCGACGCCACGCAGGACGAGCGGCTCTACGTCGAGACCGGCTCGCTCTGGATGCACCGAGGGGACGACTCGTACGTCCGCTCCTCCCTTCCGATTCTCGAAGAGCTCGGTTTCCCGGTCGAAAAGCTCGCCGTGCCGGCCGCGGCGCGCTGCTGGCCGCAGATCGAGTTCGACGGCATCGAGTCGGTCTGGCTCGAGAGTCGGGCGGGCGTGCTCTCGGCCAGCCGCGCCTGTGCGGCGGTCCGCGACGCCTTCGTCCGCTCGGGGGGAGCTTTTCGCGTCGCGCGCGCTACTCCCGGCCCGATCGCCGGCGGCTCGATGACGGCCCTGATGCTCGACGACGGATCACGCCTCGAAGCCGACCTCTTCGTCTTCGCTTGCGGCCCCTGGCTCGGCCGGCTCTTCCCCGACGTCCTCGGCGAGAGGATCCGTCCGACGCGGCAGGAGGTCTTCTACTTCGGAGCTCCCGCCGGATCCGATCGATACGGTCCGGACCGTCTGCCGGTCTGGATCGACTTCGGCGAGCGGATCGTCTACGGCCTTCCCGACGTGCACGGCCGCGGCGTCAAGATCGCGGACGACACGCGCGGCGAGCCGTTCGATCCCACCAGCGGCGACCGCACGCCGACGCCGGCGGGGATCGCGCGGGCGCGCAGCGCGCTCGCCGAGAGGTTTCCCGCGATGGCGAAGGCGCCGCTGCTCTCGGCGGAAGTCTGCCAGTACGAGAACAGTCCCGACGGGCACCTGATCCTCGACCGTCATCCCGAGGCGGGGAACGTCTGGCTCGCGGGGGGAGGGTCGGGGCACGGGTTCAAGCTCTCGCCGGCGGTCGGAGAGATGATCGCGCGGAGAATCGCCACCGGGGAGCCGTTTCCGGCGATGTTCCGGCTCGACCGGATCCGCGAGCGGACCGAGCCGACGACCCAGTTCCGGACGCGGCAGTGAGCTCGCCGGCGGGACGCAGGCGGTGGGTGCCGTACAATCCCGGCTGATGCGTAAGGGCGATTCGGGGGAAAGCTCGGATTCGGGGGAAGGGTCGATCTGGTGGTTTCGGTTCGTGCTCGCCCTGGTCGTCGCGCTCTTCGCCGCGATGCTGCTCCTTCGGGAGCTCCGTTCGCCCGAGGGCGACGCGCTGAGCCGCTTCGCGCTCGCCTCGGTCGCCGCCGCGGGAGCTCTCGCCGCCGTCATCGTCTACCGGCAGAAACTCCGCCGGTGAGACGGCGGGGAGTGCATCCTCCTGTGGCCGGGGATAAAATCCCCGGCCACATGGAATCCCCGGCCACAAAAAATCCCCGGCCACGCTTCACTCCGGGAGCGAACCGTGCACAATGGGCCCGCTATGGAACGGATTCGGTTCGGCCGCACGGAGGTGATGGTCCCGCGCGTCTCGCTCGGCACCTGGGGACACGGCGGGCCCAACAAGTCGGGAGAGATCAGCGTCGGCTGGTCGGGACACGACGACGAGCAGGCGAGCGGCGCCATCCTGACGGCGTACGAGAGCGGGATCACCCACTGGGACACGGCCGACGTCTACGGCAACGGCCGCGCGGAGCGGCTGATCGGCGCCCTCTGGGACCGCGTGCCGCGCGCCGGGATCTTCCTGGCCACGAAAACGGGGTGGGACGCCGGCAGGTTCGAACACTACTACCATCCCGAGCAGATGCGGAAGCAGATGGAGGCTTCGCTTCGCAACCTCAGCACCGAGACGGTGGATCTCTATTACTTCCATCACTGTGATTTCGGGCCCGACGGGGAGTGGTTCGACGACGCGATGGCGACGATGCTCCGATTCCGCGAGGAAGGGAAGTTAAGGTTCCTCGGGCTTTCGGACTGGGACGCCGGGAAGATCATGCGCTGGATCGATCGCGTCGATCCGGACGTGGTCCAGCCGTACCGCAACGTGATCGACGACGATTACGTCTCGAGCGGCCTCCGCGACCGGGTCGACGCCGGCGATCTCGGCGTCGCATTCTTTTCGCCGATCAAGCACGGCCTCCTCCTCGGGAAGTATCACGAGCCGATCAAATTTCCCGACGGCGACTTCCGGAACCGGATCCCGGAGTTCTCCGATCCCGAGGCGCTGGCGCGGATCAACGAGGTGGCGACGGCGATGCGAGTCCGCTTTCGCGAACAACCGAGGCCGGCGTTGTACGCGCTCGTCGGCGCCGTCCTGGCCGACGCACCGACCGGGACCGCGCTGCTCGGCCAGCGGAACCCCGAACAGGCGGCGGCCGCCGCGAACGTCGGAACGCCGCTCACGCCCGACGACGCGGAGTGGGTCCGGCAGATGTATAAGAAGATTGATGATTGATGATTGATGATTGATGATTGAAAGGCATTAAGAGGCATTGATGATTGGTGATTGATGATTGGTGATTGAAATGCATTGAGGATTGAGGATTGAGGATTGATCATGATTGAGAAATATCGACTGATGGTTGATGATTGAGGTTCGTATGCGGGGGGGACGGCGACGGCCGATGGGAGCGCCCTGCCGCCCCGGATCGCCATTCGACGATCGCACATCGGCGATCATCCGGTGACCGATCGATCGTCATCGATCATCAATCATCAATCATCAATCATCGATCATCAATGCCTTTCATCATCGATCATCAATGCTTCTCAATGCCTTTCAATCATCAATCATCAATCATCGATCATCAATGTCTTTCATCATCGATCATCAATGTCTTTCATCATCAATCATCAATGCTTTTAATCATCGATCATCAATGGGGTGCGCATGGATTTCCGTCTTACCGACGAGCAGGAGCAGATTCGCCGGATGGTCCGCGAGTTCGCGGAGTCCGAGATCAGGCCTCACGTGATGGAATGGGACGAGGCGCAGCACTTCCCGCTGGAGGTCGTGAAGAAGCTCGGCGAGCTCGGGATGCTGGGGGTGATCTTCCCGGAGAAGTACGGCGGAGCGGGGCTCAGCTACGTCGATTACGTGAACGTGATCGAGGAGCTCGCCGTCGTCGACAGCTCGATCGGGCTCGCGGTCGCGGCGCACAATTCTCTCTGCACCGGCCACATCCATCTCGCCGGCGACGACGCTCAGAAGAAGAAATGGCTGCCGAAGCTGACCTCCGGCGAGTGGCTCGGCGCGTGGGGGCTGACCGAGCCGGGCTCGGGCTCCGACGCCTCCGGAATGCGGACCGTCGCGGTGCGCGATGGCGACGACTGGGTGCTCAACGGCACGAAGAACTTCATCACCAACGCGACTTATGCCGACGTCTCGGTCGTCCTCGCCGTCACCGACCGGAGCGATTCGAAGCGGAGCATCACGGCGTTCGCGGTCGAGAAGGATCGGAAGGGAATCCGGCCGGGGAAGAAGGAGAACAAGCTCGGCATGCGCGCCTCCGACACGGCGGAGCTGGTCCTCGAGGACTGCCGCGTGCCGGACGCGAACCGGCTCGGAGAAGTCGGATCGGGGTTCAGCGACGCGATGAAGGTGCTCGACGGTGGACGGATCTCGATCGGCGCGCTCGCCGTCGGGATCGCGCGCGGCGCGTGGGAGGCGGCTCGCGACTACGCGAAACAGCGCACCGCCTTCGGCAGGCCGATCGCCGAGTTCCAGGCGATCCAGTTCATGCTCGCCGACATGGCGACCGAGATCGAGGCCGCCCGCCTTCTCTGCCACAAGGCGGCCGTCATGAAGGACGCCGGCGAGCGCACCACCCAGGCCTCCGCCATGGCGAAGCTCTACGCCTCGGAGGTCGCCGTCCGCGCCACCGAAAAGGGCGTCCAGATCTTCGGCGGCTACGGCTTCGTCAAGGACTTTCCCGCCGAGAAGTACTACCGCGACGTCAAGCTCTGCACGATTGGTGAGGGGACGAGCGAGATTCTGCGGATGGTCATCGCGAGGGGCCTGCTCGAGGAATGATCCCGTCATGAGCACCGGAGCGCTGGAGAGTCTCGTGGAGGGAGTCCGCGCGGGGCGGGCGCGGGCGCTCGCTCGCGCGGTCTCGCTCGTCGAGCGCGACGACCCCGAAGCCGACCGCCTTCTCGCCGAGATCCATCCACAGACCGGCAGAGCACGAATCGTCGGCGTCACCGGATCGCCCGGCTCGGGAAAATCGACCCTCGTCGACGCGCTCGCCCGCCACTATCGGAAGGAAGGGAAGAAGGTCGGCATCATCGCCGTCGATCCGACCTCCCCCTTCAGCGGCGGCGCGATCCTCGGCGACCGCATCCGGATGCAGGACCTCTACACCGATCGCGGCGTGTTCATCCGCTCGATGGCGACCCGCGGATTCCTCGGCGGCGTCGCCCGGGCCACCAACGACGTCGTCGACCTGCTCGACGCCGCAGGCTTCGACCTCGTCCTGGTCGAGACCGTCGGCGTCGGTCAGGGCGAGGTCGAGATCATCCGCACCGTCCGGACCAACGTCGTCGTCCTCGTCCCCGGCATGGGCGACGACATCCAGGCGATCAAGGCCGGCATCATGGAGATCGGCGACGTGTTCGTCGTGAACAAGGCCGACCGTTCCGACGCCGACCGAACCGTCACCGAGATCACTATGATGATGTCGCTGGTGGAGGAGCACGGCGACTGGGTGTCTCCGATCGTGAAGACGGTCGCCTCGAAGGACCAGGGGATCGTCGAGCTGGCCGCCGCCCTCGACACGCATCATCGATTTCTGGTCTCATCGGGCGAGCTGACGCGGCGCGACCGGGAGCGCGTCCGCATCCGCGTCGAGATCCAGCTCCACGAGCGCTTCATGGAGCGCCTCATCGGCGGGAAGGTCTCCCGCGAGCAATACGAAGCGCTGCTCGAGAGCGTTCACCGGAAGGAACGAAATCCGCGGGCGGCAGCCGAGGAGCTGCTCGAGCGATACGGACGATGACTCTTCCGCGCACCCGCGGGTGCGCCCGCACCGAGAAGCTCGAAGCGGGCCCGGGCATCGATCGGCGGGCGACGAACGAATGAAGATCTCGCGCGACTGGCTCACCGATTACATCGATCTCTCCGGGATCGACGACGACGATCTCGCCGGGCGTCTGACCGCGATCGGACACGCGATCGATTCGGTCGAGACCCGCGACGGCGATACGGTTCTCGAGGTCGAGTTCACGTCGAACCGCGTCGACGCGATGTCCCACCTCGGTCTCGCGCGGGAGCTGGGGGCGGCGCTGGGACGCGAAGTCCGCTTTCCCGCCGCCGATCGTCTCCCCGCGGCGGGCGGAAGCGTCGAGGTCCGCATCGAGGCGCCCGAGCTCTGCGACCGCTACACCGCACACCTCGTCCATGGCGTGACCGTCGGGCCCTCGTCCGAAAAGGTGAGGCGCCGCCTCGAGGCCGTCGGCCTTCGCCCCATCAACAACGTCGTCGACGCGACCAACTACGTCATGCTGGCTCTCGGGCATCCGCTCCACGCCTTCGACCTGCGCCAGGTCCGCGGAAACCGGATCGTCGTCCGGGCCGGCCGCGACGGAGAGAAGTTCCGCACCCTCGACGGCGAGGAGCGGACGCTCGACCGCGAGACGACGGTCATCGCCGACGCCGAGCGCGCCGTCGCCATCGGCGGAATCATGGGAGGGGCCAACTCGGAGATCGCCGCCGACACGAAGGACGTCCTTCTCGAGTGCGCGCACTTCGATCCCGCCGCGGTCCGGAAGGCGGCGCGCCGGATGGGAATGAAGACCGATGCCTCGTACCGGTTCGAGCGCGGAGTCGATCCGGCCGACACGATCCTCGCCGTCTCCCTCTGCGCCGATCTGATCGCCGCCGAGGCCGGTGGAAAACGGGGCGATCTGGTCGACGAGGTCGCGCGGCCCGTCGAGCGTCGCCGCATCACGCTCCGCGAGAGCCGCCTCCGCGCGATGTCCGACGGCCACATCGGTCCCGACGAGGTGCTCGATCTGCTCCGCCGCCTCGGCATGGAGGCCGAACGGGTCGAAGGAGGGATCGACCTCGTCGTCCCGACGTGGCGCGGCGACGTCTCGGAGGAGATCGACCTGATCGAGGAAGCGCTCCGCTTCTTCGGCTACGACGCCGTCCGATCGAGCCTGCCTCGCGTCACCACCGGCGACATGGAGCACGACGAGGTCGCCGAGCTCGAAGACCGCGCCCGCGAGCTGCTCGTCGGCGCCGGACTGGTCGAGACGATCGGCTACGCGTTCATCCATCCCGACCAGAACCTGCTGTTCTTCGAGGAGGAGCCGCTGGCGGTGACGAACGCCCTGACCGCCAACATCTCGTCGATGCGCCTTTCCATGGCGCCGGGGCTGCTCGCGACGGTCGCGTTCAACCGGAGTTATGGGAACCGGGACGGCGGGGTGTTCGAGATCGGGCGGACGTATCACCGTGGAGAAGCGGGGGCGATCGAGCGGTCGAAGGCGGGCGTGGTGCTCTTCGGGCAGACGGGGGCGGAATGGGGGGAGACGCGGCGCGCGTGGGACTTCTTCGATCTGAAGGGAGTCGTCGAGGAGCTCGCGGGAAGGCTGCACGTCGAGCTCTCGTTCGAGCCGGTCGAGGCGCGCGGGATGCGCCCGGGAGCCGTGGCTGAAGTGTCGGCGGGAGAGCGGCGGATCGGAATCGCCGGAGCGGTCGCGCGCGAAGCGCTCGAGCCTTTCGAGCTCAAGGGCGAGGTCTGGTTCGCCGAGATCGATCTCGGCGCTCTCGCGGAGAGCCGCGGCGTCTGGCAGATGAAGCCCGTCTCCCGATTCCCCGGCGTGCCGATGGTGCTGGCGATGATGCATCCTCCCGAGCTCCGATTCCGGACGATCGTCGAGACGATCCGCTCGATGAACGTTCCTCACCTCGAGCGGATCGGCCTTTGGGACCGCTTCGTTCCGCCGGGCGGGGACGAGGTGAAGACCGCCCTCGGCATGTGGTACCAGGCCCCCGACCGCTCGCTCACCCAGGAAGAGATCGCCGCACGTCACGAAGCCATCGCACGCGGACTCGCCGAGCGGCTCCCGGTGCGCATCCTCGCGTGAACATTCCATTCGACGGGAAGAACCAGCCATGAAGAAGAGCACGAAAGCCACCGAAGAGCCTGGGATGTTCCCCGAGAGCCGTGAGGAGGACCTGCTCGAGAAGCTGAGCGGACGGGTCGAGCGCGCGGTCGAATCGATCCAGAAGCTGCGGACCGAGCGCGATGCGCTCCGCGCGCGCCTCGACGAGGTCGGCTCGCAGCTCGCCGCGAGCGGCGCGGGCGCCGGGGAGCTGGCGGCCGTCCGGGAGGAGCTCGACCGCTACCGCGGCGAGCGCGAACAGATCCGAACCCGGATCACCACGATCCTCGCTTCGCTCGAGGCGCTGGACGAGGAGTAGCGGCGGAAGGCCGGAACGCGTTGAACGCCGAACGGCAGCGCGTCGCGACGCGGACTCCATGTGGCCGGGGATTCCATCCCCGGCGGGCGGGCGGTTCCGCGAGGCCCGTACGATTCACGACCGCCAGCCCAACGGGAACCGAACGCAGATTTGCGGTGATGGTGCGAAAGGGGGGACTCGAACCCCCACGGCTGTTACACCACAAGATCCTGAATCTTGCGCGTCTACCAATTCCGCCACTTTCGCACGCGGTGGAAGCCGATCCGGCGGGCCGACACGACGATTTGGCGTGCCACCCGCGAACCGGGACTAACAATGCCGCCCTCCGGGGTTGTATTCCACCCGTTCGGGTTCCTCCCGGACGGGAAACCGACTATGCTGGAGCCAGCTTTTCGCGCGCCTCCGAGGCCTGAAACGGACCCGAAACGTGTCTCTCCCGAAGCAGGATCAGCCGATCGAGCTTTCCACGCACAGCGAGATCTCCGCAGCCGCGGGGCCGCGCCGCGCGGTGCCGGGTCCCCATTCGGACGAGATCCTCAACCTCCCGAACGCTCTCACCCTGTTCCGCATCTTCCTGGTCCCGATCCTTGTCGTGGTGCTGCTGACCAAGTTCGAGGGACGGGAGTACGTCGGGCTGGCGATCTTCCTGATCGCGGCGCTGACCGATTTCTTCGACGGCTTCCTGGCCAGGAGGCAGAAGAAGATCACGAAGGTCGGGATGCTGCTCGATCCGATCGCCGACAAACTGCTGATGTCGGCGGCCTTCATCTCGCTGGTGGAGCTCGGGCTCGCGCCGGCGTGGATGATCGTGATCATCATCGGGCGTGAGTTCGCCGTATCGGGCCTCCGCTCGATCGCCTCGCAGCAGGGCGTCACCATCGCCGCCTCTCCGCTCGGCAAGTGGAAGACGATCTCCCAGGTGGTGGCGATCTCGATCCTGATCCTCGGCTACGAGCTCGGCGAGTTCATGTTCGTCGGGCAGATCGCCCTCTGGGTCGTCGTCGTCACGGCTCTTGGGTCGATGATCGACTACTTCCTCAAGTTCTGGCGCCTCGTCATACGCGCGAGGTGATTCGCGGCGGCCGACCCCGCGACCGAGCCGGCGATCACTCCACCAGAAGGCGATACAGCTCGTTCCTGCCGACGCCGTGGGACTCGGCGAGCGCCTTGAGCGCATCGTTGCGGCGCATGCCGCCGGAGCGAAGGCGGTCGAGCTCGGCGCGAAGCTCCGCGGCGGAAGGGAGCTCCCTGGCGACGGGAGCGGGAGCGGCGAGGACGAGGGTGATCTCGCCGCGGATCTCTCCGCGCGCCTCGAGCGCGTCGGCGAGCTCGGAGAGGGTGCCGTGGAGGATCTCCTCGTGCATCTTGGTGAGCTCACGTGCGAGGGTGGCGTCGACCTCGCCGAGGGCCGTGCGGGCGTCGCGAAGCGAGGCGACCACGCGCTGCGGCGATTCATAGACGACCGCGGTCATCGCATGCGCGCCGATCCGGCGGTAGAACTCGACCCGCTCGCCGTGCCGGCGGGGAGGGAATCCCCAGAACGAGAACGGAAGGGGAGCGATCCCGCTCGCGGCGAGCGCCGAGGCGGCCGCGAACGGGCCGGGGATCGGCTCGACCGTGATGCCGCGCCGCCTCGCCTCGCGGACCAGAGGAAACCCCGGGTCGGAGAGCACCGGCGTCCCCGCGTCGCTCACGAGCCCGACCGTCGAGCCGCTCTCGATCTCCCCGAGGATCCGCTCGATCTTCTCGTCCTCGTTGTGCTCGTGCAGACTCTCGAGCGGAACGTCGATCATGAAATGCCGGAGCAGCTTGAGCGTGTGCCGCGTGTCCTCGCAGTAGAGTCGCGCGCAGCTCCGCATCGCCTCGAGCATCCGCGGCGAGGCATCGGAGAGGTTCCCGATCGGGGTGGCGATCAGCAGCAGGCGCGCCATGCTAGTGGACTATCGAATGTCGAGTGTCGAGGTGCGGGATGCGGATCGAGCTTCCTCGATATTCGCCATTCGACGTTCATTCGAACGCGCGCTCGCCGTCGAGGAAGCCGGGACGCCGGGTGCCCGGCGGGGGTGTCCTTGTGCTTCTCGAGCCCGGCAGCGACTGTCCGCGAGGTCCCTCTCGGCCACGGCTGACAGACAGAGACCCCGGATCGCGATGCGGCCGCTTCCACCCTGGGTCTTCTCCTCGTAGGGTATCGCAAACCGGGCCCCAGGGGGGGAGCCCGGCGGGACGGCGTTATCAGGTGCCCGGCCCGGGGGGATGCCCCTCGAGACACCGCTCGATCAGCTCGAGGAACTTCTCCAGATCGAACGGTTTGAGGATCGCGTCGCAGACCGAGTCGGCCGGGATTCTCGCGATTCCCCGCTGCCCGGCGGCGGTGAAGACGATCATGTGAGGCGTCCTGCCGTCCAGCTCGCTCGCGCGCTCGATGAACTCGTACCCGCTCACCTTCGGCATCATCAGATCGAGCAGGACCAGGTCGAAGGTCTCTTCGCGCAGGAGCTGGAGACCGACCTCTCCATCCTCGGCGAGCGTAACGTCGAAATCGAGCCGACGCAAAACGGCCTGGAGGAGGATCCGGATCGCCAGGTCGTCATCGACGACCAGAATCCTGCGCCCTTGCCCTTCGATCTTGTGGGGGCTCATACTGGTTGCCGCCGGGGCGCTCCCTCCGCTGCAGAGCCAGCCGCCGGTCTTTCCTCCGAGTTGCGGGAAACTCCAGACCTGACGCGTCGGGCAGAGTGTATCGAGGTCGGACGCGATGATTCAAGGTTTCGCATGGGGAATCGTGTGAGCGGCTCGACGACGCTGTTCGGGTTCCGGCCGTGGGTGCGGCGGGCGGCGCTCTCGATCGTGCTGACGGCGGCGGGGCTGACGGCGCTGGTGGCGGCGGGGCGTGGGGTGGGGGGGAGGTGGGGGTGGGCGGGGGAGCCGGCGGTGCTGCTCTACCTCGCGGTGATCTGGGCGGCGGCGCTCAGGATTTCGGGCGCAACCCTGCTGCCTCTCGCCGAGGTCTCCGAGCAGTGGCTGGTGCTCAGGCCGCTGCACCAGCTCCGCCGGCGCCGCATCGCCTGGGACCGCATCCGCGGCACCGAACAGATGACCGGCGGGGACCGGCTCATCGTCTACTAC
>DATKCD010000128.1:0-28313 GCA_035544735.1 Thermoanaerobaculia bacterium
GAATCGATCACGAAGCGCCATCCCTCGACCGCCGCCCGCCCGGCGAAGCGCGATCCGGGAGCGCGGCGACGCATCGCATCGCGATCGAGATTCGCCCCGTAGGCGAAGTACGGTCCGCTCATGCCGAAACACTACCGCGTGCGAGCCCCGGCGGCGAGAGTACCGGGAAGTCGGCATCGCGATCCGGGACGGCTCGCCGGTGCGGGGCGTCGGCGGACCGACGGTCGTCGCACTCTACGCGTCCCGCTTCTGAAGCCGCGCCACGCCCGAGGGGGACCGCCCGGATCGCGAACGATCCGCACTCACTCGCCTTCCGGGCGGACCGCCGCCGCGAACCGCGGCAGCACCGCGTCGCCCGCTCCCCGAGGGCGGAGGCGGGCAATGGCGGGGACGAGCAGTGCGTCGGTCGTCACTCGCGACTCCAGTTACAATCCGCCCGATGATCGTCGCGTGGCTCGTCGCGGGGTTGATCTCGGTCGTGGCGGGGGCCGAGCTGCTGGTTCGGGGAGCCTCGCGGCTTGCCTCAGCGTTCGGTCTGTCCCCTCTCGTGATCGGACTGACGGTGGTCGCGTTCGGGACGAGCGCCCCCGAGCTCGCCGTCAGCGTTCGCTCCGCGCTCGCCGGCCAGCCTGACATCGCGATCGGCAACGTGGTCGGAAGCAACATCTTCAACATCCTCGTGATCGTCGGGCTGTCGGCGGCGGTGACGCCGCTGATCGTGGCGCAGCAGCTCGTGCGGCTCGACATCCCGTTGATGATCGGGGTCTCGTTCGCGGTCCTGGCGTTCGGAGCGGACGGAGCGATCTCGCGAGTCGAGGGATTCGCGCTGGCCGTGGCGCTCGCGGGGTATCTCGTCGTGCTCGTCCGAACGAGCCGGAAGGAATCTCGGGAGGTCACCGCCGAGTACGAGAAGGAGTTCGGAGCGCCGGGGCGGGGCGGGACCTCGCGAACGGCGGACGCGGCGGCGGTCGTTGCGGGGCTGGTCCTTCTGGTGTTGGGCGCGCGATGGCTGGTGGATGCGGCGGCGGGTCTGGCTCGATCGCTCGGGGTGAGCGAGCTGATCGTCGGTCTCACGATCGTCGCCGCGGGAACCTCGCTTCCGGAGCTCGCGACCTCGGTCGTCGCAGCGATGCGCGGAGAGCGCGACATCGCCGTCGGAAACGCGGTCGGGAGCAACATCTTCAACGTTCTCGCGGTGCTCGGGATCTCGGCGATGGTCGCCCCCGCCGGGATCGGGGTCTCGGCCGCCGCGCTGCGCTTCGACATCCCGGTGATGATCGCGGTGGCGGTCGCGGCGTTGCCGATCTTCTTCACGGGCTACCGGATCTCGAGGTGGGAGGGGTGGCTGTTCCTCGGCTATTACGGGGCGTACACGCTCTATCTGTTCCTCGGCGCGACGCGGCATCCCTCGCTGGAGCTGATCGGCCGCGTGATGCTCCTCTTCGTGATCCCGCTGACGGTGGTGACGCTCCTGGTTCTGGCCGGGCGCGAGTGGAACAGGGGACGGACCGGCCCCGCCGGCGAGCCGTGAGACTCCGTTCCTCCGAGTCGCGATGGACGCTGTTCCTCCAGGAGCAGAAGCTGGTGGTCGGCGCTGGAGCGATCGCCGCCGTCTTTCTCGCGACGGGTCGCATCGATCCGCATCGCGTGCCGGAAGCGGTGAACGTCGAGCTCCTCCTGCTCCTGCTGGCTCTGATCCTGGCCGTCGAGCTCCTGCGCGAATCGAATCTGCTGGCGAACGGGGTCGCCTCCGTGGTCCCGCGCTTCCGGAGCGCCCGAAGCTTCACCGCCGCCTCGGTGCTCTTCACCGGAGGACTTTCGGCGCTGGTGACGAACGACGTGGCGCTGTTCGTCGCCGTTCCGTTCACGGTGCTGGCGGGACGGGTCTCCGGGCTGCGCACGCGGTGGGCCGTGATGCTTCAGATCCTCGCGGCGAACCTGATCGGCGCGCTGACGCCCCTCGGTAATCCGCAGAACCTCTACGTGTTTCACGAGAGCGGATGGAGCGCGTGGCGGTTCGTGGCGACGATGGCCCCGTTCGTGGCGTGGAGTCTGGCCGGAATTCTCGTCGCTCTGCCGATTCTCGAGCCGCGAGCCGCGATCTCGGTGCCCGCCGCTCCGCTGCGCCGGGTCGATCGCCGGCGCCTCCTGGCCGGGCTCGCCGTGTTCGCTCTCATCCTCGCGGAGATCCTCGGCCTCCTCCCGGCCTGGCCCGCGGCGATCCTCGCGCTCGCCGGATCGGCACTGCTGATCCGCGGGAAGATCGGCGAGATCGATCTCTTCATCCTCCCTCTCTTCTTCTTCGCCTTCCTCGTCGTCGAGGGACTCCGCTCCTTCGACGTCTATCGGTTGTTCGAGCAGCTCCCGCGGGAGCCCGACGGGCTTTCGCTCTACGTCACCGCGATCCTCTCGTCGCAGATCGTTTCCAACGTCCCCGCCACCGTGCTGCTCGCGCCGCTTGCCGGCATCCGGTGGTCGCTGCTCCTCTATGCCGTCAACGCGGGGGGATGCGGGACGATGGTCGCGTCGATGGCGAACCTGATCGGCTGGCGCCTGTACGTTCGCGAGACCGGCGGAGATCCCGCGTTTCTCCGCGACTTCACCATCCTTCAGACGGCTTTCCTCGCCTGGACCGCGGTCGGCGGCTGGGCGATCTGGCGCCTGCTCGCCTGATCCCGGCAGGGAAGATCGACGCACCCCATCGGTTGCGCCCGCGCGGGAACGGCGCGTAGGATGCTCGCCGTCGCAAAGGAAGAGTGAGGCTCATCGATGCACCGACTGGTCCCGATCCTTCTCCTGGCCTGCCTCGGCGCGGCGTGCGCCGAGCGTGCCGCCGAACCTGCCGCGGAAGCCGATCGGCCGGCGAGCCCCGAGCTCGCGCGCCTGGTCGACGAATACTTCGACGCCGCGTTCGAGTACGCCCCCACGCGCGCCACCGAAGCGGGAATCCACGACTACGACGGGCGGATCGAAGACCTTTCGGCAGCCGCCTTCGAGGCCCGCGCCGAAAGGCTCCACCATTTCCTCGAATCTCTCGAAGCGCTCGACCCGGCCACCTTCTCGTTCGACGACCGCATCGACGCGCAGATGATCGAAAACGACATCCGAAGCCAGCTCCTCGACATCGAAGTCATCGAGACGTGGAAGAACCCGATGCTCTACGCCGGCATGCCCGGTTATGCGATCGGCTCGCTGATCAAGCGAGATTTCGCGCCGGCCTCCGAGCGGCTCGCATCCGTCGCCTCCCGTCTGGAAGGAGTCCCCGCCGTCTACGAAGCAGCGAGGTTGAACCTCGCGAATCCTCCGAAGGAGTTCACCGATCTCGCGATCCGAATGTCGGGCGGCTCGGCCGGCTACTTCGAAGGGACCGTGGCCGAATGGGCGAGAGAGGCCGCCGGCTCCGACCGCGCGCTTCTGGAGCGCTTCACCGCGGCGAACGAGAAGGCGGTGTCGGCGACCCGCTCGTTCCACCGCTGGCTGCAGGACGATCTGCTCCCCCGCTCGAACGGCCGCTTTGCGATCGGTGCCGAGGCGTTCGCCCGCAAGCTCGCGTGGGACGAGATGATCGAGGCTCCGCTCGACCTCGTCCTCGCCCGCGGCGAAGCCCGACTCGCACGCGACTACGATGCCCTCGTCGAGGTCGCGAGAAAGATCGACCCCGATTCCTCCCCGCGTGAGGTCCTGGCCCGCCTCGAGAGCGAACACCCCTCCGCCGAAGAGCTCGTCCCCGCCGTTCGCCGCACCGTCGACTTGGCCCGCCGCTTCGTCGAAGAGCGCGGCATCGCCACGATCCCCTCCCCGGTCCCGCCTCGGGTCGAAGAAACGCCCCCATACGCGCGCGCCGGCGGGTTCGCCTCGATGGATACTCCCGGACCGTTCGAGACCAACGCAACCGAGGCGTACTACTACGTGACCCCGGTCGAAGAGGAGTGGTCCCCCGAGCACAAGGAAGAACACCTCAGCCTGTTCAACCCGTGGGTCGTCGCGATGATCAACGTCCACGAAGCCTACCCGGGACACTACCTGCAATTCCTCTACGCCCCCCGCTTCCCGACGAAGACCCGGAAGCTGCTCTACTGCGGAACCAATGTCGAGGGATGGGCCCACTACTCCGAGCAGATGATGGTCGACGAAGGGTTCGGCGGCGACGATCCGCGCTACCGTCTCGCACAGCTTCAGGAGGCGCTGCTCAGGGACGTCCGCTACGTCGCCGGGATACGACTCCACACGCAGGGATGGACCGTGGAGCAGGCGGCGAAGCTGTTCGAGGAGAAGGCGTTTCAGCAGCCGGCGAACGCCTACGAGGAAGCGCGGCGCGGCGCCTACAATCCCACCTATCTCTACTACACCCTCGGCAAGCTCGACATCCTCGATCTCCGCGACGAGTACATGAAGAGAAAGGGCGCCTCGCTGCGCGAGTTCCACGACGCCTTCGTCGCCCAGGGCGGTCTGCCGATCCCGCTGATCCGCCAGATCCTGTTTCGGGAGGAGAGTTGAGCGGGGCGGACGGACCTACTGCCGTTCACTCTCTTCCAGCCAGGCGACGGCCAGACCGGCGAGCGCCTTCACGCCGAGCGGCATCGCCGCCTCGTCGACGAAGAAGCGGGGCGAGTGATTCGGTGCCGCGTCGGCGAGCGGGGTGCCCCCGGGCGTGCAGCCGAGGAAGAAGAACATCCCCGGGACGACGTTCTGATATTCCGAGAAGTCCTCGGCGACGACGGTGGGATTGACGACGCGGACGTTGTCCGCACCGGCAACGCGGGCCAGGATCGGCGCCATGCGGGCGGTGAGCTCGGGATCGTTGTAGGTCACCGGAGCGTTCGTTTCGATCGTCACCTCGGCGCTCGCCTCCACGCTCTCGGCGATCTTGACCGCGGTCCTTCTCACCCGCTCGTGGATGTCCTTCTGCATCGCCGGATCGAGCGCCCGGATGGTGCCGACCAGACGGATCTGCTCCGGGATGATGTTGTAGCGGACGCCGGCGTCGAAGATGCCGACGGTGACGACCGCCGGAGCGAGGGTGGAGTCGAGCTGCCGGCTGGGGATGGTCTGGAGCGCGAGAACGATCTGCGCGCCGACGACGATCGGATCGATCCCGCGCCAGGGGTACGCTCCATGCGTCTGCCGTCCGCGGATCGCGATCTCGAAGCGATCCGACGAAGCCATCAGGCCGCCCGGGCGATAGTCGATCGTCCCGGTGTGCGCGCTCGACATCACGTGCAGCCCGAAGATCGCGCCGGGACGCGGATCCTCGAGCGCGCCGTCCGCGATCATGGCGGCGGCGCCCCCTTCCCCCTCCTCCGCCGGCTGAAAGATGAACTTGACCGATCCGGGAAGGGTCGCCCGCATGCCTGCGAGGACCTCGGCGACGCCCATCAGCATCGCGACGTGGGCGTCGTGGCCGCACGCGTGCATCACGCCGACCTGCTCACCCTCGTAGGTGTCGGTGCGGGTGGAAGCGAAGGGGAGGCCGCTCTGCTCGGTCACCGGCAGGGCGTCCATGTCGGCGCGGAGCGCGACGACCGGCTCCGCCTTCGCGCCGCGAAGCAGACCGACCACGCCGGTCCCGCCGACGCCGGTGCGGACCTCGATGCCGAGCGAGCGGAGGTGTTCGGCGACCAGCGCCGCGGTGCGGACCTCGCGCTTGCTCAGCTCCGGATTGCGGTGGATGTCGCGACGCCATTCGACGACCTTCGCCTCGACCGCCGCGGCTCGCCGCGCGGTCTCTTCGAGCTGCGCTCGTCCTGTCGTCGGAACGGTCATCAGGAGAAAAACCATCGTACTCCACGTCAGCATTCGCATCGCGTCACCTCACTCCTGCGTTCCGCTACTCGCCGAGGGCGGCGTATCGGACGAGCGTGTAGCGGTATCGCTGCGCGTCACGGATCCTGCGAGCGATCACTTCGTGGAGATCGTCGCGCCAGCTCGTGTGCGCCGCGATGAACCGATCGGCCGCCGCCTTGTCACCGGACCACTGGATCCCGAGGACCTCGCGGAGCAGCGAGGCGACGGCATCGTGGTACCGGCTGTAATCGATCGAAAGCTCACCGCTCTCCCGATCGAACGTCAGCAGTCCCCGATCGAGGAACCAGTTCCACTGCATGAGCTGCATCGTCTGATACGGCTGATCCGGTCGGGGACGATTGTTCTGGAGGACCCGTCGAATGCCGCTGGCGTAGACCGAGCGGAGCTGCGCGTCGTCGTAGTGACCGCGCTCCCGGAGCGCCGGAGCGAGGTAGAGCGAGACCAGGTCCGCCTTCATCTCCTCGAAGGTGCTCGAGGAATCCTGCAGGGCGATCTCGAGCTCGCGCCCGCGGCGGTCGCGCGAGACGCCGAGGTAGTGGCCGATCTCGTGCCACAGGGTGCGGTGGAAATTGCCGTCGGGAGCCAGGTCGTCCTCGAACGGCTCGGCCATCGCGGCCTTCCACGCCTCGGCCGACCCGCCGAACAGCTCGGGATGCCGCATGATGTTCCCGCGCAGCAGGATCGTCCGTCCGTACTTGCGGGCCAGATGCGACTCGTTCGGCAGGATCGTCGCTGTGTTGATGCCGCGCGCCTGCCCGAAATCGGCGATCACGTCGTAGATCCCCACCGGGATGTCGTCCCGCACCTTCTTGTGATGCTCGTACGGAAGCGAGTCCTCGAGCTCCTGCAGGCCGGCGATCGCCTTGCGGAGCTGTTCGCTCGCCTCGCGGTTCCGCACCAGGATGCTGGCGGAGAAGAACGTCTTCACCCCCATCAGCTCGTCGTCGTACACCTCGTAGGACCCGATCTGCGCATTGAGATTGTGGAACTGGCCGGTGACCCACGCCGCGTCGCCCGACTCGTAGTCGTCCGAAAGGAGATCGCGCGCGCGGTTCTCGAGAAACTGCGCGAAGTCCTCGTCCTCGGGGGCGACGGCGATCGCGGCTTCCCGGAGCAGGTCGTGCGCCCGGATCAGGGCATCGGACCAGGCCACCGAGTACGGGACCGCGTAGAACGTCGACCCGTCGCGCCGCATCGTGAGCGACTTGACGCCCTGCTGCAGCCCCGGATGGAGCGTCGCGAGCGCCGGGTGACGGCGGAGCGCCTCGAGATCGCGCCGGATGCTCGCGTCGTCGGCGCGACGCACGACCGCGCGCAGATCGAGAAGCGATCCGGCCGATCCCGGATTCGCCTCGAGGAACGTTTCGAGGTCTCCGCGGCGCGTCCCCCAGGGATAGACGTTCTTCCCCGGTTGCACGTCGGCGACCGGCCAGAAGGGCTCGCGACGGTTGTCGAGCGTGATCGCGATCGGCCCGCTGAAGAGCCGGTAGAGCGTGCGGAGCCGATCGATCTCCGGCGTCCCGGCGCGCGCTTCGAGCCGCAGTTTCGTGTCGAGCGCCTCAGGGTGCTTCTGGTCCTCGTAGAGGTCCTGCATGATCCCGCCGACCTCGAGGAGCCGGGCGAGGGCGATCCGCTCCCCCGGGCGCAGGTGGGTCAGGTCGGGAGCGAGTCGGATCTCGCGGGTCGCTTCGAGAATCGCGACCGATCGTTCATCGGGCCAGGGGGAGCTCTCGGGCAGCGGCTGCGCCGCCGCACCGGCGGTGAGGAGCGAAGCGAGGGCGAACGTCGGGATCGTCTTCATGCGCTGCGCAGGATAACAACTCCGGCGCCCCGCCGCCCGGCCGGAGCCGCATCAGCTCCTGCGCGCCTCCCCCCCCGTCCCCCCGGCCTCGTACAGAACCGTCTCCTCGCTCGGATCGCCGCCGGCGGTCTCGTACAACCATTCGTTCCGTTCGGGGAAGCCGGGAAGGATGTCGGGGAGCGCCTCGACGAGCTGAGTGAACCCGCCGGTCGCTTCGTCGACTTCGACCGTCCGGCCGTCGGCGAGGCGCAACCGCAGCGTGAGACGGTCCTCGAGCTCGCCGGGTCGGGTCAGGGCCGTGACGGAGCCGAGGTCGGACCAGCGGAATCGGACGGGCGTGGATCCGCTGATCTCGCCGCCGTCGGCCGTGATGGTGATCGTTCGCGAGCTCGGTGCGGGCATGACGGAGATCCTCCTTCGAGACCTCGGATCGGCCTGCCGGCTTCGCCCCGGAAGCGCGCGGGGCGGCCGTCCGTTCTGATCAAGCAAGACGCCCGCCCGCCGCATCGTCGGAGGTCATGGCCCGTCTCAGATCGAGGAGGAAATCCGATGCTCCGTTCGAAACGTACCCTGATGGTGGGCCTCGCGGCCGTGGCGCTGACTCTCGGCCTGATCCTCGCGATTCCGGGCGAGAGCTCGGCGAACCTCGGCGGCCGCGCCGACGTCCGGCGGGTGGAGCTGATCTACCGCACGAACGACGGCTCGTCCCAGGCGCATTTCTACACCGCGGCCGGTCCGGTCGTCGTCCTCCGCCTCGAGAGCCCGGAGGACGTCGGGATGATGCTCGGCATGTCGCAGGCCCTCGCCGCCGAGCGTGGCCGCATGTGGGTCGACCTCGAGGACGGCAGGGTGCGGCAGGTGATCCTCTCGGCCGGAAGATGACGGGGGCTCGCGCCCGCGAATCGTCGCGTGCCCCGATGCCGGACCTTTTTCAGGATGGCGGTCAGGATCAAGACGAGCTCGCCCGCTTCGTCGATGAGCGAATCATGATTCGGGTACGTTTTGGATTCCTCATTCTGCATTCTGCATCATTCTGCATTCTGCATTCGCCGCGAAGCGGCGTTCTCTACCGCGAAGCGGCGCTATTCCCGAATCATCATGACCTGGACGGCTTCTCACGGATCCGGGGCCGACGCAAGAGTGCGCCGGCCGCAAGACGGGCCCCTCTCCCTCTGGGAGAGGGTGCCGAGCGAAGCGAGGCGGGTGAGGGGGTCGGGCGGTGATGGAGTGACCGTACGGAGCGGAGCCCCCTCGCAGCGTGAAGAACTGAGGTTCCCGAGAGGCGAGCTTCGCGCCAGGCGAGCGGCGCGGAGAATCTCCCCTCACCCGCCTGCGCCTCCCTTCGGTCGGCTCCGGCACCCTCTCCCAGAGGGAGAGGGGACGTTTCGCGGAGCCCGCGTTCGAGTGAGAAAAGGGACCTCATGCCACGGAGTCATGATCGAGAAGGCGGCTTCGCATGCACGGACCTACCGAGGCTGAGGAAAGCCATACACTCGATCCGGCTGACGGCTCTGCATTCGCCCCAATTCGCCCCTGCGCTCAGTCATGAACACCCTCCAGGAGCCACTCTCCCGAGGGACATGCCCGACACCCGGTAGACTCCCGCGGAAACTTCGCGGGCGAAAGGGAGGGTTGCTCATGAAGCACCGTGGAGACACGCGAGGGGGAATGCAGAATGCAGAATGCAGAATGAGGAATCCAAAAAGGGTCCGAATCACGACTCCGGCAGCCGTCCGCGGCTGTTGGATGCGGATCGAGGAGGGTCAGTCCGCGGGATCGCCGGCGACCGGGGGCGCCTGCACCGCACGCGAGGGGACGAGGACCGGCTGGACCCACGCCGCCCGGCCGTTCGAGTCGACGACTTTCGCGCGGACGTAGCCCTCGTCGCCTCGAATCCGGTAGCTCGCCGGGTTCGAGCCGGTCGCCAGAAGGGTCCTGCCGCCGCTCCCGATGAAGGTCGTCGTGAAGGCGGTGTCGCCGGAGCTGCGGATCGCGATCTCCAGGGCGTCGGCGCGCGAGTCGACCCGTTCGAGCTCGACGCCGGTCGAAGCGTAGAACGCCCCGGCCTCGATCGCGCCGAGAATCGCAGGGACCGAAAGCTCGGCTGCCCGGACCACGATCCATCCACGCCCCGGCCCCGAAGCGTTCGGATCGCCCGGGCGCTTGAAGTGATGGGCGTCGTCGACCGCGATCCCGTACAGGAGCATCCCGCCCGTCAGAAGGGCGTCCCAGACCTGCTCGAGCCCCGGCCTTCCTCCTCCACCCTGGTTGTTGACGAGCGGATGGCCGTTGAAGATCTCGAACAACTTCGTCCTGCGAACCCGGCGCAGATCGTCTTCGGTGATCGCCCACCCGAAGTTCGGATGGTTGATGTGCGGCACGCCGTCGGCCGCCCGGATCGCGTCGACGTTGCGCTGAATCGTGTCGGCGACGCTCTCCCCTCCCTGCGGCTCGACGTGATGGTCGAGGTCGAGGCCGTTCACGTGGATCGGCTTCGACCCGAAGTGGTCGGTGACCTCCTCCCCCGGAATCACGAGGAACTTCTCCTCGGCGCCGTGCACC
The DNA here is from genome assembly GCA_035544735.1 of Thermoanaerobaculia bacterium. Taxonomy (GTDB): domain Bacteria; phylum Acidobacteriota; class Thermoanaerobaculia; order Gp7-AA8; family Gp7-AA8; genus DATKCD01. Next base: position 10,169 of record DATKCD010000128.1, read on the forward strand.
GCGTTCAGTCCGTCGACGGGAGTGAGGAAGTTGTGGTCGGTCAGGACGAGGAAGTGGTAGCGGTGCTCGCGATACCAGCGAACGACTTCGTCCGGGGTGGAATCGCCGTCGCTGTTGAGGGTATGCGTGTGGGTGTTCCCCTTGTACCAGCGGAGGGCCGGCTCCTCCGCTGCCGCCGGGATCGCGAGAACGACGGACGAAACGATGAGAACGAGCGCGCGCCTCATGGATGCATTCTGCCGCAGATCGGCCGCGGCGCGCGAAATGCGCGCCGGGCCGGGCGGCGTGACGACGGGCCTCAGATGCGGATCCGGAACCGGACGAACACCGTGTCGTCGACCACGCCGAACCGGAGGTTCGATCCGGGCAGCGGGAAGGCGGGAGGGATCGCCCATGTGGCCGTGACTCCAGCCGCGCTGTCGTTGAGGTCGGACTCGACGAGGTAGACGGCGGAGAGCGCGAAGCCGTAATCGCGGAAGGTGTAGATGCCCTCGACCGCGCTCGTGAGATCGGTCTCGGAGCCGCCGAGGTCGAAATCGATCGAGGTGGCGCCGACCGACCCGCCGAAGGAGAGCTCGGTGCCGGGAACGCGCAACTCTCCGTTGATCGCGAGAGCGAACAGATTGAACGCATCGGAGACGTGCTCGACCGATCCGGAGGCGTTCACGGCATAGATGCCTTCCTGGGCGAAGAACTGATAGGCGCCCGAGACCCCGTATCCGTTGACGCTCCCCGCTCCATCGACGTCGAGCTTCTCGTAGACGAAGTCGGCCCGCCACGGATTCGTCCCCGACGACGCGCCGTATCCGGCGGAGACGCCGAATCCATCGAGTTCGTCTTCCGAGATCATGGTCAGCGCGGCGTTCCAGCCGAAACCACGCGGAGCGTCGGCGTCGAGAGGTCTGAACGCGCCGTAACCATATCCTTCGACGTCGCTGAAGATCCGCCCGAAGAAGCCGGGAATCCGGGTGATCTGGGCGTGAGCTGCCGAGGACGAGGCGATCAGCAGAAAGACCAGAGCGAGAACGGCGCGATGCGTCATGACGACCTCCTAGTGGACTACTCGCCAAGAATATCAGAGAGCGGCGGACCGGACCCTCACTCCTTCCGGCCGCCGATCCAGTGGAGACGACGGAACAGCAGCAGGAGGGTCGCGGCGATGACGGCCATGCCGCCGAGGACGGCGAAGTAGCCGCCGCGCCAGTGGAGCTCGGGTATCACGTCGAAGTTCATCCCGTAGATGCCGGTGATCAGCGTGAGCGGGAGGACGATGGCGGAGACGACGGTGAGGACGCGTGCGATCTCGCTGGTGCGGTTGGCGGCGTCGGTCTGGAGCCGGCGGACGATTCCGTCGAGCAGGTCGCGCGAGGAGTCGATCGCCGCCCGGATCGACACGACGTTCTGCAGCATCTCGGCGAACGAGAACCGCGCCTCCCCGCTGATGAACGGGCTCCGCTTCATCACCATCTGCATCAGAACGATGTGGAGGCTCGCGACGAGCTTCTTCAGCGTCAGGATGTTCGCGCTCGCCGTCCCGATCTTCCCCGCAATCTCGCGGTGACGCGCGGTGAGGACCCCTTCCTCGAGGACGTCGAGGAAGTTGTCGTTCGCGAGATTGAGGTGAGCGTAGTCGTACAGGCACCGCTGGAGAAACAGAAACGCGACGAACCCCGGGGTCTTCCCCGCGAGACGGAAGCTCTCCTCCGCCGCCTCCTTGACGTAGTCGACGGCGGCCAGCGGCCGGTTGTGGTAGGTGATCACATAATCGCCGCTGAGGATCAGGATCATCTTCGCGAAATCGAGCTCGGTGAGCGCGCGCCGGGTGTCGAGATGCCGTTCCGGGTTCGCGATCTCGTAGAGATAGAAGGCGAGGCAATCGGAGCGCTCCACCAGGCGCGGCAGGACTTCCGGCTCGTCGAAGTGGCTGGTCAGCACCAGATCGATGTCGATCTCGCGCAGCAGATCGTTCAGAGGACCGATCGTCTCCGCCTCGAGGTCGATCCAGGAGAAGACCTTCGGATCGTCGAGCTCGGCCCGAAAGGAGCCCTTCCCGAAAAGGCGCACCTTCTGCGCCTCCCGGTCGAAGCTGATGCCGTGGAACCGGACCTCGGTCCCGCTCGCGGCAGACGGAAGCTCGGACATGGCGGAGTGAGCCTCATTCTAACCGGGGCGAAGCCGAATCGGATCCCGCCCCGGCTCAGAACGATCGGACGCGCCCGAGCCCGGCGAGGGCGCGGGAGGCGAGCATCGGCCTTGGCGCCCCGCCCGTACACCAGGCGAACTCGCTCCCGATGCCGGTGACCATGAGCGAGTCGTCGGGGCAGAGCTGCGCGAGCGCCTCGCCGAGGGCGTGGACCTCGGTCCGGTCGTCGGTGTCGACGATGAACGTCGAGTCGAACGGCAGCTCCAGCACCCATCCGAGGCGCTCGAGCGCGCCGTGAAGCTCGCGATAGTCCGCATCCGGGGTCAGGCTATGCCGCACCAGCAGGAAGTCCCGGCGGCTCGTCGGAGACAGAGGCGCGACGAGCAGCTTCGCATCGCCGCCGATCGCCATCCGCAGATAGCGCGCCAGCACCCCCGCGTCGCGCGCGTCCTCGAATTCCACCTCCCAGCTCTGATCGAAATTCGGCTCCGCCCGCAGCCGGCGCAGAGCTTCGCTCACCTCGACCGTCAGGTCGCCCTCGTGGCAGATCTGGAACAGCGTCCCGTCTCCCATCACGCCCTCCTGTCCCGATCCCTTCAGTTGTGAAGGATCGATCCAGTGTAACAAAGCCCGCCCGGCGATTCACTCTTCCGCCATCCCGCGACGGCGAGACGCCACGCGAGCGCGATGAAATCGACGGCCGCGGCGTACAATCCGCCCATGCTCCTCCGCGTCGGCACAAGCGGGTTCAGTTACAAGGAGTGGAAGGGAACCTTCTATCCGGAGGATCTGCCGCAGGCGAAGATGCTCGCGTACTACGCCGAGCGGTTCGCGACGGTCGAGATCAACAACACGTTCTACCGGATGCCGAAGGAGGAGACGCTCGCGGGCTGGCGCGATCAGGTGCCCTCGAAGTTCCGGTTCGTGCTGAAGGCACCGCAGAGGATCACGCACCAGAAGAAGCTCGCCGGCGCGGACGACGAGGTCGCGCGCCTGTTCCAGGTCGCCGGCGCGCTCGGCGACCGTCTCGGTCCGGTGCTGTTCCAGCTCCCGCCGTACCTGCGGGCCGACCCCGAGCGGCTGCGCGCGTTCCTCGGAACGATCCCGGCCGGGCATCCCGTCGCCTTCGAGTTCCGCCACCCGAGCTGGGGAGAGGAGCAGGCCGGGGCCGTCCTGAGGAAGGCGGAGGCGGCGCTCTGCATCGCCGATACCGACGAGGCTCCGGTCTACGAGCTCCCGCGTCCGACCGCGGAGTGGGGCTACATCCGCCTCAGGCGGGCCGACTATCCGGACCAGGCGCTCAGCGAATGGTGCGCCAGGATCGCGGCGCAGCCGTGGAACGAGGCATGGGTCTTCTTCAAGCACGAGGACGAGGGAAAGGGTCCCGCCTACGCCGCCCGTTTCGTCGAAGCCGCGGAGCGCTCGGGCCTCGCCCTGGCCTGATCGAGCCCGGTCGCGCGGTACCCCCGCTCCCCCCTAGCCGTGAGGCGCAGACTCCGATTTCCACCGTCTCGTCCGGCCCCCGACCGCCCTCCCCCCCTTTCGGAACACGATCGGTGATGGATCTGTTATAAGGAATTCACCAATTCCCGAGGGAAAGGACACTGCATGACTACGAGGATGAAACGAACCGTGCTGCCGGTGCTGATCATGGCGCTGGGGCTCGGTCCCGCCGGCTTCGCGGCGACACCGTTCGAGGAGGAGAGCTTCTCGATCGTCCTTCCCGACGGATTCGGAGAGTTTGCGAAGAACGAGCAGAAGGAAGCGAAGGTGACGACCTTCGTCTCGAAGGGTCAGAACGGCGACGTGGTGATCGTGTCGTACGCGCTGATGGCGCCGACGGAGGACCTCGACGAGTTTCTGGCGAGCGAGCGGGATTCTCTGCTCAAGAGCCTGAACGCGCGGCTCGACTCCCAGAGGGAGATCGAGGTCGACGGGAAGCAGGCGCTCAGCATCCGTTACTCGCTCCAGGGTGCCCGGGAGATGTTCGGGCGCACCGATCTGGTGATCGCGAACCCCAGGATGTACCAGGTGATCTACCTCGGGGGCACTCCGGACGGACCGAACGATGCGAAGACCGAACAGATGTTCTCTTCGTTCAACGTCGACGAGGAAGTGCTCGCGAAGATCGAGCAGGACGCGCTGGACGCGAACGGAAGCGACGCGAAAGTCGCCCGGAAGAGCGAGAACGATCAGTAACCGGACCATGGTGACGGGAAGGGATGCGAGCCCCGCGCGTCTCTTCCCGCCGCATCCCATGCCGCGAATCCTTCACGCCACGACCCGCACCCGCGTGAAGAGACCCCCGAGCCCCTGAATCGGACGGCCGTCGAAGGCCTCCTGGAGAGTTTGTGATCCGTCGAATGCTCATCAACGCGCAGCGGCCCGAAGAGCTGCGCATCGCCGTCGTGGACGGCAACCGCCTCGAGAACTACCAGATCGAAGCCGCCGAGGCGAGCCAGACCCGCGGGAACATCTACCGCGGAATCGTTTCGGGGCTCCAGCCGAGCCTCGGCGCCGCGTTCATCGACTACGGAATCGAGAAGCACGGCTTCCTCTCCCTCGACAACCTCGTGCCGGAGGCGTGGCATCACAAGCCGGCGTCCGGCAAACGGCCGCGGATCGAGGAAGTGCTCGAGCGGGGAAAGTCGATCCTGGTTCTGGTCTCGAGAGAGCCGGAGGGACAGAAGGGTGCGGCGCTCACGACGAACCTGAGTCTGGCGGGACGGTACCTGGTGTTCTACCCGTTCGAGCAGGCGCAGGGAGTCTCGCGGAAGGTCGAGGACGAAGAGAGCCGAAATCAGCTCCGTGAGCTCGCCGCGAGCCTTCGCGTTCCGGATGGCTCGGGCGTCATCATCCGTACGAACGCCGCGGGGCAGAACAAGACGGCGATCAACCGCGATCTTCAGGCGCTGCTGCGGCTGTGGAAGCAGATACAGTCGGACGCGAAGAAGGGAACGGGTCCGAAGCTGCTCCAGAGCGACCAGGATCTGATCCTCCGCGCGCTGCGGGACTACGTCGACGCGAGCATCGCCGAGATCGTCATCGACGACGAAGCCGCGTTCGAGAAGGCGCGCGAATACGTCCGCACCTTCCTCCCGCGCAGCAAGACGCGCCTGGTCCGCTACGAGGAGCGGGCGCCCCTGTTCGCGAAATACGACCTCGAGCCGCAGATCGACCGGATCTACGAGCGCTCGGTCGACCTGGCGGGAGGAGGATCGATCGTCATCGACCGCACCGAGGCGCTCGTCGCCATCGACGTCAACTCCGGCCGCTCGAAGAGCGGCTCCCACGAGGAGACCGTCCTCCAGACGAACCTCGAGGCCGCTCAGGAAGTCGGCCGCCACCTTCAGCTCCGCGACATCGGCGGGCTCATCGTCGTCGACTTCATCGACATGAAGAACCCGCGGAACCGCCGCCGCGTCGAGGCCGCCGTGAAGGAGGCGCTCAGGAACGACAAGGCGCGCACCACCGTAGGAAGACTCAGCCCCAACGGCCTGCTCGAGATCAATCGCCAGAAGATCCGCCAGGCCCTCCACCTCCGGACCCATCGCGCCTGCCCCACCTGCGCCGGCACCGGGCGCATCGCCAGCCCCGAGATGGTCAGCCTCAACCTGCTCCGCCGCATCGAAGCCCGCGCGACGACCGCTTCGATCGAGAAGGTCCGCGTCTCGCTCCATCCCGAGCTCGCCGACGCCTTTCAGAACTGGCGGCGGCAGGAGATCGCCGCCCTCGAGCGCGAGTTCGACATCGACATCGAGGTCATCGCAGCCAGCCATCTCCACCGCCCCCAGCAGGAGCTCGAGTGGTTCGAAGGGGAGCCGGAGGAGCTCGCCCCCACTTCCTCGGCCGAAAAGACCGAGCCGGCCCGGGCCGACGCCGGGGAGGGGACGAAGAAACGCAAACGCCGCCGGCGCCGCCGCGGGCGCGGGGACGAAGCCGCAGCCGGGGGGAGCTCCACCGCCCCGATCCAGGTCCCCGATCCGATCGCCGGCATCGAGAGCTGGGAGCGCGACGTTCCGCCGGGCGAACAGGACCACGCGGAGGGCGACGAGCAGGCTCCGGCCGCAGCGGCGCGCCGGAAGCGCCGGCGTCGCCGTCGCGGCAGAGGAGGGGCCGAGCGATCCGAGGGCCCCGCGCTCGCCTCCAACGGCCATCCGCCGGAGACCGACGAGGCTCCCCCGACCCACGCCGATCCCGAGCCCTCCGCCCCCTCCGGATCGGAGCCTGCGGCCGCCGGCGAAGGGGCGCGCCGTCCGCGCCGCCGCTCCCGCCGGCACCGAAAGAGCCGGGCCGGAGCGGCGGCGCCCTCCGCCGCCGAGCCTCGCGACTCGGAGGCTTCCGAGGGTGGCGAGATCGTGACCTCCTTCTGGGACCTGCCGGAGGAGAGCGCGGTGGAGAGCCCGTTGCGCGCACGCCGCGGGCGGACCGGCTCCGACGAGGAGGCCGGACCCGAGCCCGCGCCTTCTGCGTTCCATTCGGGGGTGGAGTCCGATCCCGAGGAGTGAGTGGTCGCCGCCGGAAGCGGGATCTATATTGAGATCAGACGTTCTCGACGAGCGCCAAGCAACCTTCGTTCGGAGCTACGCATGTCCGAAATGCCGCTGATCATCCGTACCGAGCGGCTCAGTCCCGAGCAACGCGCCCTGGTGCACCGACGGGATGGAATGGTCCTGTCGCGCAAGCGCGTGGTGCACGATCTCGAGACGAGCAGGAGCGCGCTCTATCGCCGCAATCTCGAAGCGGGACTGCTGTACCTGGACGAGCAGATCGCCGAGCTCGATCGCTCGCTGATCGCCCTGGCGAAGCCTCCTCCGGCAGGCCCGAAGCCAGGACGCTCCGGTTCGCGGCTCCGCGTGAAAGAAAAAGCGCGGCAGGGCTGACCCGCCGCTTCACTGCGCTCCCGGGAGCATCCGGTCCACCACCGGCCAGGTCGCCTCGCGCCATTCCGGGCGCGATTCCCCCATGAGGAGCCCGACCGAGGCGAGGTAGAGCGCAACCGCGCGCGGCGGAAACCTCCCCCCCGATTCGTCCACCGCCTCCTGCACGCGCGCCGCGGCGGGAACCTCGTATTCTTCGACCTCGATGAGCCCACCCTGGTGAGGCACGCCCCAGCGATCGAGGAAGGCCGCCATCAATCCGCCGGCCTTCAGCGTGTGCCAGGTCATCAGAGCGATCTCGAACGTCTCCTCGAGATCGGGCGAGCCGATCCGCGACCCGAGGAGCTCGGCCTTCTTCGCGAGCGGCGCCTTGCGGAGGGTCTGCTCCCGAAACCGCAGCGCCTTCGCCAGCACCGCGGCCGCCTCCCGCCGCGCCCCCTCCTCGGCCTCCTCCCAGAACGTCTCGAGGATCGCCTGCCGCTCCGACGGCCCCGCGATCTCCCTCAGGATCCGCCGCGCGCTCCACTCGCTCAATCCGTCCTCCGTTCCCTCGACCGACTCCCCTTCCCCCGCCCCCCCGACCCCCCCTCCCTCCTCCCCGAATTCGTATTCTGCATTCTCCGCTCGCTTCCCGCTCCCCTTTCTCGTTCCGGATTCTGTGTTCTCCGTCACACTCTCCCACCCCCCCCGGCCGAAACCCTTCCCCCTCCCGGTCCGTAGTCCGGATAAAGCGGATTTCCGGGGCCCGTTGACGAACGTTCACCGGAAAACGGTCTCCGTCCCGTACAATCGGAGCATCCGGAGACCAATCGATGGCCATTCCACGATTCCGCATCCCTTTGTTCATCTTCCTTCTATCCACTCTTCTCGCGGCGACTCTCGGCGGCGGATGGTTCGGCGGAAGGCTGCTGGCCTCCTCGGACGATTCCGGCAGGGTCGGGGATCGGATGCGCGAGTATGCGGAGGTGCTGCAGGCGCTGGAGGAGTGGGCGCCCGCCGATATCGGGTCGGACGATCTGGTGTACGGATCGATCCGGGGGCTGATGGAGTCGCTCGATCCGCACTCTCATTTTTTCGCGCCGAGCGATTACGGCAACGTGCGGGACAAGCATGCGGGGAGCTACTACGGAGTGGGGCTGCTGGTGACCCAGCGTGAGAACGCGGTCGTGGTGGTGACGCCGATGGAAGGGGGTCCGGCGGGCCGGCTGGGTGTGAGGCCGGGGGACGTGATCGTCGAGGTGGACGGGCAGTCGACCGAGACGCTGGCCTACGACCGGGTGACGGAGCTGCTGCGCGGGGAGCGGGGAACGAGAGTGGAGATGAGGGTGCACCGGCTGGGCTTCGCCGACCCGATCTCGTTCTCGATCGTGCGCGAGGCGATCACGACCAAAGCCGTGGCTGCGGCGTTCATCCTCGAGCCGGGCGTCGGCTACATCCGGGTGACGGACTTCACGAACACGACCGAGCGGGAGTTCGATCTGGCGCTGGCGGAGCTCGGACGGCAGGGAATGAACCGGCTCGTGCTCGATCTCCGGGGCAACGGTGGCGGAGTGCTCGGTGCGGCGATCGCGATCGCGGACCGGTTTCTCGAGAAGGATCAGATGATTGTCTTCACGCGCGGCATGACGGCGGAGTCGAACGAGGCGTACGTGGCGCCGGGACGCAAGCCGCGGCTCGCGCTGCCGCTGGTCGTGCTGGTCGATCGGGGAAGCGCCTCGGCTTCGGAGATCGTCGCCGGAGCGATTCAGGATCACGACCGCGGCCTGGTGGTCGGTGAGACGACGTGGGGAAAGGGACTGGTCCAGAGCGTGTACAACCTGCGTCACGGTGCGGGGATCGCGCTCACGACGGCCCGCTACTACACGCCGAGCGGCCGGAACATCCAGCGCGACTACTCCTCGCTCTGGGACTATTACGCGCACGACGAGGGTGTGATCGCCGAGCAGCTCGCGGCATCGCCGCAGAAGTTCAGAACCGCGACCGGACGGAGCGTGGCGGGAGGCGGCGGCATCCGGCCCGACGTGGAAGTCGTGCGCGGCGACCGCCCGCAACTGATCCAGCTTCTCGAAGCGCGCGGACTGGCATTCGATTTCGCGGTGTCGTGGAATGCGGGGCACCCCGATGACGGAACCGAGGTCACGCCGGAGATGGTCGCGGAGCTCGAACGGCTCGCGCTCGAGCGGAGGATCGCCCGCGACGCCATCATCGCTGCCGGGTTCTCCGACGAGATGGTCCGCCGGCACATCGAGCGGATGATCGCCGCCGAGCTGGTCGCCGTCCGCGAAGGGTTCGACGCTTCGTATCCCTGGCGCGTCCAGGGGGACGAGCAGATCATGGAGGCGGTCCGCCGCCTCCCCGAGGCCGAGCGGCTCGCGCGCAGCGCCGCCGCGAAACGGGGCGAAGACGTCGCCGCGACGCGCGAGCCGGCGACCCGCGTGGGAGGGTAGGCCCGCCTCACTTCCCTTTTCGCCGGGGGAAGCGGAGCGCCGTCGAGTACTCCCGCCGCGGAAACACCCCCTCCGAGGCGGCGCGCACGTCGGAGACCGAGACGAACGCCTTCGGGTGAGTCCGGGCGATCATCTCCATCACCCGCTCGTACTCCTTCCGCAGGATCACCATGAAGATGAGCTGCACCTTGCCGCTCTGCCCTTCGGCGGCGACCGTGGTCACCCCGTAGTTGGCCGCGCGAAGCGCGCGGATCAGGTCGGAGGCGTCATCGGCGGTGATCGCCCGAATGGCGAGATGACCGAGGGCGATCTTGTCCTCGATGAGGATTCCGACGAAGTTGCCCGCGGCGAATCCGGCTGCGTAGGCGACAAACGCGGGGATCTGGTCGACGTGCGCGAAGATCTGGCGGATCGCGAACAGCCAGATGAGGATCTCGAAAAAGCCGAGAATGGGAGCGAAGACTCGCCGCCCGCGCGAGAGCGAGATGATGCGGATCGTCCCGATCGTCACGTCGCAGACGCGCGCGAGAAAAATCAGCAGAGGAGTGAGCAGCCAGACGTTGATCTGGGAGCTGACGTCGGCGAGCGATTCCATCGTACGGCGCGAACCCTCGTGTCACTTCGGAAACGGCAGAGCCCAGATGAACTCGGAAAAGCGGACGAGCGGGGGATCGGGGACCTGACGGTCGGCCTCGTTCAGGCGGGCGACCTCCTGGTTGATGCGGACCAGCTCGAGCCCGTCGAGCCAGAACCCGCCGCACCGGGTGCAGTGGTCGAGGATGATGTTGGTCTCGATCACGAACTCCACCTTCTCCATCGCGCTCCCGTCGCGCGGACACTGCGCCCGTCCCCATTCGTCGGGGTGATGGCGCGGATCGTCGGCGAGCGTGGAGAACTCGAGATCGCCGGCGGTCGGGTCGGCGAGCTTGTTCAGCTCCCCCCGGTCCAGAAACATCCCGCCGCACTGCGGACAGGTTTCGATAGCGATGCCTTCGTGCTCGCGATTTTCGAGAACGGACCCGTCTCTCGGACACTTCATGCGGCAATTATGACGCAAGATCGGTGCGAGAATGAGGCGGCGTGCCGGAGCTTCCCGACATCACGGTCTATCTCGAGGCGCTTGCCGCCCGGATCGGGGGTCGGACGCTCGAGCGCATCCGTCTGGCGAGCCCCTTCGTGCTGAGGACGGTCGAGCCGCATCCCGAGGCGCTGGCGGGACGGCGGGTCGGGGGCCTCCGCCGGATCGGCAAGCGGATCGTCATCGAGCTCGAGAACGACGCGTTCGTCGTCATCCACCTCATGATCGCCGGCCGCCTGCGGTGGGAGAAGAGGGAGGCGAAGGTCCCGGGAAAGCTCGGACTCGCCGCGCTCGACTTCGAGAGCGGCACGCTGATCCTGACGGAAGCCGGCTCGAAACGGCGCGCGTCGATTCATCTCCTCGAGTCCATCGAGGCCCTCGGCGCGCTCGATCCCGGCGGAATCGATCCTCTCACCGCCGGCGAGGCGGAGTTCCGCGAGGCACTCACCCGCGAGAACCATACGCTCAAGCGCGCCCTGACCGACCCGCGCCTGCTCAGCGGCATCGGCAACGCATACTCCGACGAGATCCTCCATCGCGCGGCCCTCTCCCCGCTGCAGCTCACCTCGAAGCTGAGCGGCGAAGATCTCGCGCGCCTCCGGATCGCGACGCGCGAGGTCCTCACGGAATGGATCGACCGTCTGCGCCTCGAAGCGGGAGAGGGATTCCCCTCGAAGGTCACCGCGTTCCGCGAGGAGATGGCCGTACACGGGAAGTTCGGCAGGCCGTGCCCCGCCTGCGGCGCTCCGGTCCAGCGGATCGTCTACGCCGACAACGAGACCAACTACTGCGCCCGCTGCCAGACGGGCGGCCGCCGCCTGGCCGACCGCGCGCTCTCGCGCCTTCTCCACGAAGACTGGCCACGATCGCTCGACGACGATCAGCGCCCGCTTTTCGTCCTACCCGATCCGCTTCTCGAAGCGGGCGGCGGCGACGGCGAGGATCGATCCGCCGATCAGGAGAAGCGCGACGAAGTGCTGCCAGAGCGCCGCGAAGCCCGCCCCCTTCAGGAAGATGCTCCTCACGATCTCCAGATAGTGCCGCACCGGGTTCACGATCGTGATCGCCTGAAAGAGCTCCGGCATGCTCCGGACGGGAAACATGAAGCCGGCGAGAAGGATCGCCGGCAGGAACACGAGGAAGGTCGCCATGAAGGCTTCCTGCTGGGTCGAGGAGATCGTCGAGATGAACAGGCCGATGCCGAGGCCGGAGACGATGTACAGCGCGCTCGCCAGCAGCAGCAGAGAGGCCGAGCCGCGGAACGGGACGTCGAACCACGCCATGGCGACCGCGGTGACGAGGGCGAGGTCGAACAGGCCGATGGCGGCGAACGGGATGCACTTTCCCGCGATCAGCTCCCACGGACGGATCGGGCTGACCATGAGCTGCTCGAGCGTGCCGACTTCTCGCTCGCGCACGATCGCGAGCGAGGTGAGCAGAAGGCAGATCAGGAAAATGATCAGCCCCGCGACGCCGGGAACATTGTACGAGCGGCTGTCGAGCGCGGGATTGAACCAGGCGCGCTCCCGGAGCTCGATCGCGGGCGGTCGCGGGGTCCCCGCATGCCGGAGGCCCCACTCGATGAGGATCCTCTCGGCATAGCCGCGAGCGACGGTCGCGACGTTGGAGTTCGTTCCGTCGAAGATGACCTGGACCGAGGCCGTTCCCCGCTCGAGCTCGCGCGCGAGCCCGGCCGGAATCACCAGCCCGACGACCACCTCCCCGTGATCGAGCCCCGAGACCATGTCGCGCTCGTCGTGCGATCGTCCCGCGAGGCGGAACCACCCCGAGCTCGTCATCGCCTCGACCAGGGAGCGCGACGCCGCGGTCCGATCGTGGTCGACGACCAGCATCGGCGTGTTGCGCACGTCGGTCGAGACCGCATATCCGAAGACCACGAGCTGGATCAGCGGCGCCACGAAGATCACCGCGCGCATCCGCGGATCTCGGAAGATCTGCCGGAGCTCCTTCCGGACGATCTCGCCGATCCGCTCGAGAGCGGCGCCGTTCACGTGATCTCCTTTCGGAACTTCGCGACCGCGAGCCCGAGCCCGATCGCGGCGAAGAGCAGCATCAGCCCCGCCTGGACGCGCAGCACTTCCGCCCCGACCCCCTTGAGGAAGATCCCGCGCGTCACCACGAGGAAGTAGCGCGCCGGAATCAGGTACGTGATCGCCCGGAGCGCCTGCGGCATCGCGTCGATCGAGAACATGAAGCCCGACAGCAGAAGCGCCGGCAGGTACGTCGCGACCATCGCCGCCTGGGTGGCGAGCACCTGCGACTTCGCGACCGCCGAGATGAAGATCCCGAATCCGAGAGCGCCGATCAGGAAGAGAAGGGAGAGCGCGAACAGCAGCACGATGCTCCCGCGGAACGGAACGCCGAACAGCAGCAGCCCCATGACCACGGTGACGGCGATGTCGACGAGGCCGATGCCGACGTACGGGATCAGCTTTCCGAGGACGACTTCGAGACGCGTGACGGGGGTGGAGGCGAGCTGCTCCATCGTGCCGCGCTCCCACTCCCGGGCGATCGTGAGCGAGGTCAGCATCGCGGCGATGATCGCCATGATGACCGCGACCAGGCCCGGCACGATCATGTTGCGGCTGCGGAGCTCCTCGTTGTACCAGACGCGCGAGGCCGGCTCGAGCGGAAAGCGGGGATCGCGGGCCCTCGCCGCCAGCGCCGCCCCCCGCCGCGCGACGATCGCCTGCGCGTACGCGAGGACGATAGTCGCCGTGTTCGCGTCGCTTCCGTCGACGATCGCCTGCACGCGCGGCGGCACCATCGATCCGAGCCGCGCCGCGAAGCCGGGCGGAATCACGAGGACCATCTGGGCCGTGCCGCGATCGAACAGCGCGTCGATCTCTCTCTCGCTCTCGAGCAGGCGCACGACCTCGAAGTACCCCGATGCGCGGAACGCGTCGACGAGCGCCCGGCTCTCCGCGCCCGCGTCGCGGTCGAGCACGCCGAGCGCGATGTTCCGGATGTCCCAGGTGATCGCGTACCCGAAGATCACGAGCAGGATCACCGGAACGGCGAACGCCAGCAGCAGGCTCCGCGGATCGCGCCGGAGCTGGAGGATCTCCTTCCGGGCGATCGCCCGGAGGCGCATCGCCGAGAACGCCGAGCGGCTCTGCGGCTCACCCATGCGCCGCTCCTCCCGCCGATTCGACGAGCGAGACGAATACGTCCTCGAGCGAGGGGTCGATCGGGCGGATCGCGATCAGCTCGACCCCCGCGGCCGCGAGCCGTTCGCCGATCTCGGCGGCTGCCCGCTCCGGCTCGGTCACTTCCGCATGGATTGCGCGCCCGAACAGCCCCGCCCTCACGACCGACCGCGCCCGGCCGACCGCTTCCAGACCGCGGAACGGATTCGAGGCTTCGACCTCGAGGATCGGCCGGTCGACGGCTCGGCGGATGCCCGCCGGCGTGTCGAGCGCGATGAGGCGCCCGCGGTTCATCAGCGCGAGCCGGTCGCAGTACTCCGCCTCCTCCATGTAGTGCGTCGAGACGAATACGGTCGTCCCGCCCTGAGCGAGCTCGTAGATCAGGTCCCAGAAGTTCCGGCGCGAGAGCGGATCGACGCCCGAGGTCGGCTCGTCGAGGAAGAGGATCGGCGGCTCGTGCAGGATGGCGCAGCCGAGGGCGAGGCGCTGCTTCCATCCGAGAGGAAGCTCGCGAACGAGCCGGTTCCGCTGTTCGCCCAGGTCCGCCATCTCCAGGGCCCATTTCTTTCTGTCGCCTCTCTTTTCGTGGGGGACGTTGTACAGTCCGGAGAAGAAGGTGATGTTCTCCTCGACCGTCAGATCGCCATAGAGCGAGAACAACTGAGACATGTACCCGATGCGCTTCTTGATCTGCTCGGTCTCGGTCATGATGTCGAACCCGGCGACGCTTCCCCGGCCGCTGGTCGGCAAAAGCAGGCCGGTGAGCATCTTGATGGTGGTGGTCTTGCCGGCTCCGTTGGGTCCCAGGAAACCGAAGACTTCGCCCGATCGCACCGCGAAGGAGACGGCATCGACGGCCGTGAAATCGCCGAACTTCCTGGTCAGCCGCTCGACCTCGACCGCAATTGAGTTTTCAGCTTCCATCAGCGTTTCGGTCTGTCATTCCGAGCGTGAGCGAAGGATCCCTCGCTTCGCCCGGGATGACACTTTGGCCCGCCGTGCGCTCGATGAAGACATCCTCCAGCGACGGAGGAATGACCTTGATCTCCCCCAACGGAGAGCCAGATGGATGCGAACAACAGCCAGAAGTTGCTCAAAATGGACGCGGACAGAGAACGGCTCGCAGGAGACATCGCGGGTTCGCAGGAAGACACACCTGAACCAGCGGCTCGAGTTGCGAGCCCAGGCATCGAAATCTCACGTCGTATCGGGTGGATCCGGCGAAACTAGAGCGGCCTCACTCACTTGCCCGCCAGGACCTCGGCGCTGACGCGGGCGCCGGACTGGCGCAACCGCACCGTCACTTCACCCAGCGAAACAATGGTCACATCCTGAACGACCTTTGACGAGCGCAAATCGAAACGAACCTGATACGCCCCGATGGGCAACATGAGGCGCTCGCCGTTGACTTCTCCTTCCGAAACGCGTATGCCCTGTGCGTCGTAGACGCCGTAGCTGAGTCGCAGAACGCTCCGCTCGAGCGCGGCCTGCAGTTCCGCTCCATCCAGTGCGTTGAAGTACGCGCCCCCGGTCTCCTCCGCCAGCTTCGAGAGCTGCTCGTTCGTGGCCTGCTGCCCGAAACTGATCACGATCAGGCGGATCGAGAGCTCCTTTGCGTTTTCCGCCGCGTCCTTCAACGCGCCGCCACAGCTTTCGCCGCCGTCGGTGACGAGTACCGTGACGCGTTCGATATCCTGCAGCTTCGCGAGCGCCTCGAATGATTGGAGGAGCGCGGCGACAATTGGCGTGCCGCCAGACGGCTCGATCTTTTCGATGGTCGCGTTGAACGCCGCTTTGTTGACCTTGGCGATTGGAATCAGCGAGCGGATGGCGTCGCACGCCGTGAATACGCGCAGGCCCAGGGGAGTGTCGGTGGGTAGAGTCTTGATCAGGTTCTTGACGGCCCCCTTCGCTACCTCCATCCTGGTGCTGTCGAGCATCATGTCGCTCATGCTGCCGGACGCGTCGAACACCAGTTCGACGTGGCGCCCCAGCCCAAGGCCTGGGTCAGCGATCGCCGTCAGCCATCCTCCGCCGGCGTTGATGAACGTGCTCTCGGCGCGTCCCACATTGCCGGCGCGATCGGCGAGCTCGATGGTCAGCTTGTTTTCGCCGAGCGGCAGCGGGTTCGACGGGGCGATCCGGCCGCTGGCGCCGCGGCTGTGGTGTTCGAACTCGGCAGAATGCTCCCGGTCGTTAATCAGCGCGCGGAAGGACACGACCGCAACGCCGGTGCCCTCATCGTCGTACTCGATCTCGATCTCAGGAGTGAAGGTCTCGATTCGCTCGCCCGGCGCCGGCCGGGCGATGCTGATGGAGGGCGGGGTCGTGTCCGGAGCTCGGCGGATGGTCTGCGCGCCAGCCTCGGACGTCGAGCCTATCGCCAGAGCGACGCAGACACACGCACGAATAGCATTCGATAGCGTCATGCGACCTCGCTTGCTGTCAGCGGGAGAACCGCTTCAGTTCCTGGATCGTTGATTTGATCTGTTTCGCGTCCTCCGCCTTGGGTTCCAGCGTGAGATAGTGTTCGAGGCTTGCGATGGCGCTCGGTCGATCCCCCTTGCGGTACTGCGCGAGACCGAGCTCGCGGTAGGCGGGCGCATACTGCGCGTCGGCCTTGATAGCGTCTTCAAGATGTTTCAGCGCGCGATCGACGCCGTCGCCGACGCCTGTTTCCAACGCGATTTTCCCAAGGTAGTAGTGCGGCACCGGGTCGTCCTGCCACGCGCGCACAGCCTTCTCGAACATCGCCTGCGCGGTGCTGAAGCGCGCCTGCTCGTAATCGAGCCGCCCGGTGGCGATGACGACAGAACGCGTCACGCGCTTGAACTCTTCCGTATTTACGATGAGCCGCTTCTCCTTGACGTCCTTGGCGTACTTCCCCTTGGCGAGCTTGGACAGCGTCTCGTACCGCTCGACGTTCTTCGGATGGCTGCCGTAAAAGAAGTTGGCGGCGCGACTTTGATCTCCATATTCCATGAGCAGAAGTTCGAAGGTGATCGGCGCCTCGCGCGGATCGTAACCGGCCTTGACCATGTACTGGATACCCAGGGTGTCGGCCTCGCGCTCCTGGTTGCGGCCATGTCCGTTGATGGCGGCATTCATGGTCGTCCCGTAGGCGATATCCAGCGCCGGGCCCGTTGGGATAATGCCGGTGCTCGCGCCTGCCGTGACGGCGGCACCGAGAAGGAGCTGCGTAGTATAAGCCTTCTCGATGCCTTTGGTGACGTGGCGCTCCGTGACGTGCGCGATCTCGTGGCCGAGGACCATGGCGAGCTGCGCCTCGTTCTCCATCCGCGCGATGAGCCCGGCATGGACGTACAGGAGTCCGCCCCCGAACGTGAACGCATTGAGTGTGGGGTCGCTGACGACGCGGACACGGTACGGGAAAGGACGCGGCTTCGCGACTGCCACGAGCTTCTGCACGAGGCCTGTTAGATACGTTTCGAGCAGCGGCTCGGGCCACATCTCGTTCTCGGCGTCGAACTTCTGCGCCTGCGCCTGCGCCATCCGCCCTTCATCTTCATCAGTAAACTTCGGGCGGGAAAGAGCGCGCTTTCCAATGTTCAGGATGTCCCCCACCTGGTCGGAGTTGCCGGCAGAGAACGCGACATCCGCGCTCCAGCCTGCGACGAGCAAAAGGACACTCGCCTGAACGGTCCTTGACAAGCGGTTGTACGGCATGTGAATTCCTCCTCGAGGCTCGATGATCAGACAATTGCGAGGCGGGCTACTCGAATCAGCGCCGCCGAGCACGGACGCCCGCGTGACACTCTACCAGTTTGGTGATATATCACGGCGGCAGGTTACGTAGCAACGTTTCGGTCGAGCGGGCGATTGCCGGAACCTGCACCTGCGACCGCGGCCCATTGAGGTTGTCCCGAATTTAGTTGAAAAGTGAGATGGCGGTTCCTTTCGCCGGATCGTGTGACGAAGTCCTCAAGCGATGCGGAAAGCGGTACGAGCGGCTGGATAGCCGTGCCAGCCGCCGTCACGGACATCAGCGGGGATGGATAACAATGGGAGGCCAGAAGCTTCAGGTCGAGGCGATGCCTGAGGCTGTGCCCGGCCGGATGGTCCGAGGAGTATCGAGGCGACGGTGCTTCCGAAGTATGCGGAGTAGCTGACGAAGAGCGGGTCGTCACGGTGTCGCGACGGTCCGCGGAATGAATCGAACGGTTCTGAAACTACGGTGAAACCATGGTGGACAACAAGGACGCTCAGCCATCAAGTGCGACAGTCTGCTGCCACCTCCACGGCTGCTTTTCTGCCGCGCGCTGTTTAGCGCTGAGGGTACCTGCCATTCAACAGAGGTCGAAGGGTAAGTGCCAGGTTTCACACGGACCAGCACACATGCCACAGCCCAGCACCGAGCGCTACCGAAGCCCGGCTACGAACGCGGGACGACCGAATCCGGCCGTCGC
>DATKCD010000129.1:0-5269 GCA_035544735.1 Thermoanaerobaculia bacterium
GCTATTGATTCCGGCGTTGCAGGACACTAGCATCGCTGGCATGGATGCCGTTCTTCGGGCGCAGCTCGAGTCGTTCCTGAAGCCGCTCTACCAGGATCTCGACGGACTCTCGCATTTCGGCGACGTCGAAAGGATCGGGGCGATCGCCCGGCGACTCCACCAGCCGCCGGCCGAGAGCGAGCGGCTCGAGCTCGAGCTGCTGATCCTGTTCCATCGGCTCGGCGGATGGCTCTCGCACATGGGCAACCCCTCGAGAGTCGTTTTCGCCTCGGAAGGTCGGCTGAGCGAGGATCTGGTGATGCGGGTCGCCGTCTCGCTCGGCCGGCTGGACGATCCGGGGACCGAAGCCGAGCGGGCGGTCGCCTCGGCGCTCGCGATCGATTCCGCCGGCGCGAGCGGCCTGGTTCACGGCTTCTTTCAGGCGCGGCGCGAGGGACGGACCCCGATCGAGCATGCACGCGAGGTCATGGAGAGCGAGCCGGGCGTCCCCCCCTGGATGGGACCCGACGCCGCGGCGTGGCTCCTGGCGCGCCGCCGCCGCGCCCGCGAGCTCGCGGCACGGATTCTCGAGGAACACGAGCTCCGCGACCTGGCGTGAGCGGGAGCGGGCGGCCGCGCGCCTCCGATCGGCACTTCAGAGTCTGACGATGCCGGCCTTCTGGTAGATCTTCGCGTCGACGAAGATGCGGACCACGTCGGCATCGAGCAGTCCCTCGTTGACTTCCATGCCGAGGATGTCGAGCGCGCGCTCGGTGGGAACGGCCCGCTTGTAGGGACGGTCGCTCGCGGTCAGAGCGTCGTAGATGTCGGAGACGGTCATCATCTTCGACTGGACCGGAATCCTGGGCGAATCGAGCCCGCGCGGATATCCGCGTCCGTTGAGCTTCTCGTGATGCGCGTAGGCGATGTCGGGGACGCTCCTCAGATCGGTCGTCCACGGGATCTTCGAGAGGAACTCGTAGGTGTGGGTGACGTGGCTCTCGATCTCGCTCCGCTCGTCGGTGTCGAGGTTCCCCTTCCGGATCGAGAGGCGTCTGACCTCCTCGGCTTCGACGAGGGGGCGCGCGTTGCCCTGAAGGTCGACGAACTGGCGTGCGGAGAGCTGTTGCAGGTATTTGAACTCTCCTTCCGGCAGGACGGTCGGCTCGTTCGAGTGCATGATGAACGCGAGGTCCTGCTCGACCTGCCGCACCGCCTCGGCCATCTCCCGATCGACCTCCGCCGCGAACCGTTCGTATCCCTCCCCTCCCCGCCCGAGGAGGTACTCGGTCTTCTTCTTCTGGGCCGCGAGCTCGAGCGAGCGGATCAGGAACTCGAACCGGCCGCGGATCAGATCGATCTGCAGCGGATAGAGCTTCTTCTCCTTGACCAGGACTTTCTCCCGGACTCCGACCTTGCCGAAATCGTGGAGCAGCGACGCGTAACGGATCTCCCGCACCTGCTCGGGGGTGAAGCGGATCTCGCGGAAGGGGAGGTGATCGCAGGCGTCGACGATCTTCGCGAGCTCGACGGTCAGATCGGCGACGCGGAAGGAATGGCCCGAGGTCGTCGGATCGCGCTGCTCGATCGCGGTGACCGAGGCGGTGACGAAGCCTTCGAACAGCCGCTCGATCGATTCGTAGAGGTAGTTGTTCTCGACGGCGACGGCGGCGGCGCCGGCCAGCGACTGCATCGAGCGGATCGTATGCTGATCGAACGAGATGACGTGAAGAGGGACGTCGGCGGCGGTGAGCCTGGCCGGCGCCCCTTCCCTCTTTCGGTTGATGAGCTGCAGGACCCCGATGATGTCGCC
The DNA here is from genome assembly GCA_035544735.1 of Thermoanaerobaculia bacterium. GTDB lineage: Bacteria > Acidobacteriota > Thermoanaerobaculia > Gp7-AA8 > Gp7-AA8 > DATKCD01. Next base: position 1,793 of record DATKCD010000129.1, read on the forward strand.
GACGTGGTTGCTCATCGGGAACACGAGCATCGAGCGCGTCCGGTAGCCGAACTCGCGGTCGAATGAAGTGTTGATGGAATAGGGGACGTCGTCGGGGAGCTCGTAGGCGTCGTCGATGACGAGGGTCTCGCCGGTGAGGGCGACGTAGCCGGCGAGGCTCTCCTTGGTGATCGGGAGGATCTTTTCCTCGAAGTCGACGGCGATGGAGTCGTTCTGGGCGAGCTTCCATCGGAGCACGCGGCCGTGCCCGGGGTCTTCGTCGAGCAGGTAGAGCGACCCGGCGTCCGAGCGGCTGATCTCGCGCGATTTGGACAGGATCATCGGCAGGAGCACGTCGTGGTCGCGGACGGTCGAGAGCGCGATGCCGATCTTGTGGATCTCGTCGAGCTCGCGGGTCACGCGGTTCATCCGGTCGATGAGCCACTCTTTCTCGAGCCGGTCGGTGGCGTGCTGCGCGGCCCTCTGGATCGAGGAGCGAAGGAGCTCGGGGTACGGGTTGGCCGGGAGATGGAGATAGATCTGCGGGTCGAAGGCGAGCGGCATGCCGCCGTTCAGGCCGAGCCCGAGATAGAGGATCCCGGGCTCGGCGGCGGGAAGGGAGACCTGGTCGCGCGCGAGCTCGGCGTCGATCAGGACCACGCGGATTCCGCTTCCGGCCGGGATCTCCTGGAGCGAGTCGATCGCCATCGTCTCGACCCGGCGGCTCCGCAGGTCGGCTTCGACGCCCTCGAGAGGGAACGATTTCGAGTGGTACAGCTTCATGCCGGTCATCCCCCCGCCTCTGCCCGTCCCCTTCCGCCCGGGCTCAGCCGCCGATACACGACATCGTGCGCGCCGGCTGAACGAAATCGCTTCGATTGATCCGGTGTCCCTGCTCCTTCGCGCCGACGGCCGCCATCAGGAGCGTCTCGAGCTCCGCATCGCTCGCTCCCTCGCGCATCGGCGTCTTCAGGTCGTACTCCTGCATCGAGAACAGGCACGTCCTCACCTGTCCGTCGGCCGTCAGCCGGATTCGGTTGCAGTTCCCGCAGAACGGAGCCGTCACCGGCGCGATCACGCCGATCTCCCCCCCGCTGCCCGGGAAGCCCCACCGGGTCGCCGTCTCGGCGGCCGACCGCGGCGCGAGCGGCACCAGTTCCATCGATTCCCGGAGCGTGGCGACGATCTCCTTCCCGGGAACGACCTGGTCCATCGACCAGGCGTGCCCCGAGTCGAGCGGCATGAACTCGATGAACCGCACCGCGTGGCCCGTCTCGGCGGCGAACCGCGCGAAATCGACGATCTCGTCGTCGTTGACCCCGCGGATCACCACCGCATTGATCTTGACCGGATGGAACCCCGCCTCGACCGCCGCCTCGATCCCCTCGAGCACCTCGCCCAGCGAGTCCCGCTGCGTCATCCGGTGAAATCTCTCCGGCCTCAGCGAGTCGAGCGAAACGTTGAGCCGCTGCACTCCGGCGGCACGAAGCGCCGGCGCGAACCGCGCCAGCAGCTTCCCGTTGGTCGTCAGCGCCAGGTCCGCGATCCCCTCCACCTCGGCAAGCCGCTCGAGCAGCGACACCACGTCCGGCCTCAGCAGTGGCTCCCCTCCGGTCACCCTCAGCTTCCGCACGCCGAACCCGGCGAAGATCCGCGCCAGCCGGAGGATCTCCTCGTAGCGGAGGATCTCCTCCCGCCTTTTCCACTCGATGTTCTCGACCGGGATACAATACGTGCAGCGGAAGTTGCAGCGGTCCGTGATCGAGATCCGGAGATCTCCGATCGTGCGGCCGTACGAATCGCGCAGGGTCTGTTCGGGCATGACCGGTCCGATGCGCGCGGGGACGTCTCGCCGCGCGGATCCCTATTATGCCACCGCCTCCGCGACGGGGGGAGAATGTCCGCCTTCCCCGGGGCGTTACCGCCTCAGGATCCCGCGCGGGAGCTCGCTGCCCGCGTCACCACCGCTCGAGGAGGGTGTTTTGGCAGCCTACACCACTGAAAAGATCACTCCGAAGTTCCACGAGGCTCTCGTCGGCTGGCAGAAGAAGAATTTCCCGGAGCTCGAGTTCCTGGAGCGGAACTGGGGGACGTATTTCGGCAACCAGACCCCGTTCCAGCTCATGGCGAAGATTGGAAAGGTCGGGAGCGACACCATCGATTACGGCCGCTTCACCGGCAAGCCGCGCATCGAGCGCGCCGGCGACATGGCGGGAAACATGTTCTACACGGCGCGCGACATCGTCCGCGCCCAGTGCTCGACCGAGCTGGGATCGATCCAGCAGCACCGGCTGACTCTCGACCAGGCGCCGACCGATCAGATGAAGATGTCGGTGCTCCGCATCATGGCCGAGGAGCTTCGCCACGCGTACCAGATGTTCTGGGTCCTCGACCACGACCCGAGCTGGAAGAAGCCGGGACACCCCGACATCGCGACCGACACGATGGACGAGCTGCTCGCGATGCAGCTCGGCAACCACGTGCTCGACGCGTTCAACATCCCGTTCAACGACTTCCTCGACAACGTCACCTTCGCCACCGCCATCGACCTGGTCGGCAAGTATCAGCTCGAGATGCAGAAGGTCTTCTCGTACGCGCCGATGGCGCGCTCGATGGGGCCGATGCTCTCCGAAGAGGGGTTCCACATCGGATCCGGTCGGAGCTTTCTCAAGGAAATCGCGGTGATGGCGACCGAAGGCAAGGGAGATCATTCGATCGAGGACATTCAGAGACATCTCAATCTCTGGATCCCGCGCGGCGTAGAGATGTTCGGCAACGAGCGGGGTGGTGAGACCGCCGTAGCGTTCGGGTTCAAGGACCGTAACAACGGAACCGCCCAGGGCGAGTACTACAACGAAGTGCGCGAGCTCCTCGAGCTGATCAACGTCGCCATCGTTCAGACACGCGTCAGTGACATCACGGCGCCCGATGCGAGATCGCTGGTCCGTGAAGTCCAGGACACCGGCGAAGAACAGCAGGGAGTCCGTCCAGAGCACCTCCTCTTCACGCCCGACCTGAAGTTCTTCCGTCAGCGCGGAATGGAGGAGATCATCTTTCTCCCCTACGACGTCCATGGCGAGATGATCAAGGAAGCTGGCAAGCCGGTCCCTGGCGAGTCGTATGTCGAGTATCTCGGCAGGACACTCCCGGAGTACTACCTCGGTACGACGGAGTTCGACAAGTACAGACAAATGCTGCTCGGTCGTGAAGAACCGAACCACGACCAGAGCTACGGCTGGTGAGAAAGGCGGCCCGCTTCTTACAGCGCCGCAGAGGCGGCACGAAACGATCCTTACAGCGCCGCGGAGGCGGCGCGAAACGATGTAACCCAGGGCGCCAGCCCTGGGGATTGAATCGCCGCTCCTTACAGCGCCGCGGAGGCGGCGCGAAACAATGTAGCCCAGGGCGCCAGCCCTGGGGATTGAATCGCACAACAAACCCCCAGGCCGCGAAGGCGGCCGTAACAAATCCAGGGCAGGGAGCGAAAAAAAGGGCACG
>DATKCD010000130.1:0-31311 GCA_035544735.1 Thermoanaerobaculia bacterium
CAAGACGCACAAGACGCACAAGACGCCCAAGACGCACAAGACGCACAAGACGCCCGAGACGCACAAGACGCACAAGACGCCCAAGACGCTCCAGACGCACAAGACGCACAAGACGCCCAAGACGCCCAAGACGCTCCAGACGCTCCAGACGCTCACTGGAATACCCATTGCAGGATGGGCACGGAACTCGGCAGCGGAAAAGCGGCCGGGGCTCGAAGGTTTTCCTGAGGCCGATGTCATTCCGATCCGCCAGGCTCGCCGCCCTCGTCACGGTCCTCGCACTGGCCCAGCCTGCCGGGCCGGCTCTCGCGCAGCGGCGCAACGTCGCGGCGAAGGCCTCGGGAGCGGGGCTCGAGCAGCGGGTCGGCTCGCTGTTCCGGCATCCGATCGTCCGGGCCGCGAAGGCGAGCCTTCTGGTGGCGGAGGTGGAGACGGGGAGGGTCGTCGCGGCGAGCGGCGCGCACGCTCCGGTCGCGCCGGCGTCGAACATGAAGCTGTTCACGAGTGCAGCCGGGATCCAGTTGCTCGGAGGCGACTTCCAGTTCGTCACGACGGTCGCGCTGCGCGGAAGGGTCGATCCGATCGGCACGCTTCATGGTGACGTCCTGGTCACCGGCCGGGGCGACCCGACCATCGGCGGCCGATTCCACGACGGGGATGGTGCCGCCGTGATCGGGCGCTGGGCCCGCGCGCTGAAGAGCGCCGGGGTGAAGACGATCGGCGGGAATCTGATCTTCGAGCACGGCTACTTCGACGACGAGTGGGTGCATCCGAGCTGGCCCGAGGATCAGCTCGTCAACTGGTACGAGGCGCCCATCTCCGCGCTGGCGATGCAGGAGGGGTGCGTGATGGTGCGCGTCTCGCCGACGCAGCAGGGGCAGCCGGCGATGGTCGAGATGGAGCCGCCCAACAGCTTCATGACCATCGAGAGCTCCTGCGTCACGGGGCGCGGGCGAGGGGTCTTCATCGGCCGCAAGCCGGGAACGAACACGATCGTCGTCCGCGGAAACGCACCACCCAACCTGGGGCCGACCGAGATCTTCGTCCCCGTGATGTATCCGGTCCACTACTTCGCGAACGTGGTCCACGAGGCGCTGCAGCGCGAAGGCATTCGGGTTCAGGGAGAGGTGCTGCTGACCGAAAGGGAGACGCGACCCGACTGGCGGACGGTCGTCGAGCACACCTCGCCGCTTTCGGTGGTCAACTTCGTGATCAACAAGAAGAGCCAGAACTTCTACGCGGAGCAGCTCCTCAAGACCATCGGAGCGGAGAAGAAGGGGGTCGGATCGTGGGCGAACGGCGCCGCCGCCGTCACCGAATGGCTGGTCGCGGAGGTAGGTGTCGATCCGGCGGAGATCCGGATGGTCGACGGCTCGGGGATGTCGCGCGAGAACCGCGCTTCCGCCGCCGCCTTCGTCGCCGTGCTCCGCCACATGTGGAACGACCCCGCCCGCGAGGAGTTCGTCAGCTCCATGCCCTACACCGGCGAGCCCGGCTCGCGCCTCCGCCGCCGCCTCGGCGATCCCCCCTATGCCCGCAGCGTCTATGCGAAGACCGGCTACCTCTCCGGCGCGATCGGCCTCTCCGGCTACGTTCGCGGAAAGAGCGGGAAAATGTACGCCTTCTCCCTCCTCTTCAACGATTACCGCACCGGCGTCTGGGGCGTGTACAACCTGCAGGACGAGATCCTGAAGGAAGTCGTCGAGAACGGTTGAGGGGACGGCGCGGACCGCCGCCGCCTGTATGTTGCCGGGGATTGTATGTTGCCGGGGATCGTATGTGGCCGGGGATTGTATCCCCGGCGGGCGGGGGTCGCGCGGCGATCGGGTCGGCGTCACCACCCACCCGCCGCCCACGATCACTCCGACGAATGCCGGCGCCTGCGGCCGGTGGTCGGTGGCAGGTGGAGGGTGAGCGGGCCGGGGCGCTCGAGATCTCGCCCGCGGGTCCGAATGACGTCGAGCGAATGCAGAATGCAGAGTGCAGAATGAAGAATCCCAAAAGGGCGGGTGGCCTGGTTGCCGTAGGCGAATCCAGCCATCGGCCATTTCTGGATTCTTCATTCTGCACTCTGCATTCTGCATTTCGTCCTACGTCGCGCGGCGATCGTGTCGGCGTCACCACCCCACCCGCCGGGGATGAAATCCCCGGCCACACCGTCTTCCCCGCCGTGCCGACCTGCTATCCTCGTGGCGATGAGTCCCGATTCCGAAGCTGCGGCGCGGAAGGAGCTGGTCCGGGTCGCGCGTCGCCTCGATGAGAAGGGGATTCTGACGGCGACCGACGGCAACCTCTCGATCCGCCTCGGCCCCGACGCGCTGCTGATCACCCCTTCGGGTTGCTGCAAGGGCCTGCTGGAGGAGGCCGATCTGGTGCGGGTGGACGGAACGGAGAGCCGGGGGAGCGGGCGCGCCTCGTCGGAGATCGCCCTCCATCGCGCCATCTATGCGGCGCGCGCCGACGCGGGGGCCGTGGTCCACGCGCATCCGCCGTACGCGACGGCGTTCGCGGTCGCCGGGCTGGCGCTCGGGCGTCCCATCCTCTCGGAGGCGGTGCTCGCCCTCGGAGAGGTCCCGGTCGCACCCTACGCCACTCCGACCCGGGAGGAGCTCGCGCGGAGCATCGGGCCGTTCCTGGGGGGGCGGGCGGTGCTGCTCGCGAATCACGGGGCGGTCGTGTGGGATGCCGACATCGGACGGGCGGGGCTGCTGATGGAGACGCTCGAGCACGTGGCCCGGATCGACTGGCTGAGCCGCGCTCTCGGGGGAACCGAGCTCGATGAGGGCCAGGTCACCGCCCTGCGCGCTCTCGGGCAATCGATGCGATGATGGGAGGGGCGGCAGGACGCAATTTTCGGCCGGATGTTTTTCGTTCTGACTCCTTTAAAGGCGGGGCGACATGAGTGACTCGATCAAGACATCAACTCCCATGGCCGGCCGTGTCGAGCTGAGGGAGCTTCGGAGGGAGGATCCCCTTCCGTCCGAGCGATTCGTGGACGCTCCTCCTCTGGCATTGACCTTCGACGACGTGCTGCTGCTGCCGGCCCGGTCGGACGTACATCCGAACTTCGTCGACACCTCGACGCGGCTGACGCGCGGGATCCGGCTCAACATCCCGATCGTTTCGGCGGCGATGGACACGGTGACCGAAGCGAGGCTGGCGATCGCGATCGCCCAGCAGGGGGGGATCGGAATCATCCACAAGAACATGTCGATCGAGCAGCAGGCGGAAGAGGTCGACAAGGTGAAGCGCTCCGAGGCGGGAATGATCGTCGATCCGGTGACGATGCGCCCGTGGCAGCGGATCTCCGAAGCGCTCCAGGTGATGGAGAAATACAAGATCTCGGGCGTGCCGGTGACGGACGCGAACGGGAAGCTGGTCGGAATTCTGACGAACCGCGACCTGCGGTTCGAGACGCGGTTCGACCTGCCGATCTCCGAGCGGATGACCAAGGACGACCTGATCACGGTGCCGGTGGGGACGACGCTCGACGAGGCGCGCGAGGTCCTTCACCAGCACAGGATCGAGAAGCTCCTCGTGGTGGACGGCCACGGCGACCTCAAGGGGCTGATCACGGTCAAGGACATTCAGAAGGCGCGCCGGTACCCGAGCGCCTCGAAGGACCCGCTCGGGCGGCTGCGGTGCGGCGCTGCGATCGGCGTGGGGAAGGAAGGACTGGATCGGGCCCGCGCTCTGATCGACGCCAAGGTCGACGTGATCGTGATGGACTCGGCCCACGCGCATTCGGCCGGCGTGCTCGAGTCGATCCGGCAGTTCAAGAAGGTGTTTCCGGACACGCAGCTCGTCGCGGGGAACGTGGCGACGGCGGAGGCGACCGAGGAGCTGCTTCAGCTCGGCGTCGACGGAGTGAAGGTCGGAATCGGGCCGGGCTCGATCTGCACCACCCGCGTGATCGCCGGCGCCGGAGTCCCGCAGATCACCGCGATCATGGAGTGCACCCGCGTGGCGGAGAAGTTCGACGTTCCGGTCGTGGCGGACGGCGGGATCAAATTCTCGGGCGACATCACGAAGGCGCTGGCCGCCGGAGCCCACACGGTGATGATCGGGTCGCTGTTCGCCGGCACCGAGGAGGCGCCCGGCGAGACGATCCTCTATCAGGGACGGACGTTCAAGGCCTACCGCGGCATGGGATCGATTGGCGCGATGCAGGCCGGCTCGCGCGACCGCTACTTCCAGGAAGAGACCGATGCGTCGAAGCTCGTCCCGGAGGGGATCGAAGGAAAAGTTCCCTACAAGGGATCGGTCGGCGCGATGGTTCCGCAACTGGTCGGCGGTCTGCGCTCGGGGATGGGACTCGCCGGAGCGAAGAGCGTCGAGGATCTGAGGGCGCACGCCCGCTTCGTCCGGATCACGGCGGCTGGGCTGCGCGAGAGCCACGCGCACGACGTGACGATCACGAAAGAGGCGCCGAACTACCGGATCGAGCCTCAGCGCGAGGATTGAGGCGCGGGGGCGTGAGCGGCGGCGTCCGCTTCATCCTGGTCGAGCCGCGCGAGGGAGGCAACCTCGGCGCAGCCGCCCGCGCGATGAAGAACTTCGGCTTCACCGAGATGGTCATCGCGGGCGAGCCGCCTCCGCCCGGGCCGGTGGCCGAATGGTGGGCGAGCGGTGCCGAGGACGTGGTCGCCGCCGCGCGCCGGGCACCCGACCTCGAATCGGCCCTCGCCGGAACGCACGTCGCGGTCGCCACCACCTCTTCGCGCGCACGCGGGGTGCAGCGGCCCCTCACCCCGCGCGAGCTCGCCGCGCTCCACGCCGCACTCGCGCCCGATCAGACTCTCGCCCTGGTCTTCGGCCGCGAGGATCGCGGCCTGACCTCCGAAGAGCTCGCGCGCTGCGGCTCGGTCGCCGTCATCCCGACCTCCGACCTCCACCCGACGATGAACCTCGCCCAGTCGGTGGCGATCTTCGCCTACGAGCTCGCGCGCGCCGCCCCCCGCCTGCCCGCCGCCCCCGAGCTCGCCGACGCCGCCTCGCTCGAGCGCCTCCACCAGGCCGCCCGCTCCCTCCTGCGCGACGCCGGCTTCCTCGACGAAAACAACCCCGACCGCATCTACGACGACCTCCGCGCCATCGCAGCCCGCGCCAGGCTCGACCCGCGCGAGGTCACCATCCTCCTCGGAATCCTCCGACAGATCCGTTGGCACATTGAAGATCATTGATGATTGATGATTGCAAGGCATTGATGATTGATGATTGATGATTCGTGATCGGCGATTTCGGATCTCTGTCCGTCCGGTCGGTGATTGAGGATCGGCGAGTGACGGATCGATCATCGATTCGGACGGCGGCGCGATCCTTTCCCCTCAGCGATCGTCGGACAGAAAGCGGTCGAACCAGGATAGATTGCGGTTCATGACGTCGATCCGGAGGCGCGGCTCGCGCGCGACGTGCGGAGTCCGCGGGTAGATCACCATCGTCACCGGCACCCCGAGGTCGCGCAGCGCGCGGTAGAGGATCCGTCCCTGCGAGAGGGGGACGCGCCGGTCCTCCTCCCCATGCTGGATGAGCGCCGGAGTCTTCGCCTTCGCCAGGTGGGTCAGAGGGCTGCGCTCGCGCAGCAGCTCCTGCTCCCGCCAGGGAACCACCGCGAAGAAGCTGCCGATGAACCCCGGGATGTCGGACGTCCCCTCCATCGACAGCAGATCGATCACCGGCGCGCCGATGCTCGCCGCCCGGAACCGGTCGGTCTGCGTGATCGCCCACGCCGAGAGGAATCCGCCGTAGCTCCACCCCATAATGCCGAGCCTCGACGGATCGGCGATCCCTTCGGCGACGAGATGATCGACCCCCGCCATCGCGTCGTCGAAATCGCCTCCTCCCCAGTCGGCGCGGTTGAGCTGGCGGAACGCGCTCCCGTACCCGCCGCTCCCTCGGACGTTCGGCCGCAGCACCGCGTACCCCCGTGCCGCGAACACGTGAACGGGATAGACGTGGTGGAGATACCCGAGGAACTCCTCGTTGAATGAGCTCGACGGTCCGCCGTGGACGAAGAGGAGGAGGGGGACGCGCGTCCCGGAGCGGTAGAAGAGGGGAAGGGTGAGGAGCCCTTCGATCTCGAGCCCGTCGTTCGGATTCTTCCAGCGGACGACGCGGGTCGGCGCGAGCTGGAGATCGCGATGGCGCGCATTGACGTCGGTCAGCCTCTTCGGCCGGAACGTTCCGATCGGGGAGATCCAGACCTCGGGCGGAGTCGTCAGATTCTGATGGATGAAGGCGACCCGATCGGCCGCGGGAACGAAGTGCGCCTGGGACGAGACGCCGGGGAGGCCCGAGAGGTCGGCGAGGCGGCCGTCGAGCCCGATCCGCCAGAGCTGATGGCGCATGTTCCACTGGCCGTCGAAGTAGAGCGCGCGCGAGTCGGACGCCCAGGTGAACTGCTCGAGATGACGGTCGTAGGCCGCCGATACGACGCGCGGCTCTCCTCCGCCGACGGGGAGGACCGCGAGGTGCTGATCTGCCGCCCAGTCGATCGCTCCCTCGCCGCTCGAGAAGGCGATCCAGCGGCCGTCGGGCGAAAAACGCGGCGCGAAGTCGGGGCCGGCTCGCACCAGGAGCGGCTCGGTCGGCCCGCCGGTCGAGGAGACGAGATGGAGATCGGCTCCGAAGCGGTCGGCCAGGCCCGTTCCCGGCGCCGTGACGAGGGCGAAGCGCTTCCCGTCCGGCGACCAGTCGAAGCCGATGACCGAGAAGTCGCCCGAAGTGATCCGCGAGGACGATCCGCTCCCCGGCGCGATGGTCCAGAGGTGCTGGTGGCGCTCCGCTTGGCCGACCACGCGCGCGTCGTCGCGCGCCTCCCGCGCGGCCGCCTCGGCCGCCGGCTCGGGATCGCGCGCGAGGAAGGCGATCCTTTCTCCCTCCGGCGACCAGGCGAACCAGTCGATCGGCGTCGGATGGCGCGTGAGCTGACTCGCCTCTCCTCCGTCGGGATCGATCAGCCAGATCTGCGCCGATTCTCCCCGGTTCGAGAGAAAGGCGATGCGACGCCCGTCGGGCGCCCATCGCGGCATCGCGTCCCGCCGCGAGCTGTGCGCGAGCGAAATCGGATTCGACCCGTCCGCTCCGACCAGCCAGACGTCGGGATCGTACATGCTGCGCTCCATGTCGGCGCCCGTCAGCACGAACGCAACGCGTCTGCCGTCGGGCGAGAGCTGCGGGTCGGAGGGGACCGGCATCGTGGCGTAGTCCTCGGACGTCATCGGCCGCGGCGCGGCCTCGACGAGCGTCGCGATGGAGAGGAGCGCGAGAAGAGCATTTCGAAGCATCACGGAACGGATGATAAGACAGGCGGCGGGAAAGCCGGCCGTACCGCCGCCGTCTCGAGCGTGGGGAGAGGCTCACCGCCCGGCGGAGGACGAGGTCGAATCGGCGGGCCCGCCCTCCTGAATCGTCCGCGGTCCGATCACTTCCGACGCATCTGATGGAGGAGGATCGCCGCGGCGGCGGCGACGTTGATCGAGTCGACGGCGGGGGAGATCGGGATCGAGACGTGGCGGGCGGCGGCGAGGATCTCCGCGGAGACGCCGCTTCCTTCGCTGCCGAGGGCGAGCGCGGCGGGGGGAGCGAGGGAGGGGGAAGGGGCTCCATCGGCGGTGGCGGCCCAGAGGGGAATGTCCCGCTCGGCGAGGAGGCGGACGAGCGTGGCGGAGGGCGCCTCGACGATCGGAACGAGGAGCGCGGCGCCGGCGGAGGCGCGGAGCGCCTTCGGAGCGAACGGATCGGCGGTTCCTTCGGTGAGGACAACGCCAGTCGCCTCGAACGCGGCGGCGAGACGGACGATGGTGCCGACGTTCCCCGGATCCTGAACCCCGTCGAGCACGACGAGCAGGGGAGAGGAGACTTCGAGCAGCGGCTCGAGAGCGGCGCGCGGACGCTCGAACAGGGCGAGGACTCCCTGCGGATGACGGGTGTCGGTCAGCTCGCGCGTGAGCGCGGGAGCGAATACGAAGGAGGGGACCCCGCCGGCGGGCGGGACGTTCTCCGGCGCGAGGGCGAAGGCGAGCGGGGTCCAGCCGCGCGCGATCGCGTCGCGTACCGCTTTCGGTCCCTCGAGCACGATCTCGTCTTCGTGGCTTCGCGAGGCCTCGAGAAAGCGTCGGAACCAGCGGTTCTGCCGGCTCGTGATGCGCTCGTCGGATGGTTGCGGCACGCCCTGGATTCTCCGTATAGAATGACGCTCGCGATCGCGTTGGACGCCGCGAAGGCCCGCGCGATGATGACACAAAGCAAGGGGAGGAGATGACCGAACGATCCGCGCAGGCGAGCCGGCTCCGATTCACCTCCCGGGTGATGCGCATCCAGCCGTCGCCGACCCTCGTGGTGCTCAACCGCGCCGCGGAGCTGGCGGCGAGGGGGATCGACGTGGTCGATTTCGGTCCGGGCGAGCCCGACTTCACTACGCCGGATCCGGTTCGCGAGGCCGGTAAACGCGCGATCGATCAGGGGAAGACGCGGTACACCAACACGGCCGGATGCGACGAGCTCCGGGACGCGATCGTCGAGAGCTACAACCGCCGTCACGGCACGAGCCTGACCCGCGGACACGTGATCGCCGGGAGCGGGGGAAAGCAGGAGCTGTTCAATTTCATCCTCGCGCTCGTCGCCGAAGGGGACGAGGTCGTCGTTCCGTCGCCCTACTGGGTCAGCTTCCCGGACCAGGTGTTGTTCGCCGGAGCCACTCCGGTGTTCGCTCCGCTCGATCCCGCCAACGCCTTCCGGCCGCGCCTGCGCGATCTCGAGCCCCACGTGACCGGGCGCACCCGGCTGATCATCCTCAACTCCCCGTCCAACCCCACCGGCGCGGTGATCGATTTCGCCGAGCTCGAGCGGATCGTGGAGTTCTGTGCCGACCGCGGCATCTTCCTGATGTACGACGAGACCTACGAGTTCTTCGTCTACGACGGCAACGAGCACGTCTCGGCCGTCCGCTGGATGGATCGCTACCCGGAGACGGTGATCGTCGTCAATTCCATGTCGAAGACCTGGGCGATGACCGGGTGGCGGCTCGGCTTCGGAATCGCCCACCCCGAGATCGTCTCCGCTGCGGCGAAGATCCAGAGCCACTCGACCTCGAACCCCAGCTCCATCGCACAGCATGCCGCGATCGAAGCGCTGCGCGGCGGCGAGTCGGAAGTCGCGAAAATGCTCGAGGCCTATCGCGAGCGCCGCCGCTGGCTCGTCGATGCCCTCAACGCCGTTCCCGGCCTGCAGTGCTCTCCCCCCGACGGCGCGTTCTACGTCTTCCCCTCGGTACGCTCGTTCTTCGGAAAGGACGCGATCGCCGACTCGACCACCTTCGCGAACTACCTGCTCGACCAGGCACGCGTCGCCGTCGTCCCGGGCGCCGCGTTCGGCAACGACGAGCACGTCCGCATCAGCTACGCGACTTCCATGGAGCGGATCCGCGAAGGTGTCGAGCGGATGGCCCGCGCCCTCGGTGAGCTCGCCGGCCCGTGACACGGAGCCGGAAGGAGAGTCGCGAAGGCTGGCCGGGAGCCGTTCCCCCTCCCGCCGTCGGGGGAATCGTCCTTCTTCGCCTCCCGTTACGGTCCGAAGCGGTCAATTCCCTCAAGGAGCCCATGTGAAAAAGACGATCATTGCGATGGCCTTCGCGCTGGCGGGCCCGGTCCTGCTGGCCCAGCAGGCCGAAACGCCGGCGGCTTCGGCCGATCCGGTCATCATGAAAGCGGGCTCGACCGAGATCCGGAAATCGGAGTTCGAGCACGCCCTCTCGGCTCTCCCGGCCGAATATCAGGCTTTCGCCTCGGGCCCCGGAAAGCGTCAGTTCGCCGAGGATTACCTCCGGCTGCGGATGCTGGCCGACGTGGCTCAGAAGGAAGGGCTCGACAAGGACCCGAAGGTCCAGAGCCAGCTCAAGCTCCTCCGCGAGAACACCCTCGCGAACGCGCAGATCGAGAGAATGCGCGCGTCGGTCCAGCTCTCCGATGCCGAGCTGCGGAAAGCCTACGAGGAGCGGAAGGAGACGCTCGAACGGGCGCGGGCGCGCCACATTCTGATCGCGTTCGAGGGGAGCCCCGCGGCCCCGGCCGAAGGGGTCCTGAGCGAAGAAGCCGCCAGAGCGAAAGCCGAGGAGATCCGGACGAAGATCGCCGGCGGGGCGGACTTCGCCGAGCTGGCGAAGACCGAGTCGCACGACACCGGCTCGGGCGCTTCGGGCGGCGATCTCGGCGAGTTCGGGCGGGGGCAGATGGTCCCCGAGTTCGAGCAGGCGGTCTTCGGTACCGAGCCGGGCAGGCTCGCGCCGGTCGTACGGACTCAGTTCGGCTACCATGTGATCGAGGTTCGGGAGCGCACCACGATGCCGCTCGAGAAGGTCCGGACTCAGCTCGAGGAGCAGATCCGCCAGGAGAAGCTCGAGACCCTGATCGAGGCGATGCAGGGCGCGGCCAACTCGAGCTTCAGCGAGGATTACTTCGGCTCGGTCCCCCCGCCGACCCCCGCTCCGGGAGGCTGACGGCGGCGAGGTCCGAAGACGGAAGGTACCGAAAGAGCGGCCCCGCCACGGGGCCGCTCCGGTTTCGGATCGCGGGAGTGATTTCCTTGACTCCCATTCCCGCGCCCGCTTAATGTAGCGCGCATGGAAATTCCAGCGCGCGTGTCGGTCTTCAACAAAATCCTCGAGCTCAAGGGAAAGCCGGGAACCCTGGTCGCCATTACCGACGGGGGATTTTACGAGATTCATCTCCAGGTCCAGGAGAAGAATCACACGGTTCTCCTTCCCATCGCCGAGACGGTGCTGATCTTCAACGATCCGCTCCCGGAGATCTCCGCCGACTTCGAAGTCGAGCGCTGAGGGATTCGCCAATCGAAGAGAATCGCCGTCCTGCTCTCCATCTTCCTCCCTTCCACCGCCGTTCCAGCCCGGGCGGGGGAGGGAAGCTCCCGCGACCATCCGGACGAGACGACGGGCGGTGAGAAGCTGTTTCAACCCGACGGCGTGAGACCGGCGTTGCAGCGGACGGCGGCGAGAGGCGATCGGTGACGCCGGCGGTCACGGGGCGGTTTGCCCCCTCGCCGACGGGCCCGCTCCATTTCGGATCGCTCGTCGCGGCCACCGGGTCGTGGCTCTCCGCGCGGAAGGGGGGCGGGCGGTGGCTCGTCCGGATCGAGGACCTCGACGCTCCGCGCGTGCGCTCGGGAGCGGAGCAGGAGATCCTGTCGGCGCTCGGCAGGTACGGCCTCGAGTGGGATGAGGAGCCGGTGCGGCAATCGGAGCGCTCGGGACTCTACGAGGCGGCGCTCGAGGAGCTCCGCGCCCGGAATCTCGCATTCGATTGCGCCTGCTCGCGCGCCGAGCTCCGGCGCGCCGCCTCGGCGCCGGCGGCGGGCGATCCGGGCGAGGGCCCCGTTTACCCCGGAACCTGTCGCGGCGGTCTCGGCGGCCGCACGCCTCGGGCGGTCCGCTTTCGCGTTCCACCGGGCGTGATCCGGTTCGACGACCTGGTTGCAGGAATCGTCGAGGAGGACGTGGCGGCCGGCGTCGGCGACTTTCCGATCCGGAGGGCGGACGGGCCGTGGGCGTACCAGCTCGCCGTGGTCGTCGACGATGCGGAGCAGCGGATCACCGAGGTGGTGCGCGGCGGCGACCTGCTCTCGTCGACCGCGCGTCAGATCGCGCTGCAGCGCGCGCTCGGGCTCCCGACCCCGCGCTACGCGCACCTCCCGCTCGTGCTCGCGCCGGACGGAAAGAAGCTGGGAAAGAGAGACGGAGCCCTCTCCCCGCCGAGCCTCGACGAAGGAACGATCGGGCGTACGCTCTCCCTCGCCCTCGAGATCCTCGGCGTCGGCGGAGTCGAGCCGGGAGCGCCGGGACGGATGCTGGAGGAGGCCCTCTCCCGCTTCGAGATCGGCGGAGCTCCGCGCGGGCCGGTGCGCCTCGGCCGCGATCAGGCGATCAGATCGCTCTGATCGGGGTGGCGGTCGAACCAGGCGCGGACGAAGGGGCAGCTCGGGACCGGCGCGACCCGGGATCGTGTGTGATCGGGCGGGGAGGAGCGAATGCAGAATGCAGAACGCAGAATGCAGAATCCAGAAAGGGTGGGTGGCACGATCACCGTGAGGCGGAATGCCGCTTTGAGCCTTTTCTTGATTCGACATTCTGCATTCTGCATTCGTCCTGCAGTCTAGGCTCGGGGATAGCGTGCGGACGAACAGCCCGCCGCACGCGCCCGAGCGCCGATGAAGCGGGTGTGGTGCGGGCGTCCCGCCCGCCCCGGGTGGGTGGGGGCGAGCAATCGGAGACAGCGGAAACGGGCGGGGAGGAGCGAATGCAGAATGCAGAACGCAGAATGCAGAATCCAGAAAGGGTGGGTGGCACGATCACCGTGAGGCGGAATGCCGTTTGAGCCGTTTCTGGATTCGACATTCTGCATTCTGCATTCTGCATTCGTCCTGCGGTCCAGGCTCGGGGATAGCGGACGACCCGGAGTCTCGGAAGCTCCGGGGTCTTAGACCGGTGCCGCGAGGGTGACTGCAGGACCGCCCGGGCCGGCGCGGGCCGCGTAGTCGCGCGCGGTCGTCGCAACGAGCTCGGCGACGGTCTCGAGGTCGTACGATCGGTCGATCGTCATCGGTACCACGTCTCCGCGCAGCGGAGCGAGCGGAGTCTTCGCCCCCTTGAGAGCGACCGCGACCGGCCGCGGCCGGCAACTGGAGATCCACGTTTGCGGATCGGCGGCGTCGAGTCGTGCGATCGGCAGGTCGAGCACGATCACCTGATAGCTCCGTTCGTGGCAGAGCGCGGCGGCCCGCGGAGCGTCGCCAGCGAGGTCGCATCCGATGCCGCGCCGCACGAGCCGCTCCCCGACGGCACGCGCCAACCGGGCATCGCTCGACACGACCAGAACGCGTTCGGAGCGGCTCATTTCACCGCTCCCCCGCATGAGGTGTGCCAAATTCGGGGAGCCGTCACCCCGAGGCGGGCACGACGATTTCAGGCCCCCGAGGGCTTCCGAGCGGCCTGGTCCATGGCGTCCTGCAGGGCCCGCGAGTCGTACGGCTTCCTCAGAAACGCCACGTTCTCGTAACGGACCGCATCGAGGTCGTCGCCGTCGGCGGTGCTGATCACCACGGGGACTCCGATCCCCTTCCGCCGCAGGCCGGCGAGGATCACCGAACCGTGGGTGTCGGGAAGGACCAGATCGAGAATCACGAGCTCAGGGGAGAGATCGCTGATGAACTGCTCCACGCGGGCGCCCTCCGTGATCCAGTGGACTTCGTTTCCCTCCGAGCGGAGCAGCTCGACCAGTCCGGCGCCGACCACCGGATCATCCTCGACGAGAAGGATCGATCTCGGCCGCGCGGTGAGCTCGTCTTCGGGCGCCGTACGGGCGAGCTGGGGCGGAAGCGCCGCCGGGAGCAGGACGTGGAAGGTCGAGCCGCGCCCCGGCTGGCTCTCGACGAAGATCTTGCCACCCTGGGTGCCGACGAGCCGATGGACGATCGCCAGGCCGAGCCCGGTTCCCCGGCTCTTCGTCTTCGTCGTGAACAGCGGCTCGAAGATGTGAGGGAGATCCTGAGGCTGGATGCCGGAGCCGCTGTCGGTGAAGGTGAGGTGAACGTACTGGTCGTACCGGGTGGAGCCTTCGCGGAACAGGTCGAGGTAGCTCGTGCCGGGGCGAGCGGCGATGTCGAGACGACCTCCTTCGGGCATCGCGTCCGCCGCGTTCGTGGCGAGATTGACGACGATCTGTTCGAGGTGCGATTCGTCCGCGCGGACCCAGAGCTCTCGCGGGCCGATCTCGAGGCGGATCTCGACGGCGGGCGGCAGCACGGCGCGGAGCTCGGACGCGACTCCGTCGAGCCAGGAGCGGAGCTCGATCTCCGAGGCGACGTGCTCGATCGGTCGCGCGTAGCGGAGGATCTCTTCGGTGATCCGCTTGCCGCGCTGGATCGCCTGGTGGATGCGGGTGGCGGCGTTCTCGATCTTCGCATGGCCCCGCCCCTCCCGCTCGACGATCTGCGCGAACGGCTGGATGCCCATCAGCACGTTGTTGAACTCGTGTGCGACCGACGCCGCGAGCTTGCCCAGGCTGCTCACCCGATGCGCCTGCTCGAGCTGGACCTCCAGCGAGCGCCGTTGCGTCACTTCCAGGAAGCTGATCACCCATCCCACGGGACCCGTCTCGTTCCGCATCGGTGAGACCACGTACTCGACCGGAAACGACTCGCCTCCCTTCCGCCGGAACAGCGCCTCGCCCGCGCACGCCCCCGCGCGCGCCGTCACCGGAAACTCGCTCGTGATCTCCGGCGGCGCCACGATCGTGAAGAAGTTGTCCCCGATCATCTCCTCGACTCCGTAGCCGAGCATCGCCGCCGCCGCCTGATTCACCAGCGTCAGCTCCCCCTCCACGTCCATCCCGCAGATCCCTTCCACACTCGATGCGAGCACGGTCCGGTGCACCTGGTCGCTCCGCCGCAGCCGTTCCTCCGCACGCAACCGCTCCAGCTCCCCCGCGGCACGCACCGACACGATCCGCACCGCGTCCCGCGCGAGACCCGGATTCCTCAGCTTCGACCGGCTCATCGCCGAGATCAGTCCGATCACCCCTCCATCCGACCCGTACAGCGGCGTCCCGACGTACGCCTCGATCCCGTTCTCCACGAGGTATCGATCCTCCGGAAACCGCTCCGACACTCCTTCGTCCCACGCGCAGGCGGATCGGTTCACCACCTCCTCGCACGGCGTGCCCGCCAGATCCCACCGGATCTCGGGCTGGACGACCCCGTCCAGCACGAAGGCCAGGCTTCGGGCGCTCGTTCCCCCAGGCAGCAGCTCGGCGATCACCGCGATCTCCGACGAGAGCGCCTTCCCGAGGTGGAATGCCAGCCATTCGAACAGCCGCTCTCCCGGTGCCGCCGACAGCCCTTCCGCGATCACGCGCAGCACTTCCTCCGGGTGCAGTGCCCTCGCGCTGTTCCCCTCGGGCTGTTCGGCTGCGGATGGCGTCGTTCTCGATTCCATGATCTTTGCCTTCAACCCCTCCTCCCGACACGAATGCCGGTCCGGGTCTGATCGCTGGTGTCCTGTAACGCCGGAATCAATAGCACCTGGCTCGGTCTCGACGCCGTGAGCTTCGTTGCGCCTCCTCAG
The DNA here is from genome assembly GCA_035544735.1 of Thermoanaerobaculia bacterium. Taxonomy (GTDB): domain Bacteria; phylum Acidobacteriota; class Thermoanaerobaculia; order Gp7-AA8; family Gp7-AA8; genus DATKCD01. Next base: position 15,134 of record DATKCD010000130.1, read on the forward strand.
CATAGACCCCGCTATGCCTGCGTCGGCGCGCCTCGCTCACGACGCCGATCCCTTCGCCATCTGCCATCGATTCCGGCGTTACATGACACTAGTCCCGCCGGAGGGGATTCTGATACATGGGCGCAAAGAAGTCGTCCCGGCGTCAGGCGGGCGTCGGCTGGGACTCGCGCGTTTCGGAACCGGCGAACGCCTCCGCGATCGCCGAGGCCGGCTCGAATGGCCGGGTCCGGTTCACGACGGTCCGGCGAGCGCCCGGTGGAGCGCGCGCGCCTCTTCGAGGACCTCCCGCGCGGCCTCGACCGCCCCGGACTCGTCGGGCTGCGTCTCGTCGTCGGGGTCGCCCAGGCCGGCGTCGCGATGCTGCCGGATCCGGCTGCGGATCAGATCGCGGATCTCCGCGGCGTTGCCGACGCCTCGGAAGTACGCCACGTGCATGTCCTCTCCCGCCCCTCCCGCCTTCTTCTCGGCGCCGGCGGCCGCGCCGCCTCCCCCCGCCGTGCGCACCTCGAGATCGGCGATGCCGAGCGCCCTCTGGATCGGTCCCTGCCGGATCGCGATGTTCTGGATGTTGCGGAACGTCATCGTCTTCTCGACGACCTTCGTGATCCCTTCACGGATGCGGAGACTCCGGTCGGTGACGATGTACCACCGGAGCTCCCAGTCGAGTCTCATGACGGCCCAGGTGAGCGGGATCTGCGCGATCACGGTGATCCAGCCGACGACTTCGAAGAAACGGATGAGCGAGACGGCGGTTCCTTCGCCGATCTCGCGCTCGGCCACGCGCAGCATGAGAAGGCCGAACACCAGTCCGGTGATCGCGCCGATCTGTCCGATGACCCAGAGGACCGCTTTGTAGCGGAAGAAATTCGGTGCGGCGCGGAAGACGCGGACCTGCTCGCCTGCGGGCGGATGGGGCTCGGGGGGGACGCGGAGAAGGCGGAGGAGGAGCGCCCGCATCAACTCCTCCGCTCGAGCGACGCGCGGATCGCCCGCAGCTCGCTCGCGACCTGGCGGAGCACGGCCGCGAGCTCGTCCGTCTCCTCGCCGGCGGGCACGCGACCTGCCGCAGCGCGTCGGCGTTCGGGCTCGGCCCGCGCTCCCCGCATCCGCGAGTAGAGGAAATCGCGGATCTCCCCGTAGTTCTTCAGCCCCTCGATCGTCATCTCGGCGCTCGCGCTCCCGCTCGCCGTCTGGATTTGCACCTTCCCGAGCCCGAGCCACCGCTCGATGAAGTTGCTCGAAAGATGGATGTCCTGAATGCGCGCGTAGGTCAGGCTGATCTCGCGGCGGAACAGCAGCCCCCAGCGCATCGAGACTCCCTCCTCGTCGAAGCGGTACCGCAGCGTCTCGTACCGGAAGAAGAGGGGAATGAGCGCGATGAAGAAGAACGGGCCGAACAGGAGCGACACGAGGAAGTAGAACAGCAGAAGGTTCCTGTCGGGGCGCAGCTCTGACCGGGTGAGGTCGTCGTGCGAGGTCATCGCGTCATTGTAAGGCGAGACGCGCCGTGCCGCCGTCGTCCGTCCGATGGGCTGACTCGGGCGTTCCGATCAGGTAGAGCTCCTCCTGGCGCGGGACGAAGAAGCGGTATCCGTCGGGCGTGAGATAGGCCGGGTCCTCCTCCATGATCCACACTTTCTGGCCGTCCCACTCGGGGATCGCGGTCGCGGTGTTGAGCTCGATCGAGATGTAGGAGCCCGGTCGGAGGGTTCGGGCCGCGGCGTCGTCCCGCGAAGCGCTGCGGAAGTCGATCGACGCGCCGAGGGCGTGTCCATGGTTACCGAGGGGGTGCGAATAGATCTGGGCCTCGATGCCGCGCTCGTCCATCGCGGCCATCGTGCGCCGATAGACTTCGCCGGCGGCCATGCCGGGTCGCGCCGACTTCATCAGGACGTCCTGCAGGGCGATCGTGTTCGCGAGCGCGCGGCGGATTCCGGGAGGAGGCTCGGACTCGCCCTCGCGCAGGACGTACGCCATCTTCTGCCAGTCGGAGTGCAGCCCCATGTAGCTGACGCCGAAGTCGACGTGGAGCAGGTCGCCGCGCCGGATGACCTCGTTCTCGCTCGAGACCGCGAGGAAGCCTCTCGAGGTGGCGTTGACCCGCCCCGCGCGCTGGATCCGGAAGTCGGGTTGAAACCAGGTGTCCACCCCGCAGTCCCACAGCCGGTCGTACAGGAAGTCGCGCAGCGCGCCGACGGTGGTGATTCCCGGCTCGATCGCCCGCGACGAGAATGCCTGCCGCACCATCGAATCGGTCAGCGCGACCAGATCGCGGTAGTGCTCCCACTCTTCCGGCAGCCTCGTATCGAAGTACTCCTCGATCAGCGGCTCGGCGCTGACGAACTTCTTCGCCGCCTCGGCGCCGAGGATCTCGCCGAGCATCCGCCAGGAATCGTGCGTGAGACTGCGGGTCACGCCGCGGCGCCCGCCGATTCCGAGCGCGATCGTCTCCGGCTCGTGCTCGCGGTAAATGGCCGGGAGGACCTCCCTCGCCGGCCGCGGCTCGTCGGGCGACTCGAAAAAGCGCGCGAGGACCTCCTCGGCGTATCCGCTGATCGCGACCTTCCGCAGCCTCGTTCCCGTGTCGATGAACACGAACAGGTCGCGATTTCCCGCATACGGTCTCGCCGGCGCGATCACCTCCGTCAGCGGGTCGTCGTGGAACTCCTCGTTGACGACGATCCACCAGTCGAATCCGTGGCGCCGCATCATCTCGAGGATCATGCCGTGCCGCTTCACGAGCCACGCGTCGCGCACCCGGTTCTGCTCCGACCACGGCAGCAGCTCCGACTCCGGACACGACGCCGCCGCCGGCACCGCGAGCGCGAGCATCACCACGAACGCGAGGACCCGTATCGGATCTCCACTCCGGCTCACGGCGCGCTCGTTCCCTCCCGCCCGTAGCGGTCTTCGAGGCGCACCACGTCGTCGAGCTCGGTCGTCGAAACCTCGAGCACGTCGGAATCCTCGAGCGCCGCCATGCGGTGGATCAGAAACGGCGGGATGTGGAATGCCTGCCCCGGCTCCATCGCCACCGTCCGCTCCTCGCCGTCCTTCCGGAGCGTCAGCTCGACTCGCCCTCCGAGCAGGTAGAGGGTCTCTTCCTTCCGCTCGTGATACTGAAGGCTGAGGGCGTGGCCGGCGTTCAAGTGAAGGATCTTGCCGACGTACCGCTCGGTCCGCGCCCAGATCAGCTCGTGACCCCACGGCTTCGAGACGCGCTCGATCTGTTTCGGTGAGAACAGGCTCATACGAGCGCATTGTAGTACGACCCTTCGCTCGTCCTTCCCGGATGAAGTTCCGGAGGACCGATCGCCGGCGGGTTAGAATCGCGGCGCATGGATCTGTTCGTCGGCCTCTGGATCTTCGCCCTCGGCGCCATCATCGGAAGCTTTCTCAACGTCGTCATTCATCGTTTTCCGCGGGAGGAGTCGATCGTCTTCCCGCCCAGCCGCTGTCCCCGGTGCGGCGCGAGGATCCGGCCGTGGGACAACGTGCCGATCGTGAGCTGGCTGATTCTTCTGGGGCGGTGCCGCGACTGCCGATCGCCCATCGCGGTCCGCTATCCCCTGGTCGAGCTCGCGAACGGCCTCTTCTGGCTCGCCGCCTGGCTTCATCTCGGCCTGACGCTCTCGGCCCTGCTCGTCGCCCTCGCCGTCTCGATGACGATCGCCCTGATCTTCATCGATGCCGAGATCCAGATCCTTCCCGACGTGATCGACCTGCCGGGCATCGCGGTCGGCCTCGGCATCGGCTGGCTCGGCGCCGGCCTCGCGCGCCCGCATCTGGTGCTCTCGAGCTCCCTGCTCGACTCGATCCTCGGCGCCGCCTTCGGCGCCGGCCTCCTTCTCGCCGTCGCTCTCGCCTACCGCCTGATCCGCGGCATCGAGGGGATGGGCCTCGGCGACGTGAAGATGATCGCCATGATCGGCGCCGTCTGCGGTTGGGCCGCCGTCCTCCCCGTCATCTTTCTCGCGTCGGTCGTCGGCGCGGTGATCGGAATCGCCATCGCTCTGCGGAAGGACGAAGGACTCCGCTTCGCTCTTCCTTTCGGCGTCTTTCTCGGTCTCGCATTCCTCGGGGTCCTCTTCTTCGGCCGCGTGATTCAGGAGTGGTACTTCGGCTTCCTCACGGTCGCGCTCGTTCGTTGACGGATGGTCCCGTCGTTTCCGCCGGGTGCCGCACGGCGCAGGCCGCCCCCCGAGCGACGGCGGGCTCTGCCGCTCGTCCGGCCCCAGGCTCTGCTGCACGCTTCTTGCGTTCCCCGCGAGAGTTCATCTGCGAAGGAGGTACCCGTCCTATGCGAACCGTCACGTTCGTCTCCCTGCTCGCGGTCCTCGGGCTCTTCGGGTCCGGATGTGAGCCGTCCAGCGAGAACATCGTCAACACCACGACCGAGGAGCCGCCGGCGACGACGGAGACCGCTACGGCGACCTCCGATCCGATGGCCGGCCGTACACCCGGCGGAGCGGTCGAAGTCGTCCTGATCGATCGCCGCATCGAGATGCCGGCGACGCTTCCCGCCGGCCGCACCGTCTTCAACGTCACCAACCAGGGCGAAGACGAGCACAACTTCGAGATCGAGGGGAACGGGATCGAGCGCGAGCTCCCGGAGAATCTCGGCGCCGGCGAGTCGGCGACGCTCGAGGTGGACCTCAGTCCCGGAACCTACCGCGTCTACTGCCCCGTCGGGAAGCATGCGGAGGAGGGGATGAGCCTGCAGCTCACCGTCACCGAGCCGCCGGCCACGACCACGAGCGTGTAGAGGCGAAGCCCGGTGGCGCAGCCCCGGCAGCGCGGGGCGGCCCGGTCGCCGCCGGTGTGGTGCGGGCGTCTCGCCCGCCCCCGGGTGGGTGGCAATCGGGACCAGGACCGGGAAGAATTCGGCTCCGGGGCCGGACGTTGTCGCCTCCATGGCCGCTTCCACCGAAACGCCGCTCGGCGATCTGCTCGCCGCGCGGACGGTCGAGGGAGAGCTCTACGAAAAGCTCGAGGGAGGCGCCGTCCGCTGCTTCGCCTGCGGACACCGCTGCCGGATTCAGGAGGGGCGGCCTGGCGTCTGCAGGATTCGCTTCAACGAAGGGGGTGTCCTGCGGGTGCCTCGCGGCTACGTCGCCGGGCTCCAGCTCGACCCGATCGAGAAGAAGCCCTTCTTTCACGCGTACCCGGGAGCGAAGGCGCTCTCGTTCGGGATGCTCGGCTGCGACTACAAGTGCGGCTACTGCCAGAACTGGTTCACCTCGCAGGCGCTGCGCGACCCGGCCTCGGGCTCGCTTCCCCACGAGGTCACCCCGGAGCAGATCGTCGAACTGGCCGTGAGCAGCGGCGCCCGGGTCGTCACCTCGACATACAACGAGCCGCTGATCACGTCGGAATGGGCGGTCGAAGTGTTCCGCGTGGCGAAGCGCGAAGGCCTGGTCACCTCGTACGTATCGAACGGCAACGGCACCCCGGAGGTTCTCGACTACATCGAGCCCTGGGTCGATCTCTACAAGGTCGACCTCAAGAGCTTCGATCCGAAGAGCTACCGGCTCCTCGGCGGCCGGCTCGAGCCGGTGCTCGAAACGATACGCGACCTCCATCGGCGCGGGATCTGGCTCGAGGTTCTCACGCTCGTCGTCCCCGGATTCAACAGCTCGGACGAGGAGCTGACCCGGATCGCCGAGTTCATCGCGTCGGTCGGCGTCGACGTTCCGTGGCACGTCACGGCCTTCCACAAGGACTACAAGATGACCGGGAACGACGATACCGACGTGGCGACGCTCGTGCGCGCGTGGGAGATCGGACGCCGCGCCGGTCTGCGTTGGGTCTATCCGGGGAACATCCCGGGAGCGTTCGGCGAGCGGGAGGGGACGCACTGCCCGAATTGCGCGAAGCTTCTGATCGGGCGCATCGGATTTCGCGTCACCTCGTACGCGCTCGAGGACGGCGCATGTCCCGACTGCGGCACGCGTATTCCCGGCCGCTGGTGAGCGGCCGCCGATGCATCTGCGGGTCGTCCATCGGCGGCGGGGAGGCGTGATATAAGCGCCGCGATGGAGGGGTTCGTCGAGGTGGCGCGGGCGGACGAGCTGGCGGTCGGCTCGATGCGGGTCGTGCGGGTGGGGGAGCGCGCCGTGGCTCTCTATCGGACCGCGCGCGGGATCTTCGCGACCGACAACACCTGTCCCCACCGCGGAGGGCCGCTCGGCGAGGGAGATTTGATGGGCGACGAGATCGTCTGTCCGTGGCACTTCTGGACCTTCAACGTGGAGACCGGCTGCACGAGCGACCCTTCCGGGCCGCGCGTTTGCACGCACCAGGTCCGCATCGAGCAGGGTCGCATCCTGATCCGCCTCGGCGCCCTCGAGCCTCCATCTCCGGAGACGACGTGAGTCCAAAGCCCCTGCGCAACGTCGACCTGTTCACCGACGCCGGACGCATCGAGGCGATCTATCGGGACGTCGACGACCCGGTCGCCGTGGCGGTGATCGGCCATCCCCATCCGCTGGGCGGCGGAACGATGCACAACAAGGTCGTCTTCCGCGCGGCGAAGGGCCTCGAGGCGGTTCGCATCGCGACGCTCCGTTTCAACTTCCGCGGGGCGGGCGCGAGCGAGGGGAGCCACGACCGCGGGGATGGGGAGAAGCGCGACTTCGAGGCGGCGATGCAGTGGATGACCTCGCGCCATCCCGGCAGGCGGGTCATCGCCGGCGGCTTCTCCTTCGGCGGATGGGTCGCGAGTCGCGTCGCGTGCGACCATCCGGAGGTCCTCGCCGTCTTCGTGATCGGCGCTCCGGTGAACAAGTACGAGATGAGCTATCTCAGCTCGTGCGACCAGCCGATCCTGTTCATTCACGGCTCGAAGGACGAGTACGGAGACGCCGCGAAGGTCGAGGAGCTCGCCGCCAACGCCCGCGACGCCGAGATCATCGTGGTCTCGGGCGCCGACCACTTCTTCACCAATCAGGTCGAAGTCGTCGAACAGACGATCCGCGAGTGGGCCGAGCGAGTCCTCGAAGCGTGAAGCGCGACGCCCCGGGCCGCCCGCGGCTCACTTCTTCGCTTTGCCCGCGTTCTTGAGCCGGGCCTTCGCGGTCGCGTTCTCCGGATCGATCTGGATGGCGTCCTCGTAGCAGGCGAGCGCGCGCGAGAGAAGTCCCTGGTTCTTGTAGAGGTCGCCGAGCGAGAGCATCGCATCGATGAAATTGGGATTCAGCGACAGCGCTCGCTGGTACGCTTCGATCGCCTCCCGCCGCCACTGTGGATTCTGCTCGAGGCACGTCCCGAGCAGGTACCACGCGTCGGCGTGATCCGGCGCGTACTCCACGGCCTGGCGCAGCAGCACGATCGCTCCCCAGTAGTCTCCCGTGATGCTCAGCTCGCGCGCCTTCCGGAAGTTCTGCTCTGCGATCGAGCGTCGCGTCAGACGCTGCTGCACCGACACCGTGTCGTCCCGCCGCGACGCCGCGAGAAGCTTGTCGTACTCCGCCCTCCGCACCGCGTCCGTCAAAATGTGCGTCGCCTCGTCGATCCGCCGGAGGATGATCTCGAGGTAGTCCTTGACCACGGCGGGGTACGTGCCGGGATCGTACTTCTTCTTCATCTCCTCGGCGCGCGAGACGATCTGTGCACGGATCGCCGCGCGCGGAACGTCGAGAAACCGGTAGAAGTCCATCTGCTGGAGCTGGCGCGCCAGCGACACCGCCTGCAGCGATCTCGGGTCGCTCGACCCGAGCGTCGCCAGCAGCATCATGTCCTTCATCGTCTGCTCTTCGTCGATCGCTTCCTTCCGCACCGTCGCCTCGACCGGCGAATAGACGCCCAGCGCCATCATCCCGATCACCATCTTCGCCGCCAGCAGCGAGTCGCCCGGAAACGCCTTCAGAAATGCCTCGATCGTTTTCGGTTCGCGCAGCGATTCCGCGATCTTCCGCTCCGGTTCGTGCAGCGGCAGCCGGTCCAGCGAGTACTGCGCCTCACCCGACATCCCGATCTCCCGCTTGATGTCGCCCAGCGACCGCCGCAGGATCAGCCCGTTCGTGATCGACCGGATCCCGTCCAGCATCACCGCCGGCGTCGACAGGAAGATCCTCTGCTCGGGCTCGAGCGGCTCGTCGGCCGTGAACGCCGCCGTCCCCTCGGTCAGCGAGAACAGCGGAATCACGACCGCGCTCACCCACTCCCGCAGCAGCGACTGCCGCGACGCCGCGCTCGCCAGCTCCATCTCGTGAAAGTGGCGCACCAGATCCTGCGAGTCCGCCTCCGCGAGCTTCTGCCCGTCCGCGGCCGAGATCAGCTCGCGCCTGACGAGCACATCCGCGAGCGAGTCTTCCGGCGCGTCCGAGGTCACCATGATGACCTCCCCGAGCGACCAGTAGAGAACCTTCCGCGTCCCGCGGTCGACCACGGTGAGATAGCCCGTCTTCTTGTCGGTGATGATCTCGCCGAGAATCGCACTCAGCGGCGTGATTTCGAGTCTTTCCAGGGACATGCGCGGGCTTGCCGGAGTGTAGACCGTTTCGGCCCCGTCCGATAGTGCCGGTTTCGGATATATATCGCCTTGGGCCGCCCCCGCCCGCCCCGGCGGGAGGGGCCGGTCCGGCCGGAGGGAAGCAGGCGCGCCGGAACGGTTGTTCCCACCAACGACACGATGAGCACGAGCCGATCGACATTCCTCTATTTGCTGCTTTCATGCCTTCCGTCCCTCCTTGCGGCGCAGCCGGCCGACGTCTCTCCGGAGCACGACTTCATCATGGCGCGGCTGGCGGCCCACGGCGGTGAGTACGACACCGCGCTGAGGCTGATGGATCGCGTGCTGCGGAAGAGCCCGGGCGATCCGGTGCTGCTGTTCGAGCGGGCGTCGATGCTGGTGGACGCGCAGCGTTTTCCGCGCGCGGAGAGCGAGCTCAGAAAGCTGGTCGAGCGGGAGCCCGACTTCTACGACGCGAACCGGCTGCTGGGCCGGCTTCTGCTCGATCGCTCGGGCGGGAGTCCGGGACGGATCGAGGAGGCGCTCCTTTACCTGAAGAGCGCGTACCGGATCATGCCGGACGATCTTGCGAGCGGACTCACGGTCGCGCAGATCCTGGTGGCGACCGAGCGGTTCGACGAGGCGGCGGGAATCCTCGCGACGGTGGTCGAGCGCGCCCCCGACAACCGGACGGCGAACTACAGCTATGCGCAGGTCCTGACGCGGCTCGGACGGAGCGACGAGTCGCGCGTCTATCTCGAGCGTGCGGTCGCGGCCGATCCGACGTTCGCTCCGGCGATCTTCCAGCTCGTCGACATCTATCAGAAGTCCCGGGAGTGGCTGAAGGCGGCCGAGCTGCTGCAGCCGCTCCTCGAAGACGATCCGCTCAACGACGATCTGCAGAGGCAACAGGCGTTCTTCTTCCTGCGCGGCGGTGAGCCGGCGGAAGCGAAGAGAATCCTCGAGCCGCTGGTCGCCGCCGACGGCCGGGACGAGCGCTCGCGCTTTTTCCTCGCCGAAGCGCTCGCGGAGCTCGAGCAGTTCCCCGAGGCGGAAGCGATTTACCGGCAGCTTCTGGAGCACGATCCCGACAACGTCGACTTCCTCGTCAGCTTCGGTCTGACGCAGATGGGGAATCGCGACTTCGCGGGCGCCGCGAAAACCTTCGACAGGCTGCTCGGGATCGAGTCGGCCAACGAGCCGATCCGGCGCCTCGCGCGGACTCAGCTCGCCGCGATCGCCCATCACGAGGCCGACTACGAGCAGTCGCTCCAGCAGGCTCTCGCCGTCCTCGACGGCTCCGAGCGCCTCAATCATCAGGGGATCAACATCGCCCTCGACATCTATCGCCGCCAGCAACGCTGGAGCGAGGCGGTCGAGCTGCTCGACCGGATGATCTCCACCTTCGGCGAAGAGCCGTTCCTGTTCGCCCGCAGGCTGGAGTTCCTCCTCTATGCGGACCGGATGGCCGAGGCCGCCGAGGTGGCGGAGAAACTGCGCGCAGCCGAGAGCGGCCGGCTCATGGTCGCCGAAGTCTACGTCCAGGCGAAGAAGTTCCCGGAGGCGATCGAGCTTCTCGAGCTCCTCCGGACCGAGAAGCCGCGGGAGATCACCCTGCTGTTCCAGCTCGGAGCCGTGCTCGAGCGCGTCGGCCGGTACGAGGAGTCGGAGGCGGAGTTCGAGTCCGTGCTCGCCCTCGATCCCGACCACGCGCCGACCCTCAATTACCTCGGCTACATGTGGGCCGACCGTGGCGTGAACCTCGACCGCGCCGCCGTGATGCTCGAGAAGGCCGTCGGCATCGAGCCGAAGAACGGCGCCTATCTCGACTCGCTCGGCTGGGTCTACTTCCGCCTCGGCAGGCTCGAGCTCGCCGAGAAGTATCTGGTCCGCGCGGCCGAGGTCGTTCCCGACGATCCGACCATCCAGGAGCATCTCGGCGATCTCTATCGGAAGCAGGGAGACTCCGATCGCGCCCTCGACTTCTACCGCACCGCCCTCGGCCTCGACCCCGAGCCGAAGGAGCTCGAAGGACTCAAGGTCAAGATCGCCGAGCTCGAGAAAAGGAACTGACGGATCGCGTATGCTTCGCCCCTCATGAAGCGACTCGCGGCCCTCGTCACGCTCCTGCTGCTCGCCTCCTGCGCCACCGCCCGGCGCCCGGTCGATACCCTCGGCGCCGCTTCCCCCGCCGAGGCGTGGCGCGCCCTTCTCGGGATTCGTGAGGAGTTCCGCGGCGCGCGCAGCTTCCTCACCATCCGCCCCGAGGGCTCGCGCCGCTTCGATGCGATCCTCGAGGTCGATCCGCGCGGGCGCGTCGCGCTGAGCGGGCTCTCTCCGGTCGGCACGACCCTGTTCCGCCTCTTCGGCAACCGGGACCGCGTCCTCTTCCTCGATGAGCGCCGCAACACCTACTGGGTCGGAACCTTCGCCGAGTTCGCCGACCGCACCGGCCTGTTTCGCGGGATCCCGTTCGAGTCGGCCGCCGAGCTCGCGATGCTTCTGCTGGGCCTTCCCGCCGGGACGGCGGAGGGGGTGGGGGAGTGGATGGTCGCGCCGGACGGGCTGCGCTATCGCGTGGCGAAAGGGGGGCTGGCGGAGGTCGTCGGAGCCGATGGAGCGGCGAGGATCGTCTACGATCCGCCGGTCTGGCCTCCCTCGCGCGTCCGCGTCGAGACGGCCGCCGCGGCGATCGGGATCGACCATCGCGAGATCGTCGTCGGCGACACCGAAGTCGTCATTCCCGCACCGGAGGAATCGTGGAAGTGCTGCTTCCTTCCGCGCGTCGTCGGGGAGGAGTAGTCTCGCCGGCCCATGTGGCCGGGATTTTTGTGGCCGGGGATTTCATCCCCGGCGGGCGGTGGTGCCCCGACTACCGTGAACCAGGAGTGCCGCGGGCTGCCGGAGCGACGCGCGACCGCCCACCCGCCGGGGATGAAATCCCCGGCCACAAAGATCTCCGGCGGCGCGCCGGGCCGGGCAATCCCCGCTCAGCGCCGGCGCCACGCCCGGCCGCACCTTCTGCACAGCGCCGCAACTCGTGATCGTGCTCGGCTAAACTAGTCGGAAAACGTGCCGATGAACTCCATCACCGTCCGTTCGTTCGCCAAGATCAACTGGATGCTCCGGGTCCTGGAGCGGCGGGCGGACGGGTATCACGATCTGGAGACGATCTTCCAGACGGTCTCGCTGCACGACGTGATCACGCTCACGCGCGCGCCGCGGCTGGAGCTGACGTGCGACGATCCGTCGGTTCCGGTCGACGGGACGAATCTCGTCTGGCGCGCGGCGGCGACGATGATGGACCGGTTCGGCGTCGATCCCGTGCGGATCGAGCTTCGCAAGGCGATCCCTCCGGGAGGAGGTCTCGGCGGGGGATCCTCGAACGCGGCGATGACTCTGCTCGCGCTCGACCGGATGTTCGATCTCGAGACCTCTCCCGAGCGGCTGCTCGAGATGGCGGCGGAGCTCGGCTCCGACGTCCCCTTCTTCCTCGTCGGAGGGACGGCGTGGGGGAGCGGGCGTGGGGAGAGGCTGCGGATCCTCCCGAGCCCGGCGAGCGTCCCTCTCCTGCTGCTCATTCCGGAGGAGAGGGTCGCGACGGCGGAGGCATACCGGCTGCTCGCCGAGGCGCGTGAGAAGGGGGATCTGCGGGTTCCGCGGCCGTATCGCGTCGAGCGGGCCGAGTGGGTGCTGCGCGAAGGGGTGGTCGACCACGGCGCCGAGCTGGTCAACGATTTCGAGGGAGTCGTCTTCGGGGCGCATCCGCGCCTGCGCGTGCTGAAGGAGGCGCTGTTCGACGCCGGCGCCGGCTTCGCCCTGATGAGCGGATCCGGCTCGGCGCTCCTCGGCGCGTTCCGCGACGAAGCGGTGCGCGACTCCGCCGCTCCCGCATTCGGCACCGACGTGCGCGCCGTCCCCTGCGAGCTCGTCACGGCGCACGAAGCGATGCGAGACCTCAGATGAGCGTGACGAGTGAGGTGACGAGGCGCGGAGCGGGGAGGAATCGGACCGATCGTTCCTTCTGTTGACGCCGGATGGTATTGGGGAGTCGCCAAGTGGTAAGGCATCGGCCTTTGGAGCCGACATTCGGAGGTTCGAATCCTCCCTCCCCAGCCAGCTTTTCCGCCCCCGGTGTGGTGCGGGCGTCCCGCCCGCCCCCCGGCCCGAACGTCGCCTCCCCACGTGGCCGGAAATCTCATCCCCATGTGGCCGGGCTTTTCCCCGGTGTGGTGCGGGCGTCCCGCCCGCCCCCCCCGCCCGAAATGCCGCGTCCCCACGTAGCCGGGAAACGCATCCCCATGTGGCCGGGGATTTCATCCCCGGCGGGCGGGCGGTTGCGCGCGCGCCGAGGATCCGCGGTCGCGCAGCTTCATGCCTGACCGGCCACCGCCTTGCGCCGCCGCGGCGAATCCATAGAATACGCGGGCCCCTCGAGGCGTTCTGAGGGGTCCGAAACGCCGCGGAGCTCTCTGCGGCCGAGGCCTCTTGCTGGGAGGTCGTTCAATGGTAGGACAACTGGCTCTGGACCAGTGAATCGGGGTTCGACTCCCTGCCTCCCAGCCACCGGCGACGCGCCGCTGCGTTTGTTGGCCTAGCCTTCTTCAGGTTTTCTTCGTTCAGGATCACTCGTCGCGAGAGCCAGACGTGCGTTCGCAAGGCGTCTCGTCTTGACATCGGCATAACGGTATGTATCACCTGGTACATATCATAGCGAAGAGATCATCCAGGCGGGTCACGGCTCGCGTTTTCACGACCGGTAGAAGTCAGGCGGTCGGCTGCCGAAGCAGTTCCGCTTCGACACCGAAACCGTCGTGGTTCACCGCGAAGGCAACGCTGTGATTCTCGAGCTGGCACTCGAGTGGCCGGTGGGCTATGTCGAGTCGTTCACCGGCGTCCCAGGGGATTTCGATCGCCCGACGCAGGGACGCATCGAAAAACGACGAAAGCTCTGTTAGATCACCGCTTGCCTTGTTGGCAATAAATGTGCTGAAATTGCCTACCTTGGCCAACGACGTGCAGGTCATGAGGTCATGAGGTCATGAGGTCATGAGGTCATGTATGGCGGCATCCTCAGGCATCTCCGCGAGTCGAAGGGTCGGAGCAAGGCTGAGGTTGCCAAAGCCGTGGCGATTTCGTCCGCACACCTTGCGAGGCTCGAGGCCGAGTGGCGTGGCCTGTATGTCAAGGATTTCGTCAGCATCGCATAAGTGCTGGGCACGTCTTCTACACACCGTCACATTCCCGATATAAATTTCCACGTATGACATCATCGGACACGACCGTCCTGCGGCAGAGTCTCGTGCGCGTGATCACGCGCCGCGTCGGTTCCTCGACCGGTGCGAGCGCCGTGGCTGCGGCGGCACGTCTCACGCACGACGACCTCACCGCCGTCCTCGCTCCACTCATCAGCTCGGCCGGTGTACAGGCGCTGTGGGGACGGGCATTCGATCTGGCCCAACGCGAGTATCCGGCGACGAGCATGGGCGACGACCGTCCGACGGACGAGCCTTTTGCTCAGGTGAGCCTCTGGCTGGAAGGGCAGGGCCCATCCGCGGCGACCGACGCTGCGGCCGCGATGTTCGCGACGTTCGCACAACTGCTCACCACGCTGATCGGCGAACCACTGACGACGCGGTACCTGGAAAAGGCGTGGCCCGACGGTTTTTCCGACGCACCGCCGACGAGGAAAAAGGCATGACCGACAAGGTTTCGATTCGACAGCTTCCGACCAGCGTGCCGGGGCTCGACCAGATTCTGGGCGGAGGGTTGCCGGAGTTCTCCTTCAATCTCATCGTCGGATCTCCGGGCTCGGGCAAGACCACGCTCGCGCACCAGATCATGTTCGGGCTCGCCACTCCCGAGCGGCGAGCCGTGTACTTCACCGTGGTCGGCGAGCCTCCACTGAAAATGCTTCGGTACCAGCAGCAGTATCAATTCTTCGATTTCGATCGCGTCGGCGAATCGATCCGTTTCGTCAGCGTCGGACAGGACATCGTGGAGGGAACGCTCGATCAGTTACTGGAGCGGATCACCGCGGAAGTCGAGACGACAAACCCCGGACTCGTCTTCGTCGATTCGTTTCGGACGGTCGCGCAGGTGGCCGAGGGATCGCGGGACGGAGGTCTGAACCTCCAGAGCTTCGTACAGCAACTCGCCATCCGCCTGACCGGATGGGAGGCCACGACGTTTCTCATCGGCGAGTATCAGCCGAACGAAGCGGAGCACGATCCGGTCTTCACCGTGGCCGACGGACTGCTGTGGCTGCACCAGAGTCTGGACCGCAATTCCATGGTCCGGAAAATTCAGGTGAAGAAGATGCGCGGACAGGCCCCCGTTCCCGGCCTGCACACCTTTCGAATCACGAGCGCGGGCATCGATGTGTTCCCGCGCGTCATCGTCGGTCCATCCGACAATACGAGGCGCGATTCGCGCAAACGTCTCCTGCTCGACATCGACGAACTGGACGAAATGCTCGGCGGGGGCATTCCGGAGGGGTACTCGGTGCTCGTTGCCGGCCCGTCCGGCTCGGGCAAAAGCGTTCTGGCCACGGAGTTCATCATGGCCGGGATTCGCCACGACGAGCCCGGCATCCTCGCCGTCTTCGAGAAGCGTCCCAACGAATACTCACAGACGCCCCCGGGCGGCAGCGTGTTCGGAAAGATGATCCAGGACGGAAAAGTCGGGGTCATCCATTCACGGCCGCTCGATCTGTCGATCGACGAGACTCTCTACGAGATCGTCGAGCAGGTGGAGCGCCTGAAGGCCCGGCGGCTCGTCGTCGATTCTCTCTCCGGGTTCGAGCTGGCGCTCGCCCCGACGTTTCGGGAGGACTTTCGCGAATCGCTGTATCGCATGGTCGCCGTGCTGACCGGGATGGGCGTGACGATGATGATGACCGCCGAGCTGGAAGACAGTTACACGGACCTTCGCTTCAGTCCGCACGGCACGGCGTTTCTCACCGACGTGATCATCATGCAGCGCTACATCGAGCTGCAGGGTTGCCTGCAACGAGTGATGTCGGTGGTGAAGGTGCGCGGCAGCGCGCACAGCAAAGAAATCCGCGCCTACGAGATCACCAAAACCGGCATCGTGATCGGTGAGCCGCTGGTGAACTACGCCGGACTGCTCACCGGTCATCCGGATGACAACGCAGGAGCCGCACCTTCGACAAGAGAACCGCGCAAGCGGAAGAGAAGGCCGTGACGATGCCGAAACGCCGAAAACAGCACACGCCCCCCCCCGACGACCAGACGCGTGGACGGGAAAAGGCTCTTCAATCGCGCGAGGACGCG
Organism: Thermoanaerobaculia bacterium; assembly: GCA_035544735.1. Classification (GTDB taxonomy): domain Bacteria; phylum Acidobacteriota; class Thermoanaerobaculia; order Gp7-AA8; family Gp7-AA8; genus DATKCD01. Next base: position 30,881 of record DATKCD010000130.1, read on the forward strand.
GTCGTAATTCACGAAGGGCAGCTCGAAAGCCGGGAGCAAGCGGTCGCCGACGTCCGGGCGGAGTTCGAAGCGCTCATGGAGGCTCTTCGCGAGGCCAACGGAAATCTCGTCATAGCCAACGTTCGATCCCAATCCCTGGCCGAGCAGATGAATCAGTTGTACGAGGAGGCGAGGAGCGCGATTCAGGCCAAGGACGATTTTTTCACCGCAGTCTCGCACGAGCTGCGTACGCCTCTCACGTCCATCACCGGATGGGCGGCCCTGCTGCTCGAGAGTCGGGACGCCGCGACGATCTCGGAAGCAGCACGCTCGATCGCCAGCAGCGCGTCGCTTCAGGCCCAACTCATCGACGACCTGCTCGATGTCTCCCGAATCATGACCAACAAGTTCGCGATCACTGAAGCAAAGATCGATTTGCGGGATGTCATCGA
>DATKCD010000131.1:0-25160 GCA_035544735.1 Thermoanaerobaculia bacterium
CGACCGCATCCTCATCCTCGACGAGAACGATCCCTACGAGCTGCGCGACCGCGGCATGATGGCGATGCAGCTCCACCGTTACGGGGAGGCCACCCGTTTTCTCGAGCGGTATCTGGCGGCCATGCCCTCGGCCGAAGACTGCTCCTCGGTGCGCGAGCAGATCGAATGGATTCGCGCGTGGCTCGACGAGAACTAGTGGACTGTAACGACAGAATCAGTACCACCTGGCTTGGTCTCGACGCCGTGAGCTTCGTTACGGCTCCTCAGCATAGTCCCGCTATGCCTGCGTCGCCGCGCCTCGCTCACGCCGCCGATACCGGCGCCATCTGGTACTGATTCTGTCATTACAGTCCACTAGCTTCGAAGAAAGGCCCCTCGAGACTCGAGGGGCCTTTTCTTCGGCGGCGCGAAGTAGAATCCTCCGGCGATGTCGGACGAGACGTTCATGCGGCGAGCCGTCGAGCTCGCGGAGAAGGGGCGGTACACGGTCAGCCCCAATCCGATGGTCGGCTGCGTGATCGTGCGCGAAGGGCGGATCATCGGCGAGGGGTTCCACCGGAGGGCGGGAGAGGCGCATGCGGAGATCGAGGCGCTGCGATCCTGCAGCGAGCCGGCAGCGGACACCGACGTCTACGTCACGCTCGAGCCGTGCGCGCACTTCGGCCGCACTCCGCCGTGTGCCGACGCGCTCGTCTCCGCCGGCGTGAAGCGCGTGCTCGTCGCCACCGGCGATCCTCATCCCGACGTGGACGGCCGCGGCATCGCGAAGCTGCGCGAGAGGGGGATCGCCGTCGAGACCGGCCTGCTGCGCGAGCTGGCCGAGCGCCAGAACGAGAAGTTTCTGCACGCCGCGCGGACCGGACTCCCCTTCCTCCTGCTCAAGGCGGGGATGTCTCTCGACGGAAAGCTCGCGACGGCAGCGAGGGAGAGCCGCTGGATCACGTCCAGCGAGTCGCGGGAGCGCAGCCTCGCGCTCCGCGAGGAGTTCGACGCCGTCCTGGTCGGGAGCGGCACGGTCCGTGAGGACGACCCGCAGCTCACGCGGCGCCTCGGATGGAGCGCCGATGCGACCGCCTGGACGCGCGTGATCGTTGATGCGACTGGACTTGTCCCCGGGAATGCCCGCGTCCTGACCGACGGCGGACGGACTCTCCTGTTCACGAGCCGCCCCAAAGGCATCCCCTCCCGACCGGGTCTCGAGGTCGTTCCAACGGACTCCGCCGGCGGGCTTCTCGATCTTCGAGCCGTTCTGGCCGGCTGTCACGCGCGCGGAATCCGCTCGATCATCGCGGAGGGAGGATCGCTCCTCCATTCGGAGATCATCCGCGCCCGGCTCTGGCAGAAGATGATCCTTTTCGTCGCGCCGATGTTCGTGGGCGGCGCGGAAGCGCCGTCGATCTTCACCGGCCGGGGGGCGGGCGAGTTGACAGACGCCTGGCGCTTTCGATTTGATCGCGTCGAGAGAGTGGGAAGCGATCTCATGCTCGTCGCATACCCCTGAGCGAGTCTCGTGTCGTGCGTGTGGAGCCGGAGTCGGGCGGAGTCGAATCGCCCCTCTCCCGGCCCTCGACGCCGGACCCCGACTGCCGGACTCCCAATGTTCACAGGCCTGATTCACGAGCTCGGAACGATCGTGACCGTCGAACGGCGGGGCGATGGGGCGAGGATCGAAGTGCGGCGGCGCGGCGGATCCGATCCCCTGGCGCGGGGCGAGAGCATCGCCGTCAGCGGAGTCTGCCTGACGGCGCTTCCGATCGACGGGGAAAGCTTCGCGGCCGATGTTTCACCCGAGACGCTGAGCCGGACCACCCTGGCCGGCCTGCAGCCGGGAATGCGCGTGAACCTCGAGCGGGCGCTCGCCATCGGCGAGAGGCTCGGCGGTCACATGGTCCAGGGACACGTCGACGACACCGGGACGATCGTGTCGATCGACCACGAGGGGGACTTCGCGGTCTATCACTGGAGCTATGCGGACCGCTTCGCGCCGCTGGTCGTAGAGAAAGGATCGATCGCCGTCGACGGGGTCTCGCTCACGATCGTCGAGCCGGAACGGGGGAGTTTCGGGGCGGCGCTGATCCCGGAGACTCTCGCGAAGACGAGCCTGGGGGATGCCCGGGTCGGCGATCGCTCGAATCTCGAGTTCGACGTGATGGCGAAATACGCCGGAAGCCTGATGATGCACTATCTTCCGCAGGGGCGCCGTTGATCGTCTATCGCAAGGGTGGATCGGTTCGGCTTCTCCGCCATACGAGCCCCGATCCTCCCTTCTGGGCGGCGGGGACCGTCCTCCCCTACTCGACCCGGCGGAGCACGCCGGTGCAGGTCGACTGGGTGAACCTGGTGGCGAGCGGCAGCGAGATCGAGCAGGTCGAGATCGCCGACGACGCCGGTGAATCGATCGCGCGCGCGCCGTACCTGCATCCTCCCCTGCTGCTCGATGCGACCGGTGCGGCGGAAAGCGTCTACCGGCGCGGCGAGCAGGTCGCACGTGCCGCGGTCGCGGCGGGCCTGCCGATCCTCGAGCTGATCACGACGGATGGCGCCGTTCCGGAGATCGCCGACGATCGGCTGACTCTCGCGATCGCCTTCTGGCCGCCCGAGCCCGGCGCTCTCGACCAGGCGGCCCTCGCCGCCGGGCGCATCGGAGCGCGGTTCGGCATCGTCGTGCCGGTCATTCCTCCATCGACGACCGAGCTGTCGCTGCTCACCGAAGTCGCCGCCATCGCCGCGGCGCGGGGCGCCCGCTTCCTCGCAGCCGTTCCGGTCGACGTCGACCCCGCAGTCCGACGGATTCTCGCTGAGGCCGGGAGAGTCGACGAGGAGGAATTCTCGTCGCTGTTCGAGTCCGATCTCGAGCTGCTCACCGTGGCGACCGAGCGACACGTCGCGGCGCTCGCTCAGGAGAACGGCATCCCCGACCTGGTGCCGGTCGCACTCCCCCGACCTTCCAACTGGGCCGCGGCCTCCGCCCTCGCGTCGACCGGAAACCGGATGATCCGGATGAACCGCGACGTCGAGCTCGGCTGGGAGATCCTTCGCGCGTCGCGGACGATCTCCGCACTGAGCAAGCCGCTCGCGCGCATCGCCGACGCGGCGAGCCTCTCGATCATCGATCCGCTCGATCCCCTCATCGCGGGCGCACTCGAGGAGTGGCTCGAGAGCGGCCGCTCGGCTCTCATGGACGAGATCGATCGGGCGTGGCGCCTGCGCCGCGACTATCTCGTCGCCTCCGCCCCCTGAGGACCCCGGCCCGAGCCCTTCCGTCGCCGCCGACGCAATTTTCCCCCTCGCCCCGGCTGTTCGCGCCGACATGCCCGACCGGAACCGGAGCTGGATCGCGATCACGGTCGCGATCGTCGCCGCGCTCGCGGGACTCGTCATGTTCGGGCGATGGGCCGTGAGCGTCCCGCGACGAGCCGCCGAGTCGGTCGTCGAAAGGGCGGTCGGCAGGGAGGAACGGACCATCGATCTCGGCACGCTCGTCACGCAGATCCGCGAGATGAGCCGCCTCGAGACCGCCTCGATGCGGGTCATGCACGTATCGACGATCCGGCAATCGATGGGCGTGATCCCGAATACCCTCGCCGGCGACGAGATGACCTTCCTCGCCGTGGGCGACGTCATCGCCGGCATCGACCTCGGCGCGCTCCGCCGCGACGACGTCCGCCTCGATCCCGACGGTACACTGACTCTGCGCCTGCCTCCGCCGCAGATCCTCGTCACCCGCATCGACAACCGCGAGTCCCGCGTGATGGATCGGAAAACGGGGCTGCTGCGCCGACACGACCAGAACCTCGAGACCCGCATCCGCCAGCACGCCGAAAGCGCCGTGCGCCGGCAGGCTCTGAACAAGGGCGTGCTGGTCCTCGCGAGCCGCAACGCCGAGCAGAAGCTCGCCGACCTCCTGATGACGCTCGGGTTCGAGCGCGTGAGCTTCGAGCGGAGCAGCATCCCGGCCGAACGCGCGAGCGCGGGACTGCATTAACCCCGCTTCGACCGGCCCGGGCGGGGAGCGCTCTCCCGGTCGTCACGACTCCTCGCCCGAAAGGTCGTCCTCCCCTTCGGGAAGCTCCGGGATGCGCGAGGCCTCGAGGGCGAACTTGTCGATCTGCCGGATCTCCTCGATCACCCGCGAAGAGCCGATGTGCTTTTCCAGCTCGCGGACCTTCGGAACCAGGCGGGTGTCGAACGAGCGGACGGCGGCGTTGTAGCTCTCGATCGATTTGTCGAGGCTCCTGCGCAGGTCGTCGAAGTGGCCGATGAACGTACCGAAGCGCTGGTAGAGCTCCTGGGCGAGGTTCATCGCCTTCCGCGCGTTCTCCTCGAGCTCCTCCGCCTTCCAGCCGGAGGCGAGCGCCTTGAGCAGCGGCACGAGGATCGTCGGAGACGCGAGAACGACGTTCTTTCCCGAAGCGTACTCGAAGATCGAAGGATCGGTGATCATCGCGGCGGAGAGGAAGTGCTCGCCGGAGATGAAGAGGATCGTGAAGCTGAGGCTCGTTCCGAGGGTCCGCTGAACGTGCTCCTGATACTCCTTGCGGCTGAGGGAGTCGACGTGGCGGCGCAGGGTCGCGGCGTGCTGCTGGAGCAGCTCGCGGCGGCGCCTGTCGTCGACGTCGGGGCCGGTCGCGGCGAGGTAGGCCTCGAGAGGAGCCTTGGCGTCGACCGCGATGACGCGGTCGTCCGGAAGGCGGACGATCATGTCGGGACGATAGCGGCGGCTGTCCTCGGTCTCGAGCGAGTACTGCCACTCGAAGTCGCAGAAAGCGCTCATGCCGGCGAGCTCGGCGCAGCGGCGGAGCGTGTTCTCACCCCAGCTTCCGCTGACCTGAGGGGCGCGGAGCGCGGTGGCGAGCCTCGAGGCTTCCTTCGTGGCCGATTCGCTGGCGGTGTGGAGCTGTCGGAGCTGCTCGGTCAGGCCGCTGAAGGCGCGGGCGCGGTCCTGCTCGGCGCGCTGGAGCTGCACCTGATAGGCGTCGAGCGTCTCGCGGAGCGGAGCGACCAGCGCCTCGATCTCGACCTTCTTCGTGTCGAGGCTCGAGACGATGTCCCCGCGGGCACCATCGAGGTGAGGTTTGACCACGTTGAGGAGCTGCTGGACCGCCTCGCCGAGCGCGGTCTGGGAGAGCTGCGCGTAGGTCCCCTCGAGCTGACGGCGCGCATCTTCCACGAAACGCCCCGTCTCCTCGAGGCGGCGCTGGAGCTCGCCGCAGCGCGTCTCGGCCGCCGTCCTGAGCTGCTGCTCCTGCTCGAGCCGCTGGCGCGTCGAGCCGAGCGCGGCGTCGAGCCGCAGCCGCTCGCTTCTCGCATGGTCCCTCTCCGCCTCGATGCGATGAACGCGCCCCGAGCGGCGGCCCGAGACCACGAGCCACGCCAGCGCGAAACCGCCCGCGAACACGGCGGCGTAAATCAGGGAGGAGCCGGGATCGATCATGCGCGTCTCGATCCATGATGGCGAGGGGACGAGTGCAGGTCAACCGCCGGACGGCTCGCTCAGCGGCCGAGAGCTTCTTCGAGAGCCTCGCGGAGCCGTTCGAGGTCCTCCTCGTCATTGTAGAAGTGCGGCGCGAAGCGCAGCATCCCCTCGCGTGCCGAGCAGACGATCCCGCAATCCTCCAGCCAGCGGTGGATCAGGCCGACCGCGTCCGCGGGATGATCGTCCGCGAGCCCGGCGAGGGAGCGCAGCTTCGCCATGTCTACGTCTGGTGGAGCGGCCGCCGCCACGATTCCCGACGCGATCGGCATCGGCGAGCGCACCTCGAGCCCGAGCTCGCCCAGCATCGCCGCCAGCGCCCCGGCGATCCAGAGCACTTCACGCTCGATGTTCTCCAGGCCGATGTGCCGAAGAAGAGCGATCGAAGCCCGCAACCCGTACACGCCGTTGGTATTGATCGAGCCTGCCTCGAACCGGCGGCCGTCCGGCAGAAGGTCGGTCGGACAGTCGATCATGCGCGCCCCGCGGTCGGCGTTCATCCATCCGGTCTCCAGCACCTCGAGCCGCTCGCGCACGTCGGCGGCGGCGTAGAAGATCGCCGTTCCCTCCGGACCGAGCAGCCACTTGTGCCCGTCGGCGGCGAGGAAATGGATCTTCGCCTTCCGGACGTCGACCTCGACCGCCCCGAGAGCCTGGATCGCATCGACGCAGAAGAGGACGCCGCGGCTGGCGCAGAGCTCGCCGAGAGCGACGAGGTCGGCACTGAATCCGTCGTGAAAGGCGACGGCCGAGACCGAAAGAATGCGCGTGCGTGCGTCGATCAGCCGCTCCGCGTCCGCGACCGTGAACCCGCCGCTCCGCGCCGGGATCTCGCGGCACTCGACTCCCCGCGTCCCGAGCCGCTTCCACGGAACGCTGTTCGACGGGAACTCGGCATCGGTGATCACGACGTTGTCTCCGCTCTCCCAGCGGAAGCCGTTCGCGACGAAGGAGAGTCCCTCGGAGGTGTTCTTGAGAATCGAGATCTCGCTCGCATCGGCGTGGATCAGCGCGGCGGCCTCCTCGCGGAACTCGGCGATCTCACCGAACCAGTCCCGCCAGTTCAAAGCGCCGAGGTCTCTCTGTTCGCGGGCGTGCCGCTCCATCGCGGAACAGGCGGTGTGGGAAAGCGGGCCGACCGCGGCGTGATTGAAGTAGACCAGGCTCTCGGTCACCGGAAACTGCTCGCGCCGCAGAAGGATCTTGCTGATCATCGGCGCCGCTCTCCCGGATCCCCATCGGGGAAATGCGAGAGTCGGTCGAGATGGCCTCGGAGGTTGTAGAGCATTTCCGGCATCGAGTCGCCGCCGAACTTCTCGCGGGCGGCGTCGGCGAGCGTGATGGCGAGCATCGCCTCGCAGACGACGCCGCACGCGGGAACGGCGGTGACGTCGCTCCGCTCCCACTGCGAGCGGACTGGCTCGCCCGTATCGAGATCGATCGACGGAAGACCGCGGCGCAGGGTCGAGATCGGCTTCATCGCGACGCGGGCGACGACGTCCTCCCCGTTGGTGATCCCTCCCTCGAGCCCTCCGGCCCGGTTGGAAGGGCGGTGTCTGCCCGGCTCGATGGGATCGTGGACCTCGGATCCGCGCCTCCGGGCGGCCTCGAATCCGAGCCCGATCGCGACGCCCTTGACCGCCTGGATCGACATCAGCGCGCGCGCGATCCGGCCGTCGAGCTTCTCGTCCCACTGCGCGTGGCTCCCGAGGCCCGGAGGGACCCCGTGTGCGGCGACGAGAATCGTGCCGCCGAGGGTGTCCCCGGCTTCCCTGGCGGCGTCGACCGCCGCGATCATTCCGGCCTCGAGGGAGGGATCGAGCGGGCGCAGAGGCGAATCGTCGTCGACGGCGGAAAGCTGGTCCCACGAGGGCTCGGCGGAGGGATCGCCGACGGTCCCGAGGGAGAGGATGGCGGAGCGGACCTCGATGCCGAGGGCGGCGAGGAGCTGCTTCGCGACGGCGCCGGCGGCGACGCGCGCCGCGGTCTCCCGGGCCGATGCTCGCTCGAGCACGTCGCGCAGGTCGCGCCGCCCGAACTTCAACCCTCCGGCGAGGTCGGCGTGCCCGGGGCGCGGGGCGCGGAGCCGGCGCTTCTCCGCCTCCGCCGCGTCCCCCTCCCACGGGTCCATGGCGGCGCGCCAGTTCTCGAAATCGCGATTCACGATCCGGATCGCGATCGGCGATCCGAGCGTCTCACCCCCGCGGATTCCCGCCGTGATCACCGGCTCGTCGGCCTCGATCTTCATCCGGCCGCCGCGTCCGTAGCCGCGCTGCCGGCGCGCCAGCTCGCGCCGGAGGGCCTCGCGGTCGAGCCGCAGCCCGGCGGGAGCTCCCCTCACGATCACCGTGAGCTCGGGACCGTGGGACTCACCGGCGGTGAGAAAGTCGAATCGGCTCATCGGAACTGCCCCGACTCCCGGAAGCTCAGGCGGCTTCCACCTTCGTTTCGCTCCGGCGCGATACGAGCCAGAGCCCGACCGCGACCAGAACGACGCTGATCAACTGAGCAATCGTGAAGGGCCCGAGAAAGCGATCGTCCTTCGCCCGGACGATCTCGACCAGGGCGCGCTCGATTCCGAGCAGAACCATCAGGAGACCGATGACCCGGCCGGCGACGTGCGGCCGTTTCGCCGCGCTGATCAGAATGAGGAAGATCAGAAAGCCCGCGCCCGCCTCGTAGAGCTGCGTCGGGTGCACCCGCAGCAGGGCGTCGTTCGGAATCAGCGGGTCGACTTCGACTCCGAACTGGCGCAGGCTCCCCGCCGTGGTCGGAGGGGCCCCCTTCGGAAATGCGATGCCGACGAAGCTCTCGGTCGGCCGGCCGTAGTCGTCTCCGACGAGGAAGCAGCCGATCCGGCCGAGCGCGTACCCGATCGCCAGCCCGGGGGCGGCCGCATCGGAGACGCGGAAGAAGGGAAGCTTCTTCCTCCGGATGACGAACCAGACGGCGGCCGCCCCGCCCATGAGCCCTCCGTACCAGACCAGGCCGGCGCGCGAAAAGAACAGCCCGAGATCGCCGTAGAGGATCGCGTAGTAGATCTTCGCACCGACGATCCCGCCGATCGCGGCCGCGAGCAGGACGCTGGTCGCGTCGTCCTCCGGCAGCCCGTAGCGGCGGAACTGACGGGTCAGGACCCACCCGCCGACGACGAAGGCGAGGAACATCATGAGTCCGAAGGTGGTGATCTCGAAACCGCCGATTTTCAGCAGGGTGGGCCACATCGCGGCGAAAGGATATCAGTTTGCGGGGGAATCTCCGGCCGCGCGCCCGCGGAGTCGGAAGCTCGACGGGCTTCAGGACTCCGCGCCGACTCTCTCGAGCTGGGCCTTCTGGTCGGAGATGAACCGGAAGACGTCCACCTTAGCGGCGTCGTCGAGGTTCTGGGACACCTCGAACAGGTGGATCGACAGCAGGGTGTTGAGGCCGTCCTCGAGGACCGCCTTTCGCTGCTCGAACGGGAGCTCCGAGACGTTGGCGACGAGCATGTTCTCGTCGAACCGGCCGAACTGATCGAAGAACACGCCGTTCCAGAGCTCGTTCGACTCGGCGTTCTGGAGCGTGATCATGAAGACCTCGCGCGCGCGGTCTTCACCGACCGAGCCGGCGAGGACCTCGAACAGGTGGCCGAACATGTCGTTGTACGTGGAGATGATGCGGAGCAGTTCGGGCGAGTCCTCGACGTCGAGGAAGACGGGCTCCTTCCTGCGCTCGTCGCGCACTTCCTCGATCAGCCTCGCGGAGACGAGCTGGTAGAGGATCCGCAGCGCCTCGAACTCGGTGAGCTCGGAGCTGCGGATCAGGTCGCGGATGCTCCGCCGGCCGTCGATCAGGTGAAACAGCACGATCTCGTGCTCGTCGAGGTCGAGCGAAGGCAACTGGGCGTCCGCGCCCGGGATGGTGGCGTAGACCGTGTCGAAGCTCGTGATGCGCTCCCGGATCATCGCTCCTTCATCGAGCCTGCGGATCCCCTCCATGATGATGCTGGAGGTGTTGAGCGAGAGCAGGATGCGCTCGCGGATCTGCTCGTCGCTCTCCCAGAAAGTGAACTCCCCCTCGTCCCAGCCGAAGACCGAGTAGATGATCTCGAGGACCTGATTCTTCACGCCCCACCAGAGATCCTTGGGCGAGATGGCGCCCATCTGAACCAGGACCTTGCCGTGACGGGTCCCGCTGGTGAGCCGTGAGCGCGACTCCTCGTACTGCTGCTCGGTGATCTTGCCGTTGCGGAGGAGAAAATGGCCGAGGCTGTGCTCGGTCGAATTGGCGGTGGCGAAGACGATCTCGCCGCGGTTCCAGTAGATGGTCCGCTCGAGATCGCCCTGGCCGACGACGAGCTTGCCGGTCCTGCGCACCATCGACACGAACGTCAGAACGTCGGCGAACTGCACCAACGAGAGATCCCCGCGAAATGCCTGTTTCTCGCTCGTCAAGCGGTCTCTCTGTTCCCCTCCGCCCGAACCGCCCGAACCGCCCGGGCCGAAGCGCGGCGGTTTTCCGGGACGATCTGCTCGAGCGTGGACACGAGCCGGTCGATCTCCTCGGTCGTGGTCCGCCATCCGAGCGAGATCCGGATCGAGCTCGCTGCATCTTCCTCCGAAAGCCCCATCTCGATCAACACTCGGCTCGGCTCGACGCGTCCCGAAGAACACGCCGACCCGGTCGAAACGGCGATTCCGCGCAGATCGAGCGCGATGACCAGCGCCTCGGCATCGGCGCCGGCGAAGCGCAGGCTGCTCGTATTCGGGATTCGCCGGGCGTCGCCGCCGTTGATGCTCGCATCGGGGATTGCGGCGAGGACGCGGCTCTCGAACCGCTCGCGCAGCCCCGCCATCCGCTCCCGGCCGGCGGGATCTCCCGCCAGACGCGCGGCGGCTCCGAACCCGACCGCGAGCGGAACGCTCTCGGTTCCCGCCCGCCGCCTCCGCTCCTGCGCTCCCCCGACCACGAGCGGCTCGAGCGTCAGCCCGCTCCGCACCCACAGCGCGCCGATTCCCTTCGGCCCCTGGATCTTGTGGGCGGACAGCGCCACCGTATCGGCCCCGAGAGACTCGACGTCGAGCGCGATGCGCCCGGCGGCCTGAACGGCATCGCAATGCAGCGGGATGCCGCGCTCGCGACAGGCGCGGGAGACCGGCTCAACGGGCTGGACGACCCCCGTTTCGTTGTTGGCGAGCATCATCACGACCAGGGCGGTCTCCGGGCCGAGCGCAGCGATCATCTCCCCCGAATCGACGCGGCCGCGGCGGTCGCAGCCGACGCGGGTGATCCGGCATCCGCGTTGCTCGAGCGTTCGGACGGGCTCGAGCGCCGAGGGATGCTCGATGGAGGTGGTTACAATGTGGGAACGCTTGGCAGGAGAAACGAGGCCGAAAATCGCGGCATTGTTAGACTCGGTGCCACCACTCGTGAAGACGATCTCACGGGGGGCCGCACCGATCAGGCTCGCCACCGACTCGCGTGCATTCTCGAGCGCGCGGCGTGCCATCTGCCCTTCGCGATGCACGCTGGATGGATTTCCGAACTCGCTTCGCAGGGCCTCCGACATCGCTTCGTGCACGACCGGATGGATCGGCGAAGTCGCGTTGTTATCGAGGTAGATACGCATCTCAGGAAGCGCCTATGACCGTTCGACCAGCAGCTCTTCTGCTCGCCCTCACGCTCGGGTCCGTCAACACCCCCACCCTGGCAAACAATCCTGAGCCGTCGGGCAAGGCCGCCACGGTCCAGCGCCCCGACCCGGCGGAGCCCGGGAAGCTCTCCCGCCGGGAGCGTCGCGAGCGCATCAAGAATCTGCACGAGAAGTACCGGCTCTTTCTGCGCGAAGTCGAGCCGATCATGATCGATCAGGAGCTGGTCACGTTTCTGATTCTCGAATCGGACGCGCAGCGGGACCTCTACATCGAGGAGTTCTGGAACCGGCGCGATCCCGACCCCAGGACCGCCTACAACGAATATCGCGAGGAGTATCTCGCACGTCTCGAGGAAGCGAAGGCGGAGTTCCGCCATCTCTCGTCGGATCGCGCGCGGATCTACATGGTACGGGGCCGGCCGGCCGCACGCCACGTGATCGACTGCGAGCGCTACCTGGTCCCGATCGAAGTCTGGCGCTACACCTCGGAGCGGCGCTTCGGATCGGACTACTACCTGATCTTCTATCGGCCGCGCATCGGCGTGGCCGACTACAGGCTATGGCAGCCGATGGGCCGCGGCGGGGACGACCTCGAGGAGCTGCTCTCGCATCAGGGTGGACAGCGAGGGCTGGAAAGCGTCGTCGGGGGTCAGCCCGGGGGGGCGATCTGGCTGGAGTGCCGGGACGGCGAGCAGTTGCTTCGAGCCATCAATTGGGTCCAGCAGAACCAGTTCGAAGTCGTCCGGATGTTCGAGCCGCCCGAGATCGAGATGGAGGACGTCGCAAAAATTCTGCGGAGCGTGGTCCTCTCGAGCCCGAATGCGCCGAAGATCGAGGCGGCGATGGAGGTCCGCTACCCGGGCAGGCGGGGAGCGCGGACCTCGACCGAGTTCGTTCTCACGGTCGAGAAGGCCGCACTCGGGGTCAAGGAGCTCGAAGGCGCCCGCTTCTACAACGTGGACGTGACGGGCGAAGTTCTCAAGAACGACAGGCTGTTCGAGAACTTCCGCTATCGGTACGACTTTCCGGCGGACGCACCCGGAGACTCGGTCAGCGTGGTGATCGAGCGGTTCCTGCGGCCCGCCGACTACAAGGCTCGCATCAAGGTCATCGACGTGAACTCGGGCGGCGAGGCGATCGTCGAAAAGGATCTCGGCGTCCCGTACATCCGCGAGTCGGAGGAGCGCCGCCGGAGCCAGATCGACGGAGAGGCGACGGTGAGCCGCCTGCACGGCGAGTTCCGCACCGGCGAGTCGCAGCTCCGCATCATCCCCCTCGGAACCGACATCCTCACCGGACTGCAGCAGATCGAGACGATCGTGACCGGCGAGGCGATCCAGGGCGTCGAGTTCTATCTCGACGGAACCAAGGTCATGACCAAGCGCCGGCCGCCCTACACGCTGGAGCTCGACTTCGGGAAAGTCCCGAAGCTGCGCCGGGTCAAGGCCATCGGGCTCGACGAGAAGGGGGAGTTCGTCACCGGAGACGAGATCGCGGTGAACATCGGCAGCGATCCGTTCCGGGTGTGGATCGAGCAGCCGAGAGTCGCGATTAAGGTCGAAGGGACAGTCCGCGTGGAGGTCGACGCGCGCGCCCCCGAAGGCCAGACGATCGAGCGCGTCGAGCTCTGGCTCAACGAGGCGCGCGTCGCAACTCTGTTCGAGCGCCCTTACGTCCAGAGCATCCAGGTCCCGGCCGACCTCGAGATCGGTTACCTGCGGGCGGTCGCCTATCTGGCCGACGCCGAGGCTCAGCCCGTCGAGGACGTCGTCTTTCTCAATACGCCGGCGTTTCTCGCGGAGATCGACGTCCACCTGGTCGAGCTTCCCACCACGGTCCTGAGGAACGGCAAGCCCGTTCAGGGGCTCGTCGAGAACGCGTTCCGCGTGCTCGACGGCGGGACACAGGTCGAGATCTCGAAATTCGAGTACGTACAGAATCTGCCGCTATCGATCGGGATGGCGATCGATTCCTCAGGATCGATGCAGGCGCGGATGCTCGAAGCGCAGAAGGCGGGAGCACAGTTCTTCAAGAACGTTCTGCGGCCCGGCGACCGTGCGTTCGTGGTGGCGTTCGACTCGCAGGCGTACACGGTGCAGAAGTGGTCGCCCACCCTGTCCGACCTCCATGCCGGCCTCTCGTCCCTCCGCGCCGAGGAGACGACCGCGCTCTACGACGCGCTCGTCTACTCGCTCTACCACTTCCAGGGCGTCAAGGGACAGAGGGCGCTCGTGCTCATCTCCGACGGAAAGGACACCGCGTCGAAGTTCACGTTCGAGCAGGTGCTCGAGTACGCCCGCCGCGCCGCGGTGCCGATCTACGCCGTGGGCATCGGCATCCGGGCCGGAGAGATGGACGTCCGCTACAAGCTCAACCAGCTCGCGAGAGAGACCGGCGGAAACAGCTACTTCATCGACGCCGCGGCCGGGCTCGGACCGATCTACAACGACATCGAGAACGAGCTCCGGGCCCAGTACGTCCTCGGCTTCTACCCTCCGGAGGGGGTGAAGCCCGGAGGCGACTGGCGTCAGGTCGAGGTCCTCGTCTCCGACGGAACCGCGAAGACCATCCGCGGGTATTACCCGTAGACCAGTCGCCGGCCGAGCGAGGCTCGTGCCGCGGATCGTGCAGAACGGAGGGTTCGCGCAGTGGCTCCGCTTCGTCCGTGGTGCGGACGGTCACTCCATACCGCCCGGCCCCCTCACCCGCCTCGCTACGCTCGGCACCCTCTCCCAGAGGGAGAGGGCCCTTGCGGGCGACGGGCTCTTGCGAATGGGCCCCCGGTTCCGTCAGAAGCGCCGCATACGAGCCCGCCTTCTCGATCCTCACTCCGTGGGAAGAGGTCGTTTTCTCACTCGAGCTCGGGCTCCGCGAAAACGTCCCCTCTCCCTCTGGGAGAGGGTGCCGGAGCCGACCAAAGGGAGGTGCAGGCGGGTGAGGGGGTTCTCCGCGCCGCTCGCCTCACGCGAAGCTCGCCGCTCACGAACCTCCGTTCTTCGGCGAACCGCCGGACCCCGGACCCCCGGCCCGAGAGCTCCCTCAGACGCTCTCCTTCCGCTCACGGGCGACGCGCTCGCGCTCGGCGGCTTTGGCGAGGCGGCGCTCGTTGGCCTCGTCCTTGATCCTCTGGCCGATCGCGCAGCCGGTCGGCGTCACCGCCAGCCCTCCCTCGGCCGTCTCCCGCAGTCCACGCGGAAGCGCCCGGCCGATCCGCACCATCGCTTCGACGATCTCATCCATCGGAATGACCGATTCGACCCCGGCCCGCGCCATCTGCGCCGCCGTCAGCCCGTGCACCGAGAAGATCCCGTTCCGCTTGACGCACGGAACCTCGACCAGTCCGCCGACCGGGTCGCAGACCAGGCCGAGCGTGTTCTTCAGCGCCACGGCTGCGGCGTGGATCGACTGCCGAGTGGTCCCTCCCATCATGTAGCACGCCGCCGCCGCGCCCATCGAGGCCGCCACTCCGACTTCGTTCTGGCAGCCGCCCGCCGCTCCCGAGATGTTCGCTCGCATGGAGATCAGCGATCCCACTCCTCCTGCGACGACGAGCCCCCGCACGGTCCGTCCCGGATCGACCCCCCGCTCCTCCTCGAGCGCGAGCAGCATCCCCGGGACGATCCCGCCCGCGCCGGCCGTCGGCGCCGCGACGATCACCCCCATGCGCGAGTTCTCGCCCATGACCGACAAGGCGTACACCGTCGCCTTGATGGCGAGCGGGTCGAGGAAGGTCTCCCCTTTCTCGAAGGACTCCCAGAGGATCTTCGCCTCGTTGCCGACGAGCCTGCCCATCGAGGTGCCGCCGCCGAGGCCGCGCCGTATGCACTCCCACATGACTTCACGGCGCTTGCCGAGAGCCGCGAGGATCTGGTCGGGCGGGAATCCGCTCTCCTCCGAGTCCGCTTCGAGGAGCACGTCGGCGAGGTCGCGGTCGGCGCCGATCTGTTCGAGCTGTGCAAATGTTTCGATCATGATGTCGGGGGTCTCGCTTCGGGTCGTCGTCTTCCGTCTAAAGCCGGCGGCGCCGGGCATCATTCCGTGCGCCCGGAGATCGGGCCGGCCTCACGGGATCCGGTCGAGATATCTCCCCTCCCGCATGTCGGGAAGGGCGAGGATCTCGCGCAGCGCCAGCTCGGCGATCGGGGAGTCGACGTCGACCTGCATGAAGGCGTCCTTCCCTCTCTGCTTTCTCGAGCAGGCGAGAGATGCGATGTTGATTCCTTCCCTCGCGATGATCTCGGTCACTTCATGAATCATTCCGGGGCGATCGCGGTAGAAGAGCAGGATCGTCGGCGAGTCGCCGAGGAATCGGGCCGCGAATCCGTTGATGCGGAACACCTCGATCGCGGCCCCCCCGATGGACGAGCCGACGATCTCCGCTTCGCGACTCGGCCCCTTCGCTTCGATCCGCACGGTGTTCGGGTGAACATCGCCGAGGTCTTCTTCGTCGAAATCGACCTCGATTCCCATCTGCTCCGCGATCCGGATCGCCTCGGGGATCCTCGGATCGTCGACGCTGAGCCCGAGCGCTCCTCCGACCAGCGCGAAATCGGATCCGTGGCCGCGGAACGTCGCCGCCAGCGGAGGGTGAAGGTAGAACTTCAGCGCGGACGGCTCCTCGGCCAGGATCTCGTGCGCCACCCTTCCGAGCCTCGCCGTCCCGGCGGTATGCGAGCTCGACGGGCCCACCATGACCGGGCCCATGATGTCGAGGATCGGGATCTTTCGATCCTTGCGTGCCATGAGCGCGATTCTACGGGGTCCGGGGGGCGCGGCGCAGGGAATCCGCGGGCCGCCCTCCGCCTCAGGAGCCTGTGCCGGTCGCTTCGCGCAGGCGGGCGATCAGAATGTCCAGATCGAACGGCTTCTGGATGGTGCCCTGGGCGCCGAGCGCGTCGATCTGCTCCGGAGAGACCGGATCGCCCGTCAGGATCATCACCGGGGTGGAGGCCAGCTCGGGCTCGCGGCGGAGAGCCTGAATCGTCTCCGCACCGTCCATGCCGGGCATGTTGAGATCGAGCAGGATGACCGCGGGCCGCTCGCGGCGGGCGAGCTCGAGCGCCTCCCTCCCGGAGCCGGCGAGGATGGCGGTGAACTGGTACTCCCGCAGCACGTTCTGCATGAGGATGCGCATCGGGAGATCGTCGTCGATGACCAGGACCTTGGGATGGGACATTGCGGCCGAGAGTGTAAAACATCGAGCGAAGGCGTCGCCAGCGACGGCGAGCGAGGCGCGCCGAGACCCGGCGTCGCCGACCTGCGTTTCGCGCTCCGTACGCTTTTTGCTATAAGTTCGGGCCCGGAGGAAACCGATGATTCACGAGAGCACGCCCAGCCTGCGGAAGGCCCTCGCGGGTGCCGGCCTCCAGGTGGACGGCACGCCGCGGATCACCGATCTCGAGCGTCTGCGGGACGAGGGAATCGAGCATCTGGTCCGGACGGCGGTCTTCAGCGGGGACGAAAAGACGCGCGAGGAGGCCCGCGAGATGATCCACGCCGTCGCGCGCGCCACCGGCGCCGTTCCCGCCTCGATCCAGCCGGTTTACGAAGCGGTCGGCCGCGGCGAGATCGACCGGGCGTTCACCGTCCCGGCGCACAACATCCGCGCCATGACCTGGGACAAGTCGCGCGCGCTGTTCCGCGCCGCCATGAGGCACGAGGTCGGCCTCTTCGTCTTCGAGATCGCCCGTTCAGAGATCGGCTACACGGAGCAGCGTCCCGGCGAGTACGCCGCCGCCGTCCTCGCCGCCGCCGTCAAGGAAGGCTTCCGCGGCCCCGTCTTCATTCAGGGAGACCATTTCCAGGCCAGCGCGAAACGATGGGCGGGCGAAGAGCGCGAGGCCGAGCGGAAAGCGATCGAATCGCTCATCGACGAAGCGGTCGCCGCCGAGTTCTACAACATCGACATCGACACCTCCACCCTGGTCGATCTCTCGCACCCCACCGTCGACGAGCAGCAGCGGCTCAACTATCTCGAATGCGCCCACTTCACCCGCTACATCCGCGAGCGCCAGCCGCGGGAGATCGAGATCTCGGTCGGCGGCGAGATCGGGGAGGTCGGCAAGCACAACACCACCCCCGAAGAGTTCCGCGCCTACATCGAGGGCTACCGCCGCACCCTCGGCTCCGCGATGAAGGGGATCAGCAAGGTCTCCATCCAGACCGGCACCTCCCACGGCGGCGTCCCCCTCGCCGACGGGTCGATCGCCGAGGTCAGCATCGACTTCGAGACGATCAGGAACATCTCCCGGATCGCCCGCCGGGAGTACGGGAACGGCGGCGCGGTCCAGCACGGCGCCTCCACCCTCCCGGAGGAGGTCTTCGACGAGTTCCCGAAGGCCGACGCCCTCGAGATCCACCTCGCTACCGGCTTCCAGAACATGCTCTTCGACCATCCCGCCTTCCCCGCCCCCCTGAAGGAAGAAATCGCCGAGTGGTGCCGCCGCAACGCCGCGAACGAGCGGAAGAAGGGGGAGACCGAGGAGCAGTTCCTCTACAAGACGCGCAAGAAGGCCCTCGGCCCGTTCAAGCAGCGGCTGTGGGACCTGCCGGATCCGGTGAAGCGCCCCATCCTCGCCGACCTCGAGACGAAGTTCGAGTTCCTCATGGGGAAGCTCGCCGTCTACGGCACGCGCGAGCTCGCCGCGAAGTACGTCCCGGTCAGGCCCGGCATGGCGCGCCCCGAAACAGGGCTGCGCCGCGAAAAGCTCGCGATGTCGGCGCTGGTGGTCGAGGGGGAGGGAGAGTAACCGCAGCTCCGGAAGGGGCGGGAGCGATCTTCCGCTCGCCGGGAATGGGAAGCGGGCCTCGCCCGGCCCGGCCCGCGGCCGGCGGCGCTCCTCCTCGCAGCGATGGCTGACCCCGCTGGCACACCCCTCGCACCCACGCCTCGCGCTCCGGAAACGACGAACGAGAGAGAGGCGAGACCATGGGCAATCTTCTCTGGATCATCATCGTGGTCCTGGTGGTTCTCTGGCTGCTGGGATTCGTGGTGGTGCCGACGGGCGGCGGGTTGATCCACATCCTGATCGTGATCGCGATCATCCTGGTGATCTGGCGGCTGGCGTCGGGCAGACGGCTCTGAGGGCCCGGCGGGTCGCGGGCCGCATACAATGCGGCCGATGCGTCCGGTGACCCGAGGCTTCCCGCTCGATCGAGCGGCATTCGCGAGGCGATACGGCGCGCGTGCGGTATTCGCGATGGTGCATTTGCGTCCGTTGCCGGGCTCGCCGCTCTGGGAGGGATCGATGGAGCGGGTGCTCGACGCGGCGCTCGCCGACGCGCGCGCGATCGAGGCGGCCGGAGCGAGCGGAATCGTCGTCGAGAACTTCGGCGACCGGCCGTTCGCGAAGCGCGCGGGCCCGGTGACGATCGCGGCGATGGCGCGCGCGGTCTCCGCGATCGCTTCCGCCGCCCGTATTCCGGTCGGCGTGAACGTGCTGCGCAACGACGGCGCCGGCGCCCTCGCGATCGCCGCCGCGACGGGCGCGTCGTTCATCCGCATCAACGTGCACACCGGTGCGATGCTGACCGATCAGGGCGTGATCGAGGGGGACGCCGCCGGGGTGCTCCGGGAGCGGGCCGCCCTCGGCGTCGAGGTGGCGATCTTCGCCGACTGGAGGGTCAAGCACGCCGTCCCCATCGCCGAGCTCGATCCGGAACAGTCGGCTCGCGACCTGCGCGAGCGCGGCCTCGCGGACGCAGTCGTCGTCAGCGGGACGGCGACCGGGAGCCCCGCCGATCCCGCACGCCTCCGCTTCCTGCGCGAGACTCTTCCGGGGACGCCGCTCGTCATCGGGAGCGGACTGCGGAAGGAGAACGCCGCGGCCCTCGCCGAGCTCGCCGACGCCGCAATCGTCGGGACCTCGGTCAAACGCGGCGGAATCGCCGGCGCTCCGATCGATCGCCGTCGTCTCCAGACGCTGCTCACCCGCTTTCGGGGAGGTTGAGCGGCGGGAAGCAAGCTGGCCGGCTGCGCGAACCCGCGTGACGTCTTCTTAGATTTTCATTTTGCATATTCTGCATTTTGCATTCTGCATTTGCCGCGAAGCGGCGTTCACTTGACGCGAAGCGGCGTTCGTTCCCGAATCATCACGACCTGGAAGGCTTCTCACGGAACAGGGGGCCGAGTCGCACGAGACCGCCGGCCGCAGGACGGGCCCCTCTCCCTCTGGGAGAGGGTGCCGAGCGAAGCGAGGCGGGTGAGGGGGGCGGCGGTGATGGAGTGACCGTCGCACGGACGGAGCGGAGCCTCCTCGCGAGTTCCGTGCCGCGAGCCCGAAGCCATCGCGGTCATTCGTGAAGAACAGAGGTTCGTGAGAGGCGAGCTTCGCGCGGGGCGAGCGGCGCGGAGAATCTCCCCTCACCCGCCTGCGCCTCCCTTCGGTCGGCTCCGGCACCCTCTCCCAGAGGGAGAGGGGACGTCTCGCGGAGCCCCGAGCTCGAGTGAGAAGAGGGACCTCATGCCACGGAGTCATGATCGAGAAGGCGGCTTCGTATGCGCGACCTGCCGAGGCGAGGAGAGCCATCACACGGCATCGGGCAGCGGGATCCTGCCGTTGCGCGCCGCCTTGACCCCCCACTCACCCCAAGATAACCTCCGGCGCCATGTCCGGGCTCCGCCTGTTCAACACGCTCACGCGCCGCATCGAGCCGTTCGCCCCGCTCGAGAAGGGGCACGTGAGGATGTACTGCTGCGGCCCGACGGTCTACGCTCGCGTCCACATCGGAAACCTCCGGACCTTCATCTGGGGGGACCTGCTCCGCCGCTATCTGGAATGGAAGGGCGAGCGGGTGACGATGGTGATGAATTTCACCGACGTCGACGACCGGATCATCGAGAAAGCGAACGAGGCGGGCACCGACATCCGCACCTACACCGCTCCGTACGTCGACGCGTTCTACGAAGACATCGACGCGCTCCGCATCCGTCGCGCCGACATCCATCCGAAAGCGACCGAGCACATCGACGAGATGATCGGTCTCGTTCAGAAGCTCGACGCATCGGGCCACACCTACCTCGCCGATGGATCGACGTATTACCGAATCGCGAGCTTTCCGGAGTACGGGCGGCTTTCGGGTCTCGAGATCGAGCGGAGGCCGGAGTTCAGCCGGATCGAAAGCGACAGGTACGAGAAGGAGGACGCGCGCGATTTCGTGCTCTGGAAGGCGAAGAAGGAGGGGGAGCCGTCGTGGAGCGCCCCGATCGGCGAAGGGCGCCCCGGATGGCACCTCGAATGCTCTGCGATGTCGATCCGATACCTCGGCGAAACCTTCGACATCCACACGGGCGGGGTCGATCTGATCTTTCCGCACCACGAGAACGAGATCGCGCAGAGCGAGGGTGCCACGGGAAAGCCGTTCGTGCGCTTCTGGATCCACGGCGAGCATCTGATCGTCGACGACCAGAAGATGTCGAAGTCGGTGGGCAACATCCACACCCTTCGCGACCTGCTCGAGCTCGGATATTCTCCGCTGCAGATAAGGTATGCGCTCCTGGCCGTGCCGTACCGGACGAAGCTGAACTTCACGCTGCGCAGCCTCGACGACGCGAAGCACGCGCTCGAGCGCCTCGAGCTGTTCCTGCTCCGGATGGGCGAGCTGGAGCAGGCCGGCGGAAAGGCGACCGGAGAGGGCGCCGGACTCGCGGCGCGCTTCCGCCGCGAGTTCGAGGCGGCGATGGACGACGACCTCAATACCGCCGGCGCACTCGGAGCGCTGTTCACGATGATCCGCGATGCGAATGTCGCCGCCGATGCCGGAAGAGTCGGCGCGGGCGACGCCGCCGCGCTCGCGGCCGCCGTGGCCGGGATCGACCCCGTTCTCGACCTCCGGTCCGGAGAGCAGTCATCGCTCGACGACGAGCTCGAGCGGATGATCGACGCGAGGAATGCGGCGCGGAAGGCGCGCGATTTCGCCGAGTCCGACCGGATTCGCGACGAGCTCCTCGCCCGCGGTATCGTCCTCGAGGACACGCCCGCCGGGACCCGCTGGCGCCGAGCGTGACCCCGCGCCGGAACCGCCGCTCATGATCGGATATCTGGAAGGAAAGCTCCTCAGGCTCGAGCCGGGACGCGCCGTCATCATGACCGGCGGAGTCGGCTACGAGGTCCACATCCCCCTCTCGACGTACTACCGGCTCGAGGGAAAGAGCGCCGCTTCGCTCGAGATCCACACCCACGTGCGGGACGACGCCATCGCTCTGTACGGCTTCTCGACGTCCGCCGAGAAGGATGCCTTCGAGAAGCTCATCTCGATCAGCGGCATCGGTCCGCGCCTGGCCCAGGTGATCCTCTCCGGCATCGAGGTGGGCGAGTTGGCCGACGCCATCGTCCGCGGCGACAGCCGCCGCCTTTCCGCCATCCCGGGAGTGGGGCGGAAGACCTCCGAGCGACTCTGCCTCGAGCTCCGCGACAAGCTGCTCGCTCCGGTCGATTCGGGAGGGCGCGCCGCCACCCCCACCCCCCCTCCCGCCACCCTGGACGACGACGTGGTCTCCGCCCTGATGAACCTCGGCTACAAACAGCCTTCCGCCGAGGCCGCCGTGCGGACCGCGCGACAGCAGGTCGAAGGGGAGCCGGAGCTCTCCGCGCTGCTGCGGGCGGCGCTCAGGCAGCTCAACCGATGAGCTCCCGCCGCATCGCCGACCTGGTCGTCGTTCTCGCCGGCGGAGCCCTCCTGCTCGCCGCTCTCGGCCTCGCCGCCGCTCGCGCACGCGGCATCGACGTTCTTCCCGACCGCTCTCTCTGCTGGAGTCAGCTCCTGCTCGGCCGGACGTGTCCCGGATGCGGCCTGACACGGAGCTTCATCACCGTCGCCGGAGGAGATCTCGCACGCGCCGCCGCGTGGAACCCCATCGGTCCCATCCTGTTCGTGAGCCTGGCTCTGCTGGTGCTGCTCCATGCGCTCCGCCTCGCCGGGCTCCCTCTGCGATGGCTCGGAGCCGTGGACCTGGCCGTCGGCGCCGCTCTCGCCGGCGTCCTGGCGGCGCATACGCTGCACTTCTATCTCGTTCGGTGACCGGGGGAAAATCCGTCGCCGATCCGGACGTTCTGTTACGATGCGCCGGCCCGAAGAAGGCCGGGCTCGGAGGTCATGCGCGCATGAGTCACGGTTCCTGGATTGCGGCGGCGGCAGCGCTCGTGCTGATCGCAGCCTGCCGCACCGTTTCCCCTTCCGGGGGTGGAGCCTCCGCCCCGCCACGTCCCGTCGACCTCGCCGCCCCGGCACCGGAACCGCCCCTCGCACGCCGGATCCCTCACGAGCTCGAGGCGCACGGCCGGACGCGCGTGGACGACTACTACTGGCTCCGCGAGCGGGAGAACTCCGAAGTGATCGCCTATCTCGAGGCCGAGAACGCGTACACGGAAGGGATGATGCGACACACGGCGTCGACGCGGGAGGCGATCTTCGACGAGATCGTCGCGAGGATCCCGCAGGCCGACGAGTCGGTTCCAGTGTTCGAGAACGGCTGGTACTGGGTCCGGAGGTGGGAGCCGGGCAAGGAGTACCCGATCTACACGCGGCGGAAGACGCTCGAATCGCCCGAGCAGATCGTCCTCGACGTGAACGCGATGGCGAAGGGCCACAACTTCTACTCGGTCGCCGGCATGCAGCCGTCGGATTCGGGTGAGATCGTCGCATGGGCGCTCGATACGGTCGGCCGGCGCAAGTACGATCTCCACTTCAAGGACCTCCGCAGCGAGCGGATGCTGCCGGAGGTGATCGAGGACGTCACGCCGAACACCGCATGGGCGGCGGACGGACGGACGATCTTCTACACGCGCCAGGATCCGGAGACCCTCCGCTGGTTCCAGATCTGGCGCCACGAGATCGGGACCGATCCGGCGACCGACGCGCTCGTCTTCGAGGAGACCGACGAGGAGTTCAACGTCCACGTCTACCGGTCGAAATCGAAGCGATACGTGATGATCGCCTCGAGCCAGACGATGGAAGACGAGGTCCGCTGGCTCGACGCCTCATCGCCGCGGAGCGAGCCGCGGGTGCTGGAGCCGCGGAAACGCGGACGCGAGTACTCCGCCGACCACATCGACGGGTTCTTCTACATCCGCACCAACGACGGCGGACGAAACTTCCGCATCGTGAGGTCGCCCGAACATGCACCGGGATACGAGAACTGGGTCGAGGTGGTCGCGCACAGCGACGAGGTCTTCATCGACCGATTCGAGCTGTTCCGCGACCATCTGGTGCTCGCCGAGAGGACGAACGCCCTGACCCGGATTCACGTCGTGCCGTGGAGCGGTGCGGGGGAGCACTTCGTCGCGTTCGACGAGCCGGTGTACGTCGTGAGGATCGACGAGAATCCCGAGCCCGACACGGCCGTCGTCCGCCTCGTCTACAGCTCGCTCACCACGCCCGCGTCGACCTGGGACTACGACATGGCGACGCGCGAGCGCGTCCTGCGGAAGCGGGAGCGTGTCGGCGGCGGATACGATCCGGCCGACTACGTGACCGAGCGGATCTGGGCGCCGACCCGCGACGGGCGGAGCGTGCCGATCTCACTCGTATCGCGAAAGGGCGCCGAGAAGAACGGCACCGCTCCCCTCCTCCTGTACGGGTACGGCTCCTACGGTTACAGCGTCGAGCCGGCCTTCAACTCCCCCGTGATCTCGCTGCTCGACCGCGGCTTCGTCTACGCGATCGCTCACGTTCGAGGGGGACAGGAGCTCGGTCGCGCCTGGTACGACGAGGGAAAGCTCCTCCGCAAGAAGAACACCTTCACCGACTTCATCGAAGCCGCCGAGCTCCTCGTCGAGCAGGGCTACGCCGATCGCGACCGAGTCTTCGCATCGGGGGGAAGCGCCGGCGGACTGCTGGTCGGCGCCGTCATGACCATGCGCCCCGATCTCTGGAAGGGCATCGTCGCCCGCGTCCCCTTCGTCGACATCGTCACCACGATGCTCGACGAGTCCATCCCGCTCACCACCAGCGAGTACGATGAGTGGGGCAACCCGAACGAAAAGGAGTATCACGATTACATGCTCTCGTACTCGCCCTACGACCAGACCACCAAGGCGTCCTATCCGAACCTGCTCGTCACGACGGGACTCCACGACTCGCAGGTGCAGTACTGGGAGCCGGCGAAGTGGGTCGCGAAGCTTCGGAGAATGAGCCGCGGCGATGCACGGATTCTGCTCCACACCCAGATGGAAGCGGGCCACGGCGGGATGACCGGACGCTTCAGACGGCACCACGAGACCGCGCTCGCCTGGGCGTTTCTGGTCGATCTCTCCCGGCAGTAGGACAGAAGGGAACGAGGAGCGCCCATCTCTCCTCTTCGTCCTACGTCTCCTGCCCTGCCGTCACGATCCCGTCCGGCCCCACGCCGGGACCCACTTCGCGATCGCGAGCCCGGCGAGGAACCAGGCGATCACCAGGTCGGCGACCTCGACCAGCACGTATCCGAGCGGGAAGTGCCACCAGATCGCGTCGCCCATCCTTCCGAGGACCCCTGCGGCCAGGCCGATCGCGACGACCAGCATGACGCGATACCAGAACCCGAACGGCACCGCCGCGACGATGAATGCGATCAAAGCCGCACCGAGGATCTGCGTGAGGAGCGCGGTGAACAGCTTCGACCCGGTCACGGTCGATCCCTCGGGGACGATCACGGCATAGACGAACGGAGTCCCCGGCGGGGCATTCTCGTCCATCGGGTGGACGTAGAGTCCTCCCTCCGGCGCACTCGCCTCGAGGAACGAGGTCAGCGCGGCTTCGTTCTCGAACGGCTTCATGAAGGCGCCGTGCCACGGCAGAACCATCCACGAGAATGCC
The DNA here is from genome assembly GCA_035544735.1 of Thermoanaerobaculia bacterium. Taxonomy (GTDB): domain Bacteria; phylum Acidobacteriota; class Thermoanaerobaculia; order Gp7-AA8; family Gp7-AA8; genus DATKCD01. The sequence goes on from DATKCD010000131.1 coordinate 24,900, forward strand.
TGCCAGGCGAAAGCGATGACTCCGCCGAGGACGACTGCGAGAACGAGCCTCATCTTCGCGCTCCTTTCGATTGCCGGGATCCGCCGCTCCATCCGAGCGATTCCGACGCCCGATCCGCTCAGTGGACTGTAACGACAGAATCAGTAGCAGATGGCGCCGGTATCGGCGGCGTGAGCGAGGCGCGGCGACGCAGGCATAGCGGGACTATGCTGAGGAGCCGCAACGAAGCTCACGGCGTCGAGACCAAGCCAGGTGCTACTG
>DATKCD010000132.1:0-27302 GCA_035544735.1 Thermoanaerobaculia bacterium
CGTGCCCGGGGGCGGAGTCGCCCTGCTCCGGGCGATCGACGCGGTCGACAAGGTCAAAGCCGAGGGCGACATCGCCATCGGAGTCCAGATCGTCAAGCGCGCCCTCGAAGAGCCGGCGCGCCAGATCGCCATCAACGCCGGACTCGAAGGCTCCGTCGTCGTCAAGGAGCTCAAGGAGAAGGGCGGCAACTGGGGCCTCAACGCCCAGACCGAGAAGATCGTCGACATGCTGGCCGAGGGGATCATCGATCCCGCCAAGGTCACCAAGCAGGCGCTTCTCAATGCCTCCTCGATCGCCGGGCTGATGCTCACGACCGAGGCGCTCGTCTCCGAGATCAAGGAAGAGGACAAGGGCGGCGCGGCCGGCGGCGGCATGCCGGGCGGCATGGGCGGGATGTATTGATCCACATCACCGAGGTAGGGAATCATCCGGGGAACGGCGGCGCGTCCGCCGTGCCCTTTTTCCGGTCGGCTGGCCGACGCGCCCCCCGGCCGTTCGTCTTTTCATCGGTCCCGGTTCGACTTTTTGAATCGGCGGGGGGTGGTCAAACCGCTTCCGGAGGTCTAAGTTACTCACCAGTCACCAGTTCACTCCCACGTCACGAGTATCGCTTCTCGCTCGGCCTCAGGTTCTGATTCTTCATCAGCCCTGAGGAGCACAGCCCCGGCCGCAAGGCCGGGGCTTTTTCGTCCGGGGACGGACCGGACCGACGGGCCACAATCGTGAGTCCCGGCGACTCTCCCCGTCCCATCTCACTCGTACCGGATCGCCCGGATCGGATCGACCCGCGCGGCGCGCCGCGCCGGAACCCAGGCGGCGGCGAGCGCGACGAGGCTCAGCAGGACCAGGATCGCCGCGAAGGTGAGGGGGTCGGCGGCGGTGACGCCGTAGAGGAAGCGCCCGATCAGACGGGTTCCGGCGGCGGCTCCGAGCAGGCCGATCGCGCCGCCGAGCGCCGCCATCACGAAGACTCGGCGCAGCACGAGCCGGAGGATGTCGCTCGGCCGGGCGCCGAAGGCCATGCGGACCCCGATCTCCGCGCGGCGGCGGGTGACGCTGTTCGACATCACGCCGTAGATGCCGACGGCGGCGAGGAGGAAAGCGAGAGTCGCGAGCGAGAGCAGCAGAGCGAGGGCGAGACGCCTCGCGGCGAACGCCTCGCTCCGCATCTCGTCCAGCGGACGGATCTCGATGATCGGCTGCAGCGGATCGAGCTCGCGCACGACCCCGCGGAGCGCCGCTTCGGTCAGCCCGCTGCCCGGGGAAGTGCGCACCAGCATCCGGACGCGCCGGTTGACCGCCTGCGCGAGCGGGACGTAGAGAGCCGGCATCGGCTCCCGCATCACGTCCGCCTCCCGAACGTCCGCGACGACGCCGACGATCTCGGCGAGGCCGGCCTCGAGACGGAGGCGCCTCCCGACCGGATCCTCTCCCGGCGTGAACCAGGTCCGGGCGAAGCTCTCGCTCACGACCGCGGCGAGGGGAGCTCCGGCGGCGTCGCGCTCGCTCAGCGCGCGCCCGCGCAGCAGCGGGATCCGCATCGTCGAGAAATAGCCGGGAGAGACGATGACGTACGCCGGCACGGGACCTCGCCCCGGCTCCGGCTCCGGCTTTCCTTCGATCGTCACGTCGACCACCCAGTTGCTCTGGAAGAACGGAAGCATGCGCGCGCTCGCGACCGACTCGACGCCGGGAAGGGACCCGAGTGCGCTGCGAAGCTGCTGCGCCGCCTCGAGAACCTGCTCGTCGCTCTCGTGCTTCGAGGAGCGGAGCGACAGATCGAGCATCATCACGTTGCGTGGCTCGAATCCGACGTCGACGCGCCCCAGGTTCCAGAAGCTGCGGAGCAGCACGCCGGCCGCGGGGAGGAGCAGCAGCGCCAGAGCGATCTCCGCGACGACGAGCCCTTCGCGCAACCGACCCCTCCCCCGCCCCTCGGTCGTCCCGCGCGATCCCTCGCTCAGGCTCCGGCCCGGATTCCCCGAAGCCGCCGTCAGCGCCGGAACGAGGCCGAATGCGATCCCGGTGAGCGCCGCCATCCCGATCCCGAACAGGAACACTCTCCAGTCGATCGCGACGCCGTCGAGCCGCGGAATGTCGGCGGGAGCGATCGCGAGCAGCAGCCGGATCCCCGCCGAAGCGATGGCGAGGCCGGCGAGGCCGGCAGCCAGGCCGATCATGCCACTCTCGAGAAGGAGCTGGCGGACGATCCGCGCGCGGCTCGCGCCGAGGGCCGAGCGGACCGCCATCTCGCGCACGCGGGTCGCGGCCCGGCCCAGCAGCAGATTCGCCACGTTCACGCAGCCGATCAGCAGAACGACCACCACCGCAGCGAAAAGCACCCAGAGGGCGCGGTCGGTCCCGCCCAGGATCTCGTCCCGGAGCGGGATCGCCCTCAGCCGCAGGTCGCGGTTGGCCGCGAGATCGAGCTGCTCGAGCCGCGTCGAGATCGCCGCCAGCTCCGCGTCCGCCTCGCTCGCCGATCGTCCCGGCGCCAGACGCGCCACCACGTCCATCCAGACGCTGTCGCGCCCCGTTCGATCGTCCTCGCTGATCCACGGCTCGAGCGGATCGTAGAAGTCGACCGGCTCCGGGCCGATCGGAAACTGGAATCCCCGCGGCATGACCCCGATGATCGTGCGTGTCCTCGATCCGTCGACCGTGACCGGGACCGTCCGCCCGATGACCGACTCGTCGCCGCCGAATCGCCTTTGCCACCATTCCCAACTGATCAGCATGACGGCCGGACCGCCGGCGCGATCCTCTTCGGCCGTGAAAGGGCGGCCGAGCAGCGGCTGCACCCCGAGGACCGCGAACAGATCGTGGGTCGCATCGACGCCGCGCACCTGCTCCGGTTCCTCTCCGCCGTAGACGAACATTCCGCTCGTGCTGAACCCCGCGACCTTCTCGAGGCTCGTCGTCCACGACCGGAGATCCTCGAAGTTCGGCCACGAGATCTGGTCGGCGCCGGGCGCGGTGCGCGGCGTGACCCGGACGATCCCGCCGGGCTCGGCGTAGGGAAGAGGGCGGAGCAGGATCCCCTGGATCGCGCTGAACATCGCCGTGCTGGCGCCGAGACCGACGGCGAGGGTGGCGACGGCGAGCAGCGTCGTGCCGCGCGTAGCCGAGAGGCTGCGGAAGGCGGAGCGGAGGTCGGATCGTAAGCTCATCGGCCAGTGAGTGTCGTGTAACGACACTAGCCGGGCAAAGGAACTGCCACGGAGACGGAGGGGCTGAAGGTCAACGCACGGAGCGGGTTATGTCGGGCGGGCCGCCGCCGGGAGCCTCCCGTCCCGAACACGACTGGGATCGGTCCGTCCGATTTCGAACGGCGCGCCGGGCGAAAGCGGCGCCGGGACCGGCGGAATCGATGGGACCGGGACTACCCGTCGAGAATCCCATCCGTCCTCTCGGTCCTGCTAACCTCTGGAGCCGGCAGTCTCTCGAGATAGCCCAATTATGGTAACGCCGGAACAGGACGCCGGAACAGTAAGATGGAAGAGAAGCGTCAGGAGCGAGCGATCCAGGGGCTGCTCGAGCTGTCGAGGGATCTGAGCTCCCGCGTCGATCTCGACGCGCTCCTGCGGGTGATCGTCGAGAAGGCCTCGGTCGTGGTCGATGCGGATCGGACGAGCGTCTTTCTGGTCGATGGCGCGACGGGACGGCTGACGATCCGGATCGGCGAGGGGATCTCGCGGACGACGATCGAGCTCGCCGAGGGGCACGGGATCGCCGGTAGCGTCGCGAAAACGGGGGAGATCGTGAACGTCGAGGATGCGTACCTCGATCCTCGATTCAGCCCCCGGTTCGATCGAGCGACGGGCTACCGCACGCGATCGATGCTCGCGGCGCCGATCATCGACGAAAGCGGGGCCCTGCTCGGTGTGCTGCAGAGCCTCAACAAGAAGACGGCGGCGCGATTCGACGCCGAGGACGAGTCGCTGATGCAGGCGATGGCGTCGCACGTCGCGGTCGCGCTCGAGCGCGGGCGAATGACCGAGCGCCTGGTGGAGGCCGAGCGCCTCGCGCAGTCACTCGAGACCGCGAGCGAGATCCAGATGCGGATGCTTCCCCCGTTCAGCCGCATCGCCTCCGAGAGTCTGCCGTTTCAGATCGGCGGGTGCATCCGGCCGGCCCGGATGATCGGCGGCGACTTCTACGACTTCCTGATCACCGCCGACCGTCGTCTCCAGTTCTGCATCGGCGACGTCTCGGGCAAAGGGATCCCGGCGGCGCTCATGATGGCCGTCGTGAAGACGCTCTTTCGCGCGCTCTCCCGTGTCGAGTCGACGCCCGAGGCGATCACGGCGGCCGTCAACCGGCAGCTCAGCCGCGACATCGACCCGACCATGTTCGCCAGCGCATTCTACGGATCGCTCGCACTGGACACGGGGATGCTCGAGTACAGCAATGCCGGCCACAATCCTCCGCTCCTGCTGCGCGCTTCCGGCCGCGTCGAGACGATCCCTTCCCGCCCGGGAGTCGTCCTCGGCGTGGTGAAGGACTTCGGTTACGCGCTCGACTCGATCCTGCTCGACCCCGGCGACACGATCTGCCTCTACACCGACGGACTCTCCGAGGCGAGGAACGCGGACGAGGAGCTGTTCTCGGTCGAGCGGCTGCGGGAAGTCCTCGAGCGGAATCGCGGAGAGCATCCGGATCGGATCGTCGCCGAGATGGTCGCGGCGGTCGAGGGATTCGCGGGAGCAGAGCCTCAGTCGGACGACATCACGGCGATGTGCATCCGCTACGGCGCCACATTTGACCCGCCTCCGCCGCGGCCATAGAATCCGCGGATCCGACCGAGAGGGTGCCGCTTCCCCGCTCGCACCGGCGATGGAGGCGAAGCGTTCGCGAGCGTGGAGCGGGATTCCCGGGCGACGGGGCGGACGGTGAATGGATGGAGGTATCGGTTCGACTCGAACGGGAGATCGCCGCATTGGACGATCTCTTCGCGACGGTCGAGAGGTTCGTGGCCGATGAACGTCTCGATGAGAAGACCGGGCTCGAGCTCGCCGTCGTGCTGGAGGAGCTCTTCACGAACGCCGTGCAGCACAATCCCGGCGGCTCGGGCGATCTCAGGATCACGCTTCGACGCGACTCCGGCGAGATCGTCCTCACGCTCACCGATCCCGACACCGACCCGTTCGATCTCGCCTCCGAGCCTCCGCCCGATCTCTTCCTTCCCCTCGCCCACCGCCGCCCGGGCGGTCTCGGCGTCCACCTGGTCCGCAGTTTCGTCGACCGGATCGAATGCGACTGGCGCGAGCGCGAAGGCACCATCACCCTGATCAAGACTCTGGGCTGAGCATGCTCGACATCAGGACGGAACCGAACGACACGATCGTCCTTTCAGGGCGCTTCGACGCCTCGCAGGTCGAAAAGGCCAGGGCCTTCTTCGTCGAAATCAGCGAGACGCGCACGCTCGACTTCGCCGAGCTCGACTACATCTCCAGCGCCGGTCTCGGCATCCTCCTGGCAACGCAGAAGAAACTGAGCGAGAGCGGTCACGCGCTCCGTCTCGTGAACGTCAACCCCCACGTTCGCGACGTCTTCCACTTCTCGGGCTTCGATCGGATCTTCCAGATCGAATGAGACCGCAGGACTGCACCCGACCCTGCTCGTGACCCGAAGTCGATGGCGCCCGCACCCGATCTGATCCCGAAGCTGGCCGCGGCCGTGCTGCCGGTGTGCCTGTTTCTCACTGCGCTGATCTACCTCGACAGCTACAAGCTAGTGCCCCTCCGCAGGATCGTCGGCGTGATCGCTCTCGGCGGAGTGCTCGCGGGCGCAGCGTGGGTCCTGAACGGAGTCCTCTTCTCGGACGAACAGGGGGCGCACCCGCTGGTCGTCGCGTTCGGGGCGGCTCTCGTCGAGGAGATCCTGAAGGCCATCCCGATCGTGTGGCTGCTCGGGTCGAGGCGCATCGCCTTCCTCGTCGACGCGGCGATCTGCGGATTCGCCGTCGGCACCGGCTTCGCGCTCGTCGAGAACGTTTACTACCTCGTCGAGCTCCCCCACTCGCCGGTCATGCTCTGGCTCGTGCGCGGATTCGGCACCGCCGTCATGCACGGAGGCGTGACCGCGATCTTCGCGATCATGGCGACGGCCTTCGCCACCCGGTTCGGCTCCCGTCGCCGCGATCTCTTCGTTCCCGGTCTCGCGCTCGCGGTCCTCGTGCACGCCCTGTTCAACCAATACCTCACCGCTCCGATCGTGACGACCGCGCTCGTTCTCGTCCTCCTTCCTCCGCTGATGGTCCTCGTGTTCATCCGGAGCGAGCGATCGCTGGAGTCGTGGCTCTCGTTCGGGTTCGACGTCGACGCCGAAATGCTCCGGCTCCTCCAGTCCGGAAATCTCTCCGAGTCGGCGGTCGGTCTCTATCTGAAATCGCTTCGCGACCGGCTCCGCGGGGAGGTGCTCGCCGACATGGTCTGCTATCTCCGGGTGCGGGCCGAGCTCTCCCTCCGGGCGAAGGGGATCCTGATGATGCGCGAGTCCGGACATCCCGTCCCGCCGGACCCGTCGATCCGGGCGAAGCTCGAAGAGCTGCGCTGGCTCGCGAAGAGCATCGGCCCCACCGGCCGCCTCGCGCTCGCGCCGCTGCTCGCCCGAAGCGCGGAAGACCTCTGGGAGCTCACCCTGCTCGAATCGCGGGCGCCGTGAAGGGAGGCGGGCCGGGATGGTCCGCTTCCGGACCGAGAGGGATCGGCGGGTTACCGCCGGCTCAGCTTCCGAATGTCGCAGTGTCGACGCTGAGGAATCCCGAGCTCGCGAGCCAGCTCCGTTCGGGATAGTACGCGAAGATGGGCGAGCCACCCTTGATGGTGTCGATCATCTTCCGCGCGACGGCGGATCGTACGGCGGGGCATCCCCAGCTCCGGCCGAGCCGCCCCTGCGCCCTCGCGGCGGCGGGATTCACGTAAGGCGCGCCGTGCATCACGATGGCGCGCTCGCGCGCGCGGTCGTTGACCCCTTTTTCGAGCCCCCGGAGCCGCAGAGAATAACCGTTCGCGCCGACGTAGCTCTCCTGCGTGACGAACAGCCCGAGGCTGGTCTGCCGGCTCGACGGGGTATTCGAGAACTGGTTCGGGACGTTTCCGCCGCTTCCGACTCCGTGAGCCACGTGCTCGCGGAACAGGATCTTCTTCGCGCGGAGATCGAACACGAACATCCGCGGCTCGGTGGAAGGACGCGAGTAATCGATCACGGTCAGCAGCTCGGGACGCCTCACGAGACCGCGCCCGGACGCGCATCCGCTCGCCTCGAGCGCCATCCGCAGCACTTCGGTATGGAGCCCCGGCGCCTGCTTCACCAGCGCCGCCACGAGCGGCTCCGACACCGGGCCGCACCGCGACGGGGGGGCCGCTTCCAGACCAGGGGTCACGACCAGAGAGAGGGCGAGGGCGGGCGCAGCGAATGCGACGAGTCGTCTTTTCATGGATTGTCCGTGGAGATGGGGACCGATTCCCATCCCGATGAAACCGCCAAGAGGAAAAGGGGGCTCGATTATTCCGGCCGCGGGGGCCTCGCGTCGGCCGACGTGATCGCCGTCACGCCCGGGGGCGAGCCCGCAGCGGCGCATTCCGGCCCACCCACCCGGGGCGGGCGGGACGCCCGCACCACACCGTCACTCCTCGGGTGGGGAAGCGGGGGCGTTCGCCTGCAGGTGGGTGAGGACGAGGCGGATCTCGTCGTAGGCGAACGACTCGCCGAGGCGCTCGCGGACGGCGGCGAGGCGCGGGGAGTGGAGATCGGCGGATGCCGCTGCGATCGCGCGGTATCGCTCCGAGGAGACCCACGGGTCGACCGAGTTGATCGAGCCCTTCTCGACGAGCTCGCAGAGGTATCCGGAGACGGTCGAGCGGGCGCGCCCGGTCTGCTCGGCGACCGCGTCGACGGGAGCGCCGGTGCGCAGAAGCTCGATCGCCCGCTCCCTGGCGCTGTTGCGGCTCCGGCCGGGGCGCCGGCGGCGCCGGGAGGGGCGTCCCGCCTCTTCCGTGGAAGGGGCATCGAGAGAGGCGCCGGTCGTGGCGCAGTGCGCGCGAACGATCGCCAGCACGGCTTCGCCGTACTCCGCGAGCTTGGCGTCTCCCACGCCGGAGACCGCGCGGAGCCGCTCGCGCGTCGACGGGCGGGCGGCCGCGAGACCCCGGAGGGTCCGGTCGCCGAAGATGACGAACGGAGGGACGCCGCGCCTCGAAGCCTGCTCGCGTCTCCATTCGCGGAGCGTCTCGAACAGTGCGCGGTCGACTCCGGCCCAGTCGTCGCCTCCGCCGCGCTTCCGTCGCGCGGGAACGGCGCGCGGACGGAGAAGGCGCACCGGGGTCTCCCCGCGCAGCACCGGCCGTGAGCTCTCCGTGAGCCGCAGGATCGGGTAGCGGTCTCCCTCCAGCGCGAGCACCCGCTGCGCGAGGAGCTGCGCGATCCAGTCGCGGATCTCCTCCCGCGGCGAGTCGCGCAGAAGGCCGAACGTCGAGAGCCGGTCGTGGCCCCGGGCGCGCACCTTCTCCACCGCTTCGCCTCGAAGCACCGAGATCACGTGCCCCGTCCCGAAGGTCTGCCCCGTGCGTACGACGCACGAGAGGATCTTCTGCGCGATCGTCAGCGCGTCAGGAAGCTCTTCGAGATCGTCGAGGCAGACGTCGCAGGCCCGACACGAGGCGGCATCGTACGTTCCGCCGAAGTGCTCGACCAGCGCGCGGTGGCGGCAGACGCTGGCCGAACAGAAGCGGTCCATCCGCTCGACGAGCCGGAGCGCGGCGTCGACGTGATCGCGCGGGGTGCCGGGGGCGGCCCCCGCCTGCAGGATGCTCCGCCACGTCGCCGTGTCGCCCCCCGAGTAGAGGAGGACGCACTCGGCCTCGAGCCCGTCCCGCCCGGCCCGCCCGGTCTCCTGCTGGTAGTGCTCGATCGACTTCGGCATCCCGGTGTGGATCACGAACCGGACGTTCGATCGGTCGATCCCCATCCCGAAAGCGACCGTCGCCACGACGACCTCGCACGCCTCCGCCGTGAACGCGTCCTGCGCGGCGCGGCGCTCGTCCTGAGTCAGGCCGGCGTGATAGGCGACGGCGCGATGCCCGCTCCGCACCAGCTCCGCCGTCAGCTCGTCGACGTCGCGTCGCCGGATGCAGTAGACGATGCCCGCCTCGTCGCGGTGCCGCTCGAGGACTTCTTCGACCTGGATCAGCTCGTCGCGCCGCGGCAGGATGCGGTAGACGAGGTTCGGCCGATCCATCTCGCCGACCAGAACGAGCGGGTCGCGAAGGGCGAGCTGGGCGACGATGTCGCCGCGAACCTTTCCGGTCGCCGTCGCGGTGTAGGCGTGGACCGAGGCGTCGGGGAAGAGCTCGCGCAGCTCGCGGAGCTGCCGGTACTCGGGGCGGAAGTCGTGTCCCCAGTGGCTGATGCAGTGCGCCTCGTCGATCGCGAACGCGCCGACGCCGGCGCGCCGCAGCAGCTCGCGGAACGAGGGGACCGCCATCCGCTCCGGAGAGACGAACAGCAGGCGGATCGAGCCCTCTTCGAGGTCGCGCTCGATGGCGCGGCGCTCGAGGGAGCTCTGGGAGCTGTTGAGCTGCGCCGCGGCGATGCCGTTCTCGCGAAGCGCGTCGACCTGATCCTTCATCAGGGAGATCAGCGGCGAGACCACGACCGTCGGCCGGTCCGTCAGCAGCGCAGGCGCCTGGTAGCAGAGCGACTTTCCGCCGCCGGTCGGCACGACCAGCAGCGAGTCGCGGCCGGCCAGCACCGCTTCCATCGCCTCCCGCTGCAGCGGCTTGAGCTCGGAGAATCCCCACTGCCGGGAGACGACCTCGAGGAGGGGATCGGGCTGCGGTGGCGCGGGGCCGCGGAGCTCGGACATCGTCGACCCACCTATCGTAGCAGCGGGGGCGCGCGCGGTGTGGTGCGGGCGAGACGCCCGCACCACACCGGGGGGCGGCGCTGCGCGCCAAATGCAGAATGCAGAATGCAAAATCCAAAAAGGGAGCCGACGACGCCGGGGGCGGGCGGGACGCCCGCACCACACCGACCGGGCTTCCACTCAGCCACCGGAGGGGGGCGCGACGGCGAGCGAGTCGAGGAGGCGGTGGGTCGCGACGAGCGCGCGGCGCCAGGCGTCGTGCTCGCCGAGGAGCTGGGCGTTCTTGTTGGCGGCGGTGGCGAGGGCGTTGAGCTCGTAGGCGATCTGGCGCGGATCGACCGACGGGTCGAGCTCCCCCGCGGCCTGCGCCTGGCGGACGGCCGTCTCGAGCATCGACATCCAGTCGCGCCAGTTGTCGGCGATCCGGTCGCGCACGGGACCGGGCCGGCTGTCGAACTCCGCGGCGGCGGCATCGAAAAAGCAGCCGCCTCGAAACACCTTCCGCTCCGCATAGGAGATCCACTCGTCGCAGAGGGCGCGAAGGCGCGCGATGCCGCGACGTCCTCTCAGCGCCGGCCGGATGACCTGCTCGAAGAAGATCTGACGCGCCGCGTCGACGCACGAGAGCTGCAGCTCTTCCTTCGACCCGAAATGCGCGAACAGCCCGCTCTTGCTCATCTCGAGCTCGGCCGCGAGCCGGCCGATCGTCACTCCCTCCAGCCCCTCGGCCGACGCCAGATCGACCGCCGCCTCGAGAATCGCTCGGCGCGTTCTCTCCCCCTTCGGCGCCTGCGCCTCCTCCCCGACGTGCGGCTTCGTCGCCGATCTGGTCGCCGATCTGGTCATGGCGCCGCCGGCAGGTCCTTCGTCAGCTCGCGATGCGCGCTCCGGAACGCCTCGGTCCAGGGAACCGGCCGGCGGCTCTCGGGATCGAGCTTGATGATCGTTCGATCCCCCCGCGCGTAGGTGATCTCTCCGTCCTCGCTCGTGCAGCGGAATCCATAGACGCAGCTCGAATTGCCGAGCCGCTCGACCCAGACGTCGATGCGCAGCGGACCGGGCGCGTCGACCGGAGCGAGAAACTCGATGTGGAGATCGCGCACCACGTGAAACTGGTCGGGGTTGTCGCTGAGCCGCCGCTCCCACCGTCGCCCCATCGTCTCGTACCAGTCGACGATCGCCCGCTCCACGTGCGCCGCGAAACGGGAGTTGTGAAGCATCTGGAGCGGGTCGAGCTCGTCGAAGTGAACCCGGCTCAGGTAGGTGAATTTCGGATTGATCTCGAACGTGAAATCGAGGGCGGACATGCGGCCTCCTGCAAGAATAGAACGATCGTTCGGTTAAAATAGAACGTTCGTTCGTTTCATGCAAGTGGCAATAAGGGAAAGGCGCCCGGCCGCCTCACCTCTCCCCGGCCGTCGCCGGCGACACGATCTCCACCCCTCCCGCTCCCTCAGCTCAGCGATCACCCCCCACCCGCCGAAGTCCTCGCTGACCGCGAGCCACACCTGATTCTCTCCCCGCCGGAGCGGCAGGATCACCTCGTCCCGGAGGCCGATGGACGCGCCGTTCCGGCGAGCCCAGACCCCTCGATCGCCGCGATCTCCCCTTCCGAGAGCTCGAAGTCGAACACGTCGAGGTCGTCGCGCATGTGCCGCGGGTCGGTGGTGCCGGTGAGGCAGATCATTCCGAGCTGGATCGCGAAACGGAAGGCGATCTGCGCGGCGGTCTTTCCGTGACCGGCGGCGAGACGGAGGATCGTCGGGCTCGAGAGCTCGGTGAGGTTCGCCGTCAGCAGAGAGAAACCCTGATACACGACCCCCTTCTCCCGGCAGACCGCGCGCACCTCGCGGTCCCATCCGAGCCGCGCGAAGCAGCGGTTCTGCACCAGCGCAGGGGGCACCTCCGCGATCCCGCAGAGCTCCGCGAGCTGCCCGGCCGTCACGTTGCTCACGCCGATCAGCCGCGCGCCTCCTTCTCTCTGCAGATCCTCCATCGTCCGCCACACCTCGAGATCGGCCTCCGACAGCCCGCGCCGGCTCCTCGGGCCGTGGAGCAGGAAGGCGTCGATCCGTTCGACCCCGAGATGCTCCAGCGAGCTCCGGAACGACTGCCAGACCTGCGTCGTATGATCGGCCTCGGGGTCGTACGGAAGCCGGGCGTCCTGCCCTTCGACGTACGTGAATTTGGTCTGGAGAAACAGCTCGTCGCGTCGGACCACGCCGCGGCCGATCGCGCCCGTGATCGCCTCGCCGACGGCCGCCTCGTGGTAGTGCCTCCGCTGGTTCGCCGTGTCGATCCCGCGGAAGCCGGCGTCGAGCGCCGCTCCGACGAGCTCGGCGGTCCGCTCTTCCTTCCACGCGGTGCCGTACAGGAGCCGCGGCACGTCGATGCCCTGAACCGCGATCGTCTTTCGAGCCGACTCACCCATCGAACCGTGCCTATCGGCTGGCGTCCGCCTCCTCGATCAATTCCCGCAGAGGACCGGCCACGCGCTCGGCCATCAGATCGTATCCCTGCGCATTCGGATGGATCTCGTCGCTCTTGAGCTTCGGATCGGAAAGAATCCCGTCGAGCAGATCGGGGATCAGGAGCGCCCCCTCCTCCCGCGCGACGCGCTCGTACATCTCGCCATAATCGCCGCGCAGACTCGGGAAGCGGAATCCGAGCAGCACGACCATCCCGCCTGCCCCCTGGCTTCGGCGGACGATCTCCCTGAGACCGGCTTCGGTCGTGGAGAGCGGGACGTTGCGGAGGAAATCGTTCCCGCCGAGGCCGACGATGACGATGCGCGGGTCGCGCCCGAGAACGTCGCGGTCGATGCGGGCGAGCGCCGACTCGCTGGTGTCGCCGCTGACTCCGGCGTTCGAGATCCTCGCTCCGATCAGGGCGGAGAGGCGGGAAGTATAGTCCTCCCCCGCCGCCGCGCCGTATCCGGCCGTCAGGGAGTCGCCGAAGGCGATGAGGCTCGACCCGCGAGAGTCGAGGTTGGTGACTCGCGAGGCGGCGGACGGCCACAGCGCCCAGACGATCGCGATCAGGACGAGGGCGGACCCGATCACCACCGCTCGCCGCGGCGGCCCCGAGCCCGCGCCTTTCGCAGCACCGCCGCGGGCGGCGGTTCTCCCCGGCGGTCGGGGGCGTCTGGCGGGAGCAGGGGGGGGCACGAGGTTCCTCCGCGACCATCATCGCAGAAACCACCCGCGGCCCGAATGACACGCGAAAGGGAACGGCGAGTGGCGCGTCAATCGGAACGCAGGGTGCTTCGCCGCTGGCGGCAGATCCATGCGGCGAGATCGTCGAGCAGATCGTCGCGCACCAGATGCGTTCCTTCGCGGAACAGCCCGTGTCCGGCGCCGGGGTAGATCGTGACCTCGAACCCGGGGATCTCGCGCGCGGCGATGGCGGCGCTCTCGCCGACCCGCACCTGCGTGTCGTTCTCCCCCCAGACGACGAGCCCGGGGATCCGGAGGCGTTTCCAGTGAAGGATCGGATCGTAGTCGAGGATTCGCGGCGCCCACGACCAGACGAAGTGGTCGCGGCTCGAGGGGAACCCGGCGGCGATCTCCCTTCCGGCCCACTCGCGCTCGGAAGCCGCCGCCCTCGCGGCCGCGTACTCGTCCCACCCCTCACCCGTCCGGCCGTAGTGAAATGCGAGGCGGTGGATGTGGTTGATCGTCTCGATCTCCTCGGGCCCGAGCCCGGCACGCTCGCCCATCAGCTCGACCTCGTCGAAGATCTGTTCGCCCATCGAGACGAGCGAGCCGGAAAGTGCGATCGCGAACGCGGCGCCGGCGCGGCGGGCGGCCAGCGGCGCAATGTGCGCTCCCTGGCTGAAGCCGATGACGCCGACGGCTTCGGCTTCGATGCCGGCCTTATCGCGCAGAAGCGCCGCCCCCGCGGCGGCATCTTCGGCGAGCGGCTCGAATCCGACCTCCTTCCAGTCGCCGCCCGACTCTCCGGAGCCCCGCTTGTCGGGATAGAGCACCGCGATGCCGCGGCTCGCGAGACCGCGGGCGATTCCGTCCCCCACCGCGTTGCGGCGGTCGCTCGGGCCCGAGCCGTGGATGAAGACCGCCGCGGGATGAGGTCCCGAGGAGGAGGGAAGGAAGAGAGTTCCCGCGAGCCGCGTCCCGTCTCGCGAAGTGAACGAGACCTCCCGCTCGAGTGGCGGCGGCGCCACCTCCGGCCGCGGAGCTCCGGCGCAATGGGTCCCGGCAGGAAATGCGAGGAGGAGCAGGACGGATCCGACGAATCTCATGCCCGTCGATTACGCACGGCCGCCCCGGCGGGTTGCACCGCGGTTTCTCCAGGCCTCCGCCTCGCCGGCCGGGACGAGCGCGCGAGCCCCCTTGACGGCTACGAAATCCTTCGTATGATGGGGCCTCCGGAGGGACGATGAGGATCTCGGCGCTGCCCTTCGTACTGGCCATTGCGATCGGATCGGGAGCCGCCGGCGCTCCACCGCCCGCCGCGGAGCTGGTGCGACTCGACGAAGCGTTTCGCATCGCGGAACGGCTGGGACCGCGGGTGTGGCCTGACTTCACGGCGGACGAGGCACCGGTGCTGCTGCTGGCGAACGAGCGCGAGTATCTGCTGAACACGCCGGGGGGAGCGGAAGGGTTCGAGCCGGTCAACGCCCGGTTCCGGGGGCGAGGGGTATTCGCGAGGGCGAAAGTGTTTCCGCCCGGGCTCGAGGCCTCCTTTCCGGCGATCGGGCGCGAGTGCGTGGTGATCGGGACGGCGGAGGCGACGGGGAAGAGCGGCGCGCGCTGGACCCTGATCGTCCTGCACGAGCTCTTCCACGTGTTTCAGGCGGAGCATCTGGGTCTCGGGGAGCGCGTCTCGAAGCTCTCGATCGCGAAGGATCCGAGCGGCCAGTGGCAGCTCGACCACCCGTTTCCATATCGCGAGCCGAGCATCGGTCGCGCGCTGCACGTGGTCGGCTACGGATTGTTCCGTACGCTCGAGAGCTCCGCGGACCGGGCGTATCAGGCCGAAGTCGCCGCCGAATCGCTGGAGACGCTGCTCGATCTGCTCGCGGCGCTCCATCCCGACGAGGGCCATGGCGAGTATCTTCGATTCGCCGCGACGAAGGAGGGACTCGCGCGCTGGTTCGAGTATCGGATCGCGCGCGAAGCGGCGGCTGCATGGGAGCCGTCCCCGCGTTTCAGCGAGCTCGAGGGAGCCGACGCCTTCGCGCGAGTGTGGGAGGAGAGCTACGCGGCGCTCCCCAATCAGATCAAGCACCTCGGCCGGGTGTCGCGCTCGCGCTCCGAGTTCTACAACCTCGGTCTCGGCCTCGCGCTGGTTCTCGACCAGATCGACCCGGCCTGGCAGGCGCGCCTGTCGGACGCGTGGCTCGACCGCGCTTTCCTCGATTCCGTCGCGGCCGCCCGGCCGGCCGCCTCCCCCTGAGGCCCGGCCGGGCCGGCGCGCGATTCTCAACGCCTCTCGCCGTACGCCCGATGCCGGCGAGAAGAGACGTCCCCCTCTCGCGCGACCGATTCGAGCACCACCAGCTCCACCGGCCGCGCCAGCGCCACCTCCGTCGGCTGGCGCCGCTCGAGCACCTCCTCGTACCACCGCTCGTCCCGCCCGTCACCCGTGAGCTCCATGATCGTTTTCGCGAGCTCTGCCGCATCTTCCGGACGCATCCGGATGCAGCCGTGCGAGGCCGCCTGGCCCATCGACTCCGGGACGTCCGTGCCGTGAATGTAGTAGTACGGAGGATCGAACGGGATCTTCACGATCTGCATCGGGTTCTTCGGATGGCCGGGCGGGACCGGCTTTTTTACCCGCGCCCATGCTCACGGCTCGGTCTGCGCGATGAGGCTTCCGCTCGCACGGTCGAACAGCAGAAGTCGCGATCGCCCTGCGCGGACGGCGATCGCGAGCTCCCGCCCCGCGACGGTGATCACCCGCTCGCCGTCCTCCGCCGTCTCGTTGACGAGCACGGCGAGAATCGAGCGCGGCGCGTCGAGCAGCCGGGCCGAGATTCCCGAGCGCGACGGATGCGTCGCGATTCCGGCGGCGTCGAGCGCGGCGGCAAGGAGGTTTACGATCGGATCATCCTCGCGCGCGTGCTCGAGCGGGAGCGGCTCGTGCCACACGTTCCCCTCGAGCGCTTCGAGCGGCGGCGCGAGGCTCCGGAGAAGCGACTCCTGCAGGTTGCGATCGAACGTCGCCCGGCGAGTCGGCGATTCGGAGAGAGGGCCGGATGCGGCGACCCCGCGCACGCGCTCGTGGAGGCGGACGGGCCGGCCTTCGCCGGCGATCCCGAGCGCCGCGAGCGCGGGCGGGACCCCGCCGTACGGATCCCCGCTCACCGCGCCGGTGAACAGAACCTTCTTCCCCGAACGCGACGCCGCGAGGAGCGCCGCCGCCGCCCGCCCGGAGAGAAATTCAGCCGAAGGAACGATGACCAGCTTCGCCCCCTCGAGCCGCTCCGGAGTGAGGCGCAGCTCCGACAGCGCCGCCGGCACCACGCCGAAGCGCTCCGACATCAGGCGGACCAGCCGCCGGAATCCGTCGGTGGCCGCCGGCCGGTTCATGAACAGCCGCGAGTGCGGAATGACGACGACGACCGGATCGGGCTCGAAGTCGTCGAGCCGCGGCGCCGCCGTCCGGAAGAAATCCGCGAGCTCGGGGACGACCGCCAGCTCCGGCTTCGCCGTTCCGTCGGGACGGAAGAAGCCGATGACCGACTCGTTGTCGATCGCCATGTAGGGGTTGATGTTCCACGCCCATTCGATCACGCCGCCCCCGCGCGAGGCGAACGCATAGGCGTACTTCCGCTCGAGCAGCTCCGCGGCATGCTCCTGCGAGCGCCACGGCCAGCCGTCCGCATCCTCGAGCCGCATCAGACCGGTCTCCTGGAAGAGCATCGGTTTCTCGGGAACCTTCGCGACGATTCCGCTCGCGAGCAGATCGTCGTTCTGCCACCACGGATGCAGCGCGGTGTAATCGATCGCCTCGGCGTGGAGCTGCTGGGAGGGGCGGAACCAGGTTCCTCCCTCGTCCTGGCCGAGCGTGACGAGCGCCTCGCCGCCCGCCTCGCGCAGAATCGAGCGGAGCTCCGCGGCCCACGAGGCGACGACTTCATTGGTGAACTCGACGAAATCGCGGACCTTGCGGGGGCGGCGGTCCTCGCGGATCGCCGAGGGCCAGATCTCGTGGTCCCACGGAATCTCGAGCGGATCCCAGCTCCGGTCGCGCCACCGGTCGCGAAGCAGCGCGAAATCGCTGCCGTGCCTCTCCGCGACCCACGCCCGCCACGCCTTCTTCTCCCATTCGTCGCGGATCGGGCGGTTCGTCCACAGCCCGTCGGGGGGAGCGTACGAGGGCTCGTTGATCAGGTCCCAGTGAATCCAACCTATGCCGCGCCAGCGCCTCGCGACGATCGTGAGGAGCTCCCGCTGCCCTTCGATCGAGCGAGGGTCGAGGTAGGGGTTCGTGCCGCCGTAGGCCGGCGGGAGGAAGCCGAAGAAGGTGAAGTTGACGACGATGCCGTGCTTCGCGGCGGTCTGAACGTACGCGTCGAGAGCGCGGAGGAAGGCTTCGTCGACCGCGCCGGGGTTGAGCATCACGCGCGGCCATCCGGTCCAGAGGCCGGTGCGGACGAAGTTGATGCCGAGCCGCGCCATCTGTTCGAAGTCGCGGTCCCAGACGTGAGGATCGGGCTCGAAGAGGAACTTCCGATGGACGTCCGAGGCCATGTAGGTCGTGCCGATGACGGGAAAGACCTCGCCGTCGCGGCGAAGCCAGTCGCGAGAAGCGCTCACGCGGGGCCCGGAGGCGAGAAGCGCGTCGTCGCGGACCCAGAACCCGGTCGTGACCGTCCTCGGGCTCCGGCGGAGGGCGGGCGCGGTCACCTCGACTTCGTAGAGCCCCGGCGTGAGCGCCGCGGTCGCGATCTCCGCTTCGCCGTGCATCGAAGAGGCGACCCCGCTCAGATCGATCGAAGCCCGATGGACTTCGCGGCCCGAGTCGTCGCGTACGAGAAGATCGGCGCGCTCCACCGGCTCGTCCCCGGCGCGGACGAAGGGGCGGCGCGAGGCGACGCGGATGCGCGCGGGCTCGCCCCGTCCGACGCTCGCGAAAACCGGCCCGGCCTCGAGCTCGGACGCCCCTTCGAGCGCGCGCTCGACGATGGCTCGGATCGTCGCCGGCGAAAGCGGCGCATCGGATGGGGCGAAGATCCACCTTCCTCCCGCCCCCCTTCCACGGAGGCGGTCAATCTCGAGCAGCACTGCCGCGACCGGTGCGGTGCGCCCCTCCCGCCCCGGTGTGGTGCGGGCGTCCCGCCCGCCCCCGGGAGGGCGGTCTCCCACCCCTCCCACCCACCCCTCGAGATGCACGAGCGGCCGCAGCACCGCGTCCCGATGCGCCTCCGAGCCGTGCTCCTCCGGAAGATCGGACCTGGTTCCGAGCCGCACGGTCATCGCCCACGCGCGCGTCGCACCGTCGATCGGAAAAGTCCACGACGGATCGGGAAGCGAGATCGTCATCGAATCGTCGAGCTCGACGCGCTCGGCGGGGCCGACGAGCAGATCGTGCGCGAAGGTCGGCTGCCGCCTCCCCCGCTCCCACGCTCCCTCCCTTCGGAGCACCGGCTGGTGAAACGGCGCACCGCCGAGGACGACGAGCGAGCCGCCTCCCTCGAGGAACGTCCGGATCTCCCACCAGGCGTCGAGCGGGAACGCGCTCCCGTACGGGAGAATCAGCAGATCGTGATCGCGGAGCGTGAGGCGCGAGCGGAGATCATCGAGCGACCCCAGCGCATCGACGGGAAGTCCGGCGAGCGCCCGATCGAGCGTTCGCGGAGCGATCGCCGGTGCATCGACCGTCGGAAAGCCCGCCGCGCGGAACAGCGCCGCGCGCGGCGGCCGCGACGGATCGCGCGGATCCCCATCGAGCGCTCCGGCCGCCAGGACCGGCATCGCCATCACGAACGCGGAAAAAATCCACTTCATCGGAAACAGCCTCGCGCGGCCGGTTTTCCCGTCCGCCAACGGACAATTGAATTGCATCCGGGATCCGGAATCGTGAATCCAAAAAGACGAATGATCGTAAACACTCTGTTTCCGTGGCTTACGATCCGCGTTCCGCATTCTGCCACGATCCCGCCGCGCGAGGTCGCGCCGATCGTCTTCGGACGTGCCGTTTTCGCCCCCCGGCGGCCGCCTGAAACGCCGGTAACCGACGCCGCTGGAAGGGATCAGCGGAGCGCGGAGGTTCCGCGAATCGCTTGACCGGTCCGGTCCGAGGAATCATGATGTTGATGCTGAAACCGCAGATGAAGCGCTGAAGCATGACGAACCTTCCCCGGAGGTGTAGTCGATGATCTCAGTCTCCTCGGTTCACGTCCATTCGCCGCCCCCATCAGCGGCCGAGGCACCGGCGCCGCTCCTCGAATGAGCGGATTGCGATGCCCGGCGGTCTTGCGCACCGGGCACGAGCTCCGCGGCATCGATCCGGTACGGCGCTGCAAGGGACACTCGAATCATCCTGGAGCCAACAAGGAGGACAGCATGAGTAGAGGGAGGAATCTGAGGCAGCTCGGCGCGATCGTAATCGCCGCTGCCTTTCTGTTCGTGAGTGCCGGCTCGGCGCAGTCGGTCAGCCAGGGGACGATCACCGGCACGGTGATGCTGCCGACCGGCGAGAGAGCACCCGGGGTCACGCTGACGATCAAGAGCCCGTCGCTGGTGACGGGAGAGCGGATCGTCGTGAGCGACTCGGACGGGAGGTTCGTGTTCCTCAGCCTTCCGCCGGGGACATACGAGCTGAATGCGAGCCTGTCGGGATTCCGGGGCTATTCGGCGCCCGGGATCGCCCTGAACTCCGGGGCGAAGCGGGACGTGACGGTGACGATGCAGCCCGGCTCGTTCGACGAATCGATCGTCGTCACCAGCGCCGCACCGATCATCGATACGCGGACCTCGGTCATCGACACCAACTTCACCGCGGAGCTTCTCGAGTCGCTTCCGACGGCGCGCGACGCTTTTTACGATCTCGCGGTGACGGCGCCGGGCATCTCCAGCGTCGGTTCCGACGAGTCGTGGCTCCGCAGCCCCTCGGCGTTCGGCAGCTCGGCCAGTGAGAACATGTTCCTGGTCAACGGCGTCAACGCCACCAATCCCCGCGGCGCACCGTGGGGCTCGCTCGTCAGCGTGAACTACAACACCGTCGAAGAGGTGAAGATCCTCTCGCTCGGCTCCAAGGCCGAGTACGGCAGCTTCTCCGGAGTCGCCATCGACGTCCTGACCAAATCCGGCAGCAACGAGTTCACGGGCGACGTCGCCTATTACTCGCTGGTCGGCAATGCCAGCGACAACTCGACGCTCGAGTTCGGAGACGAGCTCTTCTACGCCAATCCGAACGACGTCCTTACGACGATCCCCGAGTCGAGCTCGGAAGTGAGCATCACCTTCGGCGGACCGGTCGTCAGGGACCGCGCCTGGTTCTACGGCGGGTTCGCGACCACGGACGCCGAGACCGACACCCCCCTGTTCGAGCCGCTCTCCCTCTGGGAGTCCTCGATCTACGACCTCAAGGTCACCGGGGAGTTCGGGGGCAATCACCGCGCCTGGCTTTCCTACCACATGGAGGACCTCGAGAGCGGGAACACCACGTGGGGACAGACCTGGGACGCG
Source organism: Thermoanaerobaculia bacterium (assembly GCA_035544735.1). Lineage (GTDB taxonomy): Bacteria > Acidobacteriota > Thermoanaerobaculia > Gp7-AA8 > Gp7-AA8 > DATKCD01. Next base: position 20,528 of record DATKCD010000132.1, read on the forward strand.
ACCATGGTCTACAACAGCCCGACGGACAACGATACGATCCAGGCCCAGTACCAGTGGGTGATCACCGACCGCGACATCGGATCGTTCAAGTATCTCGGTTTCAATACCGAGCAGAATCCGACCATCCCGAACACCACGGGACATCCCGGCTTCATCAACTGGTGGAAGTACACGGGCGGTCAGAGCATCGGACTCGGCGGCGACTTCCCGTACGTCGAGGCGCAGAAGTCGGAGCGCCAGACCCTGCAGGCCGACTACACTCATTACGCCGCCGACTTCATGGGCGAGCACGAGCTGAAGTTCGGCGTGCAGTACACCCGCAGCGAGGGAAACTGGCAGGGGGGTTACTTCCACGGCTATGCCAACTTCGCCTATCCCTATCCCTACCAGATCGACTCCCTCGCGAAGGACTTCTGGTGGAACTGCTCCTATGACTGGTGCTGGGGAACGGACGAAGACCCGATCGTCCCGTTCTACAACAACAAGACGTTCCGCAATCCCTGGCTGACGGTCCGGCAGGCCGGCTCCACCGGCGCGTTCATCGACGACACCTGGACGCCCAGCGACCGGCTGACTTTCGACATCGGGCTGCGTTTCGACACCCAGTTCGCCAAGTACGGCGAAGGCGCCGTCTACGAGATGCCCAACTCGCCCCAGGACATCAACAACCCGGTCCTCCTGCGCACCCGCGAGGGAACCGGCAACATCTTCGACTTCGACACGTGGTCGCCTCGACTCGGGATGGCCTGGACGATGACCGATGACCGGAAGACCGTCCTGCGCGCGCACGTGGGTCGCTACTACGCCCCCATGGGCGTGGAAAGTCTTCGCCGCTTCGGCCCCGACATGGAGCCTGCGTTGCGGGAGCACTGGCGTTACATGATTCCCCTCTCGGAGATCGATCTGAACGGCAACGGAAAGGTCGACTTCGACGAGATCCGCCCCGCCACGCGTCTGCTCGTGGGACGAACCCCCGACATGCTGCTCAGCAGCAACATCAACGACCCCTCATGGGCTCTCGAGGTCGAGCCCGGGACCGACAATCCGCACACCGACCAGTTCCACGTCTCCGTCGCCCGGCAGATCGGCAACAACCTGTCGGTCGAGCTCGGTTACATCCTGAAGGAGACCAACGATCTGCTCGCCCTCCGCCCCTTCGACACCACGACCGGCGAGTACTGGAACTGGGTCGAGCGACCCTTCACGACCTTCACCGGCTACCAGTCGTCGGTCTGGGAGATCGAGCGTAAGGACTACACCGGTGACGGCGTGTTCGACATCGCGGATGCGCGGTACATCCTGCAGAACACCGGCTACCGCGCCGTCAACATGGGCTCGTTCGCCGGGCAGAAGGCCGAGCGCGTCTACCACGGGCTCCAGCTCGTGTTCACCAGGCGCCACGCCGACCGCTGGCAGGGCCTCGCCTCGGTGAACTGGAACGACAGCGACGGCATCGCTCCCCGCACCGTCGATCAGAACTGGTACATCGACGGTCCCATGGTCATGGACACGCCCTTCGGAAGCACCTTCAACCACTTCCAGAACAACCTCGAAGGTCCCCTTCCGATGACTCCCGAATGGATGGTCAAGATCTCCGGCAGCTATACCTTGCCGGTGATCGAGACGAACCTCGGCCTGCGGTACCGCTACGACTCGGGCCGGGCGTTCTTCCCGGTTCAGCAGCTCTCGACCTTCCAGTCGTGGATGGGAGATCTCAATTCGAACCCGCTCATGGGCACGGGATCTCACGAGTTCATGGTCGCCGACGACCCGAACAACGCGGACTTCACGCCGCCGACCTCGATCGTCGATCTGAGCCTCTCGAAGACTTTCTCGATCGGGGGCTCATACGGGCTCAATCTTTCGCTCGACGTGCTCAACGCCCTGAACGAGGACGCACCCAACCGGGTCGGGTTCCACGATGGCGACTACGGACGGGTCTACGGGATCGTGCAGCCGCGGATCTATCGGGCGGGAGTAAAGCTGCAGTTCTGACGTTCGAATCGCTCCATGCGTGTGAAGGAGGGCCCCGTCGGGGGCCCTTCTTTTTTTCGTCCGCGGCGGGGGCCGAGCGGCAATGCCGGGAGCCGCCACGGCGTTCCGAGAGGTGATGCGGACCCCTCTGAAGAACCGAGCCATTGCGATCGCGGCGTGCGCGGCTCTGCTGGCCGCAGCCGGGATGCTGCTCTGGAGAGAGAACGCCTCACGGGCAGTTCCGAGTCGGGCGCTGCCGGGCGCGAACGTCCTGCTGATCACGCTCGACACCACGCGCGCGGACCGGATCGGCGCCTACGGATGGCAACGGGCGGAGACGCCCCACCTCGACGCGCTCGCTCGCGAGGGGATCGTGTTCGAGAACTGCATCGCGCCGAGCGGATACACGCTTCCGTCCCACTCGTCGATCATGACGGGTCTCTATCCGCCGCGACACGGCGTGCGGCTCAACGGCGAAGCGGCGCTCGCGGACAGCCGGACGACCCTCGCCGAGCGGCTCTCGGAGCGAGGATACGCGACCGCCGCCTTCGTCGCCGCCTTCGTGCTCGACAAACGCTGGGGGCTCGCACAGGGTTTCGATCACTACGACGACGAGTTCCAGCTCGATCCCGGTCAGCGTCTCGACCTCGCACGGGTGCAGCGCCCGGCCGACGAGGTCGTCGATGCCGCACTCGAATGGCTCGAAGGGCGTGACCGGGCGAAGGCGTTCTTCGGATGGGTCCATCTCTACGACCCGCACGTTCCGTACGATCCGCCCGAGCCGTTCCGCTCCCGATTCGCCGCTGGGGGACCGAGCTCCCTGTACGACGGCGAGATTGCCTTCGTCGACTCGCAGCTCGCCCGCCTCCTCAAGTGGCTCGACCGCGAGAACCTCGCGAACGACACCGTCGTCATCGTCGTCGGCGATCACGGCGAAGGGCTCGGAAGCCACGGGGAGGGGGAGCACGGCTACTACGTCTACGACTACACCGTGCGCGTCCCGCTCATCCTTCGGGTCCCGGGCGTGCCGGCGACGCGGGTCCGCACGCAGGTGCGCACGATCGATCTGCTGCCGACCCTGGCCGATCTCGTGATGGGCCAGCCCGCCGAGCCGGTCCAGGGAACCACGCTCCTCCCCCTCCTGGACGGCGACTCGGCGGACCATCCCCCCTACGCCTACAGCGAATCGATGGTGACGTACCTCCAGTACGGATGGAGCGCGCTCTACAGTCTCCGCACGAACGACTACAAGTACATCGAAGCGCCGCGCCGCGAGCTCTACGAGCTCGGCACGGATCCGGGCGAAACGGTCAACCGCTTCGACGACATGCGCCGCGTCGCTCTCGAGCTCAGGAACGAGCTGACCCGGATGCGCGAGGAAGACTCCCGTCAGGAGAGCGAGGTCCAGGAGGCGAACCTCGACGAGGAGACCCTGAGAATGCTCGCCTCTCTCGGCTACGTCGGCGGCGCGTCGGTGAGACCGAGCGACGACGGCGACCTCGCCGATCCAAAGGACAAGCTCCACCTGTTCGAGTCCGTCGGCTACGCCGGAAACCTCATGTCGAAGAACGAGCACCGCGAAGCCGCCGAAGTGCTGGAGATCATTCTCGAGGAGGATCCCGCGATCCCTCAGGCTCGATTCCTCCTCGCCTCGGTCTATCGCGAGCTCGGGGAACGGCAGAAGGCGGGGGACATCCTCGACGCCTACCTCAGGGAGGAGCCGGACAACCTCCGCGCGCTCATGTCCAGGGCCGAGATCTTCGCCGAGGAGGGAAGGCGCGATGAAGTCCTGGCGCTGGCTCGACGCGTCCTCGCTTCGGACGAGCAGAACGCGCGAGCCTACGAGCTCATGGCGGACGTCTACATGGGCGAGAACGATCATGCATCGGCGCTCCCCCTTCTCCGGAAGGCGGTGGAGATCCAGCCGAAGCTGAGCCGGAGCCGGATCAATCTGGCCGCCGCCCGACTGGCGACGGGCGATGCGGCGGAGGCCGAGCGCGAGCTCGTCTCCATCATCGAGCAACACCCGAAGTTTCCTCTTGCGAATTTTCATCTCGGGCTGATTCGCGAGCAGCAGGGACGCTTCGGCGAGGCCCGCCGAGCCTACCGCGCCGAGATCGAGAACAATCCGAAGACCTTCGTCGCACGCGTCAACCTCGGGACCCTTCTGCTCCGTCTCGGCGAGATCGAGCAGGCCGAGGCGATCATGCGCGAATCGATCGAGCTCGATCCCGACAACCCTCGTCCCTACCTGCTGCTCGGCCAGGCGCTGCTGAGCCGTCCCGCACGCCTGCCCGAAGTCGAACGGCTCGCCCGCGACGGCCTCCGGCACGCCGACGAGCCCGAGATGAAGGCGCTCGGCTATTTCCTGCTCGCCGACGTCTACTCCCGGCAGGGGCGCGGCGAAGAGGAGCGGGAAGCGGCTCGCATGGGGAATCACTATCGGGCTCAGATCCGCCGCGGCGGCCCGGCCTCCGGCGCGCGGTCGTGAGAGCGCGGGAGAGCCCCCGCCGACCCGGGAGGACCATGAAGCTATTCGTTGCGTCTCTCTCGATTCTCGCCGCACTGCCGGCCGTCGGATCGCCCGCCATCCGCGTCGATCAGGTCGGCTACCCGGCGGCTGCGAAAAAGCTCGCCGTCGTCGCCGCGCCGGCGGCGGAGCGGTTCACGCTCCATCGATTCCCGGATGGGGAGAAGGTGCTCGACCGGCCGCTTTCGAAGCGGGCGAAGGATCGGGATTCCGGCGAACTCGTGCGGATCGCCGACTTCTCGGAGATCGACGCGCCGGGCCGTTACGAGATCCGGGTCGAAGGCGCCGGCCGCAGCGATCCGTTCGCCATCGAGCCCGATCCGTATCGCGATCTTCTTCGTCTCGCCGCGCGCTCCTACTACGGACAGCGCTGCGGAACCGCCGTCGACCTCGGAGATGGCCGCTCGTACTCCGCCTGCCATCTCGACGCCGCCTTCCATCCCTCCTCGGGGCGCGAAGGAGAATCGGAACACCGCGGAGGATGGCACGACGCCGGCGACTACGGCCGGTACGTGGTCAACTCCGGGATCGCGACCGCGACCCTCCTCTGGACGTTCGAGCTTTTCCCGGAGGTCGTCTCCGAGCTCGAGCTCGACATCCCCGAGTCGGGCGATGGAACGCCCGATCTGCTCGACGAGGTCCGCTGGAATCTGGAGTGGATGCTGTCGATGCAGGACGAGGACGGCGGGGTGTGGCACAAGCAGACGAGCGAGGCGTTTCCTCCGTTCGTCATGCCCGACGAGGATCGATCGACGAGCCTGGTGATCGGCACGGGAAGAGCGCCGTTCAAGAGCTCCTGCGCGACGGGGAACCTCGCGGCGGTGGCGGCGATCGCCGCTCGCACGTACCGGCCGTGGGACGAGAGCTTCGCCGAGCGGGCGCTGGCGGCGTCGAGGCGGGCGTGGAGCTGGCTGGCCGCCCATCCGCGCGTGAGGTTTCGGAATCCCGCCGGCGTGGGCACCGGCGAGTACGGCGATCCCGACTGCAGCGACGAGCGTCTCTGGGCCGCGGCGGAGTTGTGGCGCACGACCGGCGATGCCGACGTTCACGCCTGGCTGCGCGACCGCGCGCGGGATCTGATCCGTGCGGCCGGCGAAGGCCCGCCCGACTGGCGCACGGCCGGCGCGATGGCGGCGTGGACCCTTGCGCTCGGCGGCGGCGCCGACCCCCCCCTCGGCGCGGCGATCCGCCGGAGAGCCGTCGACGCCGCGGACGCGATCGCCGCCCGCTCGAGGCGCTCTCCCTACCGCATCCCGATGACGCGGGGCGACTGGGTGTGGGGTTCGAACGGGGTCGCGGCGAACTACGCGCTCCAGCTCCTGGTTGCGAACGCGATGCAGCGGGATCCCGAATACACCGGCGCCGCCCTCGAGATCCTCCACTATCTGCTCGGCCGCAACCCCTTCTCTCTCTCCTTCGTCACCGGAACCGGAACGCGCTCGGTCCTCCATCCCCATCATCGCCCCAGCGGAAGCGACGACGTGGCGGAGCCGTGGCCCGGCCTCCTCGCGGGCGGTCCGAACCGCAACCGCCAGGACCCCGTGCTGAAGGCGCTCCCGCGCGGAACTTCGCCGGCGAAGATGTACGCCGACGATCAGGAGTCGTTTGCCGGGAACGAGGTCGCCATCAACTGGAACGCCCCCCTCGTGTTCGCCCTCGCAGGTCTCGCCGCGGCCGAATGAGCTCTGCGCGGGCGTCCCCGCCCCCCTCCAGGGGGAACGGAACGCGCGAGCGAAGGCCACGGATCGGGTCCGACCTCCCACCCGGGCTGGGGGCTCCGCACCGCCACCCACCTCTGCAGCAGCGTGGCCGGGGGGTAAAGTCCCATTCCGGCCATCAGTTACCGGCGAAACGGGACCGTTTCATGCATAACAGGCCTCGCCCGCCATGAAGAAGGTTCTCATCGCCGAAGACGACGGCGACATACGCACCCTGCTCCAGATCGTGCTCCAGCGCGAGGGGATCGCCGTCGACTGCGCTTCCAACGGCGCGGAGGCGTTGAGCTGGATGAAAAACAAACGGTATACGCTTCTCATCCTCGACATGATGATGCCGGTCATGAGCGGCGACAGCGTGATCCAGCACCTGAAAAATTTGCCGGAACGGGAGCGTCCCGAGGTCGTGCTCGTGATTTCGGCCGGCCGGCAACACTCCAGCTCGCTCGACCCGGCGATCGTTCGCGGGGTCATCTCCAAGCCATTCGACGTTTTCGAGCTCGCCAGGCTGGTGCGCGACCTGCTCGGCTCGACCGAGCAGACCCGTGCCGGCGCG
>DATKCD010000133.1:0-14017 GCA_035544735.1 Thermoanaerobaculia bacterium
GCGATGCGCTGCCGCGCCTCCTCGGAGTCGGTGAGGGTCCGAGATCGTTCGAGGAACGCGGTGAGGAGGGTCTGCTCGAAGTCGTAGGCGAGCCGGCTGGCCATCCGGGTCTCGCCGATCGCTGATCGTGCGAACCGCGCCATCGCCTCGGCCTGCCGGGACATGGCCCCGACGTCGTTCGCCGCTTCGGCGCCCTGGTATCGCTCGTAGCTGCCGACCCAGGCGTGAAGATAGGCGTTCTCCCGGTTCCTCGCTTCCAGCGCCTTCCCGCTGAGCCGCTCCACCACACCGGCTTCGGCCGGGATCTGCATCGGCTGCAGCTTCGGCTCGATCACGCTCTGGTAATCGGGCGACGGGGGATCGTTGGCCGCGCCCTCCCACCGATCCGACCAGGCATCCCATGTCTTGGCGTGTTTTTCCATCTCCCCTTTGGCGATGCTGTCGACGGCCAGACCGAACACCCCGCCGGCAGGTCCTCCGATGATTTCGCCGCCGACGTCCCCCAACTTGCTGTAGACCTCTCCCATCAAGCGCGAATGGCGGGCGAAGTCGCGGCCGACATTGCTGAGGCGGTCCGCCTCCTCTTTCCACTCCTTCTGGCGCCGCTCGAATTCCCCGGGTGGAGAGGAAGGCAGCTCGTTTCCTTCCAGATCGCCGATGTCGATGCCGAGCGCGTCACACTCGGCCTTCAGCGCCTCCCATCGCTCCTGGAGATCCGCGTAGTCGTTGAGGCGCTGCTGCCGGAACTGCTCGCGCTCGTCGGGAGCGACGTTCGGCAACCGTCTGGCCAATTCCCGGCCCAGCTCGCGGTACTCCTTGCGCATCTTCGCCGCTCCGTCATCGCAGGGCGAACCCGGGGCCACCGGTCCGATGTTCCGGGTAAGCGAATCCACCGGCACGTTGTCGGTTGCGCCGTTCGACGCCGGAAAGATCGCGGCAACAGGGAACGGCAGACCGGCCCGGCGGGCCGGCTCGGATCGATAGCGGCCGCCGATCTCGATCTTGAAGCAGACGTGGCCGGTCGATTCCTCCGGCGTCCAGGTGTAGTGGACTTCTTTCGTTTCCCCCGGCTGCAGGGCGATGCTCGCCCGGCCGATCTCGTTCCAGTCGCGGGCGCCGATGTTCAACGACTTCATGGAGAAGGTGGCGGTCAGCTCGACCGGCTTCTCGGTACGGTTCACCAGTGGCGTCCGGATGGTGGCCGGCTTTCCCACGGCCAGCGGCAGCGGCTCGACCAGGAATTTTCTGTCGTCGTAGTAAGGCGCCAATGTCGCCGGAAGGAACGAGTTCTCCAGAGTCGGCCCGGCCACGATCTCGGCTGCCTGGGCGACGTCGACGGCCTCGTTCTGGTCGGTGGCAAAGAGGGTGATATCGCTCCCCCTCGGTCCCATGTTCACGCGCGCGGTCGTGACGCCGTTTTCGTCGGTCGGTCTTTCCGGCTGCTCGACAAAGGCGGCGCCGCTGCGTCCATGCTCGGCGACGGCCGAGACATGGACTCTGCGCCCCGGCACCCCTCGGTTCTGGTCGTCCGCGAGCCTGACGGGGAGCGTGGCCCAGGTCAGCTTGTCGCGAGGGAGGTAGAGAAAATCGCTGCTCACGGTGGAGTGCGCGGCGCTGACGCGGGACCTCTCGACCGGATGGGGCGGCTCGACAGAGAACGCCTCGCCTGGAACGATCGTGGCGATCGGCTTGCCGCTTTCGTCGCGCGGCGAATCGGGCGTCACCCAGTACAGATCGATGCCGAATCCGGTGTAGGCACTTGGATTCCGCGTAGACAGCCGCACTTCGATCGGAAAATCGCGCGGCCCGTCGACGATCACCGGAACGAGATAACTGAGGTCGTTGGCCGGCAGTCTCCTCTCGTCGAGACCGGCCCCGGAGGACCTCAGGTGTTCATACACGAAAGCATCGGTGGGGATCACTCCGCCCAGAAATCCATTGAGCGCCACGCGCGCCTCGTTCACGAAAACCGCCGAACTGTTGTACGAGACCGGCACGAAATAGTAGGTACCGGCCTTCGGCAGGCGGATGGTACCGGTCCAGATGACCGCCGCCGTCTCCGCCGGCTCGAGCCATGTCTGCCCGACGAATCCGCGGTCCCGGCCGAAGGCGATCTGCGAATCGATGCGGACGGCCTCCGGCTTCTTTCCCGGCGCGGGCGAGGGAATGCCGTAGCGATCGGTCAGGACACCCTGGAAATCATAGCGGATCCACGAGGAGCCGAGGTGAGGACCGTAATAGTTCGCCGTGAGACCGTGACGGGGCGGCGAATCGGACTGATTCGCGCCGGAAAAACCCCATCCCAGCGACAGCAGGACTCCCACGGCGACCACGATCCGAATCGCCGGCGGAGAGAGCGACCTCGCCTGGGTCATCGCGCCGGCCCGCCGCTGCCGGTCGCGCCGCCGGACGGCTCGACCTTTCGCAGGACCATCTCCTGGCGGCTCATCATCTTTCCTCGGACGCCGAGAATGATGACCTCCCTGGTCATGCCCACGCCGGGGATGAAGTGACGCTCGGCCGTGGTCACGACCGGGCCGTCATGTTTGATGAAGATGATGTATCCGGGTGCGTCGCCGGACGGGCCGCGGACCGGCATCGGCCCCCACATCCGATACTGCAGCTTGAACGAGCCATCGCGCGCCGCGTACTGCCACTCGCGCGGGAGGTTCGCCGGCACCGGGAAGACCGGCCGAGGCGGGTCGAGGATCGTGAGCTGGCCGTCCTCGCGGCTTTGCGTCGAGACGATCCCCGTCTTGTCGGCGCGCCACCACTCCTCGGTCTGAAGTTCCCCCTGGCGACGCAGCTCGACGAGCCCGCCGGCCTCTTCCATCGCCCGGATCGAAAGAGTGGTCGTGGCCCGAAACACTCCGTCCGCTCCGACCAGCTTCTCCGGCACATTCATTCTGGCGCCGGCTCCTGCCCGCTGATTGAAGTCGTAGGTCCAGGTGCGTCCCGGAGCGAGCGGCATCAGCTCGGCCGGGCTCGGAATCTCCGCGCCTGGCGCAGGAGCGACCTGAAACTCGACCGAGTTCCAGAGCTCTTTGTCGGTGGTCACGTCGAGGCGATAGGTTCCCGGCGGGAAGGGGCGCGGGAGGGTGTAGTCGAGCGCGCCCCGGTCGCTCCCCCTGACCGCGATCGTGGTGCTGCCGACCTTGCTGCCCGCGGGCGCAGCATCGCCGACATCGACCGCCACCAGCGTTCCGGTGAGCCGCTCGTGCCGGCTCTCTTCATCGAAACGGAACACGATGGTCACGCGCCGGGTCGCCGCGGGAAGGATCGACGTCGGATAGACGAGCGAGTAATCGGCAGCAGCGGAAAGCCCGACCTGCAGCGGCTGGATCGCATCGGGGACATCGGTTGGTACGGCAGCCGCCTGCTCCACGGGCTCACTGGCAGCCACGGCAGAGCCGGACTTCTGCTCGCTCATCACTTCGGCGGGTTGCGATGCGCCCTCGAGGAGAGGGCTTTGCTGGACCGTCGGCTCCTCGGCCGCGCACGCTGCCAGAAACGCCGCCGCCAGCGACACTTTGATCAGACCATTCACGATCTTCTCCTGTTGGTGGGTTGGAAGAAAGGGCGTCCGTCGGCGCAATCGCGCACACGACCGAACGACGAGGATCAGGAGAAAGTCAATATGCGTCGCGATCGCGTCGAACGCAACCCGTGCTGCTGACGTCGACGGAAGCTCGCCCCTCATACGAGGACGATCGCCCCCACCCGACGGATGTGGCGGAAATGAGCGTGATAGATGAGCACGCTCGCGCCGGCCGTGGCAGCACAGGCCGCGATCCAGATGTCATGGACTGGTAGAGGCATGCCGATCTCGCGGAGAGAGAGGACGATGCCGGCGTAGACGCGCGCCACGCAGGCATCGACGGGGAGTTCAGGTGCTATTGATTCCGGCGTTACAGGACACTAGGGCAGGATCTCGAATGGGATGCGGGCCGCGAGCGGATCGAAGTCGCGACGGTCCGTCGTCGCGATCCGCATCAGATCGAGCGATTCGGCGATGGCGAGGACCGCCGCATCGACGAACCCGAGATCGAGGTCGTTGAACTGTTCATTGATCTCGAGGACACGGGCGTATCCCTCACGGGGAAGATCGGCGACGAAATAGTGGCTCTCGGCGAGTCCCCGATAGAACGAGAGTCGAGCCTCGGCCCCAAGACGCCCCAGAAGATGATCGACCTCTGGAATCACCGGAGATGGGATCACCAGCGAGGTCGACTCCGATTCGAGGAGGCGCACGGCGCGCTCGTGCCACGCGTCGCTGCGGTCGTACGCGGCATAGATGATGCCGGTGTCGAGAATGACCGCCACCCGATCAGTCCTGACCGAATCGGGATTCGCGCAGGATCTCTTCGGCCGTGTCCGCCGTGTCGGTTCGTCCACTCTCGAATTCCCCGACGCCCGGCGGGAGCGAGCGCCTCCCGTGGGAGAAATGGGTTCTCAGAGCGGTCCGAATGAGCTCGGCCATCGGCACATTCCGTCGCTTCGCCTCGAGCTTCAGGAGAACTTCGAGGTCGGGCTCGAGGTAGATCGTGGTCCGCTTCATGATGTATATGTTAACATAACCGCCGATCCCCAGGCTCCCGGCCTGTCTGGAGCAGTTTCAGCGATTCCTCTCATGGGCATCAGCGACGCCACCAACCGCGCAGATCTTCCCGCGCCGATCTCTTCACGGGGTATCGTCGGACGATTGCGCGATCATGAGGCAGTAGCCGTCCGGGTCCTGCAGCGCGAGCTCGCCTCGAGGCAGATACTCGGGGTACTCGATTTCACCGGCCTTGACGCCGTCGAGCAGCAGCTTCTCGCGCAGCGCCACCAGGTCGCTCGCATAGAGGTAGAAGAGCACGTCCTGCGCTTCCGGCCGCAATGGCCGTCCCGATCGCGTCAGCATCAGGTTCGGTCCGCGCCGCCAGTCCAGCGCGCCGGGAGCGTAAAGCCACGCCCAGTGCGGCCGGCCCGTTCGCGGCACCTGGTTCCCGATCTCGAATCCGAGGAGCCGGTAAAAGGCGGCCGAGCGCTCGACGTCGGCGACGTGGATCATCGCCACGAGTCCGTTGATCGGAGGAGCGTCCGGCATCGCGAATGGGATTAAACCATATCGGGTCTGGCGCTCCCATCGTCACGACGGACGTCAGTTGCGAGTCGCGGAGTCCCTCCGGGTCCCACGCCGGGGACGCCACTCCGGGCGCGGTTCGTTCGCGCGAACCGCCGGGATTCAGAAGGCGATGCGGAAAGTGGCGCCCGCTTCGGGGTGGTTCGACACCCTTCCTTCGAAGGCGTGCTGGGCGAGGATCTCGCGGACCAGAGGACAAACATCGAATCAGCGAGTTGGCCGAGGCGCGCGGACCGCGATTTGTCCGGTTTCACGCGCAGCGTCCGGAACCGGACGCCGGCGATCCGCACGCGCGATTCACTCATCGGGCGGGCCGGCCGGCGCGGATTTGTAACGTCGGAATCGACAGCAGATGGCGAAGGGATCGGCATCGTGACTTCTGGCCGCGGGCCGGGGTGACCCGGAGCCCCCGGGGGTGATGCGGGCGTCCCGGCCGCCCCTCCCACCGACCGCCTGTTCACTGATCGGGGCGGCGTGCGTATCCAGAGAGTGAAAGGAAGACGACCTTCATGACCAGACGCCTCGCAGCATCGATCTCGATCGGGTTGATTCTCCTTGCCGGCGGCGCTTTCGGGCAGGAGACGGCGGCCGCGCCGCAGACGGCTGCGCCGGCACAGACGACCACGCTCGCCGGGATGGCGGCCGACAGGGAGGTCGTGCGCGATCTCGAGCGCCTCCTGCGCGCGCATCCTGCGGAGCTGAGCGCGATCCTTCGGCTCGATCCCTCGCTCCTCGCCAGTCCCTCGCTGCTCGAGAAGTATCCCGAGCTCGCCGCGCTCGTCGAGCGGCATCCGGAGCTCGCGCGCCATCCCCGAATCCACGTCGATGGCGCGAACCTCCCCGCCCCGCCAGTGGTCGGATCGACGATCCCGATGGTCGTCGAGGCGATCGCGTTCATCATCACGATATTCGTCTTCGTGCTCGCCGGCATGTGGCTGATCCGGACGGTGCTCGAGCAGCGCCGCTGGAGCCGCCTCGCGAAGGTGCAGTCCGAGGTGCATGGGAAGCTGCTCGACCGGCTGACCTCGAGCGAAGAGCTGCACCGGTACATGCAGTCGCCGGCCGGGATGCGCTTTCTGGAGTCGGCGCCGATTCCGGTGCGCGCGGACATGGGGGGGGCGGCGCCGGTCGCATCGATTCTCTGGTCGCTCCAGATCGGGATCGTCGTTGCGGCCGGATCGATCGGCCTGCTGCTGGTCGCGGGCAGCTTCGGCGAGGCCTCGCCGCAGGTCAACGCGATGGGGGTGATCGGCGTCTGCGTCGGCGTCGGGTTCGCCGGGTCGGCGGTCGTTTCCGCGATTCTCTCGAAGCGCCTCGGCGCGTGGCAGAGCGAGCCGGCCGGGCGCACCGGTTCGGAGTGAACGGCGTATCATGATCCGCACGATGGCGATGTCCATCTTCATGCGCGAGACCACGCCGTGCGAGCTGGCCGGCGAGCGGGCCGCTCTCCCGATGGACGAGGAAGCGTTCCGCGCGTTCTACGAACGGACGGCGAGGCCGCTCTGGGCGTACCTCTCGCGCGTGACGCGCGACAGGGAGTTGACCGCGGACCTCTTTCAGGAGACGTACTACCGGATGTGCCGCGCCGGCGCCACGTACGAGAGCGAGGCGCACCGCCGCAACGCCCTGTTCCACATCGCGACGAACCTCCATCGCGATCACGGGCGCCGCTGGGGCGGGGTCTTCCACGTCGCGATCGAGAACGCTCCCCCGGCGGAGAGGAGCGGAGAGATGGTCCTTCGCCGTCTCGATCTGGCCCGCGCGCTGGACGAGCTCGAGCCTCGGCAGCGCGAGATGATCTGGCTCGCCTATGCGCAGGGGGCCTCGCACGCCGAGATCGCCGAGATCTGCGGGGTTCGCGCGGCGAGCGTCCGCACGATCCTGCTCCGCGCGCGCCGCAAGATGGCCGCGTTCCTGGAGAAGAGATCGGAGGAGCGCCCGTGAGCCGCGAGCTCTGCCCCTTCGAGCCCGCCGTGCTGCGCGCGGTCCGCTTCGGACTCGTCGACGCCGAGCTCCGCGCGCACACCGAAGGCTGCGCGGACTGCGAGGAGCTGCTCGAGCTCGCGGGACTGCTCGACGCGGAGCGGCGCGAGGCGATGGCGGAGGCGCCGATCCCCCCAGCCGGAGCGCTCTGGCTTCAGATGAGGCTGCGCGCGGCGCGCGAGGCGCAGGTCCGTTCCACGAACACGACCCGCCTCATCGAAGGCGTCTCGCTGATCGCCGCACTCGCGATCGCCCTCGCGAGCTTCGGCCTGCCGGAGCTCACCGCACTGCCGCGTCCGCCACTCGAGCCATGGTCGATCGCGCTGCTCGCGAGCGCGGCGCTCTTCGCTCTGGTCGCTCCGATCGCCGTCTGGCTCGGTCTCGAGCGTTCCTAGGGAACCTCTGCACGGGCGATATCCGGCCCGCCCGCCCGCCGGGGATGCAATCCTCGGCCATATACGCCTCGCCGCTGCATCCTGGTCCACCAGATCCGAGTCGCGCGCCCGGCCCACGTGGCCGGCGATTTCATCCGCACGTGGCCGGGGATTTCATCCCCGGCGGGGGGGCGGTAACGCCGAGTCGCCCATGCGCCCCGCCACCCCCGCCCGCCGGGGATGGAATCCCCGGCCACATCGGAATTGGGGCGGGATCTGTTCTAATCGGCTCGGAGGTGGCCATGAGAGATTCCGAGCTCTTCTCCGCCGTGCGTGAGTCGCTGATGGAACTGGTCGCCTGGCTCGGCGCGCACCAGGGGAAGCTGCTGAGCGCCGCCGTTCTGCTGGCGCTGGGGTGGCTGCTGGGGGTGCTGATGCGGGCCGTCGTCTCGAAAGGGCTGCGGGCGCTCGGCCGGGTCGTGCCCGGGCGCCTGCTGCGTCACGGCCTGCCCCGCCCCAACCTCGAGCGCGAAGTCTCGGGCGTCATCGGCCTCGTCGTGTTCTGGGCCGTCGTCCTGTTCTTCGTCGCCGCGGCCGCCAACGTGCTCGGGCTGCCGCTGCTCGGCTCCTCGCTGGCGGGGATCGGTCTCTACGTACCGCGCATCGTCGCTGCCGTGCTGATCGTGGTGGCCGGACTCATCATCGGCAATCTCGCGCGCGACGCCGCCACCGCGGCCGCCGCCGCCACGGGGACGCCGCTCGCGCCGACCGTCGGGCAGATCGTCCGAGTCGCCATCCTCCTGGCCGCGAGCCTGATCGCCGTGGCCAAGCTGGGCATCGACATCACCCTGCTGACGGCCATTCTCTCGGTCACGCTGCTCGCCGTGCTCGGCGCGTTCTCTCTCGCATTCGGGCTGGGGGCGAAGGAAGCCGCCAGCAACATCATCGGAGCGCACTACGTCCGGCAGACGTTCGAGATCGGCCGCCGGGTGAGGATCGGCGAAGTGGAAGGGACGATCGCGGCGATCACGGCGACGTCGGTGATCGTGCAGTCGGACGGCGGCCAGGTCGTGATTCCGGCGAAGCTGTTCAACGAGACGACGGCGGTGCTGGTGACGCCCGGAGGTGCCCCATGAGCCTGGAGGCGCAGCTCGCGCGCGCGTTTCTCGAAGAACATCCGCGGGAGGCGGCGCGCGCGCTCGAGCGCATGCCCGCCGGCGAGCGGGCGGCCGTCGTTCGCGCCGCCCCTGCGGAAGCCGGGGCCGCCCTCGGCGAGATGGTCGCGCCCGCCGCCGCCGAGTGTCTGGCGATGCTGTCGCCCGACGAAGCGGCGCCGGCGCTCGACCGGCTGGAGCCCGACCACGCGATCGCCCTGCTGCGGCGCATGCCGGCCGACGCCGCCGAGCGGCTCGTCACCGGCCTGCCCGACGACAGGCAGGAGCGCCTCCGCCGCGTGCTCCGCTATCCCGAGGGGACGGCGGGCGCGCTCATGGATCCCATGGTGCTCGCGCTTCCCGACGACGTTTCGGTCGCCGAGGCGCGCGTCCGGCTCCGGCGCGAGGCGCGCGGACTGCTCTACTACCTTTACGTCGTCGACCGGCAGGGCGTGCTGGCGGGAGTGCTCGACATCGCCGAGCTGATGCGGGCCCGGGCGCGCGAGCCCATCGGCAGCGTCATGAACACGCCGGTCGAGCACCTGCCGGCGTGGACCCCGGCGGCGGGAGTCCGCGTCCATCCGGCCTGGCGATCGTTTCATGCGCTGCCGGTGACCGACGAGGCGGGCCGCCTGGCCGGCGCGATCCGCTACCAGACGCTGCGCCGCCTCGAGCAGGAGGCCGACGCCGGCGGCGGCGCCGCGCCGACCGGTCTCACGGTGGGCGCCCTGGGCGAGCTGTTCCATCTCGGGCTGGCGGGGTTCGTCGAAGGGGTCGCCGGCGCGGCAGCGCCTCGAGCGCCGCGGCCGGCGGACGACGAGGGAGCGGGGCGATGAAGGCGCCGGCGAGCGGCGCGGAGAGGCTGGCGCGGGCCTATCTGCGACAGTTTCCCGAGGAGGCCGCGAGACATCTCGAATCGGCGCGGCTGAGCGAGGCGGTGGCGCTGCTGGAGTCGGAGCCGACGCCGCAGGCCGTGGCGGTGGAAGAGCGCCTCGCGTCGAACGTGGCGGCCGACATCCTGGCGGCCGCTTCGCCGCGGTTCGCGACGAGAGTGCTGGCGGCGATGGATCCGGCGCGGGCGGCCGCCACGATCGCCTGGCTCGACGAGGAGCGGCGCGCGACGATGCTGGCGGGCCTGGACGACCGCGCGGCCGGCGAGCTGCGCGCCATGGCCGAATATCCGCCCGACACCGCCGGCCGACTGATGGATCCCCGCGTGATGGCGTTCCGCCGCGGCACGACCGTCCAGCAGGCGCTGACGCGGCTGCGCGGCGTGCGCCGCCGTGGTATCGCCGACGTCTTCGTCACCGACGACGAGGTACGGCTGACCGGACGCGTGCCGCTGCAGGAGCTGGCCGTCGCCCAGCCCCGCGACGCGCTCGACACTCTGGTCGTGCCGGCGATCTCCGTGCGGGGCACGGGGAGCGCCGAGGAGGTCGTCGAACTGCTCACGACGCACGATCTGGCGAGCCTTCCCGTGGTCGATTTCGACGGCCGGCTGCTCGGCGTCATTCGACACGACGTGCTGATGAAGGCGGCGCGGCAGGAGGTCGCGGGGGACATCCAGGCGATGGTCGGCGCGAGCCGCGAGGAGCGCGCGCTCTCGCCCGTGACGTTCGCGGTGCGGGCGCGGCTGCCGTGGCTGGAGATCAATCTCGCCACCGCCTTCCTCGCCTCGGCCGTCGTCGGCCTGTTCGAGTCGACGATCGCGAAGTTCACGGCACTGGCGGTGCTGCTGCCGGTGGTGGCGGGACAGTCGGGCAACACCGGCGCGCAGGCCCTGGCGGTGACGATGCGCGGGCTCGCGCTGCGCGAGGTCCGGGTGTCGCAGTGGGTGCGCCTGATTCGGAAGGAGACTGCCGTGGCGTTCATCAACGGCTGGGCGGTCGCGCTGACGACCGCGCTGGGCGTGCTGCTCTGGAGCCGCTCGGTCGGCCTCGCGCTCGTCATCGGCAGCTCGATGGTGATCTCGATGGTGGCGGCGGGCCTCGCCGGCTCGGCGATTCCCATCGTGCTCACCTCGATCGGACGCGATCCGGCGCAGTCGTCCTCGATCATCCTGACGACGGTCACCGACGTGGTCGGCTTTTTCAGCTTTCTCGGCATCGCCACCCTGCTGTCGGCCATGCTGTGAGGTCAGCCGAGGTTGGCGGATGCGCCCATGCGAGAAGCCGGGCCGGCGTTCGAGGAAGCGATCGCGAGTCCTCTCTCGACGTCGGCGCCCGTCGGCTGCTGGAACACGCGGAGGCCGAACTCCGGCACCACGGCGAGAAGGTGGTCGAAGATGTCGGCCTGGATCGCCTCGTACTCCGCCCACTGGACCGTATTGGTGAAACAGTAGATCTCGATCGGCAGACCGGTCGGGCCGGGGGGTCGCTGTCGCACGAGCAGAGTCAGATGCCGGTGCACGCGCGGATGATGGGTCAGATACGCCTCCACGTAAGCGCGGAACGTCCCGATGTTGGTCAGCCGGCGAGTGTTGACCGGCTCCTGTCCCTGCTCGGTGAGCGAGGCGTTGAACGCCTCGAGCTCGGCCTGTTTCGATGCGATGTAACCGGCCAGGAGCGAGACGCGGCTCATGCGCGTCCGCTCCTCCGGCGTGAGATAGCGGACCGCAGTCTGGTCCAGATGGATCGCGCGCTTGATTCGTCTTCCGCCGGAGTCCTGCATCCCGCGCCAGTTGCGGTAGCTCTCGCTGATCAGCCGGTGCGTCGGGATCGTGGTGATGGTCTTGTCCCAGTTTTGCACCTTGACCGTGTGCAGCGCGATGTCCACGACGTCGCCGTCCGCTCCGAGCTGCGGCATTTCGATCCAGTCTCCGACCCGCAGCATGTCGTTGCTGGTGAGCTGAACGCTCGCCACCAGTGAGAGGATCGTGTCTTTGAACACCAGCATCAGAACGGCCGTCATCGCGCCGAATCCGCTGAGCAGAAGCAGAGGCGACCGCTCGATCAGGACCGCGATCACCAGCAGCATCGCGATCACGAAGACGATGATCTGCGCCACCTGCAGATAACCCTTGATCGGATGGGTGCGGGCCCGGTCGGCGGAGAGGTAGATGTCGTTGACGGCTGCGAACAGCGCCGAGATCGCGAGCGCCGTCGTCAGGACCATGAACGAGACCGCCACGTTCCGAACCACGACCTCGAGCGACGCCGGCACGCCCGGAACGAGAGGAACCGCCAGATAGACCACGAGCGCCGGCAGCAGGTTCGCCATCCGGTGAATCGCCCGGCGATTCAGCAGCGCGTCATCCCACGTCGCCCGCGAGGTGCGCATGATCCGCGCCGCCAGGCGGACCAGGAGCCTCTGCGCCAAAAGGTACGAGAGCCATGAAAGCAGCGCCAACCCGACCAGGTACGCTGCCGTCCGGAGCCACGGATACCGCTCGACGAGCTCCTCGATCTGCGGCCAGGCCTCCATCGCGGAAAGCGTATCAGCTCCGGCATCCGGCCGGGAATCCAATCGTCATGATCGCGGCCGCGGTCCGGGGGCTTCGCGCTTCGCGCTCGCCCCCGGCTACATTCCGGCGCCCTTCGAGCGCGGGTTGCGATGGCTTCGGACAATGTGCCGCGCCCGGGAGCGTCTCACCGAGAGAGCTCGGCCGAGGCGCGGAGCGGTGCGCGGTCGGGCTCGGGAAACGCGGCCGAACAAGACGTGCCACGCATCCGGGAGAAGGGCTGCGTGCGCAGCAGGGCGCACCCCGTCTCCACGAGCAGCGGCGAGCGGACGGCCGCGAGCGCGGCCATGTTCGGGATCTGCCTGGCGCGCGATCCCGTCACGGCGCCGGTTGCTGCGCACGGAAATTGAGCGGATCGCGGAGATTCTGGAGGGTGCGGTAGTAGAAGAGAGCGGTCGGCCGCTCCGGTCCGGCAAAGCGGATCCGGGTCAGGAACTCGGTCTCGTCGGCGGTGATCCCGGCGCTGAGGGTGGCGTCGCGGAGGAATGAGCGCAGGGCGGGCTCGTCGGTCAGCGAGTCGGTTTTCGTCCTCTGCTCGAAACTGAATGCGCGCCTGGTGCCGCCCGTCAAACGGATGGTCAGGCTGAAGCGGTGGAGGTCGAACTCCCACGATCGAATCATCGGATCGATGAACAGGGAATAGTCACCGATGGAGACGGCGGGATCGCTGTCGAGCAGATCGATCAGGCGCACGCGCATGGTGCGGTAGCTGTTTCTGGCGTTGGCGCTGATCGAGCGCAGCCACTGCTCGTCGCGCGCGTGAGCGCGGGCCTCGTCCCGGACAGCCTCGATCAAGGCACGGGTGATGAGCTGCTCGACGTAACCGAACTCCTCCTTCTCGAAGATGGATCGCATGGCCGGCTGACTGGCGGCGCGGCATTTCTGCAGGATCAGCTCGCGCATGGGGCCGAGGCGCGGCGCGGGTGCGGCGCGCCATGTGCGATCGACGACCTCGTGGTGCTGCAGAGCAGCCAGGCGGGCCAGCTCATCGCGCGGCACGCCCAGAAGGCGGCTCATCTTCTCGTAGAGGTCGGTACGGTTGGGGAGGGGGGGGAGCTTCTTGCGGCCCAGGAGCTGGGAGATATACGACTCCGTGACTTCACAGGCCGCGGCCAGCTCTCGCTGACCAAAGCCGAGCTCATCCAGGCGCTGCCGCACGACGAATGCGAAATCCATGACTTAACCAGAATGATTATACATGAGCGCGAATTATGTTGACATGTCCGCAGAACTGTACTAATATAGTCAAGTCTTAGAAAAGGTCCTCGGACAGTCCTGTTATCTGAACCAAGCAGACCTCACGACTCTCACCGTACTTGGGCCCCAAAAGGAGCCACAATGTTTGCACGCAATGTAACGTTCAGCATCAAGCCCAACATGGACCACCAGATCGCGGTCAAGTTCGAAAAGGAAGTTCTTCCCCTTCTGCGCAAGGCCAACGGCTTCCGCGACCAGATCACTCTCTCGCGCGACAAGAACGAGATCGTCGGCATTTCGCTGTGGGAGAATAGAGAGCAGCTCGACGCGTATGTGAAGGACACCGATGCCCAGGTGGTGAGGATTCTTTCGCCGCTCTTCAACGGTACACCCGACGTGCGCACGTACGAAGTCACGAACTCGACGAACCACAAAGTCGCCGCAGCCTGAGACGACTTTCCCGGCAGTCCTGAAAAAGAGCGGCGCGAGCCGCTCTTTTTTTGTCCCGCGCCCCTTGCGGGGCGCAATCGTCATGATCGCGACCGCGGTCCGGGGGCTTCGCGCTTCGCGCTCGCCCCGGCTGCATTCCGGCGCCCTTCGATGTCGAGGAGCGAATGCAGAATGCAGAATGCAGAAGGAAGAATCCAGAAAGGGCGCATGGCACGATCACGGTACGGGAAAGTCGCCATCGACCATTTCTGGATTCCACATTCTGCATTCTGCA
>DATKCD010000134.1:0-9364 GCA_035544735.1 Thermoanaerobaculia bacterium
CGGGATCCCGCCTTCGAGTCGCAATCCGATGTATGGTCCGCTGAAAGTCTTCTCCGGCCGCGCGCATCCGAGCCTCGCGCACGAGATCTGTGAGCTGCTCGAGGTCGAGCCGGGGAAGATCTCTCTGTACAACTTCTCCGACGGAGAGAGCTACGCGCAGATCGACGAGAACGTCCGCGGGGCGGACGTGTTCATCGTGCAGCCGACGTGTCCGCCGGTGAACGAGAACCTGCTCGAGCTGCTCATCATGCTCGACGCATTCAAGCGCTCGTCGGCGAGCCGCATTACCTCCGTGCTCCCGTACTACGGCTACGCGCGCCAGGACCGGAAGGACAAGCCGCGCGTCCCGATCACCTCGAAGCTCGTCGCCGACCTGATCTCCGCCGCCGGCGCCGACCGGGTGCTGACCATGGATCTCCACGCGCCGCAGATCCAGGGGTTCTTCGACATTCCCGTCGACCACCTCTTCGCCGCTCCGGTCCTGATCCGCTACCTCAAGTCGCTCGAGCTCGACGATCTGACGATCGTCTCGCCCGACGCCGGAGGCGTCGAGCGTGCCCGCGCCTACGCCAAGCGCCTCGGCGCCCAGCTCGCGATCATCGACAAGCGCCGCACCGGGAAGAACCAGACCGAGGTGATGCACATCATCGGCGAGGTCGAGGGACGCAACATCTTCATCGTCGACGACATCATCGACACGGCCGGTACGCTGATCCACACGGTCGAGAGCCTCCACAAGGAGGGGGCGAGGTCGATCTCGGCGGCATGCACCCACGCGGTCCTTTCGGGTCCCGCCATCTCGCGCATCAACACCTCGAAGCTGGAGCGGGTCGTGGTGACGAACACCATGCCGACCGCCGACAAGGAGTCGGAGTGCCCCAGGCTCGAGTCGCTCACGATCGCCGACCTGCTCGGCGAGGCGATCCGCCGCATCCACGACGAGGACTCGGTCAGCTCGCTGTTCGCGACGTGAGGGGTGGGGGGGGAGCCGCGGGGGCGGTCCGAACCGCTGAAATCGACCCCTGCTGGAATTTTGGCCCGGCCGGCGGCCTTGAATGCCGACGTCGGTCCGATAGGAGTGCATCATGGCGGAAATCACACTGGAAGTCGTGCGGAGGGAAGAGCAGGGGAAGAACGCGTCGCGGCGGCTTCGTCGAGCCGGGAAGGTCCCCGCGGTCGTCTATGGAGGCGGCAAGGAGTCGGTTCCCATCACGGTCGACCGGAAGACGATCAGCGATCTGATCGCGAAGAGCGAGCACGGCGTCCGCTCGATCTTTCTCCTCTCCCTCGCCGGAAACGAGCAGAAGCGCCACGCGATGATCAAGGACGTCCAGATCGATCCGATCAAGGGCCACGTCGAGCACATCGATTTCGTCCGCGTCGTGATGGACAGGAAAGTCAAAGTCGCCGTTCCGGTCCACCTGAACGGCGTGCCCGACGGAGTGAAGAATCAGGGCGGCATCCTCGAATTTCAGGTTCGCGAGCTTCACGTCGAGTGCCTCCCCGGCCAGATTCCCGACTCGTTCGAGGTCGACGTGAGCCCGCTCGGTCTCCACGGAGTGATCCGGATCGAGGACCTGCCGATTCCCGACGGCGTGACCCTGCTCGACGATCCGGAGCGCGTGGTCGTCTCCATCGGTGTTCCGCGCGCCGAGGTCGTCGAGGTTGAGGTCGTCCCGGAGGTCACCGAAGCGGTCGAGCCCGAGCTCATCAAGCGCGGCAAGCCCGAAGAAGAGGAAGCCGAAGAGAAGTAATTCGAGCTCACACCGCAGCAGAGAGCCCCGCACGCGCGGGGCTTTTTCTTTTCGTGAACACGTCCGGATTCGCCGCGTGAAACGGCTTTCGGCCGGGCTTGCCGCTTGCCGCTTCCCGGTTCCTCGACGATCGGAGTAGACTCCCGTTCGATGACACGGATCCGCCGATTGACGAAGGACGAGGTTCCGGACGAGGTCCGCGAGCTGTTCCGCGAAGTCGGAGCGCAACGCGGCAACGTCCCGAACATGTTCCGGATCCACGCGCACCGGCCCGAGATCCTGCGCGGAATGATGGCTCACCTCCGCGCGGCGACGGCGGGCGGCACGGTGCCCGTGCACTTCAAGGAGCTGGTCGCGACGCTCGTGTCGACGATCAATCGATGCCACTACTGAATGCGCTCGCACTCCGCGCAGGCTGCGCGGCATGGAGCGACCCGGGAACAGATCGAGGCGCTCGCGGACTTCGAGAACGGGCCGTTCTCCGATGCGGAGAAGGCGGCTCTGAGCTGGGCCGAGGCGCTCACGCGCGGCAACGGAACGGTCGCGCAGCCGCTGTTCGAGCGACTGCGAAGCCACTGGGAGGAGGGGGAGATCGTCGAGATCACCGAGATGGCGGCGCTGTTCAACTACTTCAACCGCGTCGCCAACGCGCTCGAGATCGAGCCGACCCTTCCCGGAGAGGGTCTGTGAGGAGCCGTCCGCCGAAGTGGCTCGCGGCCGCCGCGCTCTCGACGCTTCTCTCCGGCGCGTGCATTCACGAGCCGCCCCAGCCGGTCGACGAGGAAGTGACCCCGTCGCTCGGCGAGCTGACCGAGATCCCGGTTCCCGCCCTCGCCCCGGCGGGCGAGCCGCACCTGGAAGCCTCGCCCGGCGGGGCGCTGCTGATGAGCTGGATCGAGCGCTCCGCGGACGACGACCGCGCCTCCGTCCGCCTCGCCCGGTACGAAGAGGGGAGCTGGACCGACCCCGTGACCGTCGCCTCCGGAAACGATCTGTTCGTGAACTGGGCCGACTTCCCGTCGGTCCACGCCTTCGACGACGGCTCGCTCGCCGCCCACTGGCTGCAGAAGAGCGGCCCGGGCGTCTACGCCTACGACGTCCGCATCGCCCGGTCCGTCGATGGAGGGGCGAGCTGGAGCGAGCCGCTGACCCCGCATCGCGACGGCACCAGCACCGAGCATGGATTCGTTTCGCTCGGTCACCGCGAGGGCTCGACCGATCTCGAGGCCGTCTGGCTCGACGGCCGCAACATGGCCGGGACGCACGACGGCCACGCCGGCGGAGACATGACGCTGCGCTGGGCACGGATCGATACGGAAGGGGTCATCGTCGAGGAAGCGGAGCTCGACCCCCGCGTCTGCGAGTGCTGTCAGACCTCGCTGGCGATGCTCCCTTCGGGGCCGCTGGTCGCCTATCGCGACCGCTCCGCGGATGAGATCCGGGACGTCGCGCTGGTCCGCCGGACCGCGGAGGGGTGGTCCGAGCCTCGGCTGGTGCACGACGACGGATGGAGGATCGAGGGGTGTCCGGTGAACGGCCCGCAGGTCGACGCGCTCGGGAGTGACGCGGTCGTCGCCTGGTTCTCGGGCGCGGGCGGGACGCTCCGGACCAGCGTCGCGTTCACGAGCGACGGCGGCGCGAGCTGGAGCGCCCCGATCGCGATCGACGGCGGCCGGCCGCTGGGGCGCGTCGACGTCCTTCTGCTCGAGCCGGACAAGGCGGTCGTCACCTGGCTCGAGCGGGGAGACGAAGGGGCCGAGATCCGGACGCGCGTGGTGGGGACGGACGGTCGCGCCGGTCCCGCCGTTCGCGTCGGCGGGTCGAGCCCGGCGCGCGCCGCCGGCTTCCCCAGAACCGCGCGTCTCGGCGATCGGGTCTTCTACGCCTGGACCGATCCCACCGAGCCGCCCCGGATCCTTCTGCGCGCCGCGAACCTGGAGGAATGATGCGCTCGGTCCGACTCGGTCTCGCCCTTCTGCTCGGCTTCTCTCTCTCGGCCTGCCGCGAGGACGGCAGATCCGCGCAGGAGGGCACCGCCGCAGGCGCGCCGGTCGCCGTCGGGGAGACGATGCCCCCCTACACCGCGCAGACGCTCGACGGCGCCTCGTTCGATCTCGCCGACCTCCGCGGAACGGTCGTCCTGGTGAACATCTGGGCGACCTGGTGCGGTCCCTGCCGCTACGAGATTCCCGATCTGATCGAGCTGCACCGGACCTGGGCGCCGGAGGGCTTCCAGGTCCTCGGGGTGAGCGTCGATGGCCCCGAGACGATGTCCGAAGTCGAGCCGATGGTGAAGGCGCGGTCGATCAATTATCCGGTCGTGCTCGATCCGGACGGAGTGATCGCGAACGTGTTCGAGACGGCGGTGATCCCGACCTCGGCGCTGATCGACCGCGAAGGAACGGTCGTCTGGAAGGAGATCGGGGTCATCGACGCGAGCGACCCGGAGCTGCTGGCGGCCATGCGCGAAGCGCTCTGAGGGGCGCGGCTAGGGCCGGTTATGCTTCGCGGCGGCTCGACTCGCGTCGGTCGGCGTCGCGACGCTCTTCGCGGGCGCGCCGGTCCTCCTCGACGGAGGGAGGGGCCGCCGTGCGGCGCTCGGGAGTCGGTCGCAGCTCGGCGCGCCGGTCGCGGCGCCGGCGCTGCACCCAGTCGCGCACCGTCCCGCGGACGCTGCGCGCCATCCCGAACATCAGCAGGCGGAGCGGCACGAAGGCGAGCGCCAGCGCGAACAGCAGCGCCGCAACGGCGAAAAGGACCGTGAGCAGAGTCGTCGTCATGTCGGCTCGTCGAGAGCAGCCTCGAGTGATCCCGTTGCGGATCCGGACCTTCTTGAAGGACTTCCTGCCGCATCCGGGGAGAACGCGGGCCTTTCACGACTTCCCAGCAATCGGTATACCACCGGCGGCGGTCGTCGAGTCGCTGATTCTTCAACTCCCATCCGGCCGGGTCCGCTTCCCTCGTCTCATTGAAACCACGATCCGCCGTTGACGTCGATCGTCGCTCCGTTGAGGGAATCGGCCCGGGAGGATGCGGCGAACACGATCACGGCGGCGACCTCGGCGACGGTCGCGAAGCGCCCGAGGGGGACCTGTCGGATCAGCTCGTCCCGATGCGCGGCAATCTCTTCCGCGGCCATGTCGGTCTCGACGAAGCCGGGGGCGACGCCGACGGCGGTGATGAGGGGGGCGCACGCCCGCGCGATCGAGCGGGTGAGGTTGACCAGAGCGGCCTTCGACGCGCCGTAGTCGGCGAACTCGGTCTCGCCGCGGAACGCGGCGCGGGAGGCGACGTTGACGATTCGTCCGCCGCCGCGGGCGCGCATCGCCCGCATGGCGAGATACGCCGCATTGGCCGGGCCGAACAGGTTCACCTCGATCGTGCGGCGCCATCCCCGCTGCCACGCCTCGTAATCGTCGCCGTCGAAGGGGTTGGCGACGAACCTCCCCGCGTTGTTGACCAGCACGTCGATCCGGCCGAAGCGCTCAAGCATCCGCTCGACCATCCGCTCCACCTCGGCCGGATCGCCGAGATCCGCCCGGATCGGCTCGGCACGCTCGCGGCCGAGCTCGGCGACGAGCGCGTTCGCCTCCCCCTCGCTCCGGAGCCAGTTCACGCCCACGCTCGCCCCCGCTTCGACGAACAGCCGCGCCGCCTCGGCGCCGATTCCGCGCGAGCCCCCGGTGACGAGGACCGATTTTCCCGTCAGATCGATCGTGACCATCGGCGCTGTACAATGCACGAGAGCTCGATCGGATGCAATGGACCCCGCGATGTCCACCCCGGAACTCACCATCTATACCCGCGCCGACTGTCATCTCTGCGATGAGGCGAAGGAGGCGATCGGACGCCTCGAGCGCGCCGGCGTGCGCCTGGTTCTCCGCGAGATCGACGTCGACCGCGACCCCTCACTCCGCGAACGATTCGGCGACGACGTTCCCGTGATCTTCGTCGGAACGACCGAGGCGATGCGCCACCGCGTCGATCCCGCGCGGCTGCGCGCGGCGCTACTGGGAAAGGAGACGAGCATGAGTCAGGATCTCGCATCGATGCAGTGCGTTCCGTGCCGGGGGGGCGTCCCGCCGATGGACCCCGCCACGATCCGGCAGTACCTCGCGCGCCTCGGCAGCGGCTGGCGCGCCACGGACGACCACCATCTCGAGAAGGAGTTCCGCTTCCCCGATTTCCGCGAGGCGCTCGCCTTCACCAACCGCATCGGCGAGATCGCCGAGCGGGAAGGGCATCATCCCGACATCGAGCTCTCCTGGGGACGCGTCGGCGTGAAGATCTGGACCCACAAGATCGACGGCCTCACCGAGAGCGACTTCGTTCTGGCGGCGAAGGTCGATCGGGAAGCGGGTGGGAAATCCTAGAGTCGACGGCGACGGAGACGGCTGCGCTCAGTGAAAGTCGTGGCTCGGGACGGGAGCGAACTGCTCGATCGGCCAGAGGCGCTCGGCGCGGACCGAGGGCTGGCCGGTGTCGTTCTGGAGGATTCCCTCGACGACCAGCCCCGGCGAGCCGACGATGATCGCGCGATTCTCGCGGAACAGGTCGGGATGGACGATCGCCTGCGCCATCCCCGACTCGTCCTCGAGAGTGAGGAAGACGAATCCCTTCGCGGTGCCGGGGCGCTGGCGGACGATGACCGCACCGGCGGTGGTGACGCGCGCGCCGCTCCGAAGCGCGGCCAGCTCGGCCGCCGAGAGGATGCCGCGGCCGCGGAGCTCGGCGCGGTAGTGCTGCATCAGATGCGGACCGGTGGTCATCTCCATTGCGCCGTAGTCGGCGAGGGTCTCCTCGAAGGGGGACATCTCGGGAAGGGGAGAGGGGGAAGGAGGGAGAACGGAGAACGCAGAATCGAGAGGTGAGCCGGCGGGTGCGGCGCGGTCTTTTCTACGATCTGCGCTCGCCGTTTGATCGAACAGAGGTCCGGGGTCCTTCGCCGCCTTCGCCGCCTGCCAGAGGGCGGCGCGGCGGGTGAGGCCGAACGAAGCGAGAGCGCCGGCGCCTGCCAGCTTTCGCATCGGATCGTCGCGGAGACGGCAGCGGCGGGCGAGATCGTCGGGATCGCGGAACGGCCGGACCGCCTGCTCGCGCTCGACCTCCCGCCCCGCCGCCTCCCGCAGCCCCCTGACGAAGCGCATCCCGAGCCGCATCCCTCCCCCCTCCCACCGCGACATCCATCCGGAGCGCTGCACGTCGATCGGCAGCACTTCCACTCCGCGCCGCTGCGCGTCCTTCACCAGAGTCGCCGGATGATAGAAGCCCATCGGCCACGCGTTCAGCAGCGAGACGTAGAACGCCGCCGGATGCTTCGCCTTGACGTACGCGCTCGCATAGGCGATCAGAGCGAAGCTCGCCGCGTGCGACTCGGGGAATCCGTAGAGCGCGAACGAGGTGATCGACTTCACGATCTGCTCCTGCGCCTTCGCGCCGATGCCGTTCCGCGTCATCCCCTCGCGCAGCCGCTGCTCGATCGCTTCCATCCGCTCGACCGAGCGCTTGAAGCCCATCGCCCGCCGCAGCTCCTCCGCCTCTCCCCCCGTGAACCCCGCCGCCACCATCGCGATCCGCAGAAGCTGCTCCTGGAACAGCGGCACCCCGAGCGTCCGCTTCAGGATCGGCTCGAGCGAAGGATGCGGATACTCGACCGGACGCTTTCCCGTCCGCCTCTCGAAGAACGGCCGTATCATCCCCCCGACGATCGGCCCCGGACGGATGATCGCCACCTGCACCACGATGTCGTAGAAGTTCCGCGGCGCATTCTTCGGCAGGGTCGCCATCTGCGCCCGGCTCTCCACCTGGAACACTCCCACCGTGTCGGCCTCGTTCAGCATCCGGTAGACGTCGGGGTCGTCCTGCGGCAGGTGCGCGAGATCGACCTCGACCTTCTCCTTCTCGCGGATCAGCGGGATCGCCTCCTCCATCGCCGCGAGCATCCCGAGCCCGAGCAGATCGACCTTGATCAGACCGAGATCGGCGCAGTCGTCCTTGTCCCACTGGATGACCACCCGTCCCGGCATAGACGCCGGCTCGAGCGGGACGACCTCGTCGAGCCGCCCTCCCGCCATCACCATCCCCCCCGAATGCTGCCCGAGATGTCGCGGAAGGTTCTGCAGACCGAGCCAGAGCCGGACCAGGTGCCGCACGCGCGGCTCGTCCCACGCGAGGCCCGCCGC
This sequence comes from Thermoanaerobaculia bacterium, assembly GCA_035544735.1. Lineage (GTDB taxonomy): Bacteria > Acidobacteriota > Thermoanaerobaculia > Gp7-AA8 > Gp7-AA8 > DATKCD01. Next base: position 7,937 of record DATKCD010000134.1, read on the forward strand.
CGCCACCTCCGCCGGAAGCTCCTCGACCTTGTCGCGGATCTCCCCGAAGGTCCATCGCCCCACCTGCTTCGCGAAACGGTCGATCTGCTCCGCCGAGAACCCGAGCGCCTTCCCCGCCTCACGCGCCGCCGACCGCTCGCGATACGTGATGACGTTCGCCGTCATCCCGGCCCCGTGCGCGCCGTACTTCTCGTAGACGTGCCGGATCACCTTCTCCCGCTGATCCCCCGACGGCAGATCGAGGTCGATGTCGGGCCACTCCCCCCGCTCCTCGGACAGGAACCGCTCGAACAGCAGATCCATCTTCACGGGATCGACCGCGGTGATCCCGAGGGCGTAGCAGACGGCGCTGTTGGCGGCCGAGCCGCGTCCCTGGACCAGGATCCGCTCGCGGTTGCAGAACTCGACCACGTCCCGGACGATGAGGAAGTAGCCGGCGAGATCGAGCTTCTCGATCATCGCCAGCTCCTTCTCGATCTGCGCCTGAGCCTTCGCGGTGAGCGGGCGGAATCGCGCGCGCGCGGAGTTCCAGGTGACCTGCCGGAGGAACGAGATCGGCGTCTCGCCCGGGGGGAGGGGATAGTCGGGGAAGCGGTAGCCGAGGTTCGCGAGTGTGAACTCGAGGCGCTCGGCCAGATCGGCGCTCGCCTCGACCGCGCGCGGAAGGTCGGCGAAGACTTCGGCCATCTCGGCGGCCGTCCGGATGTGGCGCTCGCGGTTCGCGTGGAGGAGGCGGCCGGCATGATCGAGATCCGTCCCGTGACGGATGCAGGTGAGGACGTCGAGCAGGTCTTTCTCTTCCGGCTTCGCGTGGCGGACGCCGTTGGTGGCGAGAAGCGGGAGCCGGAGGGAGGAGGCGAGCTCGACGAGCGCGCGGTTGCGGCGCTCCTGATCGCGGCGGAAGTGGCGCTGGAGCTCGGCGTGGAGGCGGTCGCCGAAGATCGCCCTCAGGTAATCGAGATGCTCCCTCGCCGCGTCCGCGCCTCCCGACTCGAGAAGGCGCGCGAGGAGTCCCTCGTCTCCCCCCGTCAGGCAGTGGAGCCCTTCGGCGTGCTCCTCGATCATCGTCCAGTCGTAGCGCGCCTCTCCCTTCGGGCGCCCGAGCGCGCCGGCGGTGAGGAGGCGGCAGAGGTTTCGATATCCCTGCCGGTTCTCGACGAGCAGAGTCACGCGGGGCGCGAGCTTCGGATCGGACGCGGCGATCGGCGGGCCGCTGGCGCGCAGCGGTGGGGCGGGCGCGGCGACGCAGGCAGCCGGGTCGAGGACGATCTCGGCGCCGACGAGCGCGCGCATCCCGCTCTTCCTCGCCGCCGTGTAGAAGCGCGGCGCGCCGTAGACGCCGTTGGTGTCGACCAGCGCCATCGCCTGCAGCCCCAGCTCCACCGCGCGCCCGACCAGATCCTCGGGGAGCGAGGCGCCGTCGAGGAA
>DATKCD010000135.1:0-2325 GCA_035544735.1 Thermoanaerobaculia bacterium
AGCCCCGAAGGCGATCGGCCCCTACTCTCAGGCGGTCCGCGCCGGCAACGTGATCTACACCTCGGGCCAGATCCCTCTCGACCCGGCGACCGGCGAGATGGTCGCGGGGGACTTCGAGGCGATGACCCGGCGGGTCTTCGAAAACCTGAAGGCGGTTCTCGAGAGCGGGGGCGCTTCGTTCCGACACGTCGTGAAGGCGACGGTCTACCTCGAGTCGATGTCGGATTTTCAGAAGCTCAACGCCGTCTACGCCGAGTACTTCGGCGAGCACAAACCGGCGCGCAGCACGGTCGCCGTCGCCGCGCTTCCGAAGGGATCGCCGGTCGAGATCGACCTGGTCGCCGTCGTGGAGTAGTGGACTAGGGAGTGCCGCGGGCTCGGGGCTTCCGGCCCGGAGCCGCTCATTCCCAGCGCCGCGCTTCGATGGGATCGAGGCGTGATGCGCGGCCGGCGGGATAGATGCCCCGGCGTTAGGAAGGCAGGACCGCGACAACGACTTCTCCATCCGCAACCAGATCGACGCGTTTTAGGCGAGCCGCGGCGTCTCCCCCCGGCCGCCTCCCCGGAAACGCTCCGGAAATGAGAGAATGGGATCCGGACGGAGCACCGGCGGGACGCCGGCGGTGCCCGGGGCACCTCGACGCCGGCCCGGATGGGCGCGTCCCTTGCTAATAACTCGGACAAGATGGCCCGCTCATGACCCGGATCCTCGCGACAGCCGCCCTCGCACTCCTCGTGACGGCCGCCGATGCCCGCGCCGCGGCGCGGCTGACCTACGAGCTCAGCAGCGGCCCGACGGCCATCGAGTGGCCACCGGGAGCGTTCCCTCTTCCGGTGACGATCGGACGCTCCGCCACGCAGAATCTTCCTGCCGGTGAGGAACTGATCCGCCGCGCCTTCGACTCATGGGAGGGGCGCCAGGGATCGCGCGTTGCGTTCCGCCACGAGGGGCTGACCGATGCCCGCGCCGGCCAGGACGGGGTGAACGTGGTCACGACCAACGACGAGCTCTACCAGGTGAGCGGGTTCCTCGCGTTCACGACGACGTGGTTCGACGACCAGACCGGCCACCTCCTCGAAGCGGACATCCAGATCGACGCTTCGGCCACGAAGGAGGGGATCGGTCTGCAGACGCTGGTCGAGCACGAGATCGGTCACCTGCTGGGGTTCGATCACTCGGGCGTGGTCTCGTCGATCATGTATCCGTGGGTCGGGTCGGAGAACCTTCCGGGACTCGACAGCGACGACCAGGTGCTGCTCGCGTCGGTCTATCCGAACGGAGCCGGCAAGAGCGGGCTCGGCACGCTGCGCGGCAGCGTATCGCTGCCAGGCGGCGGAGTGATGGGAGCCCACGTGGTGGCGGTCGATTCGAACGGCTCGCCGGTTGCTGGGACGCTCAGCGGTGCGGACGGCTCGTTCGAGATCGCCGGACTTCCCGCCGGGGCGTATCGGATCTACGCCGAGCCGCTCGACGGACCGGTGCAGGCGACGAACCTCTCGGGAGTGTGGCGGGGCGCAGTCACTTCGTTCCGCACGGAGTTCGGGAGGCCGGTCGAGGTGAGGGACGGGCAGATCACCGATCGGGTCGAGGTCCGGGTCTTCGATCTGCCGAACGAGCTCAATCCGCGATGGATCGGCGCGTTCGAAGTGAGCTCGCCCGAGGTGCGGCTGAGCAGCACGGCGCTGACGGTTCGCGCCGGGACGACGATGGAGATCGCGATCGGCGGCGAGGGCGTCATCGGCGGCCTCACCGAGTTCGAGGTCCTCAATCCGGGATTCGAGCGGATCTCGGAGTTCAACTACGCGACGAACTACCTCTGGGCGAGGTATCGGATCGCGCCCGGCGCGCCCGCCGGATCGGTCGTGATCCTGGCGCGCAACGGCGAGGAGACCGCCACTCTCACCGGCGCGCTCCGCGTCGACGCCTCCCCGGGCGGCCGCCAGCGCCTCGCGCGACGCTGAGTTTCCTCGGGACACCGGGGTGATTACCCGCTTCTGCGTTCTGCGTTGCTCTCTGCTGCTTTTCTTACCTCTCACCACCTCTTCTGTGCAGAGCCCAGGCTTGCTCTTCTGTTCAGAGTCCAGGCTTGCGAGCCTGCTCGGAAACGTAGGACGAAATGCAGAGTGCAGAGTGCAGAATGAAGAATTGTTTTGCATCGTGCATTTGCCCGTAGGGCGATCGGAACGTGGCCGAAGGGGATCGTACGCGGGTCGCTCGTCTCCGGCACCCCTCCGGGGTGCGCTTCCGAATCGAGGACGGTCCTTGAATCGCGCGCCCCCGTCCGGTGGTGGCGTGCGCAGACGGTTCGGGTGGAGCGTGTGTTT
>DATKCD010000136.1:0-12046 GCA_035544735.1 Thermoanaerobaculia bacterium
TCAGTAGTAGATGGCGCCGGTATCGGCGGCGTGAGCGAGGCGCGGCGACGCAGGCATAGCGGGACTATGCTGAGGAGCCGCAACGAAGCTCACGGCGTCGAGACCAAGCCAGGTGCTACTGATTCTGTCGTTACAGTCCACTAGCCGGAGCCGGAGGCCGCAGCCCGGGAGTCGCGAATCCGAGCGCCCGCGTCGCGGCCCCCGACCCGGACGCAAAAAGGACGGGCCGAAGCCCGTCCTTTCGATTGGATTCGATCTCTCGAACCGTCAGATGGCGATGACGTTGGACGCCTGCAGCCCCTTGGGGCCACGGACGACTTCGAACTCGACGGCCGCGCCCTCGGCGAGGGAACGGAAACCGTTTCCCTGGATCGCCGAGAAATGCACGAACACGTCCTGTCCGTCCTCGGACGTGATGAAGCCGAAGCCCTTCGCGTCGTTGAACCACTTCACAGAACCGGTCTGTCTCATGGGTGAATCTCCTTTCTGTGCTGCCTGCAACCTCGGAGATTCGGAAGTGGTTCTTCGTCTCACGTGTTCGGCAAATCACTGGTTACGAGCAGAGAAACGAAAGGGGGCGAAATGGAATTCCCGCCGGCGGGCGGTGCGGAGCTCCGGTTGATCCCGTCGATCCCGTCCGTCCATCCCCCTCCCCACCCTCTCAGATCCCCGTCACCCGGATGACCTCCTCGAAGCTCGTCTCTCCTTCGGCGAGCTTGCGGAGAGCCGACTGCCGGAGGGTCCGCATTCCGCGGCGGATCGCCATCTCCTTGATCTTGAGGAAGTCCTCGCGGCGATCGATGAGGTCGCGGATGGCGTTGTCGACCGGGAGCATCTCGAAGATGCCCGTGCGGCCGAAGTAGCCGGTGTTGCGGCAGCGGATGCAGCCCGCTCCTTCCTTGACGATGATCCGCTTCCCCGCGGGCGCCTGAAGGTTGAGCATGCCGGACTCTTCCTGCGTGAGCGGCCGGTTGCGTCGGCAGTCGGCGCAGATCTTCCGGACGAGCCGCTGAGCCATCGTCCCGATGAGGCTGGTCGTGATGAGAAATGGCTCGATGCCGAGATCGACCAGGCGGGTGACCGAAGAGGAGGCGTCGTTGGTGTGGAGGGTCGAGAAGACGAGGTGACCGGTCAGCGCCGCCTGGATCGCGTTCTGCGCCGTCTCGCCGTCGCGGACCTCCCCCACCATGATGACGTCGGGATCCTGCCGGAGGATGGTGCGGAGCGAGGAAGCGAAGGTGATCCCGATCTTGGACTGGACGGCGGTCTGGTTGAAGTCCTCCCAGACCATCTCGATCGGATCTTCGATGGTGGTGATGTTGATCTCGGGCGTGGAGAGATGCTTGAGGGCGGAGTAGAGGGTAACGGTCTTGCCCGATCCTGTGGGGCCGGTGACCAGGATGATGCCGTGAGGGCGCTCGATCCAGTCCTGGAAGATCTCGAGCTCGTCCTCGTAGAAGCCGAGACCGGAGAGGTCGCGGATGAGGATGTCGGGATCGAAGATCCGCATGACGACTTTCTCGCCGAAGGCGGTGGGGAGGGTTGAGACGCGGAGCTCGATCTCCTTCCCCTCGCGCTCGGTCTTGATGCGGCCGTCCTGGGGCCGGCGCTTCTCGGCGATGTCCATGCGACACATCGTCTTGAGACGGGAAACGACGGCGAGGTTGACGAGCTTCGGAACGCGCTGGATCTCGTGGAGCACACCGTCGATTCGGAACCGGATCTGGGCGTGCTCGCGCTTCGGCTCGATGTGGATGTCCGAGGCGCGCGAATCGTAGGCGTGCTGCAGCAGGTAATCGACGGCGTTGACGATGTGCTGATCGGAGGCTTCGATCTCGGCGCCCGACTTGAGCTTGACGAACTGCTCGAGATTCCCGAGATCGAACCCCGTCTTGAGGTCGCGGTGTGCCTTGGTGACCGAGGCCCGAAACCCGTAGTACTCGTTGACGACCGACATGATGTCGGTTTCGGCCGAGACCACGATTCGGATCTCCTGGCCGGCGATCGGCCGGTAGGCCTCGATCGAGCTCTGGTCGAACGGATTCACCACCGCGACGATCAGCTTGCCGTCCCGCATGTGGATCGGCAGCAGCCGGTGCTTCTTCGAGAACGGCCGCGAGATCTTCGACTCGATGAACTCGATGTCCAGCCGGAGCGGATCGATCTTGAAGAACTCCAGCCCCGCGTCCTCGGCGACCAGCCGTGCCAGCAGGAACTCGTCGATCCGCGTCCCCTGTCCCGTCGCATCCTGCAGGTTCAGCGTCGCGATCATCTTGAACGGGCTCGGCGCCTCTTCCGCCTTCTTCCCCTTCATCAGCCGCGACTGACGGTCCAGCGCATCGAGCTCGGCCCTCTGCTGCTCGTCGATGAATCCGGCCCCGCGCAGCAGGTCCCCCAGATACCCCACCGTCAGCTCGACCTTCCCCCTCGGCGCCGGCACGGACATGGGTCCTATTCTAGTCCCGGCGGCGTCTGGAGCGTCTGGAGCGTCTTGAGCGTCTTGAGCGTCTTGAGCGTCTTGAGCGTCTGGATGGTCCCCTCAGCGTACTTTGCGTTGTGCTTCTGCGTTGTGCTTCTGCGTTGTGCTTCTGCGTTCTGCTTCTGCGTTGTGAAGCTGGCGTATCACCGATGCGAGACGCTCGACCCCTGGACGCCCTAGACGCTCTAGACGCCCTAGACGCTCTAGACGCCCTAGACGCCCCAGACGCTCCAGACGCCCTAGACGCCCTAGACGCCCTAGACGCTCAGGCCGTCCTAGAGCCCGAGGAGCAGCCCCTTCAGATACTCCCCCTCGGGGCAGTAGATCGAGACGGGGTGGTCGGGACCGGCCCCGAGGCGGCGGAGGATGCGGGCATCGCGGCGGGCGTCGAGAGCGGCGGCGAAGACGATCTTCTGAAACAGATCGGCGTCGAGGTGTCCGGAGCAGGAGAACGTCATGAGCATCCCTCCCGGACGGACGAGCCTGGCCGCCTGCAGGTTGATGTCCTTGTACCCGCGGGCGGCGCGGGCGACCTCGCTGCGGCTCCGGGCGAACGCCGGGGGGTCGCAGACGACCAGGTCGAACGACGCGCCGGCCCGCACCAGCTCGCGCGTCCGCTCGAACGCGTCGCCAACCGTGAATTTCACCGCGGCGGCCGACGGGTTGAGCTCGTGATTCGCGCGCGCCAGCTCGATCGCTCTCGCCGACACGTCGACCTCCTCGATCGCCGGCGACCCTCCCGCCGCCGCGTACACGCCGAACGCGCCGCTGTAGGAGAACAGGTTCAGCACCGAGCGGCCGGCTGCCAGCTCGCGCGCGAGCCGGCGGTTCTCCCGCTGGTCGAGGAAAAACCCGGTCTTCTGTCCCGAGCCGGGAGCGAGGCGGAACCTCAGGCCGTTCTCGAGGATCGTCCGCTCGCTGGCGGCATCTCCGATCGATCGGTCCTCGAGAGAGAGCTTCTCGAGGCGGCGCGCCGGAAGATCGTTCTTCAGGTAGATCGACTCGAGCCCGGTCGAGGCCCGGAGCGCTCCGAGCACCAGGTCGGTGAGCCGCTCGAGCCCCGCCGAGGTGATCTCGACCACGAGGGCATCTTCGTAGCGATCGACGATCAGTCCGCTCAACCCGTCGCCCTCGGAATGGATGAGGCGGCAGGCGCTGGTCTCCGCCGACAGCAGCCCCCGGCGCCGGCTCACCGCCTCGCCGATCCGCTCGCGCAGCAGCCCCTCGGTCAGCTCCTCGTCGCCGAACACGACAGCCCGGAGACGGATCTGCGAGTGCGGAGAATGGAAGCCGGCCGCGACGCGGGCTCCCCGGGAATCGAACAGCTCGCCGACGGCTGCATCCGCAGGCCCCCCCTCCTTCGCGATCGCCCCCTCGAACACCCACGGATGGCGGTTCCGGACGGATTTTTCCCGTCCGGGCTTCAAGGTCAGACGGCGCGGCTCTCCAAGCATCGGCGGGATTGTAGCGTCGGCGGCCCGAAGCGGAACCGGGGAGTCGCGGCGCCGTGGCGGCGAATGCCACCGGAGCGCAGCGCGGGGGTCCGCCGGAAACCGGACGACCCGACTATAATCATCCGCATGTCATCCGCCCGCTCGTTCCACACCGTCTGCCAGGAGGAGGTCTACGGCGAAGTCAAGTCGATGCTCGGCGAGCTCTCGGACGAGTTCTTCGATGATGCGGAGCACTGCGACTTCTACCTGAAGTACGGGACGACGGTCGTCGAGATCTCGATCGAGCCGTACGAAGAGGACAATGCGGTGGTGGAGGTGCTGGCGTATTGCGTTCAGGGGGTGAAGGCGACGACCGAGCTGATGCGGGAGCTGCTGCGGATCAATGCCGAAGTGCCGATGGGGGCATTCAGCATGGTCGACGGCGACATCTTCTTCTCCCATTCGTTCGTCGGCCGCGATCTCCAGGCCTCGCAACTGCTGGCGTCGCTGAACCACGTCGCGGCGACCTCGGACATGTACGACGAGCAGATCGTGGCGCGATACGGCGGGGAGACGGCGCTCGAGCGGCTGCGGGGCTGGTCGCGCCGGACCCGCCGTGCCGAGGCTCGATGAGCTGTTTCGGGCGGCATACCGATTGCTCTATCCTCTCTGCATGAGCCGGCCATTTCTCCCCGCTCTGGGCATCGCGCTCGCGCTCGCCTGGACCCTCGGCGGCTGTACCGGCGGCCAGGAGACCTCGGCGGAGACGCTCGATCGGGCGGAGGCGAGGCAGCAGGCTGCGGACGCTCCCTCGCTCGATGCGCGCGCGAAGCTCATCGAGCTCGGCCCGGCGATCCCGATCTACGCCGGCGCGCGTTTCCGCGAAGACTTCACGCGGCGCGACGCCGTCATGGTCCGCAATGAGTTCGGCGATGGAGCGGAGGTGCTCACCCTCGCTTCGGACGATGCGATCCCGAAGGTGTGGCATTACTACGTCACCTACCTCGCCCAGTACCGGGCGTGGGAGCCGCCGCCGGCCTTTCCCCCGGAGAAGAAGAACTGGCGCACCCTCGAGGTCGACCTCACCGAGGCGATGCAGGATCCCTTCGTCCCCGGGACCAACCTGAAGGCGACCGACCGCCGCGTGATCCTCCAGATCTCGGAGACCGAGGCCGAGCCGCCGACGATCATCCGCTACATCATCACTCCTCAGAGCCCGCAGGGGCACGTGACCGTCGCCGCACGGTGACGACGCGCCGGCGTCCGGCCGATGCGGACCGCCTGCGATTCCTCCCGAGACCGTGCCGGCCCCCGTAAGCTCCACCAGCGACACTACTGAATTAGCCGTTACAGTCCACTGGTGTCCTGTAGCGTCTGAATCGATGCTATTGATTCCGGCGTTACATGACACTAGACGTTAATCTCAGAGGAACGAGCGAAGGGAGGCTTCATGGGTCGAACGAGAGTGATGACGTCGATGGTATGCCTGATGGTGATCGGCGCGATCGTCGGTTGCGGCGGCGGCGGGGAGGGGGGAGCGGGGGATTCGCAGGGGGCGGAGGCCCGCGGCAGGGTCGATGCGCTCGAGGCGCGCGTCTCGCAGCTCGAGACGGACCTGGTCGCGGCGCAGACCGAAGTGGCGGTGGTGAGCGAGCGGCTTCGCGACATCGAGGGAGTGATGGACCGGGTGACGGTCCGGCTCGACCGCGTCGACCGGTGAGAGGCGCTGGTGCGGGGTGACGGATTCGAACCGCCGGCCCTCTGCGTGTAAGGCAGATGCTCTACCGCTGAGCTAACCCCGCATCGATCCACGGTAGCGAACCGGCACGGCCGGGACAAGCTTCCCGCTCTCAGGGCGCCGGGCCGGGAGCCGGGAGGCGCTACGAGACTCCCGGAGCGGATTCGGCGGTCCCGGCCGCCGCCGGCGAGAGCACGCCGACCGAGAGCGAGAGGGCGTCGTCGAGTCCCCGCCCCATGTGCCACCAGCCGCGCGGCACGTAGAGCCAGTCGCCCGCCACGAGCGTGCAACGAATGAGCGGCGAGACCTCGCGCCCGTACTCCATGTCGCGCGGCATCGCATCGCGCGTCGGTCGCGGGTTCACCGTGTTCTCGCGAAGGTAGTACTCCTTCGTCCCGGCGGTCTGAGCGATGAAGACGTCCTCGCAGTCGTAGTGCCAGCCGAAGCCGATGGCACCGCGGGGGGTCGCGAAGCTGTGCACCGTCACCTCCCCCTCCATCCCGGCACCGAACGTCTCGGCGAGCTCGCGGAGCTCGCCGTCGAAGTGCTCGAGCGCGCGAAGCACGATCGAGCAGCCGGCCGCGAACAGAGCCTGCGCCGCTTCGATCGAATCCGGCTCCGCATGCTCCAGAAAGCGCCCCTGCTTCGCAACGATGACGTCGGGCCGCGGCGAGACGGCCAGCAGCGCCGCGACCTTGTCCCACGTCATCAGCGGCATCGCCGCAAGCGCCGATCCCGGCTCCGAGTACGGCGCCTTCTGGAAGTGCTCCGCCTCGAACCGCTCGTGCGAAGCTCCGGCGAGCCATGGAGTGAACATGAAAACCGTCAATCGTTCCGAAGCGAGAGCGATTCCCGTCGCGGCTCCGCCCGGCGCGAGGCCCCGGGCCCCCCGCCGGTCCGGTCAATCGGCGCGCGTCTCGGCGCGCTCACGGACACAGGAGACGAGATCGTCGATGTCGAACGGCTTGTAGATCACCCTGCAGAAGCGCTCGGCGGTCTCGGCCGCCAGGCGCGTGAAGGCGGTCATCACGACGACGCGGTCGATCAGGTCGGGCCGGTGCTCCTCGAGCCATCGCAGCACCTTCACCCCGTCGACCCGCGGCATCATCATGTCGAGCAGGACCACCCGGTACCTCGTGGCCGCACACATCTCGATCGCTTCGGCGCCATCCTTCGCCTCGTCGACGCCGTAGCCTTCCCGCTCGAGAACCTTGACGACCATCTTGCGAATCATCAGGTCGTCGTCCGCAACCAGGATGCGATTGTCTTCGACTCGAATCGCCAGGCTCTTCACCATTCTCCACCCCATCCCACGCGAGGAAAGCGTTGGCCGTCAGAAGGTTCGCGCAATCGGCAGGGCCGCGCAAGCGGGCTCGACCATAGAGGCGGCCGGCGTCGTACGACGTTCGCGGCAGCGTCGACGCGAAGTGCCGGCCCCGGACTCCCCCGCCGTGCTACTCTTCTGGCCGACCTTCCGGTCCAGGACTGAGTCTCCAGAAAGGCGCACCCGGCATGGCGTGGTGGTTGTGGGTCCTTTTCGGCTTTCTGCTTCTCGGGCTCGAGCTGGTGACGAGCGGGCTTCACATCGCCTTCTTCGGGTTCGGAGCGATCGCGGTCGGCGCGCTGGTCGCGCTGGGGCTGGGAGGGCCGCTGTGGATGCAGCTTCTGCTGTTCACGGCGATCTCGATCACCTCCCTGCTGCTGTTCCGCAAGCCGCTTCTGCGCTCGTTCCGACTCGATGCGACCGGAGAGAAGATCGATACGCTGGCGGGCGAGACGGCGGTCGCGGTCGAGGAGATCGCCGCCGGCGCGATCGGGAAAGCAGAGCTGCGGGGGACGGCATGGACCGCCAGGAACATCGGCGAGACCCCTCTGCTGCGCGGCGACCGCTGCCTGGTCGAGCACGTGCAGGGGCTGACCATTCACATCCGATCCGAAAAACGCTGATTCCAAGGAGACACCTCGATGTCAGGAGCCCTCTTCGTCACCGGCGCGCTCGCGCTGTTCGTCATCATCATCCTCGCCAAAACGGCGACCGTCGTGCCCCAGCAGAACGCCTACGTGGTCGAGCGGCTCGGAAAATACAGCGGGACGCTCTCGGCCGGATTTCACATCCTGATCCCCTTCCTCGACACGATCCGCTACCGGCATTCGCTCAAGGAGGGGGCGATCGACATTCCCGAGCAGATCTGCATCACGCGGGACAACGTTCAGGTCGGAGTCGACGGGGTTCTCTACCTCAAGGTCCTCGATCCGCAGCGCGCCTCCTACGGGATCTCGAACTACATGTTCGCCATCTCGCAGCTCGCCCAGACGACGCTCCGGAGCGAGATCGGCAAGATCGAGCTCGATCGGACCTTCGAAGAGAGGACCAACATCAACACCCAGGTCGTGAGCGAGCTCGACAAGGCCTCGGAATCGTGGGGCGTGAAAGTCCTGCGCTACGAGATCAAGAACATCACGCCGCCGAAGGACGTGCTCGCGGCGATGGAGAAGCAGATGCGGGCCGAGCGCGAGAAGCGCGCCCAGATCCTGCACTCCGAGGGAGTCCGCGACGCGGCCATCAACACGGCCGAGGGGGAGAAGCAGCAGGCGATCAAGGCGTCCGAGGCGAAGCGGCAGAAGCAGATCAACGAAGCCGAAGGAGAGGCGCAGGCGATTCTCTCGGTCGCCGCCGCGACGGCCGAGGGCCTCAAGAAGGTGGCGGACGCGATCCAGACTCCCGGCGGGATGGAAGCGCTCCAGCTCCGAGTCGCCGAGGCCTACGTCGAGAAGTTCGGCGAGCTGGCGAAGGCCAACAACACGATGGTCCTTCCCGCGAACCTCGCCGACGTCGGCTCGATGATCGCCCTCGCCATGGGGGCGATCCGGAGCCCCGAGCAGCGCCCCGACGCCGCCGCGAAGCGGATCCCGGTCCGGGAAAACCCGCGACCCTTCGTGCAGGACTAGTGTCCTGTAACGTCGGGCGTCCTGGGCGGCGAACGAAGGCTTCGCGGCGCGTGTTACTGGCGATGTGAGAAACAGCTGGACCGGAGGAAAGGCGCTGGCGGTGCAGTCCGAGACGGACGAGCTCGCGTTGGAGGTGCACCAGGGAGTGCCGGGCGCCTTCGACCGCTTCGTCGAGACGTGGGAGACGGCGCTGTACAACTACGCGCTGCGCGTTCTCCAGAACACGTTCGACGCGCAGGAGGTCGTCCAGGACGCATTCCTGCGGGCACACCGCGCGCTGACCAGGCAGTACGACGAGCAGCGATGTCGCGAGCTCGCCGTGCGGCCGTGGCTGTTCCGGATCGCGCGGAACCTCGCGCTGAACCGCCGGCGCGGAGCGTGGACCCGCACCCAGGAATCGCTCGCCTCCTTCGACGACGATCGGATCGGGCCGTTCTTCGACCCGTCCGGTGAAGGACGCGATCTCGAGCGGCGCCAGGACGCCGAAATGCTCGAGGCAGCGCTCGCATCCCTCCCCACGGAGAGCCGCGAGCTGATCGTCCTTCGATTCATGGAGGACATGCCGTACGCCGACATTTCCAGGACCACGGGGCTGAGCGAGACCCAGCTCCGCGGCAAAGTGTTCCGCTCGCTCAAGCTGCTGCGGCGGGCACTCGAGACCCGGGGGGTGGCCCATGCGCTGTAAAACCGTTCTGACGCGAATCGACGCGCTCCGCACCGGCGAGCTCGAGCCGGTCGAGAAGTCCGAAGTCGAACAGCACCTCGGAACCTGCCGCAGCTGCGAGGACTCGGCCCACGACCTGACCGCCCTCGCCTCCCTCACGCGGGAGCTCTCGCTCCCTCCGGCCCGGTCCTGCGCGGAGAGCGTCTGCGGCGCCGTGCGGGCCAGCTTCGCCGTCCTCGAGCTCGACGGCCGCCGCATCTTCGTCGTCTTTTCCGGCCGCGGCATCCGCACCATCACCACCGGAGACTGGACCCCGGAGGAGTTCCGCGCCCGCCACGCTTCCCGCTTCGGCACGGAGCTCGAGCAGACCGAGCTCCCCGAGGAGCTCCGCGACCCGATTGTCCGAGTGCTCCGCGGCGAGGAGGCGGGCCGCTGCGAGGTCGACCTCTCGGAGCTCACCGAGTTCGAGAAGGCCGTCCTCGAGACGATCCGCAGAATCCCGAAGGGTGAGGTGCGCCCCTACGGCTGGGTCGCCGAGCAGGTCGGCCGCCCGAAGGCCGTCCGCGCCGTCGGAAACGTCATGGCCCGCAACCCCGTGCCGCTGATCCTCCCCTGCCACCGCGTCGTGCCGAACGCAGGAGGCCTCGGCAATTACGGATGGGGGCCGTCGATGAAGAGGACGCTGCTGCAGGCCGAGGGAGTCCCCGTCGAAGAGCTCGACGCGCTCGCCAGCAAAGGCCTCCGCTACGTCGGCTCGAAGACGACCGGCATCTTTTGCTTTCCCACCTGCCGCGATGCGCGCCGGATTCGCCCGGACAATCGGGTCCTCTTCCACGACGCGGCCGAAGCCGCAGAGGGAGGGTTCCGCCCCTGCAAGCGCTGCCTCCCGGCGTCCAGGGCGTCCAGGGCGTCCAGGGCGTCTTGAGCGTCTGGAGCGTCTGGAGCGTCTGGAGCGTCCTGGGCGTCTGGAGCGTCTGGACCCGTCTGGGATCGATGCGTAGTTGAAATTCGAGAGAGGTCGTGAGAATGAACGAAATCGCAGGAACCGAATCGATGCCGTCGAGCTCGACGCTCGAGACTCTCGAGACGCTCAAGACGCCCAAGACGCCCAAGACGCCCAAGACGCTCCAGACGCCCAAGACGCTCCAGACGCCCCGGACGCGCTTCTTCGGGCTCTCGCTTCCTTACCGGACCTACACGGGGGATTTCTGGTTCGCGCGGCGGATCGGGAGCGATCTCTGGTTCGCCCTCGGCGACGTCGCCGGCAAAGGGGCCAGATCCGCCATCTGGATGGTGATGATCCTCGAAGAGCTCGACCGCCTCGTCGTCCGGCATCGCGGGCCGCGCGAAGTCTGCGGGGTCGTCCGCGCGCTCGATGCGATGCTGCGCGAGGAGCTTCCGCCGAACCGCTTCGCCACGCTCGTGGTCGGACGCGCCGGCGCCGCCGGAGAGCTCATCGTGGCGAACGCCGGTCACCCGGCGCCGCTGCTGCTCCGCGCCGATGGGCGGATCGAGGCATTCACTCCGAACGGTCCCGCGGCCGGAATCCTCCCCAACCGCTGCTGGGGCGCGACGCGATCGACCCTCGACACGGGCGAGATCCTCCTGATGTACACGGACGGTCTGCTCGAGGCGACGCAGGACGACGGAACGGAGCTCGGGGAGGTCGGAATCCGGGCGCTGCTGGCGGGGTCGGCGCGCGAGCCGCGGGAGGCGGCGAACGCCCTGCTCGCCGGTGCGCTCGAGCGCGCCGCGCCGGGCGACGACCTGACCCTGCTGGCGGTCGGCGCCGGCGCGTGAACAGATGGTTACATAATCGAGTGTTTCCTCCAAGAGAAGTGTGACGCCGGCCACGGCGGGCGGCACCGCCGGGGTATATTCTTCTTTCCTGCTTTCCATGATCCGGGGTCAGCGACAGAATCGCCGGCGCTCCGAGCGCATCCGTCTCTCCAAGCCGCTGGTCTGCCGTCTCGAGACGTTCGGCGTCGTCCTGATCGACATCAGCAATCACGGAGCGAGGATCGAGCATTACGTCCGGCTCCAGCGCGGGCAGGAGCGGAGCCTGCGGCTGCGGTGGGAGGGTGACGATCTGATTCTGCCGGCGACGATCGTCTCGTGCCGGGTCGAGCGATTCGTCCCCGGAGAGGGTGGGCTGACCGTTTATCGATCTGGGCTGCAGTTCATCAACACGGATGGGACCGAGCACGAGACGATCCGGAAGCTGACGACGGCGATCGTGGCGGGGACGCTGGTCGAGCAGGTGGCGAACGCGAAGGGGTTCGCCCCGCCGACCAAAGGTGAGATGCCGATTTTCAGCGGCTCGTCGCTGGTGTCGAACCGGTTCGACATCTCGGCCTCGCGACCGGACGAGCATCTGCTGCCGGAAAAGGAAGTCGTTCGCCAGGTCGGGTTCATCCGGTTCGCGCTCGAGAAGCGGGTCTGGACCCGGAAGTGGACGCTCGATCCGCACCAGCCGCACGAAGGGTTCACGGTCTCGGCCAACGAGACGTGGGATCAGGTCGAGTCGCTCTGCGAGCTCTACCGCTCGTCCAACGACGAGGGGCGGCGATTCATCCGGCTGCTCGCCGAGGCCTCGGTCGAGAGTCAGATCGAAGAGAACAGCAGGATCATGTCCCCCCGGAGCTAGTGTCCTGTAACGTCGGAATCGATAGCAGATGGCGAAGGGATCGGCGTCGTGAGCGAGGCGCGCCGACGCAGGCATAGCGGGGTCTATGCTGAGGAGGCGCAACGAAGCTCACGGCGTCGAGACCGAGCCAGGTGCT
>DATKCD010000137.1:0-57458 GCA_035544735.1 Thermoanaerobaculia bacterium
CCGGCGGGAGAGTGGGAACGGCAGATTCCGACCGACGCCTTCCGCGCCCGCCGCCTGGCCGCCCGCTGGGTCGAGGAAGGATCTCTGCAGCCGGCGTGACGGTGCGTCGGGAGGTCGGAGTGTCCAGGACAACGATGAAGACTTCGTGACTGTCGAAAGATCAGACGTCGTTTAGCAGGAATAGAAGGAATGCAGAATGCAGAATGCAGAATGCGGAATCCAGAAATGGTCGATGGCGACTTCCCCGTACCGTGATCGTGCCACGCGCCCTTTCTGGATTCTTCCTTCTGCATTCTGCATTCTGCATTCTGCATTCGCTCCTCCCCACTGCCTGACAGGCGGAGTGTCTCGGCGCGGGACCACCCACCCGCCTTGGGATGAAATCCCCGGCCACATGGATCCCCGGCCACCAGCCGACCCGGCTCGTCGGAGCCTCAGTCCGGACGCGAGACGATCCGAATCCGGCCGTCGCCGTTCGTGATCAGGACCGGACGGCTGCGCGCGGCTCCTTCGCGCCGTCCCAGCGGCCGATTCATCGACCCCGGCTGAGCGTGCCCGCCGAGTCTCGACGCGCTCGGCGCCGCGAACAGATCGCTCCTCCCTTCCGTCCCGCTCGCGGCCGCCGGCCCGGTCGAGCCGGCCGTGCCGTTCACCGGCAGCCCCGCGATCCCGGGACGACTGAGCGCGCTGAACGAAGCGGGATCGGCGACCCCCGCGACTCCCGGCCGGTTCAGCACGCTGAACGCGTTCGGATCGATTACCCCGAGGACGCTCGGAAGCGTCGTCGTGGTCAGCCCCGGACTCAGAGGCTGGATTCCCGACAGCCCGGGGCGGTCGAAGATGCTGAACGTGGCAGGATTCGGTACGCCGGCGATGCCGGGCCCTACGGCATTGGCGCCCGCGGGAGCTCCCGCGATCCCCGGTTGATTCGCGATGCTGAACGTGGCGGGATTCGCTCCGGCGACCCCCGGTCCCGCGATCAGGCTAACGCCGGGATCGATCGGTCCTGCGACGGGTGCGGGCGGCTGCACCTGCGCCGCCAGCAGCGCCGGAACGAGAGCGAGAACGGCGGCGAGTGCGACGGAGCCGAGGCCCCGGTCACATCCGGCAGATCGCCTGTTGTGCTCGATGCGCATGACGATTCTCCTTTCCATGGTCACGGTCAAATAACTCGCAAAGCGCATGCCCCGGAAGGGCTCGAAGCGGACCCGTCCGCGCGTTATCTTTCCGGCGCCCGTCGCGGCCGCCATGCACCGAAGAGCGGGTACCATCGGTGCGGTGGACGGAGCCGGGAAAACGACCATCCGCGCGGTGATCTTCGACTTCGACGAGACGATGATCGATCTGGAGCCGCAGCATGCGATCGCGGATGCGATCCTCTGTCGCTCGATGGGAAACGACTACATGGAGCTCCCGGAGGAGTACCGGAAGGGCTCGGGGCGGAGAGTCATCGACGACATTCGCGAGATGAGGGATCGGTTCGGGTGGACGAGGCCGATCGAGGAGCTGGAGGGCGCGCGCCGGGAGGCGTTCGACGAGGCGTGCCGCTCGAGCGCGCTCTCGCTGCTTCCGGGCGTCGAGCGGAGCGTTCGTGCGCTGCTCGAGCGCGGTCTGACGCTCGCGGTGACCTCCTCGGCCGTCCGTGGATCGATCGAAGAGATTTTGCGGCGGTTCGAGCTGCTCGACGCGTTCGCGCTGATCGTGGACGGGAGCGAAGTCGAACGGCCGAAGCCCGATCCGGAGCCGTATCTGCTGACGGCGCGAAAGCTCGGCGTTTCGCCGGCCGAGTGTCTCGTGTTCGAGGACTCGACGGTCGGGGTGGCTTCGGCGAAATCGGCCGGAATGAAGTGCATCGCCGTGCGCAACCCGATGGCGAAGACGGCGCAGGATCTGAGCGAGGCGGACGAGGTGCTCGACTCGTTCGAGCAGTTCGATCCCGCATCAGTCGGAGGACGGCCGGAACGAAGGAGTAGCTGAGGCGAATCTCATCGCTCCAAGATTTGCGCGGGAGCATGAGCCAGCCCGCCTCTCTGGAGCGGCGGATCGGAGCGTTCCTTCCCACCCCTCCCTTCGGGGACGTTCTGTTTCCTCTTCAGGTGCTTTTCCGGTTCGAGACGGCGGTGTAGTGTTCCGTCGACGGTTCCGATTCAGTCGTTCTTGAAAGCGGCCGGCGTTCGGCTGCCGGTCGTTTCACGTTGCTGCGGCGGGGGTGGGGAAGAGGGGCTGCAGGCCGAGTCGGCTGAGGCTGCGCGGGAGCGGGAGGAGCGGGAGCAGGGGCGGGCGAAGGAGCTCGAGACGGATCTGGCGAGCATGGCGGCGATGCCGATCGCGGAGCTGCAGGCGACGCTGAAGAGTGCGCGGGAGCAGGTGAAGGACACGAGCGCGTACGCGGAGGTGAGGGGCGATCTCGACGAGATCGATGCAGGGCTGGCGTCGTTGCAGGCGGTACGGACCGCGGCGTCGGAAGGGAGGGCGGCGGACGTGGTCGAGCCGGCGCTGGCCGGCTTTCTCGGAGTGGAGGGGGTCATCAGCGGGCGGAGCGCGAGGATCGATGCGGCGCTCGACGATTTCGTGAAGCTGATCGAGCGCGACGGGCCGACCTCGGAGTTGGAGAAGATCAACCGGCAGATGGACGTCGATCGGGCGTTGATCGGACTGACGAAGGCTCCGTACGACATGTCGTCGCTGGTGCTGGAGATCGTGGCGAAGAACGGCACGCCGGAGATGCGCCGGGCGGCGTTCGACTCGATCGCGGCGTCGATCGGGCAGGCGAACGTCGGCCGTGCACGCCTCGAGCACGCGATGCGGACTTCGTACGAGGAGGAGGAGGACGAAGCGACCCGGAAGGGCTTCGCCGCGACGATGGCGCGGCTCGAGGTACCACTCGAGGCGCCGGAGCCGGCTCAGACCTCGACCGCAAAGGCCGCCGCCGCGAAGGGCCAGCCCTCGAACTGACGCGCCGCCTCGCCTCGCGCGTCGCGGGTCGGCATCGAACGTGTAAGAGCGTGCGAGGGAGGATGTCGATGAGCGAGGGCGACTACGAGCCGGTCTCCTGCGACTACCACGACGAGCTCGAAGCGGCGGCGGTCAGGCGCCGGGAAGTCGAGCTCGAGTTCGATCGCAAGGGCGTTCGCCAGCGCGAGCGCGGGCGCATCGGCGACGTCTTCACCGCCGGCGGGGCCGAGTGGGTCCGGCTCGAGAAGAGCGAAGGAGCCATCGAGATCCGACTCGACGAGATCGCCGCTTTCCGGCAGCTCCCGTGAGAAGTCGGTGAACGGACCCAACCCTGCACCGCCGGATCCGCTATCATGGATGAACGGCCAACGCTCCGAAGACCTCGTCGGTTCGAAGGGCCGCTGAGAGCCGCATGCCGAAATCGCTGTTCTACCTCGGGGTGATCTTCTCGATGCTCGCGGCCCTGCTGCTCGCGGGCGTGGTGATCGACCGCGGACTGACCGGCGAGTGGCTCGAAGTCTCCAGCGTTCAGCTCCTGCGCGGATCGACCACCACCGGCGTGATCGCGGTGATGCTCCTGTCGATCCCGGTCGCGGGGTTCTTCCTCCGGATGGCCGCCCTGGTGGCGCCGCGCAACCTTTTCGCCGCTCTGTTCGCGATCTTCGCGACCGGCAGCGCCGCCGTCTCCGCCGGACTCTACGCGGCGCTCGACTTCCGCGCCGCCCTGCTCGATCGCCAGGCGCGACTCACCGCCGCCCAGGCGGACACTCTCGACATGCTCCTCGAGCTCCGCGTCGCCACCGTCTGGGCCCTCGGCTTCTTCCTGGCGACGATGTTCCTCTCCACCCGCCCCTACTTCCGGATCCAGGGCCGCGTTCTGGCCGCCGTCGTCTCCTGGCCGCTCCCCGTCTTCTTCCTGATCTTCGCCACCCAGTTCCTTCCCACTCCGCCGGGAGCGCTGACGGCGATCGCCGCCGCATTCCTGCTCCTTCTGTTCGCCTTCCTGTTCGCCGCCGTCTCCGTGCACGGGCTTCGCCACCGCCATCTGTTCATCGAAGTGACCAACCTGCGCGAGCTCCTCGACGGGCGCATCGATCCCGAGCCGCCCGGCGGCGGACCGCGCCGCCGGTTCTCGTTCGGCTCCCGCGTTCCCCTGACCGAATGAAGCATCTCCGCTCCCGCTCCCTTGACAGCGATCCCCTCGCCCCTCGATAAGGGAATCGTGGACTCGCCTCTCTACTTCAGGCAGCTTCTCGCCGGGCGCGACTTCGCCGGTTCCAATCCGGTCGCCTCGCAGATGGTCAACTTCTGCTATCTCATCGGCGATCGCGAGAGCCGCGAGTGCGTCGTCGTCGATCCGGCGTGGGACGTCCAGGAGCTGGTCGACCTCGCCCGCGCTGACGGCATGAAGATCGTCGGCGCCCTCGCGACGCACTACCATCCCGATCACGTCGGCGGCGACCTGTTCGGCTTCGAGGTCGAAGGGCTGGCCCGCCTCGAGTCGATCGAGCCGGTGCCCGTTCACTGCCATCGTGCCGAGACGCTCGGCATCCGCCGGATGACCGGTCTGTCGGAGTCCGATCTGGTCGCTCACGACGGCGGCGACACGCTCGAGATCGGGAAGGTCCGGATCGAGCTGCTTCACACCCCCGGCCACACTCCCGGCAGTCAGTGCTTTCTGGTCGACGGCCGCCTCGTCTCGGGCGACACCCTCTTCATCGGAGGCTGCGGCCGGGTCGACCTTCCCGGTGGAGATCCGGAGGAGATGTACCGCACGCTCACGAGGCGTCTCGCGAAGCTTCCGGCGAGCACGGCGCTCTATCCCGGACACCACTACGGTCCTCGGGCGACGGCGAGCCTGGCCGAGGAACGGCGCGACAATTACTACCTTCAGCCGCGGGCGCTCGAGCAGTGGCTCGCGCTGATGGGTTGAGATCGGCGCCCCCGGCCGCGCGCGATAGAATCGGGCTATGGCCGACATCACCGAGACGGTCGAGACGCCGCTGCTGCTCGTGGCCATGCCGCAGGTGACCGACCCGTTCTTTCACCGCAGCGTGGTTCTTCTGCTCGAGCACGACGGGGAAGGAAGCTTCGGCCTGATCCTGAACCGGCCGACCGAGCTCACCCTCGCCGAGCTCCTCTCCGGTCTCGGCGTCGAATGGGGGGGAGCTCCCGCCGCGACGAGCTGGCTCGGAGGCCCGGTGCAGCCGAACATCGGGACCCTGCTGTGGGGTGGCGCGGCTCCGCCGGGCGGAGGCGAAGGGGTGCTCGAGTTCGCTCCGGGGGTGAAGATCACGCGGGACGTCCGGGTGCTCTCGCGAGTGGCCGCCGAGCCGCCCGAGCGCTTCCGGCTCCTTCTCGGCTGTGCCGGATGGGGAGCGGGGCAGCTCGAGCAGGAGATCGCGAGGAATGACTGGCTGATCGCGCCGTTCGACGCCGATGGCGCGTTCGATGCCCCCGCGGGTGAGATGTGGGAGCGGGCGCTCCGCTCCATCGGGGTTCGTCCGGAGTCGCTGCCCTCGTGGACCATGCCGTCCGAGGGCGACGGGAACAACTGATGCGGCGGACCGCGAGCTCGTGGGCCGGAACGGTCGGCGCGCTGGCGCTCCTCGCGAGCTCCGCCATCGCTGCGGAACAGCCGGAGCCGCCCGCCGTGGTCGAGAGCATCACGGTGACGGCGACTCGCGGGGTGGAGGCGGCGCCCGGCGAGAGCGGGATCGTCCTTTCGGCCGAGGATCTCGACACGTCGGCGGCGCCGGCCGTCGATGTCGCGCTGCGCCGCGTTCCGGGATTCACCCTCTTCCGCCGCTCCGACAGCCGCTTCGCGCATCCGACCTCGCAGGGAGTCTCGCTTCGCGGCACCGGTGCGAGCGGGGCAGGACGCGCCCTCGTCCTCGCCGACGGCATCCCGGCGAACGACCCGTTCGGCGGCTGGGTCCAGTGGGGGCGCGTTCCGCGGGCGGCGATCGAGCGGGTCGAGATCCTGCGGGGCGGAGGCTCCGACGTCTGGGGCGGTGCCGCGATGGGGGGCGTCGTTCATCTGATCCGCTCCTCCGGCGAGCGGACGAGGGTCAAAGGGGAGCTGGCGGCCGGAAGCGCCGGAAGCGCCGACGGCTCGCTCTATGCCGCGCTTGCGGGGAAGGTCTTTTCGGCCTCCGTCGCGATCGACGCTTTTACGACCGACGGCTACCTCGCCGTTCCGCGGGAGGCTCGCGGCCCCGTCGATCGCGAGCTCGCCTCGTCCCACCTCGCTTCCGAGCTCGCGCTCCGCTGGCGAGAGGAGGATGCGAGCGCCTTCGTCCGCCTGTCGAGATACGACGAGGAGCGGAAGAACGGAACGCCGCTGCAGGTCAACGATACCGAGGTGGAGACTCTGTCCGCCGGCTTCTCGCGAGGCTCCGCGGACGCGCCGTGGAGCATCCGGGCGTGGAGCACGCGGCAGGAGCTTCGATCGACGTTCAGCGCGGTGAGCGAGGATCGATCGAGCGAGAGGCTGGTGCGCTCGCAGCGTGTGCCCGCCGATGCCGGGGGAGCGGCAGGGGAGTGGACACGAAGGATCGGTCGTCATCGACTCGTCGCGGGAGGAGATTACCGGCGGGCGTCGGCGACGAGCCACGAGCAGGTCTTCACCCCCGCCGGCTCGTTCCCGACCGATTCCGGCGGAGCTCAGGATCTCGCCGGAGCGTTCGTCGACGTGATTCTCGCCCCTCGGCTCGATCTGGCGGTGACGCTCGCCCTCCGCGGCGACGTCTGGGCGGGAGAGTCGCGGACCGGCGGGCAATCGGGCGGGCGCCGCCATGCGGTCAGCCCCCGCCTTTCGGCGGCGTGGGAGGTCGGGCAGGGAGCATGGCTCGTCGGAAGGGCGTACGGCGCATTCCGCCCGCCGACTCTCAACGAGCTGCATCGCGGCTTCCGGGTCGGCGAGGTCGTGACGCTGCCGAACGCCGAGCTCGACGCGGAACGCCTCTCGGGCGTCGAGGGAGGGATCGATCTGAGCCGCGGCGCGGGATGGCTCCGCGCGCGGCTTTTCTGGATGCGGATCGACGACGCGATCGCGAACGTCACTCTCGAAGTCGAGCCCGAGCTCATCACCCGGATGCGCGAGAACGTCGGGCAGACCCGCTCGGCCGGCCTCGAGCTCGATGCGCGGTGGAGCCTCGAGGGAGGCGAGCTCTCCCTCGGATGGCTCCTCACCGACGCCCGCATCGTCAGGTTCGCCGGCGATCCAGCGATCGAAGGAAACCGGATCCCGCAGGTCCCCCGCCATCACCTCACGGCGCGCGCGCTCCGACTCTTCGGCGCGATCCGCATCGCAGGCGAGATTCGCTGGAGCACTGCTCCGTTCGACGACGATCGCAACCAGATCGAGCTCGACTCCTCGACCGTCGTCGACGTCCACGTGCAGCACCGCCTCGGCTCGCGCGTCTCGCTGTTCGCTGCCGCCGAGAACCTTCTCGGCGAGCGTTACGAAGTCGCCCGCACTCCGCTCCCCTCTCTCGGTCCCGGACGGATGATCCGCCTCGGCGTGAAGATCGACGTCGGGCCGCGGGTCTCCGAAACCATCCCCCGCAATTCGGGTCGCATCAATCAGGAATTCACCGGACTGCCGGCGACCCCTCCGGTGCTACGATAGCGCGCATGCCTCAGCGGCCCGAGGGCGCCGTGCGGGAACGGCAGTACTTTCTGAATACGCCGCGGCTCGGGTTTCGCGCGTGGAGCGAGAGTGATCTCGACCTGGCAGTCTCCCTCTGGGGTGACCCCGAGGTCGCGCGCCTGATCGGAGGCCCGTACGCGTTCGAGGAGATCGCCGACCGGCTCGCGCTCGAGATCTCCCTCCAGCAGGATTACGGGGTCCAGTACTGGCCCGTGCTCCTCCTGGAAAGCGGGGAGCACGTCGGATGCTGCGGACTGCGCCCCTACCATCCTCCCGGCACGAGGCACTGCGCGGCCGCGGATTGTCATCCCGCGAGACCGTGGGAGGCCCCGGGCGCCACGCCGCGGGTCTACGAGCTCGGTTTCCACGTACGGTCGGGGCTCTGGCGGCGCGGATATGCATACGAGGCGGCCAGCGCGGTGATCGCGTTCGCGTTCGGCGCGCTCGGGGCGAGCGCGCTTTTCGCCGGGCATCATCCGGCGAACGAGCCGTCGCGGCAACTCCTGCTCTCGCTCGGATTCCGGGAGACTCACGAGGAGTACTACGCGCCGACCGGACTGAACCATCCCTCGTACCTGCTCGAGCGGCTTCCGATCAGAGCATCCGCGGGTTGATTGCGCACGTCGGCTGGTGGAGCGAAAAATCCGACCGGAAGGTCGGAAGGGGCGGGTCGGAACGATCGGGAATCCGGCGCCCGCCCGGGGGCGGGCGGGACGCCCGCACCACACCGGGGGGTGGCCGCGCGCGAGCTCAGTCCTGCGCCATCTCGTTGGTGTCCGCGATCATGTCGTCGGGACCGGACTCCGCCTTCTCGGCCTTGCGCTGCGCCCGCTTCGCCGCCTTCTGCTCCTGGCGCTCCCGCTTCGCCTGCTCTCGCTGTCGCTTGACGAAAGATACCTGTGGTCTACCCAATCTTCGGCCTCCTGACTCTCGTGCTGGTCGTTCCGGCGCGCCGGAGCTCCCCTTGCCGCCCGCCGCGACCGGCGCCGGGCGCGACCCTGCCGCGCTTCCACAACGACGAAGGGCAGGATCGCTCCTGCCCTGAAGTATGACACCAGTCGTGTGACGATGCGCGAATGTGGGGTGCAACCCTCCGGAAAGTCTCCGAATTCCACCCCTGACCCCGCTGTGCCCGGGTCGGCCGGACGCGCCGGAGCCGCCTTCCCGGCGACCCCTCACTCACTCCCCGAGCTTCTTCCGCGTCAGCTCCTCCTGGAGCTCGCGGCGGAGTCGTCTCCGCCGGGCCAGCTCGATGGCGCGGATGATCGCAACCACCAGCACGGCGAGCCCGACGTAGATCGTCCATTCGAGCCAGGAGCCGCTCGTGCGGGGCTCGGGCGGAGTGCCGGCGAGAACGGGGAGGGAAGCGAAGGCGAGCCCAATCCGGGAGCGACCGCATTCCGCGCGGGCCGCTCTCACCCGGGCGGGGATGGGGCGTTCTCCCATGGAACGAGGATATCGAAGCGCCGGCGCCGGCGCCAGACGAGGGAAGGGAAGTTTCGGGACGCCCGGCGCGGCTCAGGCGTCGTCCTCGGCCGCGATCTCACCCGAGTCGGCGAGCACTTCGAGCGCCCGGTCGCGGTCTTCCAGACGGACGAAGAGCCGGACGCCTCCGGAGCCGAGCATGTAGTGCGGTGCGATGCTCGCCGTGTACGGCTGGTCGAGGAACCCGTCGATCCCGCTTCCCTCGAGAATCGAGAGCGCGAACTCCGCCTGGCGGACGTCGATGTATCTCGCGATGAGAACCGGCTCGTCTTTCATCCCGTCGGTGCCGGCCCGTCGGCCCTCGCCCGGCCGCCGCGATTGTAGCGCCTGTCGCCCTCGAGACCCTCGCTACTGGCCTGCCGTCCGATCAGCGCTTTCCGCGGGGGCGCCGGGCGGGGAGGGGGGCGGCGGCACGCGGCGAGTCGAGCTCGCGAACCAGACTCTTCGGCGCGACCGCCCGGAAGCTCTCGTCGATCCATTTCTTCAGCACGTCGAGCGGAAGCTCGTCCCCCTTTTCGATCGAGACCGTCACCCAGCCGTGCCTGCCGAGCCCGTAGTGCGTCGGCTCGGCGAAGGGAAAGTCGAGGGCGAACTCACGCGAGGAGGGGAGCTTGAGGGAGAAGCTGATCTTCTTCTTTCTTTTTCCGAGGAAGAGGAACGCCTTTTCGCGGACCTTGACCGCGGTCTCGCCCCAGGGATGGTCGACGCGCGTCTCGGGATAGGTGAGAGCGTGGCGCTCCAGAGCGTCGGCGAGACGGGCGGGAGACGGCATGCGGGGGATTCTGATGCGCCGGCGGCCCGAAAGTAAAGGTGCGGATGCAGGCGACCTCGCGGACTGGGGCGTGCCGAGTCCGGCGCGACCCGAATCCGGGTAAAATGAGCCTCGAGCCACGATGTCATTCGTTCACCTCCATCTCCATACCCAGTACTCGCTCCTCGACGGCGCGAATCGACCCGCAGAGCTGGCCCGACGGGTCGCCGAGCTGGGAATGCCCGCGTGCGCGATCACCGACCACGGCAATCTGTTCGGCGCGGTGGAGTTCCACGACTCGATGAAGAACGCCGGGGTCAAGCCGATCCTCGGCTGCGAGATGTACATGGCTCTCGGATCGCGCTTCGACAAGGCGGGCGTCGAGGAGACGGCCGCCGACGCGGGCGCCAACAACCACCTGATCGTCCTCGCCGCCAACGAGGTCGGATGGAAGAACCTCGTGAGGCTCGTCTCGCTCGGCTTCACCGAGGGGTACTACTACAAGCCGCGGATCGACAAGGAGCTGTTGAAGGAGCATCGGGAGGGACTGATCGTTCTCTCCTCGTGTCTCAAGGGAGAAGTCTCGCAGGCGCTCGCGTCGGGCAACTACGAGAAGGCGAAGAAGGCCGCCCTCGACTATCGCGAGATTCTCGGGCCCGGGAACTTCTTCCTCGAGATCCAGGACCACGGCATCCCCGACCAGGTGAAGATTCTCGAGCTGATGCGGAAGCTCGGCGACGAGACGGGAATCGAGCTCGTCGCGACGAACGACTCGCACTATCTGATGAAGGACGATGCGTTCGCGCACGAAGTCCTTCTCGCGATCGGCACGGGCAAGACGCTCGACGACGACCGCCGCATGAAGTTCTATTCGGACGACTTCTACGTGAAGGGCCCCGACGAGATGGCGCGGGTGTTCGCGAAATACCCCGAGGCGGTGGCGAACACTCTGAAGATCGCCGACCGCATCGATCTCAGGCTCGAGCCGAAGGGGCTCCAACTGCCGAAGTTTCCGGTGCCGGAGGGGTTCGACACGGCGGGCTATTTCGAGCGGGTGGCGAGGGAGGGGCTCGAGAAGCGCCTGGCCGCGATGGCACCGAAGTTCGCGGCGGGGCTCAAGAAGCACGCCGTCGAGGAGTATCGCGACCGCTTCATGAAGGAGATCGGGATCATTCGGGGGATGGGATTTCCCGGCTACTTTCTCGTCGTCTGGGACTTCATCAAGTTCGCGAAGGACAACGGGATCCCGGTGGGTCCGGGGCGCGGATCGGCGGCCGGCTCGCTGGTGGCGTACGCGATGGAGATCACGGACGTCGATCCGCTCGAGTACGACCTGCTGTTCGAACGCTTCCTAAATCCGGAGCGGATCTGGATGCCGGACATCGACATCGATTTCTGCATGAACAACCGCGGGCGCGTGATCGACTACGTGCGGGCGAAGTACGGGGCGGAGAACGTGGCCCAGATCATCACGTTCGGAACGATGGCGGCGCGCTCGGTCGTGCGCGACGTCGGGCGCGTGCTCGGACTCCCGTTCGCGTTCGTCGACAAGGTGGCCAAGATGATCCCGACCGAGATCGGGATGACCCTGGCCGACGCGCGGAAGATCTCACCGCAGCTCGCCGATGCGATCCGCAGCGACAAGGAGGTCGAAAGGGTCATCGACCTCGGATCTCGCCTCGAAGGGCTCTCCCGCCACGCCGGGGTTCATGCCGCCGGCGTCGTGATCACTCCCGCGCCCGTCGATCAGTTCGTCCCGCTCTATCGCACGAACAAGGACGAGATCGTCACTCAGTTCGACATGCGCATCGTCGAGAAAATGGGCCTGCTCAAGATCGACTTTCTCGGCCTCCGCACCCTGACCGTCATCGACACCGCCGTCAAGTCGATCGAAGCGCAGGAAGGGGTCAAGGTCGACATCGCCGCGATCCCGCTCGACGACCCGGACGTGTTCCGGCTGTTTCAGGAGGGGCGGACCCGCGGCGTGTTCCAGTTCGAGTCGGGCGGCATGGTCGACCTCGTCCGGAAGGCCCGACCGACCCGCTTCGAAGACCTGGCGGCCCTCAACGCTCTCTATCGTCCGGGCGCCCTCGACGCCGGCATGGTCGACGAGTACGTCAGGAGAAAGAACGGCACCTCGAAGCCGAAATACGTCGTGCCGGTGATGAAGGAAATCCTCGGAGAGACCTACGGCGTGATCGTCTACCAGGAGCAGGTCATGCAGCTCGCCCAGGCGGTGGCGGGCTACTCGCTCGGGCAGGCGGACCTTCTCCGGAAGGCGATGGGGAAGAAGCAGAAGGAAGTGATGGAAGCGGAGCGGTCGAAGTTCGTCGCCGGCGCCATCGCCAACGGTTACGAGGAGCGGAATGCGAACGAGATCTTCGACTTCATCGAGCCGTTCGCCCGTTACGGGTTCGCCAAGTCCCATTCGGTCGCTTATGCGCTGCTCGCCTACCAGACCGCGTGGCTCAAGACGCACTGGCCCCGCTACTTCATGGCCGCCGTCCTCTCCTCGGAGATGGACAAGACCGACAACGTGGTCAAGTTCATCCACGAGTGCGAGTCGATGGGCATCCGCCTGCTTCCGCCCGACGTCAACGAGTCGAACTTCTCCTTCACCGTCGTCGGCGACAACATCCGCTTCGGCCTGGGGGCCGTGAAAGGGCTGGGGGAGGCGGCGATCGAGTCGATTCTCGCGTCGCGTCGCGAGCTCGGCCGATTCAGCGGGCTCGATCCGTTCTGCGAGCACGTCGACCTGCGCGCCTGCAACAGGAAGGGGATCGAGGCGCTCATCAAGTCGGGGAGCTTCGACGGGTTCGGCACCACGCGGCGCGCGCTCTTCGAGCAGCTCGAGGCGGCGATGGGCGCCGCTCAGAAGAGAAAGGAAGAGAAGGAGATCGGTCAGAACTCGCTGTTCGGGACGTTCGGCGCCGCAGGCGCGTCGACCCTCCTCCGGGCCGAGCCCTCCGCGCGCGGAGCCGGGCCGGCGGCGCAGGAATGGCCCGAGGAGGAGAAGCTCGCCTTCGAGAAGGAGACGCTCGGCTTCTACATCACGGGCCACCCGCTCAACCGCTACCTCGCCGAGCTCGAGCAGTTCGCGAAGGGCGTCGACACTTCCACGCTCGCGCGCCATCTCGATCGGACCGTCGAGATCGGAGGGATCGTCGGTCAGCTCAGGCGATCGAAGATCAAGAAGGGGCCGAACGAAGGAAAGCTCATGGCGAAGTTCATCCTCGACGACCAGCACGGCTCGGTCGACGTCGTCGTCTTCAGCGATCTGTACGCGAAGGTGATCCGGTGGCTCGAGGACGGAGTGCCCGTGCTTCTGACGGCGACCGTCAAGGACACCGGAGGCGTGCCGGCCGGACGGAGCGCCGCGCTCGCTTCGGCCGAGCAGCACGCTTCGCAGTACCGCGACGAGTACGGAGGACATCCGGAGGACGCCTTCGAGCCGTCGGCGGCGTTCACGGCGAGGATTCCGCAACGTTCCGCCGTCCCCGCGCCGGAGGAGGAGAAGGACGAGCTGGCGCTCGAGCGCGAGCGGATCGGGGTCGACGTCGACAAGGTGAACCTCGGTCTGTTCGCGGCGGCGGGAGAGGACGACAACGGCGGCGCGGGCGTCCGGACCGACACCGAGCTGCGCAGCGGCGAGGCCGCCGCGATCGCCCGGGCCCACCTCGCCGACGGTGAAGCGGCGGACGAGCCGTCCGCTCCCCCATTCGCCGAGATCCCCGTCACCCCCGAGCTCAATGCGATCGAGATCGTCCCGCTCGACGGGATCCGCGATCGGAAAGTCCGGGAGCTCTGCCTCGAGCTTCCGTATGCGACCACCAGCGAGGATACCGTGCGCAGGATCCGCGAGATCGTCGAGAGCCATCCCGGCGAGGTGCCGATCACGATCGCGCTCAAGGACGTCCCGGAGGAGCTGCGCGAGTCCGCCGGGAACGGGAACGGATCCGTGAAGATCAGGATCAACGCGCACTTCCGCGTCCGGCCGGGTCCCGAGCTGACCTCCCAGCTCGAGGCCCTCCGGGGAACGCTGCTCTACCACTTCGGATGAGGCGCGAAACCGAGATCCGCGACCGCCTCGCGCGCATTCGGACCGAGCTCGCGGCCGAGCGGACGCTCCTTTCGTGGATCCGTACCTCGCTCGCCCTGATCGGCGGCGGATTCGCCCTCGTGCAGTTCATGCGGCATCTAACCCCGCCGATCATCGGCTGGGGCGTACTGCTCGCAGGGATCGGGACCCTCCTGCTCGGCCTGGCCCGATTCCGACAGACCCGGCAGCGCATCGAAAAGGCAATCGAGGACTGAGGCCGGTGAGCCCCTCCCTTCGCCTCGACCACGGGATGCCGGAGTTCCCAGCCTGCTGATCGAAAGCGAGCTCGCGAGCGGACCGAGCCGGCCGTGATGCGTGACTTCGGCGTCACCGCTTTCTCGGCCCGGTCGACGACATCGTCTCGTCGAACTCGGATGCTCCGACCGTGGCCTGGGTGCGGACGATGTCGCTGGAGGTCAGGATGCCGAGAAACTTCCGGGTCTCTTCGCCGTCGACCACGGCGATGACGTGCGCTCCGATCGAATTGAGGCGGACGGCCGCCTGCTGAAGCGTCATGTTGGGCAGGACGTACTCGGCGCGGCTGACGGATTCGACCACGGGCCGTTCGCCGCCGCCGACCCGCATCTGGGCTTCGAGTCTCGATCGATTGACGAACCCGGCGAATCGCCCCGACGCCTCGACGACGGGAAACGTGGTGTACTCGAACTCGCGTACGCGCTCGAGCGCCTCGGCGATGCTGATCTCGGCCGGAATCGTGATCGCTTTGGTCGTCATGGCGGCGGCAACCGGCGTCCGGCCGACGACGGCTCCCCGCCGGGGAAGCTGGATCCCGTCCTGCGCGAGAAGCGCCTCGTAGATCGGCACGGGCCGCCAGCGGCGGGCGAGCCCGAACGCCGTCATGTTCGCGATCATCAGCGGGAGAATGAGCGAATAGCCGTCGGTCATCTCGAAGATGATGAGCACCGAAGTGATCGGTGCGCGGATGATGCCGGCGAACACGGCGCCCATCCCGACGAGCGCGAATGCGCCGACCTGCTCACTCGAGCCTGCGAAGATCGCACGATCGAGATATCCGACCGCGCCGCCGAGCATTCCGCCGATGAACAGAGACGGAGCGAAGATGCCGCCGGCGCCTCCGCTCGAGTAGCTAACGACGGTGGCGAGGAGCTTGAGCACGCCGAGCACCAGGAGCGTCCGGACGGCGAATCCGCCGCCGAGTGCCATCGAGAGGGTCTCGTAGCCGCCGCCGAGGATGCCGCCGGCGCGCACCCACGACAGGGCGGCGACCGCGAGAAGGCCGGTGACCAGGCCGCCGATGGCCGGCCTGAACCATTCGGGAACGCGGTGCATCCGGCGAAAGCGGAGGCGGAGACCGAGCAGAAGATCGGTGAACGCGACCGAGACGATGGCGGCGAGAACGCCGAGGATGGCGTAGAACAGGAGCGAGGAGGTGTGCTCGAGCGAGTACTGCTGAGAGACCTGAAAAACGGGATGGGCGCCGAGGACGCTGCGCTCGATGGCGGCGGCGAGGGCGGCTGCGATGATCACCCCGGAGAGGACGGCCTGGTCGAGATCACCCACGATCTCTTCGATGGCGAAGGTGACCGCGGCGATCGGGGCGTTGAAGGCCGCGGCGATGCCGGCGGCTGCGCCGACCGGGAGCATTCGCCGGAGCGACTTTCGGGACAGGCCGGCGGACTTGCCGATCCGGCTCGCGATGCCGGCGCAGATCTGAACGGTCGGGCCTTCGCGTCCGAGCGACGATCCGGTCCCGATCTGGAGGGCGCCGATGCCGAACTTCCACGCCGCGACGCGGAGCTGAACCTCGCCGCCGGGAGTGGCGTACGCCGCCTTGACCTGAGGGATGCCGCTGCCGCGAGCCTCGGGCGCGAAGCGGTGGAGCAGGATGCCGCTCAGCAGGCCGCCGAGGGTGGGGATGATGACGATCCAGGGGATCCAGGGGACGGAGAAGCGGGGGACGGCGGTGCCGAACAGCCATACTTCGAGCTTCTCGATGGCGACGTGGAAGCCGACGGCGGCGAGCCCGCAGGCGACGCCGACGACGATGGTGAGGGCGAGCAGCCGCTGCTGGTCGGACCACCGCGCGCGCGCGTAGAGGCGCAGGAGCGAGAACCTGGCTCGCCGGAGTCCGCGACGGAGTGCCTCGACGATCGCGCGGGATCGGGAAGCGTCGGTCATCGAAGTGCGGGCGCCCCTCCGGTTCCGGCGTCCGGCCAGGATTCGACGTGGAGCGTGCGGGTCGGAAACGCGAATCCGACGCCGATCTCCCGGAGCCGGCTGAACAGCTCGAGATTGATCCGCTGCTGGGCGTCCATGTATCGATTGTAGTCCGGAACGAGCATCCAGTAGACGACTTCGAAGTCGAGCGAGGAGTCGCCGAATTTCTGGAAGTGAGCGCGGTCGAACCGTGTGTCGGGCGTCTGCCGGACGATCTCCTCGACGATTCCCGGGATCCGCTCGAGCTGTTCCCGCGTGGTGTCATAGAGAACGCCGAACCGGAACACGGCGCGCCGCTCGATCATCCGCTTGTAATTCCGGACCCGGCTCTGCAGGAGATCGCTGTTCGAAAAGACGAGCTGCTCGCCCGAAAGTGAGCGCACGCGGGTGGTCTTGAGTCCGATCCGCTCCACGGTTCCCATCTCGCTCCCGACGATGATGAAGTCGCCGAGCACGAACGGCTTGTCCACCACGATCGAAAGCGACGCGAAGAGGTCTCCGAGAATGTTCTGCGTCGCCAGCGCGATCGCGATGCCGCCGACACCCAGCCCCGCGATGAGCGTAGTGATCTCGAAGCCGTTGTTGTCGAGGGCAATCAGCAGAAGGAAGATCCAGATCGCGATCTTGCCGAAGAAGCCGAATGCGGCGATCGTCGTCACCGCGGCCGGATCGGTCTCGAAGCGCTTCCGCCGATATCGCGCGATGAAGTAGTCGATGAACCCGATGCCCCAGAACCCGACCTGGAACAGCGCCGCGAAGATCGCCGCCCCGCGCATCGTGCGGAGCACGATCGGCTCGATCTGCAGATGCGTGATCGAGCCGTACGCCGTGACGATGGCGATCAGCGGAAGCTTGGTTCGGACCACGAGGTCGAGCAGCAGATCGTCGAGATCGGTCGGCGTCTTCTCCGCGCCTCGGAAGCGCCGCTTCAGCAGTCGCCTCACCGCTCCGATCAGGACCAGGACCACGACCACGACCGCGAGCGCGACCAGCCAGTCCGAGAGCGGATTGCGATAGATCCGATACTCCAGCCACTCCATGGGGCGAGAACCTATCACAGCTCGTCCGATCGCGATCGGCGTGCGCCGCCCCTCGCGTGACGTTTTCGTCCACTTCCTCGTATCATGGTGGCGGAGCCGCCAGGGAGGGTGTGGGGTGACCATGAGACGAGACGATCTGATCCGACTTTCGCGACAGCAGAAGTGTCCCCGCTGCGATTTCGACAAAACCGGCGGTGCGGCCATCTGCCGGCGCTGCCGCGAGAAGCTCCCCCGGCACATGCGCCGAGGACTCGAGTCGGTCGAGGCCTGCGACGAGAGCACGGTATCCCGTGCCATCCGCGCCGCGGCGAACTACTTCGACGTTCATTTCCAGTCCATCCGCAGGTTCGGCGGCGGCAAGAAACGGCGCTGAGTCTCCCGCGCTTCCGAACTCCGGGGCGACGGATTGAACGGAAGCGCTGCGCTGTTGCGACCGACGGAGGTGAACCCGATGCGACGTCGTTCTCTCGGAGGCATCATCGCAGTCGTCATCTGCGTGGCGATCGCGGCGTGGCTGACGTTCTCCGGATCGAGCCGGGATGCCGAGGCGCAACCTTCTCCCTCGCTCCGGCTCGCGAAGGCGACCTTCGCCGGCGGCTGCTTCTGGTGCATGGAGCCCCCGTTCGACCGCCTCGACGGAGTCGTCTCCTCCACCTCCGGCTACATCGGCGGCAGGACGCCTGCCCCCACGTACGAGCAGGTCTCCGCCGGAGGGACCGGGCATTACGAAGCGGTCGAGGTCCTCTACGATCCCGCGAAGATCTCCTACACGCGGCTAGTCGAGGTCTTCTGGCGCAACATCGATCCCTTCGACGCGCGCGGCCAGTTCTGCGACAAGGGTACCCAGTACCTCGCCGCGATCTTCGTTCACGACGAGGAGCAGGAGAAGCTCGCGGAGAGCTCGAAGGCTGTGGTCGAGGAGCGGCTCGGGCGTCCGGTCGTCACCGAGATCCTTGCGGCGACGAGGTTCCACGCGGCGGAGGAGTATCACCAGGACTACTATCAGAAGAATCCGATCCGCTACAAGTTCTATCGGACCGGGTGCGGGCGGGATCGCCGGCTGGCTGAAGTGTGGGGAGACTGAGCGATTCAGGCGCCGATGATCTGGAACTGCAGCGCCTCGGTGTGCCGGGCAGGCACCTCGTCGAGGACCTGGATCGAGAGCACGTCGAGCAGACGGCCCAGCCGCTCGGCAGTGTCGGACGGCACCTCGCCGAAGTACAGCTCCGTCCGATAGTGGAGGCGGCCGTCCAGCAGCGACTGGTCCCGGTTGACGCGGCAGCGGATGACTTCGGCCGCGAGCCGGTAAACGTCTCCGCCCGCCCGGAATGACAGCCACGAGCGTTTTCCGGGGGCGAGAGCGATCTCGTGCTCGAGGCAGGCGCGGTCGTAGCCCAGCTCGACCAGGTGGACCTGGCTCCCTCCGAGGGTAGCCTCGATCGGCGTATCGAATCGGCAGCGAAGTTTGGGTGTGAGTACCATCGGCGTCTGCTCCAAAGCAATGATGCATCCTGCCGCCGCCCGCCACCAGCCATCAATGGTTGCCTGAATCCTGACTTTGGATAGGAGTCGGCGAGACCGTTCGGACGGCCGGGAGGGGACGAACCGGTTCAGACACGGACGACGACATCCCTGAGTCTGGCAGCGATTTGGCATTTTCGAGTGGAGCATCGTTCTGACGAGTCCGCCACCATGTCCGTATTCCGACCCGACCGCCGCAGCGAGCCGCGCGACGACTCGTCCGACCGGCGGCAGTTTCCCCGCCCTCCGCTCTGGCTGAACCTGACGGTTCTGGCGGTCGCCCTCGCCGGGCTCGCCCTCGCGCATCTGCACCGGAAGAGCGTCCACGAGAACTATGCCGACGTGCTGGCCCAGCGCCTCCGGACGCCCGACGAGGTGAACCGGATGAAGGAGAGCCTGGCCGAGATGGACCTCTCGCGCGAACAGCTCGTGCGGGAGCTGGAGGGGCGGAAGGAGATGGTCGAGGCGCTCAGCTCGGACGGGTTCTACCTTTCGGTCGACAGCGAGGCGAAGACGCTGCGCTTTCACTACGGCGGGACCGTGCTCCGGGAGGCCGACCTCGAGGTCGGACCTCCGGCGACGTTCGAGGACGAGGCGAGCGGGAAGAGCTGGACGTTCGTTCCGGTCAAGGGAGCCTTTCCGATCGAAGGAAAGATCGCGGACCATTCGTGGCGGATCCCGGAATGGGTGTACGTCATGAACGGTGAGGCGATTCCGGGGGAGCGGCCGGTGATGCGGCATGGACTAGGGAGGTACGTGATCCTGCTTCCACACGACTACGTGATCCATTCGCCGCCGGCGG
Organism: Thermoanaerobaculia bacterium; assembly: GCA_035544735.1. Classification (GTDB taxonomy): domain Bacteria; phylum Acidobacteriota; class Thermoanaerobaculia; order Gp7-AA8; family Gp7-AA8; genus DATKCD01. The sequence continues at coordinate 19,507 of DATKCD010000137.1, forward strand.
AGGGGAGTCCGCTGGACGGCCCGAAGCCCGGGTCGGTGATGATCGACGAGGCGGATCTGCGAGCGATCTGGCCCCGCATTCACCGTGGGACCAAGGTCTACATCTTCTGATGGAGAGAAAACGGGAATGAGAGAAATACCGAGATGGATCGGGCTTCTCGGCTCGTGGGCGCTTCTGGTGCTCGGGGCGGGGCTGGCGACCTACGCGGTGGCGGCGGAGGCGATCACGATCTCCGACGCGACCAGGCTCCGGCGCGTCCGGATGATCGACAGCGTGATCGCCGAGAAAGTCGAACAGCAGCTCGAGGCGCTTCGCCGCTCGATGGACCAGAGCGCCGCGCAGGTGAGCAGTCTCGAGTCCGAAGTGTCCTCGAGCGAAGCGAAGATCGAGGAGCTCCAGGACCCGAGCTTCGTGATCACCGTCTCGACCGCCGAGAACAAGGTCTACGCACGCCGCGAAGGCGATCTCGTGTTCGATGCCGTCTGCTCCACCGGGAAGAACACGACCCTGCGGCAGGGAGGGCGCACCATGGTCTTCCGGACGCCGATCGGCAAGTTCAGGGTGATCTCCAAGGAGACCGATCCGGTCTGGGTCCCTCCCGACTGGCACTTCATCGAGGAAGCGCAGAACAGCGGCCTCGGGGTCGTGCGGCTCGAACGCGGCGACAGCATCGGCGGTCTCTATGTTCAGGGGAACAACGTCATGCGCGACGGCATCCCTCTCCCGCCCGGCCGCCTCATCGTCCAGGGCGGCGCGGTCATCATTCCCCCCATCGGCACCCGCCAGCGCCAGTACGCCGACGTTCTCGGCACTCACCGGCTGAACCTCGGCGACGGCTACGCTCTGCACGGCACTCAGGCGGTCTCGCAGCTCGGCCGGAGCGTCTCCCACGGCTGCATCCGGCTTCACAACGACGACATCGCCCGCCTCTACCAGATGGCGAGCGTCGGCGATCAGGTCGTCATCTACTAGGGAACCTCGCGGCTCGGGAGTCGGCGTGGGAGGGGGAAGGGGGGCACCCCTCCAGTCAGGGTGCGACCCGGATCGGCACGCTCGCCTCGGTCGTCTCCCACGTCAGCTTCAGAACGCCGCGGCCGGCCCCCGCCGTATCGATCGAGATGAGGAACGTCTCGACCGGCTCGTCCACCGCGCGGACCGCCATCGGCACTCGCCCCAGATCCTGTGCGGAATCGTACTGCGTTCCCCACTGGCCCGTCTGGCGGTTGATGATCAGCGTCCACTCGTCCTCACGCGGGATCGTGTAGATCGTGTAAGTGCCTCGAGGGACCTCGAGATCGCCGATCCGGAGATCGGTCTGGGTGACCAGCGTCGTGGCGGCGTTCGCCCCGGTTCGCCACACCTTGTCGAACGGGACCAGCCCGCCCATGATCTTCCGCCCGCGGATCGACGGCGCACTGTAATGAACGACGATCTTCTGTCCGCCGATCGTCGCTTCGGTGGTCGCGGGCGGGCTCAGCGGTTTCCGCTCACCCGATTGCGGGGTCTGAGCCGACAGCGGGATCGCAACGAGCAGTGCCGCGAGCCCCAGTTTCCAGGTCGTGCGCATCGGTTTCCTCCAGGAGCCTTTCGGCTCGGGTCATCATACAACGCCGTCATCCCTCATCCGGGTCGAACGGTTCCGAGGCCGGAAGGACTCGCGCCAGGACCGCGATCTCTCCCTCCCGGCGGATCATCGTTCCCCCGATCCACGTGCTCTCCGTGAACGGGGGAACGACGAGCTCGTCGAGCAGAATGCGCCGCAGAATCTTCCCCTCGGCCCCGAGGTAGTCGATCCGTGCATGGAACTCCCTGGCGGTCGATCCGCGATTGCCGATCGTTATCCGGTAATCGCGCCTGACGAACTCTCCCTCGGTCGCTCCTTCCGCCTCCCGAAACGAGGTGAACCATTCGGTCGCTCCGTCGTCGCGATCGGCCGAAGGCCGAAGACCGACTTCGGCGAAGGCGTTGTCCGCCGGAAGACTCCGGCTCTCGACGATCAGATCGCGCCACCGCGCGACCCGAACACTCTCCTCCGGCTCGCCGAGGCAGGCAGCGAGGCCGAGGGCCGCGGCGAGCACGATTCCAGATTTCACCGGCATCCGGACGGAAGAACGCAACGAATGGAGAGTCCATTCTTGGAGCGTCCGGCGGCGGCGTTCGGGAAAAAGAAAAGGAGCGCCCGAAGGCGCTCCCGATGGCGGATCGGTGGACCGGCGGTTACTCGAGAACGACGATGACCACGCGCCGGTTCTGCATCCGACCCTGACGCGTGCTGTTGTCCGCGGACGGCATCGATTCTCCGTAGGAGATGGTCGACATCCGGGCGAGCGGAAGATCGTGCTGCTGGTTGAGGTAGCGCCGGACCGCCTCGGCGCGGGCGTACCCGAGGTCCTCGTTGTAGCGGGCGGGGCCGGTCGAATCGGTGTGTCCCTGAATCTCGATGAAGACGGGGCGGTCGAGCGCCTTGATCCGCCCGGCGAGCTGATCGAGGCCGGCCTTCGCCTCGTCGGTGAGCTCCGAAGACTCCAGGTTGAAGCGGATGGTGTCGTCGGTGAACGCCTGCTCGAAGACGACCTGCCCCTTGGCCAGGACTCCCGCTTCGTCGGCGCGCCGGAGAGCTTCCTGCGCCTCGCGGCTCACCTGGTCGAGCCGCTGGTTGGTCGCGCGCTGCTGCTCCTGCAGGTCCTCGATCTGCCCTTCGACCGATTCGATCTTCTGACTGGTCCGCCCCTCGAGCGCGGAGATGCGCTGATCGACTGCCGTGTTCGTGGCGCACCCGCCGAGCAGGACCATCCCTGCGAGTGCCGAGAAGACGAATTTCTTGCCGTTCCACATAGCACTGCACTCCTTTTTCTCTTCCTAATTTTTATCTGGACCGGAACGTGCCTTTGCGGGCGATGAGCGGTGGATCGGTTCCGCGGTACCCGCTGCGGACCCGTACAGCGCTGACTGGACCGGATATGTCCAGCGCGATCCGGCGATACCTTACCTTACCCTTTCCGCTCGGCGCAAACCCGACGAGATACTGGGCTCGCAGCTCCGAAAGCACTGTCTCGATGCCATCCTTCAGCTCCTCCGGCCGGGAAGCGATAGCAAGCCTTCCGCCAGACATGCGGGCGAGGTCGGCCAGGACGCCGAGATCGAGCCGCGCCTCCTGCGCCGCCGGCCCCGCGGCCGGCAGAAGCTGCTCGCGCGAAACGAGCCCAAGTGGATAGACCGGAACGTCGATGGATTCGAGAAGGGCGAGAAGAGTGGGGCGGTCGGTCTCGGATGCATTGTCGAGCCCGTCAGTCAGAAGGATGATCGCCCGCGATCCGTTGCTGCCGAGGATCGACTTGTCCGGCATCCGCGCGACCGCGTCGAACAGCGTCGTCTTTCCGAACGGCTCCACCGCGTCGAACGCCCGCAGGACCCGCTGCCCGCTCGGGGTGAACGGCACCAGCTCGGTGACCTCCCCCGCGGCGCAGAGAAACAGAGAGTACTCGTCGCCCGGCCTCTGCCGCGAGAACAGCGTCCGAAGCGCCGCCCGAGCCCCCTCCATCTTCCCCGCCAGACCCATCGATCCCGAGCCGTCGAGAAGGATCGTGAACGAGACCGGCGCCTGGGCCGAGCTCTCGAACAGATCGGTCATCACCGGCGCACCGTCGACCAGCAGCCGAACGTCCCGGGGGCGGAGGCCCCGCAGCGGCCTGCCGTGCCGGTCGAGCGGGACGAACGGAACCAGGACGTAGTTGACCGAGATCGAGTCGGTGAGCTGGGCTTCGGGCGTCGGGGAGTCTTCGGCGAGGCCGGGCGGGCCGGCGAGAAGCAGCAGAAGCGAGACGACCGGGGCTAGAAGAGCCCGTGCGGTTACGTTCATAATAACTGCAACAGCCCTCCCTCGCTCGAACCTTTCCGTCGATGCTCTTCCAGGGATGATAGCGGGTTGTCGTGCCGGGCTCAACTGTCGCGCTGAGAATGGGATCCCCGAAACTGCGGCGCCTCTCAGAGGATGATCGTACGCGAGGTCTTCGACTGTGACCCGCATCACGTTTTTCCGCGCCCGAGATCGCGGGGAGGAATGCGAGCTGACCCGATCGCCGGGCCCGTGGGCAGCCGGCCGGAACCGGATCCATCCCCATCGGAGAGGCGCCCGGCCGGCCTTTGTTTCGGAAAGTGCATCCGATCGGCCGAGGGTCGCGTATAGAGGAGACGTGACGAGTCGGGCGGCAGCCGATCCGATGGTGATTCCCTCGGCCCTGAGCCGGGCGGGGGAAGGAGATGAGGCCGCTTTCGCGCGCCTCGTGGTGGAGCACGAGCGGATGGTGTATGGGATCGCGCTCCACTCGCTTCACGATCGGGAGACGGCGGAGGAGCTGTCCCAGGAGGTTTTCCTTCAGTTGTACCGGAGCCTCGATGCGATCGAGTCGCCGGAGCATCTGGTGAACTGGCTGCGGCGGGTGACGGCGAACCGGTGCATCGACGTGGCGCGGCGGAGGCGGTTCCGGCTGGTCCCGCTGGAGGACGTCGCGGTCGCGGGCGATGCCGGCGAGTGGCGCGATCCGATCGCAGCGCGCACGCTCGCGCGGCTGATCGGCAGGCTGCCGGCGAGGCAGCGGCTCGTGATCGTGCTTCGGTATCAGGAGGAGCTCGAGCTCGGTGAGATCGCCGCGACGCTTTCAATGTCGGTGAACACGGTGAAGAGCCATCTTCGGCGCGGGATCGAGAAGCTGCGTCGCTGGCTGGGCGAGAGCGCGGAAAGGAGCGATTCATGACGATCGAACGGGAGCTGCGGGAAGCGCTCCGGCGGCCCGAGGCGCCGCCCGGATTCGCCTCGCGCGTGGTCGCCCGGGCCCGGGCGGGGGAGAGGGGGGAGGGGGGGCGGGGGAGGGGAAACGCGGCTCGCGCCCTCGCCGCCGGCGTGCTGCTCGCGCTGACCCTCGGAGTCGTGGGTGGGTACCGCTGGGAACGGCGGAGGACGGCCGAGCGCGCCGCCGAGAGCGCCGTCACGGCGCTCCGGATCGCCAGCGAGAAGCTCAACCTCGCCCGCCAGAACATTCACAACCATGCCGCCGAGTGAGGCGGAGAGGAGAGGACCGATGAAACGGATCTTGTTGCCGATGCTCGTGGCCGCGACGCTGAGCGTTCTCGTGCCGGCGGGGGTGCGGGCCCAGAAAATTTCCTTCGATCTCGACACGACGACGCTCGCCGCGAAGGCGATCGAAACCGTCGAGATCACCCTCGACGGAGAGCTCCTCCGGCTCGCCGGCCGGTTTCTCGCCACCGCGGACGCCGACGAGCCTGAGCTCGGCCGGTTGCTCCGCCGCCTCGAGGGGATCTACGTCCGGAGCTACACCTTCGACAGCGACGGCGCCTACGACAGCCGCGCGATCGCCGCCGTGCGCGCCCGCATCGGGGCCGGATGGCAGAAGATCGTGAACGTGCGCAGCGCCGACAGCGACGACGTGGAGGTCTATACGAAGCTTGCGGGCGATCGCGTCGAAGGCGTCGTCATCATCGCCGCCCAACCCCGCCAGCTCACCTTCATCAACATCGTCGGTCCGGTCGATCTCGCCGAGTTGAGCCTGCTCGAGGGACAGTTCGCCATCCCGAGAATCTCGAAGAAGGACGCGAAGGAGAAGTGAGATGTCGGCTCTCGGAAGGGCTCTGCTGATCGCGGGACTCGCCGGCGCGGTCCTGACCGGCTGCCGCACCTCGGAGTTCGGAACGCTCTGCAACGCCGTCTCCGCCCAGCCGGGCGTGCACCGCCAGTACATTCCGATGCTCGGGATCGCTCGCATCGGCGTGCGAATGGCTCATCCGGCAGGGGTGTTCGATTTCAAGCTCGCGGTTTTCGAGAACGGCGGAATGCATCGGAGCCCCGCCGTCGACCGTGCTCTGTCGAGCATCGACCAGCGGGGATGGACTCCGGTGGTGAAGGTGCGCTCGGCCGACGGAACGCGGACGCGCATCTGGCTGCGTGAATCGCCGCGCGGGATGGAAATGCTGCTGTTCGCCCACGAGACGGGGGAGTCGGTGGTGCTCCAGCTCGAGATGGACGCCGAGACGCTGTTCGCCCGGCTCGCGGCCGACCCGGCGGGAGCCGGAAGGCGCACACTGGCCGGTCTGGGCGACTGAGCGCGCCTGCGGCGGCACGCGCTTCGCACCCCCGCTCGCTGATGAGACCGATCACGGCGCTCGCCTTCGTCTGCGTTCTCGGCACCGGATGCGCGAGCGTACCAGACGGTGGAGAGCGATACGTCGAGGTCGTCGAGGGGGCGACCCGGATCGGATGCCGCGGGACGGATGGAGAGGGCGCGTTCGGCTCGCGGCTGGCGCGAGGTCCCATGCTGGTCGCCGACGCCGGACCATTCGCGGCATGGGTGGAGATCGAAGCGAAGGCACTGCGCGACGGCGGAGGCGAAGGAACGTGCCAGAACGTCTCGCGGCTCGTGATCTCGGGCGAGGGGGCGACGCGCGTCCCGTTCGTCCAGCAGCCGGGGTGGGAGGGTCGCAACGGCAACGCGCTCGAGCTTCTCGACTGGTCGCCCGACGGGACGCGACTCCTCCTCGAGCTCTTCACCTGGACGTATCCCACCGACGTCCCCGACCTGTTGCTGCTGATCTGGAACGCCCGTTCGGGTGAGATCGAACAGCCGGGGGTGAACGACGCGCTCCTCGCCCGGTTCGGCGGCGATTGCGAGGTGCGGGCTCGCGGAGTCGGTTTTACGGAAGGGGGAGAGATCGTGGTCGCGATCGAGCCAACGCCACGGTCGGCGAGGCCGGGCTGCGTCGCGGAACGAGAGCTCAGGATCTTCCGTCGCGGATCGCCCGGAGAGCTCGTGCCGGCCGGATCGGCGCGGGTGCGCGCCTGGTCGACGCGGCAGCCGGCTCCTCCCTTCGACCCATCGGCGCGCTGACCGGCCGCGAATGACCCGCGGAGCATGCTAGCATCCGCGCGATGAAACGGATCGCCGTACTCGGCTGCGGGCTCGTCGGCAGCACGATCGTGCGAGATCTGTCGGAAGACACATCGGTTCTGGTTCGCGCCTTCGACGTCTCGGCGGAGAATCTCGCGCGCGTCGCGCGGCTTCCCCGTGTGGAGACCGCCCGCGCCGATCTGTCGGACCGCGCTGCGGTCGGCGAGGCGGTCGCCGACGCCGATGCCGTCGTCGGGGCCGTCCCGGGCCGCCTCGGATTCGCGATGCTCCGCGCCGTCGTCGAGGCGCGCAAGCCGATCGCCGACATCTCGTTCTCGCCCGAGAACCCGCTGGAGCTCGATCCTCTCGCGAAGGAGCGCGGCGTCACCGCGGTGGTCGACTGCGGGGTCTCGCCCGGCCTGTCGAACCTCGCCGTCGGACGCGCCGCCGCGAAGCTCGATCGCATCGACGACGCGGTCATCATGGTCGGCGGGCTTCCGGTCGAGCGCCACTGGCCCTTCGAGTACCGGATCGTTTTCTCCGCGACCGACGTCATCGAGGAGTACACCCGGCCCGCACGGCTCGTCGAATGCGGACGCGTCGTCGTCCGCCCCGCCCTGAGCGAGGTCGAGCTCGTCGAGTTCGACCGCGTCGGGACTCTCGAAGCGTTCAACACCGACGGGCTGAGGACTCTCATCGACACGATCGACGCAACGAACATGCGCGAGAAGACCCTCCGCTACCCGGGCCACGCGGAGCGCATGCGGATGCTTCGCGAGACGGGCTTTTTCTCCGAGGTGCCGGAGAGGGTCGGCGGAGCCGACGTGGCTCCACGCGAGCTGACCGAGACTCTGCTGTTCCGCGCCTGGAAGCGGGCGGCGGACGAGCAGGAGCTGACGGTCCTGCGGGTGACGGTCGAAGGGATGCGTGGGCCGCAGCGGCGGCGTCTCGTCTACGAGCTGTTCGACCGGACGGATTCGGCCGGCCAGACCTCGATGGCGCGCACCACCGGCTTCCCCTGCGCGATCGTGGCGCGCCTGCTCGCGAGCGGCGAGTACCGCGATGCCGGCATCCGGCCGCCCGAGCTGTTCGCCTCGGACGAGCGCGTCTACGCCACGCTCGTGTCCGAGCTGCGCCGCCGCGGCATCGACTGGCGCGAGCGAGACGAGGCGCTCGCGTGAGCCTCCGCACCCGGATGAACGCGGATCGCCCTCGCCCTCGTCCGGACCCGCTCACTCGGCGTCGTCGACCTTCGCATCGCCCGGCGGCCGCATCGCCTGCAGCTCCCGCGCGACCGCCTCGTTCCTCTCCATGACCCGCAGAACGTTGAGGCCGGCGATCTTTTCGCAGTCGCCCTCGGAGTAACCGCGGCGCAGCAGCTCGGCGAACAGCGCCGGAAAAGTCGAAACGTCCTCGAGCCCGCTGGGGACCGTCGAGATTCCGTCGAAGTCGGAGCCGATTCCGATGTGGTCGATCCCGGCGACCGAGCGGATGTGGTCGATGTGATCGGCCACCTGAGCGAGGGTCGCTTCGGGTCGCGGGCTCGAGGCCCGCCACCCCTCGAGCTCCATGGTCACGCGCGGAGGGTCGCCTCGATGGAGCGACTCGAGCCTCGCCTTCATCGCCGCCTCATCCGCAAACCACTGCCGCTGCGTCTCGGAGATGAACGAAGGAACGAACGTCACCATGACGACGCCGCCGTTCGCGGGAAGCCGCTCGAGCACGTCGTCGGGAACGTTGCGCGGGTGGCCGTTGAGAGCGCGCGCCGAGGAGTGCGAAAAGACGACGGGGGAGGCGGCGGCGTCGAGCACGTCGTGCATGGTCTCGCCCGAGACGTGCGAGAGGTCGACCAGCATCCCGAGCCGGTTCATCTCGCGTACGACCTCGACGCCGAACGGCGTGAGGCCGCCGTGTCTCGGCGCGTCGGTCGCGGAGTCGGCCCACGGGATCGTGTCGGAGTGCGTGAGCGTCATGTAACGCGCACCGACGCGGTACATCTGGCGCAGCACGCCGAGCGAGTTCGCGATCGAGTATCCTCCCTCGATTCCGATCAGCGACGCGATCTTGCCATCGCGGTAAATCCGACGGACGTCGTCGGCGGTCAGCGCGAGAGCGAACGTATCCGGCCACGCCTCGTTGATCCGGTGGACCACGTCGATCTGCTCCAGCGTCTTCACGACCGCTTCCTCAGGCGGGAGCGAGGCGAGGACGTACACCGACCAGAACTGCGCGCCGAGGCCCCCTGCCCGGAGACGGGCGATGTCGGTGTGCAGGGCCGGCTCGAGGCGCGACAGATCGCCGTCGATGTCGAGCTCTCCGATCCGGTTTCCGACTCGCTCGCGGAACTGCCAGGGAAGATCGTTGTGGCCGTCGATCAGAGGGACTCGCCGGAGCACTGCGCGCGCCCGGGCAAGCAGCGCGGGGTCGGGGGTCTGAGCGGCGGTGGCGGCCGCGGCGAGAAGTGAACAGAGCAGAAGGAGGAGTCTGGTCGATCGCATCGTCGTCTCTCCGAATCACCGATCAGTAGGTTCGCGAGTAGGTGTAAGTGAATGCCCGCGGCCTGCAGTTGCGGATCGGCGGACGGAATTTCGCCTGGCGGATCTCGTTCTGCGCGAGCTCCGCGAGCTCCGCGAGCGCCTCGTCGCCCGTCTCGTTGCGGAGCACCTTCGTCGAACGAACGCTGCCCGAGACGTCGACGCTCGCTTCGACGACGACCCGACCGTAACCCGGGACGTCGCTGAAGGCCGGCATCGGCGCTTCGGCCAGCTCGTAGTCGCGATCGGGCGGGCAGTGCCGCTCCTCGCGAAGGTAACGGGCGGCGACCCATCCTTCCGTTCCGCCGGACAGCCGGATCCGGGTCCATTGCGCCCGCTTCTCGAGGATGCCGACTCGCTCGCCCCGCCGGAGGGAAGCGAGCGGCTCGTTCGCGGTCGACGGATCGGGGCGCACGTTGAGGCTGGTCGCGCTCACGCGCGCGCTGCCGATCGGCTCCGCCGGAGTCGCAGCCACCGGAGCCGGATCGGCCGGCGGCTCCGGTCCGGGGGCGGCCGTCTGGCAGGCGGCGAGGACGAGGGCGAGCAGCGGGAGGGCGCGGCGTTCCATGCGGGCGAGATTGTCGCATCCGATCCGCGATGCTGCAATCGGGAAGGGGCAGCCCCTCCGCGACTCCCCGCGCTAAGATGCGGGTCAGCGTGCCGAAGGGAAAGTCGAGAAAGAGAACCCGGATCGATCCGCGCGAGATCGAGCGGTTCGAGCAGGATCCGGATCTCGAGCCCGACTCGGCCCGGAGCCGGGGGCCGAAGGACCTCGGCCGTTCCGACGCATCGGCGACGCGGGGTCATCCGGTCGAGGGGATGGTCGTCGGGCTTTATCCGCGCGGGTGCGAGGCATTCGCCGACGGCAAGCTGCTCGCGTGCGATTTCGCTCCGGCGATCCGTCTCGACGACGAGAACGATCTCGCGGTCGGCGACCGCGTCACCATCCGCGTCGAGGCGGCACGCAGCGTCGTCACGGCGATCGCCCCCCGCACGACCGTTCTCTCCCGCCCCGATCCCCTGCTGAAGAACCGCGAGCGGGTGATCGCGGCCAACGTCGATCTCGTCGTCCACGTCGCTTCGGTCGTCGCTCCGCCGCTCCGGCCCGGCCTGATCGATCGCTACCTCGTCGCGATCCAGAGCGGCGGCGCCGCCCCGCTCATCGCCGTCAACAAGGTCGATCTGCTTCCGCTCGCCTCGCGCGACGCCGAGCTCTCGAGACTCGACGTCTACCGCGAGCTGGACGTTCCCGTCCTCGCCTGCTCCACCACCACCCGCGAAGGGCTCGACGCTCTCCGCCAGCGCCTCACCGGCCGTACCGCCGTCTTCGTCGGACACAGCGGCGTCGGAAAATCGTCTCTGATCAAGGCGCTCGGACCCGAGATCACGATACGCATCGGCTCCCTCCGCGCGAAGCGGAGAACGGGGCGCCACACGACCTCCCGCTCCACTCTCTACGACCTCAGCAATGGAACCCGGGTGATCGATACGCCCGGCATCCGGGAGTTCGGTCTCTGGCAGGTCGATCCGGGCGATCTCCGCTTCTATTTCCCCGAGTTCGAACCGCATGCCCTCTCCTGCCGCTTCAACGACTGCCAGCACCTCGAGGAACCGGAGTGCGCCGTCAAGGCGGCCGTCGAGGATCGGCGGATCCGTCCCGAGCGCTACGACGCCTACGTGAAGCTTCTCGAGGAGCTGAGGAGCGGCGAGGATTAGTGTTCTGTCGGCCGCATCGCGACTTCTCGCAGCGAGCCGGCGTCACGGGATCAGAAGCAGCTTGCCCGTGGTCCGTCTGCCTTCGAGATCGCGATGTGCCTCCGCAGCGTCCTCCAGGGGATAGGTTCTCTCGATGCGGAGCGTGATCGATCCGTCGGCGATCCACGAGAGGACGTCTCCCGCGCGATCGAGGAGCGTCGCCCGGTCGGCCACGTAGTGGCCGAGGGTCGGGCGGGTGAGGAAGAGCGAGCCTTTCGAGGAGAGGATCATCGGATCGACGGGCGGCACGGGGCCGCTGGAAGCGCCGAACAGGACGAGCATGCCGAGCGGGCGGAGTGAATCGAGACTCTCCTCGAACGTCGACCGACCGACCGAATCGTAGACGACGTGAACGCCCCTGCCGTCGGTCAGGCGGCGCACCTGTTCGCGGAAGCTGGTCCTCGTGTAGAGGATCGCCTCGTCGACCCCCGCTTCACGGGCCAGCTCCGCTTTCTGCTCGCTCGACACGGTTCCGAACACCTGTGCGCCGAGGCGCCTGGCCATCTGCACGAGCAGCAGTCCGACTCCTCCGGCAGCGGCGTGGATCAGAACCGAGTCGCCTCTGCGGATCGCGTACGTCGAATGAGCGAGATAGTGGGCCGTCATTCCCTGAAGCATCGCCGCGGCCGCGGCGCGGTCTTCGATTTCGTCAGGCAGCGGGACCAGCCGCTCGGCGGGAACGATCGCGAGCTCGGCGTAGCTCCCGCGGACGTTGGCCCACGCGACCCTGTCGCCGGGTACGAACGAATCGACCCCCGCACCTACGGCCTCGACTCGTCCCGCTCCCTCCATTCCCGGCGTGAACGGCAGCGGACCGGGGTAGCGGCCGGTTCGCTGATAAACGTCGATGAAGTTGACTCCGGCGGCGGCGAGGCGGACGAGGACTTCTCCCTCGCCCGGCCGGGGCTCCGGAATCGGTTCGGGACGGAGCACCTCGGGGCCGCCGTACGAAGAAACGCGGATCGCTCGCATTTTCGGGAATTCTATGACACGGATCCCGGGCCGGGTGGAGATCAGGCGGGAGCGGGAGCCTGCTGGGAGCGGCGTCGCGCTTCGCGGGCGAGCGTGTCTTCGGAGCACTCGCGGGCGTGGCGAAGGAGCTCGGCCATGTCGAACGGCTTCGGAAGAATGGTACAGATGGATTTGGGGATCCTCTCCGCCATCGGCGAAGCGACGGCGGTCGTGATGAGCACGCGCTTGAGCCGGCGGGGCTTGTTCTCCTCGAGGAAGTCGATCACGCCGAATCCGTCGACGCCGGGCATCATCAGGTCGAGAACGATGAGGTCGAACTCGTCGGTGCTGAGCTGCTCCAGGGCGCTGAGGCCGTCGGCGACGGTGGTGACCACGAAACCGTCGCGCGCGAGCATGGTCGCGACCATCGCTCGAATCGTCGAGTCGTCCTCGATCACGATCGCCGTGCGGCCGGTCGACATCGGTTTCGTCATGTCCGGAGGGCTAGCAAGTGCTTTGCCAGAGAGGCCTCTGCTGCCGAGTCTCCCACCCTTCCGGGCGGAGCGGTCAGCGGAGCGGAGCGAGCGCCTGGCGGATCTCGGCCTGGACTCTGCGCATCTCTTCGCGGAGCGGCGCGAAGTCGCGGTCCTGCCTGAGGTAGGCGAAGAGCGGATTCGACTGGATGTACTCGAACGCCGGCTCGCGCGCCTCGACCGCGCTCCGAAGCGAGCGGAGAATGCCCTGATGGTCGCTCAGAACCGCATAGACCTCGGCGGAGGCGGTGTGGAAGTCGTCGTTCGGCCCGGCGCCCCGTTGCGCCTCGCGGAGCGCAGCCACGGCCGCGGCGGCGTTCCTGTTCTCGGCGGCGATGTAGGCGCGGAGCAGAGGGGCGCCGTAACTCGGATCGAGGCGCTGCAGCTTCTCGAGCTCGAGATCGGCGACCGGCAGCGAGTGTCGCAGCACGCCGATCCTCCCGATCTTGAGAGCGAGCGGACCGTTGTCCGGCTGGTCCGGCTCGACGGCGTAGTACTGCTGCGCGGCCGCCGCGAATCTTCCCCGGGCGGCGGTCATGTCGGCGGCGTGCAGCGGCGTGCGCGCCCCCGCCGTCTGCTCCACCCGGGGGAGGATCCGTGAGAACGCTTCCGCATCGCCGGCGCTGAGCGCCTGCCGCCCGACGAACAGGAACAGCTCCGGATCGGAGTCGCCGGCGTCGAACAGCGCGGCGACGTGGCGGATCGCGTCGGCGGCGCGACCGTCGCTTCGAAGCCAGCCGACCAGATCGCGGCGGAGAGATCGCTCGTGCGGCTGATGTTCGACGACGATCTCCGCGGCAGCGATCGCTCCCTCGCGATCGCCCGTTTCCAGCAGCAGCGGAATTGCCAGCCGGGCCGCCGGAACGAATCGCGGATCCGCCGCGATCGCGGCCTTCGCAGCGGCCGCCGCGCGAGCCCGGTCAGCCGGATTCGGCGACCGGCTCGCCGCCACCGCCTCGACGAACTTCGCGAGCGCCTCCGGGCTCTCCGATGTCAACCGCTCGGCGGGAGCTCCCGAGATCGCGGCGATCCATCCGGCGATCGCCGCGGCGGCGGCTCCCGGATCGCTCAGCGACACCAGCGGCCCCCGCTCCGCCGCGGCGCCGGCTGCGAACGCCTCCATCTGATCCGGCGGCCCCTCCGCAACCCGCCGGGCGCCGAACTGCGGCACGCCCTCGCCTGGGCCATCAGCGATCCGGATCCCCGGAGCGCTCCCGAGAATCTCGCGGACGGCCAGCTCGACCGTTCCCGCAACCGCCGCGAGCTTCGGATCCGTCCCCTCCACGTCGAACCTCTCGAGATAGATCTGCGGGGTCTGATCGACGATCCCCGCTTCCCCCTCGATCCGCGCGGCCTGCGTGCCGGGCGCGCCGTCGTCGCCCCGCCGGAGGAACACGATGGCGCCGATCACGAGCAGTGCCAGCACGCCCGCACCGGCCAGAGCGAGGGGTGCGAGCCGGCGCGGGCTTCCGCGGTGCCCGGCGGAGATCGGACCTGCGGCCGCGGCAGACGGCGGCGGAGTGCTCGCCGGCACCTCGGCGGCTGCCGGCTCTCCGAGTGCCACAGTCGGCGTCGGCGGCTCGAGCGTCGCGGCCGGCTCCGGAAGCGCATGAAGCGAGACCCCCTCGATGACACCGACGCTCGGCGCGCCCGTCTTCGCCGCGACCGTGGACGAGACGAGAATCTGTCCCGGCTCCATCGCGGAGAGGACCTTCTGGGCGAGCTCGAGTCCCGGGCCGCCGGGATTGAGGCCGGTCGTGATCTCCCCCATGTGGGCGAGGATCGTCGGTTCGAGGATCTCGCCGTCCCCGACATGCCCCGCGTTCTGCGCGGCGATCTCGAGTCGGGCGTGGTGAAGCGCGCTGATCGCGGCATCGGCGTCCGGCACGGTCGCCACGAATCGGGCGCCGAGGGAATCGAGGATGGAACCGTCGACCAGAAGGGCCGCCTCGCCGAGGACCTGCTGCATCCGCGCGGTGAGCCGCGAAGCCTTGGCCGGCTGGGTGCGGTCGAGCAGATCGAAATAGGGGAGGAAGGCGACGACGATCACCGACTCGGAGCGGCTGCTCTCGGTGCGGCGGCGGGTCGCCGTGGTGAAGGTGCGCGAAGCCCTCGAGGGGAGTGAGGAGTCGATGCGGCGAAGCTCGTCGAGGAGGGATCGCGCGTCGGGATATCGCTTGATCGGATCTTTCAGCAGGCACTTGCCGATGACGGAGGCGAAGGCGTTCGAGAGCTTCGGGTTCGACTCCTGGGGGGATCGCGGAAATTTCCGGAGTACGGCGGCGGCGACCTCGGTAGGGACGGTTCCGGCGAAGGGGAGGGTTCCCGTGGCGGCCTCGAACAGGACGACGCCGAGGCTGAACAGGTCGGAGCGGGCGTCGAGACCGCGCCTTGCGAGCTGCTCGGGGGAACGGAAGCCGAGGCGTCGGGCGTCGGCGGGGTCGGTCGACTGGAGAAGGCGCTCCTCTCCGCGGTCGGGCCGCTCGGTGAGTGCGGCGAGGGTCAGGCCGACGATGCGAGCGTCACCTTCGGGAGTGAGGAGCACGTCGTCCGAGGTCAGCGCGCCATGGACGAGGGCGCGGCCGTGGATGAAGGCGAGCGTGTCGGCGAGCTGCCAGGCGAGCCGGAGCAGATCGGGAGCGTCGAGCGGGAGGGGGCGCCCGGAGAGCGGCTCGCCGTCGACGCGCTCCATCTCGAGGATGAGGACCTCGCCGTCCGCGACGACGTCCTGAACGCCGGCGAGTCCCGCGTGGTGGAGCGCCGCGCGCTGGCGGATCTTCTGGAGCAGAGGGGTGCGCCGGGCCGGGTCGGCCGGAAGCATTTTGCTGAGGATCTTGATCGCGACCCTGCGAGCGCGCTCGGTGTCGTCGGCGATCCAGACCGAACTGCGTGGCCCTCCGAGCCGTTCCACCAGCCGGTAGCGCGCGATGACGTTTCCGGAGGTCTCAGCGATCGGGGCCATGTGCGACCCGATCAGTATAACCGAGCGGAATGAAGAGGGCGCCGCGGTCGCGGCGCCCTCCGACTCGATCTCACTTGAGGCGCTTTTCGAGGTCCTTGAGCCGCGTCTCGAGATCACTGAGGCGCTCGCGTAGCTGGTCGCAGTCTCGCGACTCGAGCAACCGCATCCGGATCTCGGGATCGATCCTGAGCGCCCTGCTCTGCAGGGCGAGATCCTTCTCGATGTCGGCGAGATGCTGGACTCCGAAGCCCTCGGCGCTCCAGGTGAACGCCCCGCTCCGCTCCTCGAGCGTGACGAACGCCTGCTGGAACGTGCCGCTGCGCAGGTAATCGACGCGGACCTGCTCTCCCTTCTTTCTGGGACCGAGCGCCCGGGTGATGTCCCCGCTCGAGCTCACGCTCTCGCCGTCGACCGCCGTGATCACGTCGCCCGGGAGGAGACCTGCCTTCGCCGCGGGTGTGTCGTCGTGAACCCTGCCGATCATGACGCCGCGGTCGCGGTCCGCTCCGAAGTGCTCGCGCAACTCGGGCGTCAGGTTCGTTGCGGTGATTCCGAGATAACCTCTGCCGCCGACCGCGAAGACCCTCGGTCCGTCCTCGCCGCCGACGACTTCGATGCGATCGCCGCTGATGACCACCGAGCGGCGCTTCTCGACTTCCGGCGCCTCCGCCCGCGCCGGCTGTGCCTGCGCGATCGGAGCGGAGAGCATCGTGACTGCGAGAGCTGCTGCGAATGTGCCTGCCAGCTTCACCATATGATTCCTCCGTGATGGATCGCCTTTCGCTCAGATCCCGGGGCGGAATGACGCCGGCACGGCGTGCGCCGTGGCGGCCGATTCCGATCCGGGATCGCGAAGGTCGATGTAATAGTCGTAGTCCGAGGTGGAGCCGACGTAGACGACCGGTTCGAGCTCGGTCAGTCGTCTGATCTCGTCGAGCTCGCGCTCGATGGTTGCCTGCTCGGTGCGAAGGGCCGCCAGCCGCAACTCTTCGGCCCGATCGGTGAGCCACCACCGGGCGATGCCGCCCGACACCGCGAGGATCAGAGCGGCGCCTGCAATGGCCTGGGCGAGCCGGAAGCTCGGAATCCGCGCCGGCCGGTCGTGACCGGTCACGCGGGCGAGGACCTTCGCGGTGAACGCCTCAGACGCCGTTTCTCTCGGCAACGAGCGAAGAAGCGGCTCGAATTCGGGACTCATCGGTTCCTCCGTTCCAGTAGGGGGCGAGCAACTCCCGCAGGCGATTCCGCCCGCGGGCGATTCGCGACTTGATCGTTCCCTCGCGGCAGTCGAGCGCGGTCGCGATCTCGTGGTAGGACCACCCTTCGATCTCGCGCAGCACCAGAGGCGCGCGGTACCGCATCGGAAGCGCTTCGAGCGCGGCGCGCACCTGCACGCCGGCCTCCCGTTCGAGGAGTCCGCGGCTCGGTGCCTCGACGGTGCGGCCGCTCGAAGCCTCCAGCCACGGAAGGAGCTGCCTCCATCGCCGCAACCGGCGGAACTCCGATCGCACCAGGTTCGTCGCGATCCGGTACAGATACGGCGCGAGACGCTCGCGCTCGTCGTAGCGCGCCGCGCTCTGATACAGCCGCAGGAACGCCTCCTGCGCCAGATCGTCCGCCCGATCCCGCTCTCCACGCAGATGCGTCAGGTAGTTCACCAGGCCGTCCTTGTAACGATCGACCAGCGACGCGAACGCGCCATGGTCTCCGTCCCGGACTCTCCGCATCAACTCCGCGTCGGTCGCCTGCTCCATTGCGCCTCCGACCTGAATTAACGTCGCAACCGGGAAAAGGTTCCCGCGGCCGGGGATCCCGTCCGCGGCGGGGAGGTCGCTTCGGCGGCCGGGAGGCCGCCGTCGGACCGAAGTGCTCATCTCCTCGAGCGGAGGTCGGAGAGAAACAGGATCACGTAGCGCGTGCCGAGGATCACGAACACCAGCGTGAGCAGCGTCGCCAGGCCGAACTGAACGTAATCCTCGACCAGCGTGAACCGTCCGGGATGCGAAAGGTAGAACTGCAGCATTCCGTACAGCACCAGTGCGCTGACCACGATTCCGTAGAGAAATCCGAAGCGGATCGTCGGGCGCTCCGGGTCGTCCCGGGAAGGACGCTCGCTCATGGTAGTCTCAGAATGCGATCTTCAGGCCGCCGGCCACCGTCAGAAACGTGTATTTCTCGTCGAGATTGACCCAGTGATAGGCGAGCTCGAGGAGGAACCCGAAGCGGCGCGTGAGCGGGAAGGTGGCGCTGACTCCGCCGGAAAGTCCGAAGTTCGTCTCTTCGAGGGCGCCGGCGCGCGCGCGATAGAGTCCCGGGCCGCCGAAGAAGGAGCTCGAGCCCCAGATCTCGTCGAACTGATATTCGACCTGGCCCGCAACGTACTCGATTCGGCCCTCGCTGACGGGTGAGCCGTCGGGTCCGACCTCGAGGTCGGTGCGGCCGACGCGGATGTTGAACATGGTGCCGACGTCGATCCGCGCGCCGGCGAAGACTTCGAAGGTCTGATCGTCGAAATCGAGATCGAACCCATCCTCCAGCGAGTCCGCGCCGCCGCCCACGATGCCGAAATGGAAGGGCTGCGCGGCGGCCAGCGACGGCAACACCGCGAGCGATACGAGGAGTAGGGTCCGTTTCATGGCGGTCACTATACGGGTTGACCCGATTGCGTTCAATTGAAGGCGCTCCTTTCCATGCCCGTCCCGATCGTCGTGCGAGGGGCCGCCGCCGCATCGATCCCGCCCGCTACAATCAATCGATGCGGCTCATCGACGGGGTCTCGTACCTTGGACGGGAGACTCTGCGGATCGTTCTGCCCTCGCCGTGCGTGGTCTGCGGCGGCGAGCTCTCGTGGAGCGGGCGCCGCGGCTCCTGCTGCGGCTCGTGCTGGGACGCGCTGCCGGCGATCGCCGGACCGGCGTGCCGGCGCTGCGGGATTCCGTGGGAGATGGCGGGAGGGGCGATCGACTCGTTTCTCTGTCTCGACTGCGTCGGGAGAGAACGCGACCCGGTGGAGCGGATCGTCTCCTGGGGCCGGTATGCGGGCGGTCTCGAGCGGCTCGTTCATGCCTTCAAGTTCGAGAGGCACGATTTTCTCGACGCCCCGCTGGCTTCGCTGCTTCTCTCGGCCTGGGCGGAGTGGTCGCCGGAGGGGATCGACGCGGCAGTCCCGGTGCCACTGCACCGGCGAAAGCTGCTGGAGCGCGGCTACAACCAGGCGGACCTTCTCGCGAGGAAGTTCGCCGCGGGAGCGGGCCTGCGGTATCTGCCGGGATTGCTCCGGCGGGAGATCGACACTCCTCCGCAGGCGGGCCTGAAGCGTGGCGAGAGGGCGGCGAACGTCCGTCGGGCGTTCGCGGCGGAGCGGGGCTGTGGCGGACGCGGCGTGGTCCTGATCGACGACGTCTGCACGACGGGCGCGACCCTGCGCGGCTGCGCGCGCTCGTTGCGCCGGGCGGGGGCGCGGCGGGTGGTCGCGCTCACCGTTGCGAGGGCGACCGCGACCTAGTGGACTGTAACGACAGAATCAGCAGCACCTGGCTTGGTCTCGACGCCGTGAGCTTCGTTGCTGCTCCTCAGCATAGTCCCGCTATGCCTGCGTCGCCACGCCTCGCTCACGCCGCCGACGCCATCTGGCTACTGATTCTGTCGTTACAGTCCACTGGTGGTCAGATCGCGGCCACACGCCCCGGACCTCAGGGATAGATGCGATTCAACATCCGGGGATACGGAATGCATTCGCGCAGGTGCTTGACCCCGGAGATCCAGGCGACCACGCGCTCGATCCCCATGCCGAAGCCCGAATGGGGAAAGGTGCCGTACTTCCTGAGATCGAGGTACCACTGGAAGGCCTCGACGGGAAGATCGTGCTCGCGGATGCGCTGGAGCAGCAGGTCGTGATCGTGGATCCGCTGGGAGCCGCCGATGATCTCGCCGTAGCCCTCGGGCGCGAGCACGTCCATTCCGAGAGCGAGGGAGGGATCCTCCGGATCGGGCTGCATGTAGAACGCCTTGATGGCCGCCGGGTAGCGCGAAACGATCACCGGACGGTCGAACGCCTCCGCCAGGACCGTCTCCTCGTCTCCCCCGAGGTCGGCTCCGAACTCGACCGGGAGCCCCTTGTCCCCGAGAATCCCGATCGCATCGCGGTAGGTGATCCGGGGAAAGGGCGTCCGGACGCTCTCGAGCTTCGCGAGATCGCGCTCCAGGACCTTCAGCTCCTCGCCGCACCGCTCGAGGGCCCGTTGCACCACGTACTCGACGAACTCCTCGGCGAGCTCCTGCAGGCCGTCGAACCCGAGGAACGCCACCTCCGGCTCGACCATCCAGAACTCCATCAGATGGCGCCGGGTCTTCGACTTTTCGGCGCGAAAAGTGGGTCCGAAGCAATAGACCCTGCCGAAGGCCGCCGCGGCCGGCTCGAGGTAGAGCTGGCCTGATTGGGACAGGTAGGCCTTCTGGCCGAAGTAATCGGTCTCGAACAGCGTCGAGGTGCCCTCGCACGCCGCGGGCGTGAGGATCGGAGAGTCGATCAGGACGAAATCGCGCTCGTGAAAGAAATCGCGGCACGCCTGCTCGACCTCGCTGCGAATTCGGAGCACGGCGTGCTGCCGCGAGGAGCGCAGCCAGAGGTGGCGATGGTCCATGAGGAACGCGGTGCCGTGCTCCTTCGGCGTGATCGGATACTCGGCGGCGAGAGCGACGAGCTCGAAGGAGCTGACGTGGAGCTCGTATCCTCCCTGGGCGCGCGGCTCCTGCCGGACGGTTCCGGCGACGCGAACGGTTGATTCCTGCGTCGCCGTTTCGGCGGCGGCCCACGAGGCCTCGTCGATCTCCTTTCTGGAGATCACTCCCTGCACGTATCCGCTGCCGTCGCGGAGGATCGGGAACTGCAGCTTCCCGGAGCTCCTCTTGTTGTAGAGCCACCCTTCGATGAGAACCTGTTCACCGACGTGGCTCGCGAGCTGTCTGATTCGAACCTTCTTCATGATCCGGCGTCTCGAAAGATCGGGATTATACGCGTCCCCGGAAACCGCGCAGTCAGGCGACGGGATTCCTGGGGACGCGCACGTTGAGCGCCCGGCGCTGGACCGAAAGCGTGAGCGGGCTCGCGAGCTCGCGCAGCTCGCCGTCCATTCCGACGCGCATCGTCGGGCGGGAGGACTGGATCTTCAGATGGGTCGTCTGGACGCGACGGATCGCGCCGTCCCCGGTGACGCGGCCGCGGAGGTACCGGGCGAGCGTACGGACCAGTTCGATCCTCGGCATCTCGGGAAGCCAGTAGATGCAGAGGAAGCCGCCGTCGAGAGTCTTTCTCGGGGCGAGAACGCCCGGCAGATCGAGCTCGTAGGGATTGACCGAGACCATGAAGACGTGCGTGCGCACCGGTTCGAGGCGATGGGCTGTCTCGATGGTGAAGGCGAGGCGGGAAAACTGGTGCAGGGCGGCGCGGGTGGCCTTCAGGTAGGCGCGCCACTTCCCGTAGCGTCGAAAGCGCTCGCGGTGCCGAACGACCTCCGGGTAGAGCCCGAGGGAGACGTTGTTGACGAAGAAGCGGTCGTTGATGCGGCCAACGTCTATCTGACGGACCGGGCCGTCGAGCGCGACTCGGAGCGACTCGCGCCAGTCGAGCGGCAGCCGGAGGTCGCGGGCGAAATGATTCCAGGTCCCGATCGGGAGGACGGCGAGCTGCCCCTCGGTGGCCACCAGAGGTTGAAGGACGGCATTGATGGTGCCGTCGCCGCCGGCGGCGACGAACAGCCGCTCGCCGCGGTCGATGCGATCGCGGATCTCGGAGTGGACCTCGAGATCGGAGCGCAGCTCGAGAACGTCGAGCCCCTCCGAGCGAGCCGCCTCCCCGATCTCCGCGGCGCGCCGGGCATCGGCCGTCCCCGAGGACGGATTCATGAACAGCGCTCCCCGGCGCCGTACTGGATTCGTCATGAGAGCTGACGCGCGAGGCGCGCGCCGGGCTGCATGGTACAACGAGACGCGGCCCGAAACCGAGAAGGCCCGGCGTGATGCCGGGCCTTCGGTTCGGATCGCGATGACTGGATCAGTTGAGGTTGTCGACGAAGAAATCGACCGAGCCGATGATCCCCTCGTTGCCCTGATTGTCGATCACCTCGACCGTCAGGCGGTGCCGCCCGTCCGAGAGCTGGTTCGTATCGATCGTGTACACCCAGCCGGAATGAAGGCTGCCGGAAACCGTCGGGTGCGCGTCGCGCACGTCGGGGCGGATGAATCCGTACGCCGCCGGCCCCATGAAGTGTCCGTCCACGTAAACGTTCACCACCCGGACTCCCTGGTTCCGATCGACGGCCCAGCCGTGGAAGGCCACCGTCCCACCGATGAAATCCATCTTATTCGGGAAGTCGATGAACCCGAGAGGGGCGAAGTTGAAGTTGTCTTCGACGCAGGTGAAGAACACGTTGACGCCCGCGGTGCCGGGGAGCTCGGCGAAGGTCTGCTCCTGGTCGCCGACGCGTACCTTGAGCACGTGATGGCCGGGCGCGACGCCCATGCTGATCAGCGCGCCGACGTCGAGCGTGAACATGAAGCCCGAGCGCGGCGCGTCGGGGTACGTCGGATAGTAGCGAGCCACGTCGAACCGGGGCAGCCCGTAGCAGTTCACGTAGGCACCGAGATCGGAGCTGAACGTACAGTCGTTCGTCGAGAACCAGCGCACTCCGTCGACCATCAGCTCGGCATAGGCCACCCGGCCCGTGTTCTCGCGCGTCCCGAGATCGAGAGCCCACCCGCGGACCGGCGTGATGTGGTTGTCGAAGTCGACCGGCAGGCAGGGAGAGATCTGGCACGGCGGGATGACCCCGCAGTTCGTGCCGTGAAGCTCCGAGTCCCGGAGCGGCTCGTCGAACGAGCCGAAGGGGCGGAGATTCGCTTCGGAGTTGAAGACCTGGATGGTCCGCTGGCCGATCGTCCGGGAAAGACCGAGCTGGTCGGTCACGCGGACCGCGAGTTGATGGATCCCGTCGAGCACCCGAGTCGAGTCGAAATGCGCGATGAATCCGCTGAACTGCGCCGCCGGAAAGTCCGGGAACGCGTTGCCGACGTCCGGCCTCGGATCGCCGTATACGGCCCCCTGCGTCACCAGCCCGTCGATCAGGACGTCGATCCGGCTGATCCCGTCGGTGTCGGCCGCCCACCCCACGATCGGGAACGAACCGCTCGCGTCGTGAACCATCGACGTGTCCGGAATGTCCACCGCACCGAAGGGCGACTGGTTGATCCGATTGTCGACTTCGATGACGCGGCGCCCCACCTCGTGGACCTGCCCGTCACTGGTGTAGACCATGACGTGGATCGTGTGCGGCCCGTTCGGGAACCGGCTCGCCAGGAAGCCCGTCGTGAATCCAGGCTTCTTGTTCTGAATCCCTTCCCAGTCGGCGTACGCCTCGATGATGTCGATCCTCGGAATGTTGATATTCACGTCGTGCTGATACGTGTCGTCCACGTACAGCTCGATCCTCGAGATATCCGCCGTGCTGATCGCGAAACCCCGCACGAGCACGACTCCCGAAACCGTCTGTCCTTCGGTGGGAAGTTCCACGACGCCCGCGAACGGCTGCGCATAGGCGGCCGGTATCAGGAGGGAACAAAGACTGCCGAGCATCAGGCCGCGGATCATCCGTCTCCACATAACCCACACCTCCAACCCAATATGACCGTGGCTCAAAAGGAAAAAACGCTGGCTTACGATACTCCCGCGAGCGGCTGGAAGTCAAATAAGTCCGCCGCTTTCCGTGCTTTCCGCCGCGTTCATCCTCCCCATCCCGTTTCTGTCTGTCCGGTTGATTCCGAAGTTTATACTACCCGCGTGTCCCCGCCAAACCTTCCCGTCGCGCTGTCCGACATCGAGTCGGCCGCCGACCGCATCCGCCCCTCGATTCGACCGACTCCTCTGCTCGGAAATCGCTCGATTTCGGAAAACACCGGCGCGGAAGTCCGCCTCAAGTGTGAAAATCTCCAGCGCGCCGGCTCGTTCAAGATCCGCGGCGCCCTCAACGCCCTGCTCCAGATTCCGGAAGGCGACCGCCGCCGCGGAGTCGTCGCCTTCTCCTCGGGGAACCACGCCCAGGGCGTCGCTCTGGCGGCCCGACTGCTCGGCGTTCCGGCGACGATCGTCATGCCCGAGCGCTCGGTGCCGGCCAAGATCGAGGCGACCCTCGCCTACGGCGCCACGGTGGTCCGGTCGGGGGTGACCGAGGCGACCCGGGGGGAGGTGGCGCAGACCCTCGCCGCCGAGACGGGCGCGACGATCATTCCGCCGTTCGACCACGAGCACATCATCGCGGGCGCCGGCACGGTCGGCCTGGAGATCGTACGGGAGTGGCCTGAGGTGGAGACGATCGTGGTGCCGCTGGGGGGAGGAGGGCTGCTGGCTGGGGTGGCGCTCGCCGCGACCTCGATCAAGGCATCGGTGAAGGTGTTCGGAGTGGAGCCGGCGGCGGGAAACGACGGAGAACGCTCGTTCCGGTCAGGGACGATCGTACGGATCGAGGCGCCCGACACGATCGCGGACGGCGCGCGCACGCTGGCGGTGGGCGAGAGGAACTTCGCGATCATCCGTCAGCGGGTGGAGGACGTGGTGAGCGTCGAGGATGCGGATCTGCTCGAGTCGCTCCGGTTCGCGATGTACCGGACCAAGCTGGTGATCGAGCCGACGGGCTGTCTGGCGCTGGCCGCCCTTCTCCACCGGAAGGTGACTCCCGGCTCCAGCGTTGCGGCGGTCGTGTCGGGAGGAAACCTCGACTTCTCACTGCTCTGCCGATGAGCCTGTTCGACCTCGGAACGCCCCGAAAGTCACCGAGCACGCGCGGCGCGCCGCTCGCGGAGTTGTTGCGCCCGGAGCGGCTCGAGGACGTGGTCGGCCTCGAGGATCTGCTCGGCGAAGGGAAATTCCTCCGCAACGCGATCGCCAGCGACCGCTTTCCCTCGCTCGTCTTCTGGGGTCCGCCCGGCTCGGGAAAGACCACGCTGGCCCGCATCATCGCGAAGACGACGCGAGCGCGATTCGTCCCCTTCTCGGCGACGAGCTCGGGGATCCGGGAGATCCGCCAGCTCATGGAGGAAGCACGGAAGGCGCGGGAGCTCCGCGGCGAGAAGACGATCGTCTTCATCGACGAGATCCACCGGTTCAACAAGGCACAACAGGACGCGTTCCTCTCGTACGTCGAGGCAGGCGACATCATCCTGATCGGCGCGACGACCGAGAATCCTTCCTTCGAGATCAACTCGGCTCTTCTCTCGCGCTCGAAAGTCGTCGTCATCCCGAGGCTCGAGCACGATCAGATCCTCACCATTCTCGCCCGCGCCCTCGAGCACGAGCGCGTCCGCTCCACGCAGATCGAGCTCGAGCCGGCCGCCGTCGACTTCATCGCCTCGGTCGCCGGAGGCGATGCGCGCCAGGCGCTCAACAGCCTTCAGCTCATCGTCGAAACGGCCAGGCCCGAAGACGGGCTCGTGACTCTGCCGCGGGCGAAGGAAATCCTTCACCAGCGCTCGCTCGTCTACGACAAGAGCGGAGAGGAGCACTACAACGTCATCTCCGCCCTGCACAAGTCGATTCGGAACGGCGACGCGGACGCGTCGCTCTACTGGCTCGCCCGCATGCTGGAAGGGGGAGAGGACCCGCTCTACCTCGCGCGCCGGCTCGTGCGTGCAGCGGCCGAGGACGTCGGCCTCGCCGATCCGGGGGCGCTGCAGCTCGCGGTGGCCGCGAAGGACGCAACCCACTTCATCGGAATGCCCGAGGCGGGAGTCGTGCTGGCCGAGCTGGCCGTCTATCTCGCCCAGGCGCCGAAGTCGAACGCGGTCTACCGCGCCTGGGGGGAAGCGGTGCGCGAGGTGCGGGAAGGCGAGGTCCCTCCCGTCCCGCTCCACATCCGCAACGCTCCGACCGCTCTCATGAAGGACCTCGGCTACGGCAGCGGATACCAGTACGCCCACGATTTCGACGAGCAGACCGCACCGATGGACTGCCTCCCCGAGGCGCTCGCGGGCAGGCGCTTCTACGATCCGGGAGAGGTCGGGTTCGAAGCGAGCGTGCGCGAGCGGCTCGAGCGCCTGCGCCAGGCGCGGAGACGGATGAAAGGCGAGCCGGAATGATCGATCAACGGACCGCCGGCCGCGTCGTGGGCCGCAGCGCCGGGCATCGGTCCCGGGGAGGCGCGTCCCGCACGATGCCTCATCCCCGGCGGATCGGGGTCGGACGGCGGTCGGGTCCGAGGTTGACGTAGACCACCTGCGCCTCGGTCACCTTGACCTTCCGGGCGGGGTCGCGGGCCCGGGAGGCCTCGACGACCACCTGGGTAGTGATCGAAGTCCTGCCGATCTGAAGGGTCTCGGTCCAGAAGGTCACGAGATCGCCGACCATGACTGGTTCGTGGAAGACGATCTTGTCCATGGCGACGGTGACCATGACGTCGAGGCCCTGGCGCCGCGCTTCGATCGCTCCCGCCTGATCGATGTAGGAGAGGATGACCCCCCCGAAGATGGTGCCCTGCGCGTTGGTGTCCCGCGGCATCATGAGGACGCGGATGGCGGGCTCGCCCCACTTCGGGAGGGTGTCCATGGTCAGAGGCCGGCCGCGAGCGGTGCGAGACCGAGCTCGTTCCGGAGCAGTTCATCGTTGATCGAGATCTCGGCCTGCTCGCGCAGCCTGGCGATGAGCGAGGCGCGGAGGTTGCGGAACTCGTTCTGCTGCATCGTGTCGACCAGCGTCTGCTTCTGCGCCTCGAACGAAGAGGGGTCGTACCGCTTCTCGTCGAGAACGGTGAACAGGACGGCGCCGTCGTCGACGACCACCGGGCCGAGAGTCTCGCCGGTCTTACCCGCCATGGCGGCCTCGATGAGGGCCTGCGACGATCCGGTGAGACCCTGAACCGAGCTGGCGCGATTGACCGAGGCCTCCTGCGGAGTAAGCGAGAGGGTGGAGGCGGTGCCCTCGAGCGAGGCGAGCGAGTCGTAGATGCCCTTCATCTCGGCCGCGGCGGATCGGCGGGCCTTTGCGAGACGGGCGTCGTTCTCGATGCGCGCACGGATCTCGGTGAGCGGATAGACTCCCGCGGGACGCTCGCCCTGCATGTAGGGGATGACGGGCCCGCGCGGAGTCTCCATGACGGGCCCCAGCTCGCCGACCCTCGCCTGGCTGAAAGCCCAGTCGTTGACGGCGGGAGCGCGGCCGAGGCCCTGGATCGGCTCGGTTTTTCCGAACCAGCTTCCGTCGTTGTAGGTGACGACCTGGCCGGTGACGCTCTGCAGAGTCTCCGGAGTGACCGGCTTGAGCTGCTCGAGACGAACGCGAGCGTGGTTGATCGCTTCGCGCGCCTGCGTTCGGGTCCGCTCGTCGACGAGCCGGGACTCGAGCTCGGCGCGGACCTGCTCGAACGGCCGCACCGAGGCCGGCACCTTCTCGCTGACCTTGATCACGTGGTACCCGAACGAGGTGCGAACGAGGTCGCTGATCTGCTCGGGCTCGAGGGCGAAGGCCGCCTGCTCGAACTCGGGAACCATCCGGCCTCGCGGGAACGAGCCGAGATCTCCGCCGCTGGCTGCGGCGTTCGGCTCGTCCGAGAACTCCCTCGCGAGCTCGGCGAAGTCGGTCCCGCCGCGCGCGAGGGCGAGCACGCGCTCGGCCTCGGCTCGTGCGGCGGCCTCCTGTTCCGGACTCGCTCCCTCCGGCACCGAGATCAGCACGTGCCGGGCGCTGATTTGCTCGGGCTGCCGATAGGACTCCCGCGCTCCGTCGTAACGCGCGCGCAGCTCGCTCTCCGGGACGATCACCTGAGAGCGGATCCGCGCCAGATCCGCCAGCAGATACGTGACGTTCCGCTGCTCGGGATGCGTATACCGGCTGGTGTTCTCGCGATAGTACGCCTCGATCTCTTCGGGAGAGAGCTCGATCCCGGGCAGGACGCGATCCGTCGGATACAGCGCGTAGCGGATCGTCGCGTTCTCGTTGCGCCGCCGGAACTCCTGCTCGGCCCGCGCGGACGGGATGACGATCGCGTGCTGCAGTGCGCTGTTGATCTTCGTCAGCGTCAACTCTCTCTTGATCTCGTCTTCGAACGCAGCAGCCGTCGGATAGCCGAGGTTTCCCGTCACGAAGCGCAGATACAGCTCTTCGCCGACGAACTGCCCGTCCGGATTCAGCACCGGAAGGTTGCGGATGTGCGTGCGAACCTCCTCGTCGGTCGCCGCCAGATTGAGCCGGTCGGCCTCCTGGAGCAGCAGCTTCTGGTCGATCAGGCTGTTGAGCACGAGCTGGGGAAGTCCGAGCTGCTGCCGCATCTCGGGCGTCAGTGCCGTCCCGTACGCCTGCTCGTACTGCCGCTCGGTGAACACCATCGTCCGCGCGTACTCCTGAACCGGGATCACCTCGCCGTTCACCCGTGCGATGAATGAGACGTTGGTCACCGAGCCGGGTGCACCCGCCCCACCCCAGTCGACGAACACCATGACGACGAACGCCAGAACGATCAGAATCAGAATCCACTTCAGGTGCTTGAAGCTGTCGCGCATCACCTTGAGCATCGGGAAAACCTCCAGCGGGCCGAGGGCGGCCCGCGCTGTGGAACACCGTTTCTCAGTCTCGAATTTTGGGGGACCCGGGCGCCGGTGCGCGGCCCCGCGACGCGAAGCCGGCGCGGCAGTGTAGCGAACCCTCCCCCGCCGGGCAAATGGAAGCCGTTGCCGCTCCGAAGTCTCTGTGTTATAAACGCTTGTACCCCCCCAACGGCTATTCCGCCGTGACGGGTCGTCCCCCATGAGTCGCCAGAAGGCCACCACCGCCGACATCGACTGGTACCTGATCTCCATCGACCGCCTCAAGAAGGGGACGGCGATCATCGTGCTTCTGCTCCTCGCCGGCGGGGGGGCGTGGTGGTGGTTCTTCGGACAGAGCCCGAAGGAGCTGGCGCGGCGAGCGATCGGAGACGCCCAGAACTCGCTCAACGAGCTCGCTTCGGTCTCCGACTTCGCTTCGGTCAGCGCCGACTTCAACCGCGGCCGCGGCAAGCTCGACGAGGCGCGCGAGCAGTACGCGGCGGCCAACTGGCCCGCCGCCGAGGCGAACGCGCGGGAAGCCGCGAACATCGCCACCATGGCGCTCGCCCGCATCCCGGGCGAAGGACAGTTCGACGCCCAGTTCCTCACCGTCGAAGGCGACGTCCAGTTCCAGAAGGGGGCTTCCGGCGACTGGCGGAGGGCCTCGGCCCGCGACCCCCTGTTCAACGGCGACTGGGTCAAGACCGGCGGAGGCGCTTCCGCCGAGCTCATCTTCTTCAACGGCTCCCTCTACACCATCGGCCCCAATGCTCTGCTCGAGATCTACGCCACGGTCAACCCCAAGACCAGCCAGAAGCAGGACCACGTCCAGATGCAGATCGGCTCGGTGGAGATCAACACGTCCGCGGACGCCTCGACCGTCCGGACCCCGGGAACTCAGGTCGTGGTCCAGTCCGAGTCGACCGCGCAGGTCGGAGTGAGTCCGCAGAAACAGACCGAGGTCGTCACGCTCAAGGGTGGCGCGGCGGTCGCGTCCTCGCGCGGCGGGGAGGCGGTCGACCTCGGAGCCGGACAGCAGATCGAGGCGAATCCGCAGGGCGAGCTCGGTCCGGTCCGCGACATGGTCGAACCGCCGACACTGCTGAGCCCGGCCGACAACCAGGTCTTTCAGGCGGGGGCCGACCGGAACATCGAGCTGATCTGGCAGGCTCAACCGGATGCGTCCACCTACCGGATCCAGGTCTCACGCTCGCGTCTGTTCTCCTCGCTCGAGATCGAAGACCGGCGGAGCTCGACCCGGGCGACCACGCGGGTGACCGAACAGGGAGCGTTCTACTGGCGGGTGGCCTCGATCGGGCGCGACGGACGGCGGGGACCCTTCTCGTCGTTCCGGCGGTTCCGGGTGGTGGGGGGGATCTCGGGCGCCCCCTCGGCGATTGTCGACAAGACCCCGCCGACCCTCGAGCTGAAGCGGCCGTTCCGGATCGGCGGCCAGTACTATCTGTTCGAAGGGAAGATCGAGCCGGGAGCGTCGCTGTTCCTGGACGACGAGGAGGTCGGGGTGGAGACCAACGGGACGTTCCAGAAGCTGGTGACCTTCGGCAAGGTGGGATGGAACACGGTCGTGATCCGGGCGGTCGACCCTTCGGGGAACCAGACGGTCCAGCGCGAGAACGTCTACGTCGAGGAATGACGTGCGGGCGCCAGCCGCGTTCCGGCCCGTACGGCCGCCGACCCGGCCGGTGCGGGGGTCCCGGGCCGGACTTCGAGCGTGGCAGAGCGGCAGGAGGCCGGCGGCACCGTGCGGCGGCATCATTCACGATCCCCTTCCGAAGCGCGGCTAATTCTGCGATCCTTCCACTCGCCCGAGAGGGCGCACCGGAGGCGCGAGCGCGCCGTTTCCGGGGCAGGTGTTTTGCAGTCGGGCAGGCGCGACGGGCCGGGATCACTTACGAACGAGAATCGGGATCGAATTCATGGCAGTGAAATCACTCTTGTCGATGTTCTCCAACGATCTGGCGATCGATCTGGGGACGGCGAACACGCTCGTCTACGCGAAGAACAAGGGGATCGTCGTGCGGGAGCCGTCGATCGTCGCCGTCAACAAGATCACCGGGAAGGTCGAAGCGGTCGGGAAGGAAGCGAAGGAGATGCTCGGCCGGACGCCGGGGAACATCGTCGCGATCCGTCCGATGAAGGATGGGGTGATCGCGGACTTCGAGATCACCGAGGAGATGCTGAACTACTTCATCAAGAAGGCGCACGGGCGCTCGTTCCTGGTGAAGCCGCGCATCGTGATCTCGGTTCCCTCCGAGATCACGCAAGTCGAGAAGCGGGCCGTGAAAGACTCGGCGCTTCGCGCGGGTGCGACGGAGGTCTATCTCATCGAGCAGGCGATGGCGGCGGCGATCGGCGCCGGGCTTCCGATCACCGATCCGACGGGCAACATGATCGTCGACATCGGCGGCGGGACGACGGACGTCGCGGTGATCTCGCTCGCCGGAATCGTCTACTCCCGCTCGGTGCGGGTCGCGGGCAACGAGATGGACGAGGCGATCATCCAGTACATCAAGAGGAAGTACAACCTGCTCATCGGCGAGAGAAGCGCCGAGCAGGTCAAAATGGAGATCGGATCGGCGTTCCCTCTGGACGACGAGATGACGATGGAGATCAAGGGACGTGATCTGGTCGAGGGAGTCCCGAAGACGCTCATCGTGACCGACGAGGAGATCCGCGAAGCGCTTTCCGAGACGGTGGCGACCATCGTCGAGGCCGTCCGCGTGGCGCTCGAGCGGACTCCTCCCGAGCTCAGCGCCGACATCATGGACAAGGGAATCATCATCGC
Source organism: Thermoanaerobaculia bacterium (assembly GCA_035544735.1). Taxonomy (GTDB): domain Bacteria; phylum Acidobacteriota; class Thermoanaerobaculia; order Gp7-AA8; family Gp7-AA8; genus DATKCD01. The sequence goes on from DATKCD010000137.1 coordinate 50,511, forward strand.
GGGCGGCGGGTCGATGCTCAGGAACCTCGACAAGCGGCTTCGTGAGGAGACCGGTCTGCCGGTCACGCTCGCCGAGGATCCGCTCGCCTGCGTCGCGCTCGGCACCGGCCAGATGCTGACCGATTTCAACCTGCTGCGGAAGATCTCGATCGAATAGCGGGACCCGGGTGTCGCACCGTTCGAACCGGAGTCCGCTCCGCGGCCGCCCCGACTCGCGAGGCCGTTCCAGCGGCCTGGGGCGTTGGCCCGAGGATCGCAAGAAGCTCGATGAATCGCCCGTCCGGGCCGCCGCCCGGATCACCGAGCCCGAATCGTGATGCAAGTCGCCGTCGAACGCCGCCCAACACTCCTGTTCGTGATCGTGCTGGCCGTGCTCTTTCTGCTGATGAGCACCAGCAGGCGCACGCGCGTGGTCGGCGAGACCCGCACGCTGTTCGAACGGACCGTCATGACGCTGTTCTCCCCCGTCCCGAAGGCAGTGAACGAGGTCGGTCAGGGGGCGCTCGACGTCTACCACGGCTATCTCGACATGCGGCGCGAGGTCGCCGAGAACGTGCAGCTCCGGCGGCGCGTCGCGGAGCTCACCAACGAGAACCTCATGCTCCGCCGCTCGAACAGCGACCTGGCGAGGATGCGGGCCATTCTCTCCTACTCGGAACAGTTCACCGTTCCCACGCTCCTCGCCGAAGTCGTCATGCTCGACACCTCGGGGAGGTTCAAGTCGGCGATCCTCGACCGCGGCTCCGATCACGGCGTCGAAGTCAACGACGTGGTCGTCCATCCGTCGGGACTGATCGGGCGCGTCATCCTCACGACTCGCGACATGTCGAAGGTCCAGCTCCTGATCGACAAATCGTCTTCGGTCGGAGTCCTCGACGAGCGGAGCCGCCGCCAGGGCGTCGTCAGCGGCGCCGACGGACGGCTGCTCCGAATGCTCTACGTGCCGAACATGTCGGACGTGGTTCCGGGTGATCTGATCCTCACGGCAGGCATCGACGGCGTGTTCCCGAAAGGGATTCCCGTCGGTCGCGTCGTACGAGCCGACGAGGGCGCCGATCTGTTCAAGCAGGTCTACGCGGAGCCCGCGGTCGACTTCGGAGTGATCGAGGAAGTCCTGATCCTCCACACCCGCAAAGTGCCCCCTGAGGTCGTGAGGTACGAGCCGTGAGATGGCTGCGATTCGTGATCGGGCTGCTGCTGGCGCTGACGATCCACTCGCTGCTCACCGGCTTCTTTCCGAACGCTCTGGCGTTCTTCAGCCCCTACGTGATTCTCGTCGTCTATTACGCGATGGGAGGCAACCTGTTCGGCGCGATCGTGGCCGGCGTGATCGCCGGGCTCGTCGAGGATGCGTTCTCCGGGGCGATCTTCGGGCTGCACGCGTTCTCGCTGACCGTGATCGGTTATCTGGTCGCGTACGTCGCCTCGCGCCTGGTGCTTCGCGGAACCCTCGCGTTCGGCCTGGCGCTGGCGGGCGCGACCGTGATCAACGAGTTCGTCATCTACGTTCTCGTCACCATCCTCACCTCCCAGCCCGTCGAGCTGTTCGAGGAAGGAATGATCATCAAGACCCTCATCACCTCGCTGTTCGGCATGCTCGTCTATCAACTGCTGACCCTGTTCCTTCGCGAAGAGCCGGTCGAGGCGGTGCGGCGGCAACCGACCTGGTGAGTGGGAGCGAGGAAGCCCCGTCCACGCCCCATTGTTTGGAACGACATTCGGAGGCCCGAGCTCATGCGCGTATACCGGGACGAACAGAAAGCCACCCAGCTCCGCATCAACATTCTGATGTGGGGGATCGTCGTCACGTTCTTCTTTCTGGCGGGATCGTTCTGGTACGTCCAGGCGGTGCAGGCCGACCGGTTCCGCGAGCTCTCGGAGTCGAACGCGCTCCGCGCCGTTCCGATCCGCGCGAAGCGCGGGCTGATCCTCGACCGCAACGGCAAGATCCTGGCCGACAACCAGCCCGCCTACACGCTGATGCTCATGAGGCCGGATGTCCGGCAGATGGAGAAGAGCGAGCCGGGGCATTCCGCGAAGCTGCTGCAGTTCCTGTCCGAAGCGCTTCAGATCCCGGTTGAAGAGCTCGAGCGGCGGATCGGCGCATCCAAAGTCCCGATCAACCAGCCGATGCCGCTCGCCGAGGATCTGACGATGGTTCAGGTCGCGGAGGTCGAGAGCCACACGCTCGAGTTTCCCGCGATCCGGATCGAGCCCGTCCAGCGCCGGAACTATCGCTACGGCACCATGGCCGCGCACGTGCTCGGGTACATCGGCGAGGCCACCGAGAAGGACATGGAGCAGGACCCCACGCTCAAGCTCGCCGATCTGGTCGGGAAGAAGGGGGTGGAGCTCGTCTACGACAAAGTGCTGCGGGGCATCGACGGAACGCGCTACGAGGTGGTCGACACGCACGGGCGCACGCTCTCGGAATACTCGGCGGCGCGGCGCGAGCCGATCGCCGGACGCAACGTCCATCTGACCCTCGATTTCGATCTCCAGCGCCGGGCCGAGCAGTACTTCCTCGACAACGAGATGGTCGGGGCCGCGGTGGCGCTCGACCCGAGGAACGGCGAGATCCTCGCGATGGTCTCCAGCCCCGCGTTCAATCCGAACGTCTACTCCAGGCGGTTCACCCCGGACGTCTGGAAGACGATTCTCTCGAACCCGTTCAAGATCGAGGTGAACCGCGCGATCAAGGGCGGCTACTCCCCGGGATCGGTGTTCAAGATCGTCATGGGGATGGCGGGATTCGAGTACGGCGTGATCAATCCCTCGACTACGTTCCACTGCGCCGGCAGCGCGTCGTTCTTCGGGCGCCGGTTCCGCTGCTGGCGGGCCCAGGGCCACGGCGACATGAACTTCGAGCGGGCGATCAAGGTCTCGTGCGACATCTACTTCTACAACGTCGGCGCGCTCCTCGGCGTGGACAGGATCGCCGAATACGCCCGGAAGCTGACCTTCGGCGAACGGACCAAGATCGACCTCGAAGGCGAGATCAGCGGTCTGGTTCCCTCGACCGAATGGGCCGAGACGAAGCAGAACCGGAAGTGGTACCAGTCGGAGACGATCTCGGTCGCGATCGGCCAGGGGCCGCTCGTGGTGACGGTTCTGCAGACGGCCAACATGATGGCGGCGATCGCGAACGGGAACCAGGTGATGCGGCCGCACGTGCTCGAGGAGATCCACGAGGTCCGCGACGAGAAATTGATCGCTCGCCAGGTGGTCGAGCCGGAAGTGCTTCACGAGATCAGCCTCGAGCCCGACGCACTCGCCGCCATGCGCGAAGGTCTCTGGAAGGTCGTCAACGAGCTGGGAGGCACGGGGCGGAACGCCCGGGTCGAAGGGCTCGACGTCTGCGGAAAGACCGGGACCGTCCAGGTCATCGCGCAGTCGGGACGGAAACAGGAGCTGCCGTTCAAGTACAAGGATCACGCATGGTTCGCGTCGTTCGCCCCGAAGGACGAGCCGGAGATGGTCGTCGTGGTCTTCGTCGAGCACGGCGGGGGCGGCGGCTCGGATGCGGCGCCCCTCGCCAAAGAGCTCTTCGCAGCGAAGTTCGGCCAGGGGAGCAACCTCGACCGGATCGATCTGTCGGACCCCGAGACGCTGCGCAAACTGAGAGAAGGAGCCCTCCCGCAGCCGGGACAGCCGACGCAGGGCCGCTGACGACACACCATGCTCGCCCGGACCTCGAGCTCCGTACGCTCCCTCCCGACGCGGACCCTGTTCCGCCTCGATCTCAACTTCATCGGGACGGCGCTCATCCTAGCCGCGATCGGCTGCATGGCCGTCTACAGCGCCACCTGGTTCCAGGGCACTCCCCACTTCCAGCGCCAGATCGTCTGGTGCATGGTCGGCATCGCCCTGATGGTCCTGTTCATCGTCCTCGACTACCACGTCTATCTCGACGCTTCGATGATCCTCTACGGCCTCTGCATGGCGCTTCTCGTCTACCTCGTGATCTGGGGCAAGGTGACCGCCAACGTCCGCTCCTGGATCCACATCGGCGCCTTCCAGTTCCAGCCGTCCGAGTTCATGAAGATCTTCACCGCTCTGGTTCTCGCCAAGTATTTCGAGTCGAACGACAGCCCCTACCTCAACTTCCGCTCCTTCATGATGATCGTCCTGATCATCGGCGCGCCCGTTGCCCTCATCATCATTCAGCCCGACTTCGGCACCGCGGCGAGCTTTTTTCCGCTCATCGCCGCCGCGATGTACTTCGGTGGCATCCGCGCGCGGTACTGGCTCGTCGCTCTCCTCATCGTCGCCATCGCCATCCCCTCGGCATGGCTGTTATTCCTCGAGCCCTACCAGAAAGAGCGCATCATGATCTTTCTGGATCCCGAGCGCGACCCCCTCGGCTCGGGCTATCAGGTCACCCAGGCCAAGATCGCCATCGGCTCGGGCGGCCTGTTCGGGAAAGGGTTCAAGGAGGGGACGCAGGCCCGGCTCGAGTACCTTCCCGCCAAACACACCGACTTCATCTTCGCCGTCATCGGCGAAGAATGGGGATTCGTCGGCGTCGTCGTCGTGCTCGGGCTCTTTCTGTTTCTCATCCTCCAGGCCTTCTTCATCTCGAAACAGGCACGCGACAGATCGGGGACCTTCCTCGTCATCGCCCTGATCTCGTTCTTCGTCTTTCACATCATCATCAACGTGGCGATGCAGATCGGCCTGCTCCCCACCACCGGCATCCCGTTGCCGCTGATCTCGTACGGCGGCTCCTCGACGATGATGTTCTTCATCGCAATCGGGCTGATCGCCAACGTCGACTTCAGGAAGTACGTGAACGCCTGACCGGAGCCGGGAGGCGCGCCGTTCCCGGGTCGAGTCCGGGGGCTGCGGCCGTTCTCGCGAGGGGCGGCGCCGAAGGTGGGCTCAGCTCTTGTTCCAGCGGTCCATCTCGCGGCGCTGGCGCTTGGTCGGACGCCCGGCCCCCTTCTCGCGGACGGCGATCTGCAGCTCCAGCTCTCGCGGCGGCGGCGGCGGAGTTTCGTCGCGGTAGAAGCTGCGCGCCTCGTCCTTCGAGGCCTGCCGCTCCGGCAGCGCGAGCACGACCAGCTTCCGGTAGCGCGGCTCGCTCAGCTCGATCACGTCCCCGATTCGAACCGCATGCGCCGGCTTGACCCGTTCCTCGTTCACGTGCACCAGGCCGCCCCGGCACGCCTCGGTCGCTTCCCCCCGATGCTTCACGACGCAGGCGTGCTTGAGCCAGAGGTCGACCCGGATCCGCTCGGACGGTGAGTGCGCCATTCCTGCTCCCGCGCGGTCCCGCTGCCCGCCAGCACGGCAACTCGCGTCAATTCAGAGGTTTAAATTGACCCTGGCCCCGTCCCTCCCCTATAATCGCCGCATTCCCGGGGGGAGGTCTCGATGATCAAGGCCGATATCGTCAACAAAGTCGCCGAGGCGACCGATATTTCGCGCGTCAAGGCCGCCCAGGCGGTCGATACCGTCATCGACGGGCTCCGCCGGGCCCTCGCCAACGGCCAGCGCATCGAGCTCCGCGGGTTCGGCGTGTTCCAGGTCAAGCAGCGGAAAAAGGGGATCGGCCGGAATCCGAAGACCGGCGTCGAGGTCCGAATCCCCCCCGGCAACACGATCCGCTTCAAGCCGGGCAAAGAGCTCCGCAACCTCGTCTGAGGCGCCCCCTCAGAACTGCCGCAGCACTCGGAGATCGTTCTCGAACAGGACGCGGATGTTCGGGATGCCGAACTTCCGCATGGCGACGCGGTCGATTCCGAGGCCGAAGGCGAAGCCGGTCCACTCCTCCGGATCGATTCCGCAGTTGCGCAACACCTGGGGATGCACCATCCCGCAGCCGAGGATCTCCATCCAGCCGGTCTGCGAGCAGGTTCCGCAGCCGGCCCCTCCGCAGAACGAGCAGGAGATGTCGACCTCGGCCGAGGGCTCGGTGAAGGGAAAGTAGCTGGGACGGAACCGCATCTTCGTGTCGGCGGAAAAGATCCGGTGGATGAAGTGCTCGAGTGTCCCCTTGAGGTGGCCGAAATGGACGCCGCGGTCGACGTAGAGGCCTTCGATCTGATGGAACATGGGCGAGCGGCGGAGGGTAATCTCGTCGCGGCGGAACACGCGTCCGGGAGCGATGACCTTGATCGGAGGGGGGTGCGTCTCCATCCATCGGATCTGCACGTTGGACGTGTGCGTCCGAAGGAGCATGTCGGGGCCGAGATAGAAGGTGTCCTGGGTGTCGCGAGCGGGATGCTCGGGGGTGAAGTTGAGCGCGCCGAAGTTGTACCAGTCGTTCTCGATCTCGGGACCCGGCTCGACCGAATAGCCCATCTCGCGGAAAATGGTCTCGATCTCGCGCCGGGCGAGGGTGGTGGGATGGAGGTGCCCGAGGCGGGCTGAGCGCGCGGGGAGAGTCACGTCGAGCGCGCCGAGCTTTTCCTTCCGCGCCGTCTCCTCGGTGCGGAGCCGCTCGAGCTTCTCCTTCAGCTCGGATTCGAGCGTGTCTCGCAGGCGGTTGAGCGCCTCGCCGACTTCCTTCCTCTGCCCGGCGGGAACTCTCCTGAGCTCCGCGAAGAGCGCCGGAACCCGGCCTCCCTTGCGGCCGAACCAGCGGACCCGGATCTCGTCGACGGCGGCGGCCGTGTCGGCCCCGGCGAGCTGACTGCGGAACTCGGTCTCGGACGAAGCGATGGTCTCGAGCATGACGGGAGCGTCTCCCTAGTCTACATCCCGGCGCCAGCACGCCGGCGCGGAGCGACGGCGCGGCCCCACACTGAAGCCACTCCGGAGCGGCGGGGGCGTGACGGCGACGGAAAGCTCAGCGGCGCGGCGGGAGCCGGCGTCAGGCGGTCTTCTGCGACTCGAGCGCCTTCTTCGCGCTCTCGACGATCGCCGTGAAGCCGGCGGCATCGCGGACGGCGATGTCGGCCAGGACCTTCCGGTCGAGCGACGAGCCGCTGAGCCTCAGGCCTG
>DATKCD010000138.1:0-9831 GCA_035544735.1 Thermoanaerobaculia bacterium
TTAGGATGGTCGGACCACTAGTGTCCTGTAACGCCGGAATCAATAGTAGCTGGCTCGGTCTCGACGCCGTGAGCTTCGTTGCGCCTCCTCAGCATAGACCCCGCTATGCCTGCGTCGGCGCGCCTCGCTCACGACGCCGATCCCTTTGCCATCTGCTATCGATTCCGACGTTACAGGACACCACGACAGGAGATCTTCGATGAAGCGAAGTCCGTCCTCGACCCTGCTTCCCGCTGCGGCGCTGCTCGCCCTCGCGTGGGCGCTGCCGTCCGCCGCCCTCGCACAGCGGTCCGGCCCGCAGCCGCGCAACATCGTCTTCATCCTGAGCGACGACCATCGCCACGATTTCATGGGATTTCATCCCGGCGCGCCCGAGTTCCTCGAGACGCCCGCGCTCGACCGCCTCGCTGCCGAAGGAGCGCACGTCCGCAATGCCTTCGTCACGACCTCGCTCTGCTCGCCGAGCCGCGCCTCGATCCTCACAGGCCAGTACGCCTACGAGCACGGCGTGGTCGACAACAGCCGGATGATCCGCGAAGGGGCGGTCTTCTTTCCCGAGCTCCTGCAGAAGGCCGGCTACCACACGGCCTTCATCGGCAAGTGGCACATGGGGGGACACACGGACGACCGGCAGCCGGGGTTCGATCGGTGGGTGAGCTTCCCGGGCCAGGGCGTCTACGTCGATCCCGTCCTCAACATCGACGGCGAGCGGGCCCCGTTGAAGGGTTACATCACCGACCTCCTCACCGACTACGCGATCGACTATCTGAAGGGCCGGGACGGGAAGAAGCCGTTCGCGCTCTATTTGTCGCACAAGGCGGTGCATGCCGAGTTCGTTCCGGCGCCGCGCCACCGGGGGCGGTACGCCGAGGTGGAGCTGAAGCTGCCGGAGACGATGGCATTCACGGAGGAGAACTACGAGGGGAGACCGCGCTGGGTCAGGGAGCAGCGGTTCGGATGGCACGGGGTCGACCACATGTATCACGGGCAGATGAGCTTCGACACGTTCTACCGCCGCTACGCGGAGACGCTGCTCGCGCTCGACGAGAGCGTGGGGCGAGTGATCGATCAGCTCGAAAAGAGCGGGCTCGCGAAGAATACCCTCGTGATCTACATGGGTGATAACGGCTTTTCGTTCGGCGAGCACGGGCTGATCGACAAGCGCCATGCCTACGAGGAGTCGATCCGCGTGCCGATGGTCGCGTGGGCGCCCGGGCTCATCCCGCGCGGATCGACGGTCGACCCGATCGTGCTCAACGTCGACATCGCACCGACGCTGCTCGATCTGGCCGGAGTGAGCCGGCCCGACTGGATGGACGGCCGCTCGTTCCTCCCTCTGCTCGAGGGAAAGCGCGTCGAGGGATGGCGCGAGTCGTTCGTCTACATCTACTACTGGGACTACAACTTTCCCCACACGCCGACCGTCTACGCTCTTCGCGACGACCGCTACAAGTACATGTTCTACCACGGCCTCTGGGACAAGAACGAGCTGTACGATCTGCAGAAGGACCCGATCGAGAAGCAGAACCTGATCGACGTTCCGGAGCATCGGGAGCGGGTCGAGGCGATGAAGACGCGTCTGTTCGACGCCCTCGAGGCGGCGGGCGCGGTCGACGTCAAGTTCGACCGCCCGCTCTACGGCCAGCAGGACGAGCGGAAGCTCAACGTGCATTGAGCGCGGCCGCGCCCGCAGACCGGTAGAATCGGACGATGGCACCGCGAGGAGTGTTCGCCGGCGAAGACGGGATCGCGCGCTGCTGGTGGGCGGGAAGCGATCCCCTCTACGTCCGCTACCACGACGAGGAATGGGGATTTCCGGCGCGCGGCGACGATGCGCTGTTCGAGAAAGTCTGCCTCGAGGGATTCCAGTCAGGCCTGAGCTGGCTGACGATCCTGCGCAAGCGTGAGAACTTTCGCCGGGCGTTCGCGGGATTCGACCCTTCCGTGGTGGCGAGGTTCGGGGCGCGCGAGGTCTCCCGGCTGCTCCGCGACGCCGGGATCGTCCGCCATCGCGGCAAGATCGAGTCGACGATCGGGAACGCGCGCCGGGCACTCGAGCTCGCGCGCGAGACCGGCTCCCTCGAAGCGTACTTCGCGCCGTGGGCGCCCGATGCCCGTTCCCGTCCCCGGCGGCTGACACGCGCCGCACTCGTGAAGATGGCGACCACGCCCGAATCGATCGCGCTGTCGAAGGACCTCCGGAAGCGGGGATGGACCTTCGTCGGTCCGACGACGATGTACGCCTTCATGCAGGCGGTCGGCCTGGTCAATGATCACGTCGAAGGGTGCGCGATTCGCGACCGCGCGGAACGGGCGCGACGGGATGCGAAGGGTCGCGGCTGGCCGGCGGGCGCCGGCCGCCGATAGACTGCGGCGATGCCCGAGCCCGTCCCGCGCCCGATTCGCGACGAACTCCTGGCCCTGATCCGCGAGGACTACCGCGTGCGCGAGACCCTCGCGCGCGACGGAACCCTCTTCGACGGATACCATCCCGACATGCGCGCCGTCCACGACGGCAACGCGGGACGCCTCGACGAGATCGTGACGCGGCACGGCTGGCCCGGCCGCGCGATCGCCGGCGAGGACGGCGCCGAGGCCGCATTCCTGATCGCGGTCCACGCCATCGCGCAGCCCCCGCTTCAGCGGCGCTGGCTCGAGATCCTCGGCGCGGCCGTCGCCACCGGCGATGCACCTCTTCGACACCTCGCGCATCTCGAGGACCGCGTCCGCACTCTGGAGGGGAGGCCGCAGCGCTACGGCACGCAGTTCGACTGGGACGCGGACGGCGAGATGAGCCCCCTGCCGATCGAGGACCCCGACCGTGTCGACCGGCTGCGCGCCGAGGCCGGCCTGATGCCGCTCGCCGACGCCGTCCGGCGTCAGCGTGAAGCCGCCACCAGCGGGCCGGAACGACCGCCCGACGACTGGTACGCCCGCGCCCTCCGCCTCGAGCAGTGGCGGCGCGAAGTTGGATGGACGGAGGAGCCGGGAGAGTCGGTGTCGTGAGTCGGAAAAGCAGAACGCACAACGTAGCAGAGTCGCCAACCCCGACTCCGGACGCGCGACTCAGAAGTCGCAGGGAGAGACGAGCGGCGGGTCGTGCGCCGGGACGGTGTCGGCGAAGCGGGTGCCGCGTCTGCGCAGGTCGGACACCTCCGCTTCGACTTCCGCGGTCGTGAGCACCTCGCCGGCGCGGTGGTACACCCAGTCGATGTCCTCGATCCACCGCCGCACCACCGGTGAGTCGACCAGCTCGTCGCGGATGAACCAGAGATTGAAGTTCACCGACATCGGCACTTCGGGGTAGTACCGGCCGCCGTGGTCGGCGAGCAGTCGCCCGTCCACCCGGTACCGCACGGCGCCGTCGTCGATCTGCAGCAAGAGGGTGCGCCATCCAGCGAACGAGCCCGACAGAGTCCCCGACTGATTGTCGGCCTTCCACTCCGGCTCGGGATGAAACGTCTCCCAGGTCGTCGCGAACATCGTCGGGCCTTCGTGTCCCCAGCCTCCGTTCGGCAGGTACTCGAAATCGGTCTCGCTGTAGTCGAGGTCCATCGGCGCCTTCAGCGGCGAGATCAGGTAGAAGGTCTGAACGATCCGGTCGCCGTCGGGGCCCGTTTCGGGTGCATCGGTGAATCGAACGCGCGCTGCGTACGTCCCCTCGAGGTATTTCCGCTCGTGGCAGATCTGAGTCTGGCGCGTGGTCTCGGGCGTGCCCGCGGTCGACGACGTCATGCGGAGAAGCCGGTTGCCCGGACGATCGGGATCGTCGACGAGCGAGACGCTCTGCGGTCCCCACGAGGCGCCGGGAACGCCGGGCCAGCCGGGTGCGGTGCGGACGATCCATCGGTTCGCCGCGAGCTCATCGACCCGCGCGTAGGTGAAGTCGTCGAACAGGATCCCTTCGTCCGCCGGCGCGGCGTCGGGTGCCGAGGCGCACGCGGCGAGCAGAGAGGCGAGAGCGAGATTGAGAACCAATGCGGCGTGCCGAGGCATCATGTCGAGTCTCCCTTTCATTCGACGTCATTTCAGGTTGTCGTACAGAACATCGAGCAGCCGCTCCTCGGGGTCGTGGCTGTGCTCCCAGTACATGACCCCGCCGAGACCGAGAGCCTCGATGAAACGGGCCTTTTCGCGAAGGGAAACCGGGTCGTCGTACGAGACGAGCGTCGCCGTCTCTTCGTTCCAGAGATACGGCGCGCGCGCCACGGGATCCCACAGACGCCGGAATCCGTTCCTGTCGATGTAGTCGCGGCGGAGCGACGAGTAGGAGTAATCGCCCGATCCGGGGCTCTCGTACGGCTGATAAAGGCCGTGATTCTCGCGGCGGACTCCGGTCCATGCCCGTCCGTAGAAGGGGACGCCGAGGACGAGCTTTATCGCCGGGATTCCGGCGGCGAGGTGCTGCCGGACGAACGCGGCGGCGCTCGCTCGCGATTCCGGCGCACCGGGATCGCCGTAGAGCGCGGCGTGATGGCCGGTGGTCGGCGACCAGCTCCCCGCGAAGTCGTAGGTCATGACGTTGATCCAGTCGAGGTACTCGTGAACGCGATCCATCTCGGTGTGTTCGAAGTACACCCCGCCCGAGGAAGCGATGGTGAGCAGGTAGGAATCGTCTCCGATCCTCTCCCGCTCCACGCCGAGCCGGTCGAGATGCCGGCGCATCGTCTCCAGCATCCGCGTGAAGTTCTCGCGATCCTCGGCTCTGAATCCGATTCCCGGGCCCGGCTGGCCGGGATACTCCCAGTCGAGATCGATGCCGTCGAGGGCGTAGCGGCGAACGAGCTCGATCGCGGAAGCGGCGAACCGCTCGCGCGACGCTTCGTCGAGTGCCGCATCCGAGAAGTGATCGGCTCCCCACCCCCCGACCGAGAGGAGAATCCGCAGGCGCGGGTTCTTCGCCTTGAGCGCCTGAAGCCGGGCCAGGTGAGCGGGCGCGTCGGGATCGTCGAGCACGACCTCCCCCCGGGCGCTGACCTTCGCGAAGGCGTAGTTGACGTGGGTCAGCTTGTGGGCCCCGATGCGGTCGATCTCGGCGCGGCCGCGCACGTAGGCGATGATCCTGTGGCGCGGCTTCTGCTCTCCATCCGGCGGGAGCGCCGAACGGCAGCCGGCGGCGGCGACCAGAAGGAGCAGAAGCAGAGCCGCCCGGAGCGCGCCTGATCTCACCTCGCGGGCTCCCGGGAAAGCTCGAAGCTCATTTCCCCGCTCACGGCGGACATGCCGCCTCCGCGTCGGTGGCGGGCGCGAGCCGGACCTCGGCGAACGACAGCGTCAGGAGGCCGTCGGTCGCAAGGTGCATCGGGACGTCGATCCTCCCCATATCGGCGCCCGCCTCCTCGAAGCATCGCAGCCGCACGCGGAGCGAGGTCCACTGCCCCGGTGGGAGCGAGCGCAGAAGCCGGGTGAGGTCGACCTCTCCGCCGCATCCTTCGCCGCATCCCATCTCGAGGCTCACCGGGCGCGTCGGCGGCCTGCCGACGAGGACCTCGAGCGCGAAAGCGAGATTGCCGTTCGATTCGCGCGTGAAATCGGCCGGCGGCTCGGCAGCCAGAAACACGCCTCCCACCTGGCCCCCCGACCACCGGGCCTCGCGTCCCCCCTCCTGGACGCCGCGATCGACGGGGCGCAGGCTCACGGCGCCGCGCGGACTCGTGACCGGCACCGAACCGGCGCGCACTCTTCCCGCGGCATCGGCGACGAACAGCTCCCACGGCGCCACCGCCCCACCGGCGAAAAAGACGTCGGATCGTGCCGTCGCCACGCCGCTGAGGTCGGTCGGCAGCTCGGGCAGTTCGACCCGGTCGGCATACGTCAGTCCGTACCCGTAGGGGAAGAGCGGGTCGTAGCTCGCGTCTCCGCGGTTCAACACGAGCTGCGTCGGATGCCTCGGCCACGAGAACGACAGCTTGCCGCGAAAGTCGTGGCGCACCCGTCCATCCGGGTCGGTGAAGAGCATCTCCGCGACGCCGTCCCCCTCGGTTCCGGGAAGCCATGCCGCGACGAACGCGTCGGACGCATTCAGATGCGGATTCACCCAGAGCGGGCGGCCGGACAGAAACACGGAGATGACCGGCACGCCGGCCTGCTGCAGCCGTCGCAGGATCGCGAGGTCCGCCTCGCCGTCGTAGACGAGGTTCGCGCGGTCGCCCGAGAACTCCGCGTAGGGATCCTCCCCGAAGACGACGATCGCGGCGTCGGGCCTGCGGTCGAACCCGCCGCTCTCGCTCAGGACGGCCGTCCCTCCCGCCGCTTCGACGCGTTCGCGGATTCCTTCCCAGATCGAGCTCGCTCCCGGAAAGTCGGAGTTGCGGTTGCCGTCTCCCTGCCAGGTGAGAGTCCAGCCGCCGCACTGCTTGCCGACGTCGTTCGCTCCGTCGCCCGCGACGAGAATGTGCCGGCCGGGGGGGAGGGGGAGAACGTTTCCGTCGTTCTTGAGCAGGACGAGCGACTCGCGGACGGCCTGGCGCGCCACGGCGCGATGGGGAGCGGCGCCGAGAAGGGCGAACTCGCCGGCGAGGGGGCGTGAGCTCGGTTTGCCGGCCTCGAACAGGCCGGCACGCAGCTTGACCCGGACGATCCTCCGGACGGCGTCGTCGAGACGCTCCCGCGCGATCTCGCCCGATCGGACCTGCGCGAGCGTGCTCTCCCAAAGAGCCTTCCAGTCCTCCGGCACCATGAACATGTCGATGCCCGCGTTGATCGCACGGGCGCAGCTCGAGTTCGTGCAGCCCGGCACCTGCCCGTGCGCATTCCAGTCGCCGACGAGCAGTCCTTCGAATCCCATCCTCCGCTTCAGCACTTCGGTCAGCAGCCCGCGGTTGCCGTGAACCTTGACTCCCTGCCAACTGCTGAACGACGCCATCACCGCCTGCGCGCCCGCTCCGATCGCTCCGACGTATCCGGCCGAGTGGACCTGGCGCAGCTCGGTCTCGCTCGCCCGGGCATCTCCCTGGTCTTTCCCCCCGGCGGTGCCGCCGTCTCCGATGAAATGCTTCGCGGTCGCGATCACCTTGCCGCGGCCGAGAAACCCGGCCGTCCCCGGCACTCCCTGCAATCCGAGGATCATCTCTCTCGCATAGGCCCGGACGATCTCCGGATCCTCGGACCAGCTCTCGTAGGTCCGCCCCCAGCGGTCGTCGCGCGCCACCGCGACGGTGGGAGAGAAGTTCCAGTCGATGCCGGTCGTGCGCATCTCCCTCGCCGTGACCTCGCCGATCCGGCGGATCAGTTCGGGGTTGCGCATGGCGCCGAGACCGATGTTGTGGGGAAAGAGCGTGGCGCCGACGATGTTGTTGTGGCCGTGAACGGCGTCGGTTCCCCAGACGACGGGAATCGCGACCCTCCCGCCCGCGGGGTCGACCGAGGCCTGGTGGTAGGCGTCGGCCCGGGCGAGCCAGTCCGCCGGGGTCGCCTTCCGGACGTCGCCCGGCCATCCCCCCCCTCCGTTGAGCACCGAGCCGAGGTGGTAGCGCTTCACGTCGTCGGGACTGACGTGGGTGATGCTCGCCTGGACGACCTGGCCGACCTTCTCTTCGAGCGACATCCTTCCGACGATCTCGTCGACCCTCCGCTCGAGCCGCGGGTCGGGAGGGATGGGATTCTCGACGACGGGCCAGATCTCGGGACGGACCGATGCGGGGTCGCTCGCCGCCGACTCGACGGCAGGTGGCGCGCTCGACGTCGGTGGGGACGGCGCGGGCGCGGTCCGGCACGAGAGCGCGAGCGGTGCGAGCGCGATCAGAGCCGGCGAGATGAACGACCAGGGGAATCGCATCCGGAACCCTCCAGCGGTGGCCGCGATTATGTCACTGGTCGGGAAGCGGCGGCCGTCCTGCCATGCCGCGGGCCCCCGGCGTTACAGGACACTGGTGCCGGCGAGCACCTCGCGGGCGGCGCGGATGATCGCGTCGGCGGAGCGGTCGATCGCCTCCTCGTCCGTCGACCAGTTGGAGACCGAGATGCGCATGGCGGCCATTTCCTTCCACGTCGTTCCGGCGAGCCAGCAGGTGCCGTCGCTCTGGACGCGGCGAACGACCTCGCGTGTCGCCTCGTCGTCCTCGCCGAAGCGGACGAGCACCTGGTTGAGGACGACCTCGTTCAGGATTCGGATGCCGTCCTCGCGGTCGAGTCGGCCGGCGATTCGTGCCGCCATGTCGCAGCCGCGGTCGATGATCTCCGCCACTCCCGTCCGGCCGAGTGCGAGGAGGGCGGCGTAGACGGGGACGCTCCGTCCGCGCCGCGAGAACTCGGGAACCCAGTCGAGCTCGTCGCGCTCGGCTCCCGCGCTCTGCTCCAGATACGAGGCTTTCACCGACATCGCGGCGCGGTGAGCCGCCGCGTCCTTCACGATCACGAGTCCGCAATCGTACGGGACGTTGAGCCATTTGTGCGCGTCCGTCGCCCAGGAGTCGGCGCGGTCGATGCCGTCGACGAGCGACCGCCGCGCCGGGCTCGCAGCCGCCCAGAGGCCGAACGCGCCGTCGAGGTGCAGCCACGCCCCGTGCTGGTGAGCGATCGCCGCGATCTCGGGCACGGGGTCGATCGCCCCGGTGTTGACGTTTCCCACCTGCGCGCAGACGATCGCCGGGCCGTCGACGTCGGCGAGAGCGCGCTCGAGCGCGTCGGGGCGCATCCGTCCCTGATCGTCGCAGGGGACCAGCCTGGCCGTGCGGAGCCCGAGCCCGAGATAGCGGAGCGCGGTGTGGATCGTGACGTGCGCCTCGTCCCCCATCACCACGTGAACCTTCGGCGCTCCCTGGAGACCGTCCTGCTCGACGTCCCAGCCGGCGCGCTCGAGCACGGCGTGCCGCGCCGCAGCGAGTGCGGTGAAATTCGCCATCTGGCATCCGGTCACGAATCCGACTCCGCTCGAGGGCGGAAGTCCGAGCAGATCCAGCACCCATCTCGCCGCGGTCTCTTCGGCCACCGAGGTCGCCGGGCTCGTCGCGTAGAGGCCGGGATTCTGGTCCCAGGTCGAGACCATCCAGTCGGCGGCGAGGCTGATCGGGACGCTTCCGCCGATCACGAATCCGAAATAGCGCGGGCCGGCGGATGCGACGATTCCGCGATCCATCGACCGGATGAAAGATTCGAAGGTCTCGACCGGATCCGCGAGCGCTTCGGGAAGCGGCACGCCGAGGGATGCGCGCAGCTCGTCGATCGAGGCGGAGGCTCGGACGGGTCGGGATGGGAGCTCTTCGATGAAGCGCAGAGCCTCGTCGCGGGCGGCGTCGAGCAGCGCTCGCACCCGGGCGGGATCTCGCCAGTCCAGAATCGACATCGGAAACGGCCTCCTTCGTGGAACCCGGCGGGGGGATCGTACGTTCGCGCGCCCCGCGGCGCAATGCATTGCCGGTGAGGCGTCTCGTGACGACTCCGATTTGCTTCCGCGGCCGTTCGGCACAAGATTGGGAGGAAAACCGCGGCGCCATGGAGGTGCGATGAGCCGGACCGATTCTGCGCGTTCGATCTCTCCCGGGACGGCGGAGGATTCCCTTCGGGCCGACGACGTGAGGGAGATCCGGTACAAACTGCGACAGTCGCAGGCCGATTTCGCGGCGATGATCGGCGTGACCCTCGCGATGCTGCAGCGATGGGAAGAGGGTCGCGCCCGGCCCGACGGCCCGGCGCTGGCGCTGCTTCGGGTCGCGGCGAAGAATCCGAAGATCGTCGCCAGGGCGCTGGGGCACTAGTGGACTGTAACGACAGAATCAGTAGCACCTGGCTTGGTCTCGACGCCGTGAGCTTCGTTGCGGCTCCTCAGCATAGTCCCGCTATGCCTGCGTCGCCGCGCCTCGCTCACGCCGCCGATACCGGCGCCATCTGCTA
>DATKCD010000139.1:0-2855 GCA_035544735.1 Thermoanaerobaculia bacterium
CGATCGTCGCCGGGATCGTCGACGCGGTCGACTTGCCGGTCACGGTCAAGACGCGGCTCGGCTGGGACCACGACTCGATCCGGATCGTCGAAAACGCGCGTCTCTTCGAGCGGCTGGGGGCGCAGGCGGTCGCGATCCACGGCCGGACCCGCGCCCAGCAGCGGAAGGGCGAGGCCAACTGGGTATGGATCCGGCGCGCCCGGGAGGCGGTCACGATCCCCGTCTTCGGCAACGGGGACGTGAGGACGCCCGAGGACGCGCTCCGGATGTTCGACGCGACGGGCGTCGACGGGGTCATGATCGGCCGCGGCGCGATCGCGAACCCGTGGATTTTCTTACAAACTAAGTTGTTGCGCGACACCGGCGTGATCTCCGAGATCGAGCCGGGCGAGCGGATCGGCACGTGCCTCGAGCACTTCGCGCTGTCGGTCGCGTACAAGGGCCGGCCGCGCGGGGTGATCGAGTTCCGGAAGCACTACAAGGGGTATCTCAAGGATCTCCCGGGCGCGGCATCGGTCCGTGGGGAGCTGATGTCGTTCACCGACGAAGAGCCGGTCGTGGAGCGGCTCCTCGCCTGGGCCGCCGAGCTCGGCGTGGAGCCGGAGTGCGCGCCGGGCGAAGTTGCGCTCGCGCTGGACGCGCCTGTCACCGCGGGCCTGAGTTCCGCCGCTTAAAGGGAGGAAGGGAGAATCGGATGGCGAAAGGGAGACGGCCGGTCGAGCCGCAATCGACGCCCTGGATGCGATGGGGGGGTGTGCTCGTGGGTCTCGCGATCGCGGGCGCGATCGTGTGGTGGGTCGCGCGGCCCTCGGGAGCGGAGACGGCCGGCGGCGAAGCCGGCGCCACCGCCCGGGACGAAGCGGGCCGACTCGCGCCGCAGCCTCTCGATCTGAGCAGCGGGCCGTCGGTCGAAGCCGCGGCCCGGCTGGATGCGCCGGCTGAGAGCCTGGCCTCGGCGGGACCCGACGCGCCCAGCGGAATCGACATCTCGAACGATCCGCGGCTCGGCGATTCCGACGCGCCGGTCACGATCGTCGAGTTCTCCGACTTCCAGTGCCCGCACTGCGCCGACTTCCATCGCAGCACGTTCCCCGCGCTCCGAACGCTGTACGGCGACCGGGTGCGCTGGGTATTCGTGAACCGCTTCTTCGCCGCTGCCCATCCGATGGCCGAGCGGGCGGCGATCGCGGCCGAGTGCGCGAACCGGCAGGGGGGGTTCTGGGACTATGCCGATCTCGTGTTCCGGAACCAGGCCCAGCTCTCGCCGGGGATGCTCGTGGACACGGCGGAGATGGTCGGTCTCGACATGGACGCCTTCCGGGCATGCGTCGAGAGCGGGGACACGGCGAGCGAGGTGGCGGCCGACCAGGCGGAGGCGGATCGCCTGGGAGTCGACGGCACGCCGACCTTCTTCATCAACGGCCGCAAGATCGTCGGCGCCCAACCCCCGGCCGTGTTCAACCAGTTGATCGGGCCGTACTTCGCGCAGTAGGCCAGTTTCGTTGACGCCCCTGAAGGGCGGCCGTAACTTTCATGTTCAGCCTGGGTAGCTCAGTTGGTAGAGCAGAGGACTGAAAATCCTCGTGTCGGCGGTTCAATTCCGTCCCCAGGCACCACCTATTCGGCCCGCCGGTTCTCCGTCCCGCCGGCTCCCCAGCCGATCACAGGCATCCCGAGCCACCGTAGCTCAGCTGGTAGAGCAGCTCACTCGTAATGAGCAGGTCAGCGGTTCGAATCCGCTCGGTGGCTCCACGGCTTCTCGTTACAGCGCAAAGCCGTCTTAGCGTGGTCAGCGATCGACAGCAACGGCCGTTCGTGGTTCGAGATCAATGGCATCGGCGTGACGAGCCGCGAGGTCGTACGCTTCGCGCTTCGTGCCGAACGACCATTTCTCCTGGTCCACGCGGATCGATCGTTCCGCGCCGAGACGAGAGGGCTCCTGCGAGGTCGTAGAGTTCAAGAGAAAGTCGCTACAATGTCGGCAAACCGGAGAGCGAATCACGCTCTGGACGCGCCGAAAAGGCATGCTCTTTTCGACCGCTTTCTTATCGAAAGGGGATAGTTCCCCTTTCCCGAGCGCGTTGAATGGCATCCTGCAGGACTTCGTCATCGATATGGTGGTAGACAGTGCGGGGGCCGATGATGATGCGGGCGGTCGGGAGGTTCTCCGGTAGCGAGATCCGGTAGCTGGCGGTCGCTCCGCGGTTCTTGACGAGGATCGAGCCGCCGCCGACCACGAAGCCGACCGAATCGCTCCGCACGTCGACCCTCGCTGTATCGCCGGGGACCGTCAGGAGCTCGATCGAGCCCTCGGTCTGGTTCGCCTCGAAACGGATCTCGAGCTCGCGGCCGGGGACGAGCGCGACGCCGGCCTGAGCGCTCCAGATGTCGGGAGCAGTCTCGGGCGAGGGGGCCGCAGCGTCCGAACCGCCTGCGATCTCCTCGATCGCATCCCGAAGTGGTGAACCCGGGATCACTGCGGCGGCGACGACACCGGCGACGACGAGGCCCGCCAGGGAGGCGGCCCAGAGTACGCGGCGCGAAGGCCCGGAGGACTGGCGCGATGCCGCGCGCTCGCGCGGTGAAACGCGCGCGGTGGCGCGCCGCTGCTCCGCCTCGCGGATCACCTCGTCCGCCGAAAGCGCTGGCGGGGATCCATCGAGCGACGCCAGGAGCTCGCCGGCCTCCCGCAGAGCCGACTCCAGCTCCTGCCGCCGGCTCCGGCACGACGCGCACTCCTCGAGGTGCGCGCGAAGGCGCTCGGAATCGCGCTCGCCCAGCTCGCCGTCGATCAGCGCCTGGAGATCTTCCTCACTCGGATGCATTTCAGTCGAATGCATCGCCTGCCTCGTAGG
>DATKCD010000140.1:0-5167 GCA_035544735.1 Thermoanaerobaculia bacterium
CCGAGAGGATCGCTCGCCGCACCGTAGCGCGCGTCCCCGGCGATCGGATGTCCCATCTCCGCCATGTGAACGCGGATCTGGTTCCTCCGTCCGGTCTCGAGCGTCACCTCGACGCGCGAGAACCGCGCGCCGCTCTCGATCGTGCGGTAGTGCGTGACCGCAGGCCTCGCGCCGGGAAACGCCCACGGATCGACGCTGCGCACGGTCAGATCGCTCCCTTCCCGCAGGTGGCTGCGGACCGTTCCGTCCGGCGGCTCGGGAGCGCCTTCGACGATCGCCGCGTAGACGCGCTCGATCGCATGCGCGGCGAACATCGTCTTCATCCGCTCGCGCATCTCGAAGCTCCGGGCGAACACGAGCACCCCCGAGGCTTCGAGATCGAGCCGATGCACGACGTGGATCCGCTCACCGCGTCCGTCGCTCTTCAGAAACGCATTCAGATGGGCCTGGAGCGTCCGCTCCCTCTCCGCTTCGGTGGCGACGGTCAGCAGGCCGGGCGGCTTGACGACGACGATCAGATCGTCGTCCTCGTGGAGGAGCGCGACCTCGGGCGGAAGCCGCGCGTGGTGCTCCTTCCGGGCGAGGTCGATCACCGATCCGGCCCCGAGCCGCCGCGCCCCCTTCTTTTCGATCTCGCCGTCGACGCGGACGCGCCCCGAGGCGAGCAACTGCCGGAGCGTGGTGCGCGAGGACTCCGGCAGCAGGCGCGCGAGCGCCTCGAGCAGCGTCGAGGGTCCGTCGAGAGTCAGGCGCATGTCGCGTGTGGCGGGAGCGGGGCGGTCCCGGGGCTCCGGCGCGTCTCGGGCCCCTCAGTGTGCGACGGCGAGCTCCTGAACGCGATGGCGGCGCGTGCCCGGCAGGCAGCTCTTCCGCTCGACGTGGTGCAGGTACTCGTCGCGGAACTTCTTCACGGACGACATCACGGGTCCGATGGCGGCGTCGCCGAGGGCGCAGAGCGATTTGCCCCCGATGTTGTCGGACATGTCGAGCAGCAGCTCGGCGTCCTGGGGGCGGCCGTTGCCGTTCTCGAGGCGCCAGAGGACCGACTCGAGCCAGTTGGTCCCCTCGCGGCACGGAGTGCACTGGCCGCACGACTCGTGGGCGAAGAATTTGGCGAGCCGCCAGGTCACCTCGACGATGCAGGTCGACTCGTCGATCACGATGATGGCGGCGGATCCGAGCATCGAGCCGGCCTTCATGAGGGCGTCGAAGGTGAGCGGGATCTCGATCTCGTCCGCGCTCAGCATCGGCGCCGACGCGCCACCCGGAATCACCGCCTTCAGCTTCCGGCCCTCCGGAACTCCCCCGCAATGGTCGAAGATGAGCTCACGGAGGCTCACGTCCATCGGAAACTCGTACACGCCCGGCCGGCGCACCTGTCCGGAGACGCAGTAGAGCTTCGGCCCGGTGTTCTTCGGGACCCCGATGCTCTTGAACCAGTCGGCTCCGCGGCCGATGATGAGCGGAACGCAGGCGAGAGTCTCGACGTTGTTGACGACGGTGGGGCCGGCGAAGACGCCGACGACGGCGGGGAACGGCGGCTTGACGCGCGGCTGGCCGCGCTTCCCTTCGAGCGATTCGATCAGCCCGGTCTCCTCGCCGCAGATGTAGGCGCCGGCGCCGCGGTGGACCGTGACGTCGAGATCGAACCCGCTCCCGAGGATGTCCTTGCCGAGGAAGCCTCGCTCGCGCGCCTCGGCGAGCGCCTTCTCCAGCACCTGCGCTCCGAACCAGAACTCGCCCCGGATGTAGATGTACGCCATCGGGCACGAACCGATCGCGAACGCCGAGATGATCATCCCCTCGATCACCAGGTGCGGGTCCTTCTCGATCAGCAGCCGATCCTTGAACGTCCCCGGCTCCGCCTCGTCGGCGTTGCAGAGCAGATATGTCGGGTTCGGCGCGTTCTTCGGGACGAAGCCCCACTTCATCCCTGTGGGAAAGCCGGCGCCGCCGCGGCCGCGCAGCTCGGAGGCCTTGACCTCCTCGATGATCCGTTCGGGGGTCATCGAGAGCGCCTTCTTCAGACTCTCGTATCCGCCGGCGGCGAGATAGGTGTCGATCGAAGCCGAGTCCGGCTTGTCGACGTTCGCGGTGAGGATCTTCAGCGGCTCCATGGCGTCTTCCGGCGGGCCGGCCTCATTTCAGCGTTCCCAGGATCTGCTCCATCGTCTCGACCGTCAGGTCCTCGTGATAATCATGGTTGATCTGGACCACCGGCGCGGTGCCGCACGAGCCGAGGCATTCGACCTCCGTGACGGTGAACCTGCCGTCCTTCGTGTTCTCGCCCGGACGGACCGCCAGCCTCTCGCAGATCCGCTCGTAGATCCCGTACGCGTTCCGCAACATGCAGGAGAGATTCGTGCAGACCTGCAGGTGGTACTTCCCCACCGGCCGCTGGTTGTACATGTTGTAGAACGAGACGATGCCGAACACCGCCGCAGGGGTCTGATCGAGGAGCTCGCCGACGTAGACGATCGCCTCGGGCGAGATCCATCCCCACGTCTCCTGCACGAGATGGAGCGTCGGAAGCATCGCCGCCTGGCGGGTCGGATACCGCTCGAGGATCTGCTCGAACTTCCGGAGCGCCTCGGGGGGGAACACGACCTTCTTCTCCGGATCGGGGATGCGTTCGGGGACGTACGGATTTTCGGGACGGAGGTCGGCCATGATCATTTCCGGGAGGTCATTTCCAGTCGAAGGCGCGCTTCCGCCAGACCCAGACGTAGCCCGCACCGAGGAGCAGGATGAAGACGAGCATCTCGATGAAGACGAACCAGGCGATGCCGGCGGGCGTGCGGACCGCGTCGCGGTAGATCACGGCCCACGGCAGCAGGAACGCCGCCTCGATGTCGAACAGGATGAACAGCATTGCGATCTGATAGAAGCGGACGTTGACCCTCTTGCGCGAGACGTCGAGCTGAGGCACCCCCCCCTCGTAAGGCGACAGCTTCGAGGGATTCCGCTGATGGCGTCCGATCATCCAGTTCAGCCCCAGCAGCCCGCCCGCGAGAACCGCCGCGAAGGCGAGCAGCATGAGAACGGGAACGAAGGACTGTGTCATCGATTCTCCGGCGTGGAAGGCAGCCCGCACCCGGTCGGGGCAGGATCCCCGGACGGCGGGGCCGGCAAATCCTATCCGGCGCGTGCGACGGAATCAAGCCGCGGCCGGCGTTCAGTCTTCACTGGCCGCCAGAAAGGCGAGGGCCTCCTCGCGGGCGTCGAAGATCCGGAACACCGAATCGAGTCGGGTGATCTTCAGCAGCGCCTGGATCCTGTGGTTCGGCTTGAGCAGCGCCATCTTCCGCTGCCGGTCCTCGAACTTCTGCAGATAGCCGATCAGCTCGCCGAGGCCCGTCGAGTCCATGTAATTGATCCCCTCGAAGTTGATCAGCACCGGACCCTGCTCCTCGGTCAGCACCTTCTCGAGGAATCCGGAGAACTCCCGGGCGCTCTCCCCCAGCTTGATGACCCCCTCGACCTCGAGAACGGTCACCCCGTCCTGGCGGTTTCTCACGATGTTCAAATTCACGGCTCCCGAGATTACATCATACCCGCGTCTGGGGCGTCTGGAGCGTCTTGGGCGTCTTGGGCGTCTTGGGCGTCTTGAGCGTCTTGGGCGTCTCGGGCGTCTTGAGCGTCTCGGGCGTCTCGGGCGTCTATCAACGTTCTGCGTTCTGCGTTCTGCGTTCTGCGTAGGAGGCTCAAGTCGCCTCAAGACGCTCCAGACGCCCTAGACGCCCTAGACGCACCAGACGCCCAAGACGCTCCAGACGCCCCAGACGCCCTAGACGCTCCCGACGCCTCGTCAGTCCCGGCGCTTCGGCACCTCGTCGATCCGGTTGGTCACGAGCGAGATCAGACCGAGGATCAGGGCGGCGAGCATGGCCCAGCCGAACCCGTCGACCCGGAAGCCGGGGACGAGCCAGGCGGTGAGCTCGAGCATCAGCGCATTCAGCACGATCAGGAAGAGCCCGAGCGTCACGATGGTGAGGGGAAGGGTGAGCCAGAACAGGATCGGGCGGACGATGGCGTTGACGATCCCGAGGACCGCGGCAGCGATCACGAGGGAGACGACCGATTCGTAGCCGACCGCCGGGACGATCAGCGTCACGATCCAGAGGGCGAGCGCGTTCAGGAGCCAGCTCAGCAGAATTCGCACGGGTCCATCCTCCTTCGAGCCGCCCCGCCCGCCGCTATCGGTCCGGTTCGTCCGCCGCGGGGGCCTTCGTCGCTTCCGACGGGAAGAACTTCGGGTTGAACTCGACGGTCGCGTCCTTCCGGAGATCCTCCACGAGGTTCTCGACCTGGAGCTGTCTCCCCGAGCGAACCAGCGCCTGCTCGACTTCCGCGAAGCTCCGAGTCTGCTTGTCGGTTACCTTGAATACGTGGATGCCGTACATCGTCTTCATCGGATCGCTCACCGAGCCGACCGGGAGGGAGAAGAGAATCTCGTCGACCTCGTCGGGGAACGTGCCGTGGCCGACCATCCCGATGTCGCCGCCGCGCGAGGCCGAGTCGCGGTCGGCCGATTCCTGCCTCGCGAGCGCGGCGAAGTCGGCACCGCCGCGCAGCTTCTGCACGATCTCCCCCGCCTTCCGGACCGCCTCGGCTTCCGTCTGGGTCGAATCGCTCTCAGCCGCCGCCACGCTTCCCTCGTACGGAATGACGATCTGACTCAGCCGGACCGATTCGAACTGCCGGAGATTCTGATCGTAGAGCTCGCGCGGAGTGAGCGGCTCGCGGGTCGTCGCGAGATCGCGGAGCGCCGCGTTCGCCAGGATGTTTCCGGTCACGATCGAGATCTGCCCCGCCACCGCCGGCTCCTTGTCGAGCCCCCGCCGCCGCGCGTGATCCTCGAGCAGCTTCATCCGGACCAACTCCTCCGCGAGCGCCTTCCGCCCAGCCTCCGAGGCGAGCGGCGCCTGCATCTGCTCCGGAACCGTGGCGAGCGCCGCCAGGAACTCCGACTGCCGGATCGGCAGGCCGTTGACCGTCACCACCGCCTCGTCTCCGGCGGAAGGACCGGGTCCGCTCCCCGCCCCGGCGGCCGGACCGGCGGCCTTGAAGTCCTCGTCGATCGTCTTCCAGTACTGAACGCCCAGCAGGGCGATCGTCACAAGGAGCACGATCGTCACCAGGAACGCGGTCGCCTCCCCCGGACGCC
>DATKCD010000141.1:0-11394 GCA_035544735.1 Thermoanaerobaculia bacterium
GCTACGACGAGTCGATCACCCGGGTCAGGGAAGCGATCGAGAGGAACCCCGATACCGAGGGTGCCTACTACCTGCTGGGGCGCGCTCTGTTCGCCGCGGGGCGCTATCAGGAGCTCGCCGACATCGCCGACGAGGCCATCGCGCACTCCGGCGACAACTACAACGCGATGGTCCCGATCAACAACGCGCTCAAGGCCCTCGGCAAGAAGGATGCGGTCCTCAACCACACTCAGCGCCAGATCCAGATGTTCGAGAGTCAGCTGAAGAAAGTGCCGGAAGACGCCCGGGCGCGCGTCCTCCTGGCGGTCGACTACGCCTACATTGGGCGGCCGGACGAGGCCCTCGCCGAAGTGAATCTCGCCATGACCCTGCGGCCCGACGACGCGCTGATCATGTACAACGTCGCCTGCGTCCTCTGCACCCTGAAGAAGAAACCGGAGGCCCTGATCGCGATCCGGAAAGCCTATGACGCCGGGTTCCGCGACCCGAACTGGGCGCGGCACGACACCGACCTCGTTCTCCTCCACGACGAGCCGGAGTTCAACCGGATGTACCCGCCGTCGCAGTGAGGTATCCAGGCCCACGTGCGGGCGAAGTTTCTGCGGTACAACGACCACGACAACGAGACGTTCGACGAGCCGCGGATGACGGGGCGGGTGGGGGGCGGTGGAAGTTAGGCCGCCGCCGGCCGAATGTTGAAATGTTGAATGTTGAATGCGCGGGGGCGAGTTGTTATCGCGTTCGGGACGGTCGGCGCAGTGCGAATGCAGAATGCAGAATTGAGAATCCAGAAAGGGCGGTCGGCACGATCTCTAGCGATCGAGATTCCTGCCTTTTCTGGATTCTCAATTCTGCATTCTGCATTCTGCATTTCGTCCTACAAGAAACGAAGAGACGAGGCGAAACCCTCAATCGGTTAGCCTCTGGGGGGCAACAGAAGCCTGTCAACGCCGCGCGCGCCGGCGGCTTCGGGCGCGTGTGCGTCACCCGACGTTCGCGACGTGTGTCCTCGAGAGGCGGTGGCGGCGGTATGCGGAGGGACTCATTCCCGTGAACTCCCGGAACTCGTGGTTGAAGTGCGCCTGGTCGAAATAGCCGCACCCCAGCGCGAGGTCCACCCACTCGACGTCGCTTCGCGCCTCGAGCCTCTCCAGGACCCGGGTGAAACGCAGGAGCCGGCGGAGCAAAACCGGGTGGAGGCCGACCTGATCTTCGAACGTCCGCGTGAAGCGGCGTGGCGAGGTCGCAACGGCGTCGACGACGGCTCTCACCGAGCCCTTGCCCGCTCCCTCGAACAGCGTCAGCGCGCGACGTACCTCGGGGTCCGGCGGACGGCTCAGGCGTAATCTCCGGTCGAGCGCGGACTGCAGCAGGCCGAAGCGATCGCGCTGGCCCGGCTCCCACAGTTCAGCAGTCAGATTCCGTGCCGCTGCGCCCCACAGAGTCTCCAGAGCGATGGCCCGATCCCGCAGTTCCCGCAGGGAGGCACCGATCAGCGGGAGGGCACCCCCGAGTTTGAGATGGACTCCAAAAGCGCGGAACGCGCGCGACGTGTCGAGGAAGGTGACGCGCGAACGCGGTCCCACGAAACTGCTCGCCATCCGGCCGTCGGGGTCGAGGGTGAAGATGATCTGTGTCGTGGCAGACGGCAGGAGTCGCTCAGAGCCGCCGCCGCCGTAGCTTTCGCAGAGCCAGAAGGACTCGACGAGATCCGCCAGATGCGGAGCCGGCTTCCGGGCGTCCATGAGCGGCCTGTCCACGGTGTTCTCCATTGTACGGCGCGAGCGAGCACATTTTTACAATCCGGCCGCCGGCGTCGGATGCATATTGCGGGCAAGGGGCTCGGGCTCGGCGGCGCGAGGCCCCGAGCCTCACGAAGGGAGGGCAGATGACGATCACTCCGTACCTCTACTACGAAGACCTGCCCGCCGCACTGCAGTGGCTGGCCGACGCATTCGGATTCGAGCGCGAAGGTGTCGCGATGACCGATGCCGAGGGCCGCGTCGCCCACGCCGCCATGCGATTTCGCGACGGCATCATCATGATAGGGGCTCCGGGTCCCGCTTACAGGAGCCCGCGCCGGCTCGGCGGGGCGACCCAGAGCCTGTACGTGATCGTCGACAGCGCCGAGGCGCAATGCGAGCGCGCGCGCGCCGCCGGCGCGAAGGTTCTCGAGGAGCCGAACGACACCGACTACGGCCATCGGCGATGCGGCCTCGAGGATCCCGAAGGACACCAGTGGTATTTCGCCAACGAGCTGTGAGGATGGCAGCGTTCGTTCTCGCTCTGCTGATCGGCGGCTCGTGGAATACGAGCGCCGCCGAAGCCGGTGTCGAGGTCCGAATCGTGGATCTCGGCGGCTATTGCGTGCGCGTGCAGAGTGCCGCTCTCGACGCGCGAGCGCCGGGCACTCCTCTCGTGATCTTCGAATCCGGCGTCGCTCAGTCGTCCGATGCGTGGCGATCCATTCTGTCGCGCGCCGGGCGATTCGCCCCGGCGCTGAGCTATGACCGCGCGGGACTCGGGCAGTCGGAGTGGGATGGCACCGATCCGACGGTCGAGCACATGAACTTCAGGCTGCGCCGGCTCCTCGATCAGCTTGGAGCGGAACCGCCGTACATCCTCGTCGGACACTCTCTCGGAGGGATGCTGGTGCATCAATTCGCTGCCCGCTGGCCGTCGGAGGTGAGCGGACTGGTCCTCGTCGACCCGGCGCCGCTGCTCACGGAAGCCAGGAGCTTCCGGCGCGGGGGAGATCATTCGCCAGAGTTACGGTGATCGCGTTCGGGACGGCCGGCGCAGCCCGAATGCAGAATGCAGAGTGCAGAATGTAGAATCCGGAAAGGGGCGGCCGGCACGATCTCGAGCGATCGAGATTCCTGCCCTTTCTGGATTCTCAATTCTGCATTCTGCATAATTCTGCATTCTGCATTCTGCATTTCGTTCTACCCGGAAATGAGACATGATGCGAAACCGGAAATTGCTGAGCGCCGTAGCCGCAGCGGCAATGGTCGCCTCCGTTGCGTGCACCCGAGGCGGCCACCCCGCGGAGGCCCCGCCGAACGCCCCGCCGGGGATGGTGTGGATTCCGGGGGGCGCGTTCGTCATGGGCTCGACGGCCTCACCCGAATCGCAGCCCGTCCATGAGGTCCGGGTCGACGGCTTCTTCATGGACGAGACGGAAGTGACGAACGCGGAGTTCGAGAAGTTCGTCGACGCCACAGGGTATGTCACGGTCGCCGAGCGCGTCCCGCGGGCGGAGGATTTTCCCGGCGTGCCGGCGGAGCTGCTGGTCGCCGGTTCGGTCGTCTTCACCCCTCCCGCGGAGGCGGTGCCGCTCGACGCGCCGCTGCGCTGGTGGAGCTTCGTCCCGGGGGCGAGCTGGCGCCATCCGGAGGGTCCCGGGAGCGATCTCGCGGGAAGGATGGATCATCCGGTGGTCCAGGTGGCATGGGAGGACGCCGCCGCCTATGCGCGGTGGGGGGGGAAGCGGCTTCCGACCGAGGCGGAGTGGGAGCGGGCGGCGCGGGGGGGGCTGGCCGGGCGGCGCTACGTCTGGGGCGACGAGTTCCGGCCGGACGGCCGGTTCATGGCCAACACGTTTCAGGGGACGTTTCCTCACAGGAACATGGTCCAAGACGGGTTCGCCGCGACCGCGCCGGTGCGCTCGTTCCCTCCGAACGATTACGGGCTTTACGACATGGCCGGCAACGTCTGGGAGTGGGTGGCGGACTGGTACCGCGCGGACGCGCACGCGCATCACGCCCGCGCGGACGCGGTGGAGAACCCCCGAGGTCCGATGGAGAGCCACGATTCGGACGAGCCGGGGATCCCGAAGCGAGTGCAGAAGGGGGGATCGTTTCTCTGCACCGATCAGTACTGCTCGCGGTACGAGCCGGGGATGCGCGGAGCGGGAGCGATCGACACGGGCACCAATCACGTCGGATTCCGCTGCGCGGCCGACGCGGCGGGCCCGAGGTAAGCCCGGGGAAGTCGCGTCCGGTGGAATGGTCTACTCTTTTTGCGGCGATGCCGAACCGACGGCTTGACGAGTCGTACGTAATCCCGTACGATTCAGCCATGAAGACCATCACCGCAAGCGAGGCTCGGACGAAGCTTTACAAGCTGATCGATGAGACCGCCGTGACGAGCGAGCCGGTGCAGATTACCGGCAAGCGGTCGGACGCGGTGCTCGTGTCGATGGACGACTGGCAGGCGATCCAGGAGACCCTGCATCTGGTTTCGATTCCCGGGATGAGAGTCTCCATCCGGAAGGGACTGAAGACTCCCGTGCGCGAGTGCCTGGAGTCCCTCGACTGGTGAAGTCCTGGCGGCTGGTGTTCACGCCACAGGCCGCGAAAGACGCGAAGAAACTATCCCGATCCGGACTCAGGCCGAAGGCGGAAGCTCTCCTGGAAATCCTCCGGCGCGATCCCTTTCAGTCCCCGCCGCCCTTCGAGAAGCTCGTCGGCGATCTCGCCGGCGCCTGGTCGCGTCGGATCAACATCCACCATCGCCTCGTCTATCAGGTGCTCCAGCGGGAGAGGATCGTCAAGGTGATCCGGATGTGGACGCATTACGAGTGACAATCGTCTTCCAGGAACAATGCGCGCAGCCGCGCGGTTCGGGTGTCCCAATGCGCCGCGCGATCCTCTGCCTGCTCGCTCTCGCCGCTCTCGCCGTTCCCGCCATGTCGGAGGGCGACAAGGGGGTCTGCGCGGTCTGCGGGCCCCGCGAGGGCGCGGGCCTCGAGCCGATCGAAGCGCGCGCGACGCTGCGCGGCCGCGAGTACGTCTTCTGCAGCCTCGAGTGCAAGGTCGAGTTCCTGAAGGATCCGGCCGCGTTCACCGAACCCCCCGAGAAGCGCTCCGCCCCGGAGCTGCAGTTCGCCTCGCTCGACGGCGCGCCGGTCGATCTCGCGACGCTGCGCGGCCGCGTCGTCCTCGTCGATTTCTGGGCGACGTGGTGTCGCCCCTGCCTCGCCGCTCTTCCCCGCCTCGCCGAACTCCAGCGCGAGCTCGGTGAGCGGGGACTGGCGGTCGTCGGCGCGAGCATCGACGAGGATCCCGCGAAGGTCCGGAAAGCGATCGGCGCGGCAGCCGCGTATCCGGTCGGCCTCGTCGGCGCGGACGACTGGAACCGCTGGGGCGTTCTCTCGTTGCCGGCGCTCTTTCTCGTCGACCGGGAGGGGATGATCGTCCGCCGCTTCGGCGGTGAAGCGGACCCGGCCGTCATGCGCGCCGCGATCGAAGAGGTCCTGGCGCGATGACGCGCTTCGCCCTGGCAGCCTTCGTCCTTCTCACGGCCGCTCCGGACGCGCTCGCGATCGACCCGGAAGCGTGCCTCGTTCAGCCGGGCGCGAGGGCGGCGGTCACGGTCGAGCACGAGGGGCGATCGTGGGAGCTGGCGGCGCCGGAGTGCCGCGAGCTGTTTCTCTCGGATCCCGAGCGCTACGCGCAGCTCTTCGAAGCGCTCGCCGAGCTCGGCGCCCGTTCCTCCCGCCCCTCCGGCTCCGGGACGGTGTCGCTCGTCCCGAACTGACCCGGCTGACCCGGAGAGGGGATGGGGGTCCGGGGGACCTCCGACGACAGCCGGTGGGAAGCGACGTACCGATACGTCGACGACCAGATCGACCGCGCCACGCACCGGATCATCGTGATGCGGCAGTGGACGCCGGCGTTCAAGGCGGGGATCGAGGTCAATCCCGCCGCCGACGAGATCGGCCTCGTCGCGAACTGGCGCATCGTCGCCGAGACCCGGCGCCGCCCCGCCGTGATCCTCGGCACGAGCAGCGACCGCATCGGGACGCCGGCGGGACAGTCCTACTACGCGACGTTCGCCAAGAGCCTGCACCGCGAGCTAGGCATTCCCATCGCTCCGTACGCTGCGGTGAGCTGGTCGGGCGCCGAGGACCGGTTCATTTTTCCGTTCGGAGTGTCCGTCGGCGTGAGCGAGCGCGTCTCGGCGATGCTCCAGAACGACGGCGTGCACACGCACGCGTCGTTTACGGTCGCCTTCGGCCGGCGCTGGGCCGTCACGCTGCTCGCGATCGGTCTCGAAGAGCCGGGGATCACGATCGGCACGCGGTTCTGAAAAGTTGGGGCCAGGTCTGGATAAACAACTTTTCGTCGGGAGAGGGGCACTGGTTCACGAGCGGACCGCTCGGCGAATGCGCTCCCGCAGTTGCGCGTAGCCGGGATCGCGCTCCACGATCTGGCGGCTGCGTCTTCTCAGTTTCGCGGCGCCCCAGGCCGAGGTGCCGAGAGCGCCGGTGCCGTCGCGGACTCTCCCATTTCCTCGCACGCGAGGTCCGGCGCGCCCTTCCTCCACGTCCCGGTGAGCAGCACTCGGGTTCTCTTCTCTCCGGGGATCGCCGCAGAGACCCGGCGTGCCGTCACGACGACGACCGGAAGTTCGAGTCGCCGGGCGAGCGCGCGATCCGCAACCGATGGGTTGGGCATCCCGTTCGGGTGCGTGTGAGCGACGGCGAACGCGGCGGCCGGGACGGCGCCGACGTAGCTCGTCTGCTGAAACTGACCGGTGAAGGGCCAGAGCAGACAGCGGCAGCGTTCACCATCCCGGACCAGAAACGCCGCGCGCTCCATGGGAAGCCGTCCCGAGCCGCCCTTCTCGAACAGATCGGCGAGCACTGCGATCGTCCCCGTGTCCATCGCGGGGATCCGAGCGCGGAGGCTCCATGGGGCGAGGGCGAGAAGACCGAGAACGAGAAGCGATCGAGCCATGCCGTCAGGCTCGGCCCGGCTCGCTCAGGAAATCTCAGGCGAAACCCAGGGAAACTCCACCTTCTCAGAACCGCCTTCGCCGTCGGGCGGCGTAGCCCTACAATTTCGGGATGCGCTACCGCTTCGGCGAATTCGTGCTCGACAGGGGCTCGCGATCCCTCCATCGCCGCCAGGAACGCATCGCCATTCAGCCGAAGCATTTCGAGCTTCTCTCGCTCCTGATCGAGCGGCGCCCCGCGGCGGTCCCGAAAGCCGAGCTGTTCCGGCGACTGTGGCCGGACGTGGTGGTCGAGGAAGCGAACCTCCATAACCTCGTGTCGGACCTCAGGAAACTCCTCGAGAACGAGAGCTACGGCTGGATCCGCACGATCCACCGCTACGGCTACGCGTTCGTGGGGGAGGCGGCCGAGGAGCTGTCCGAAGGGCGGGCGAGCCCGTTCGAGCTGCGGATCGGCGCGCGCTCCTTCCCGCTCCGCCTCGGCGAAAACGTCATCGGCCGGGACGATGCGGCCGACGTGCTCCTCGATGCTCCCGGAATCTCGCGCCGTCACGCGCGTGTCGTCGTCGATTCCTCGGGCGCGAGCCTCGAGGACCTCGGCAGCAAGAATGGCACGTTTCTCGGCACCCGCAAGGTCGTAGCGCTCACCCCCCTTCGCGAAGGAGATCCGATCGTCATCGCGCGCATCGCCGCCGTCTTCTGCCGCCGCCGCTCGAGGCGGACGACGATGACGGAAAAGTAGGGCAGGCTCGAGTCGTGAGCAGTCGGTTGTGAGTCGTGGGTCGTGAGTCATGAGTCGTGGTCGTGAGTCGAGTCTGCGCCGAAGGCGCAACGGCATTTATTTTCATCCCGCACTTACGGGAGATCGAGACGATTGTATTCTCACGATCGACGACGGGCATCGCCATCGTTCGCTTTCTGCATTCACCGTCGCCGGACGCGAGCGTCCATTTCGTCGAGCCAATCGGGAAGGATGTGGATGCCCGAGGCGAGAAATGGCGGCGGCTGCTCTTTGAGCAGAATGAACCCGTCGCCGAACACGTCCCAGTACCGGATTCGAGGAAGGCGGAACAGGAGCTGCGGCGGTCCGACCTCGAGCGGTGATTCGGGGCCCATGGAAACGGCGAAGAACTGGTCGCCACGGCGATAATACAGCTCATCTCCGTCCCTGGACCAGCGGGGCTCCCCGCCGCCTCCGGCGGAGACCTGCGCGCGGCCGCTGCCGGAGAGAGGGCGTAGGTAAATCTCCCAGGTCCCTGATTCGTTCGAGACGTATGCGATGCTCCGTCCGTCAGGAGAGAACTCCGGTGAGATCTCATCGAAAGGCGTGCCGGCAAAGAGAGATGGCTGGGTTCCGCGGTGGGGCTGGAGAATCCGGATGTCACGAGAGCGATCGGCAACCGTGAATGCCACCGCCTCGCATCCGGGAGAGCAGGAAGCGAGGCTGACGATCCTCCCCTCGAGGAGCAGTTCCGCCGGCGCCGACCCATCGGCGGCCTGGCGGTAGAGTCTCTTCCGGCCGATGAAGAGGATGCTCTTTCCATCGGGAGCCCACGTGGGACGGAGCTCATCGCCCGCCTCCCTGCTTACGCGCGTCAGTGTCCGCCGTTGGACGTCCCAGCTCCAGATGTCGTCGTTGGCGGCGGAGGCCTGAATGGCCAGACGGCCGGAGTCGGGAGAGGCGCGGAACGCGTCGACGATCCTCGGAACGGTGAATTCCTCCCTCACGCCCCCGCGTCGGTCGACGATCTCGAAACTCGAATGGGTCTGGTAAGCGCCGCCGGCGTATGCCAGAGTCCCCGCCCGGTCGGCTACTGCGTAGTGAGCCGCGCCCGATATGCTGGTAAAGAGGACGTCCTCCAGGAGCGGAACCGGGGATCCTCGAACGGTCAGCGTCTCGAGATCAAAGGGAACGACCATCAGCGCGCGGTCGCGGGCGAAAACGAGATGCCCGGTCCGGACATAGGTCGGGGAGGACCCGTCCTGGAGGATCGTTCGCGCGCGTCCGCTCTCGAGCGATACGACGGCGATCTGCGCATCGGAAAAGGAGGTCATCCGGCCCGTGACGATCGTGTAGAGCAGGTGCTTGCCGTACGGAAGAGCATGGGGCCAGCGATGGCTCTTCTCGTCGCGCGATGCGTCCGGGGTGGTGACGATCGCGAACCCCGAGCCGTCCTCCGAGACCTTCGCGAGGCCGCCCTCGAATCCGATCGCGAAATAAATCGTCCCGTCGGGAGCCCAGGTGATGCCCCGCGGATTCGACTCGAGCTCCGCGAGCGCATGTTCGCGACCTCCGTCGACCGGCGCCTTGTAAAGCGTACGCCCTCGGACGAACGCGATCCATCTTCCGTTCGGCGAGAAGACAGGGTTCATTCCGTAGGCGACCAGAGTCGGCTCGAAGCCGTCCAGCGGCCGAGAGTAGATCTCGTGCTTTTCATTGCGGTGTATCGAGAACGCTATGTGGCTCGCGTCGGGGGAGAGTGCGAAGCTCGGCGTATCGGTGACGAGGCGGGATTCCGCGGGTAACGCGACCGACAGCCGCGGCAAGTCGGCGTTCGGGCGAGCGTGCCATGTCGCCCATCCCGCCACGCCCGCGACGGCGATCGCCAGGAGCGCGGCGATCCCGCCGATCGCGCTCACGGCGACGCGCCTCCGCCCGGCCCCATGTTCGGCGATCCAGCGCAGCTCGTCGGCGACATCTCGAGCCGACTGCCACCGCTGGTCCGGGCTCTTGCGCAGGCACTTCCGAACGAGGTGCCGCAGCGACGGATCCGCGATCACTTCGAAATCGGGATCGCGCGTGAGTACGGACACGATCACCTCGGTTCGCGACCCCCCCCGAAATCCAGGCCGTCCCGTCGCCATCTCGTAGACGATCGCGCCCAGGCTCCAGATGTCGCTCCTCGCGTCCGCCGGCTCCCCTTCGAATCGTTCGGGGGCCATGTAGGCGAGAGTTCCGGCGATGCCGGCGGTCGCGGTCGACTCGGACACGGTCTCCGCATGCGAAGCCTCCGGCTCCGCGCCGGCGAGGCCGAAGTCGAGGAGCCGGGTCCCGGACCGCGTCAGCATGATGTTGTCCGGTTTGACGTCGCGGTGGATCAAGCGACGTTCATGGGCGCCGGCCAGAGCGGACGCGACATCCGCGCCGATTCGGGCGGCGTCCGAAGGTGGCATGGCGCCGCGCTTGAGACGCGCCGCGAGCGTTTCGCCCTCGCAGAACTCCATCACGAGATAGTCGGTCTCGTTCTCCCGGCCCACGTCATAGAGCGTGCAGATGTTGGGGTGCGTCAGCGCGGAAATCGCCTTCGCTTCGCGTTCGAAGCGGACCCGCAGCCTGGCGTCCGACGAGAACTCCTGCGGGAGGACCTTGATGGCGACGGTGCGGCCGAGGCGGATGTCGCGGGCACGATATACCTCACCCATCCCACCGGCACCGGCCGGCGCGATGATCTCGTACGGTCCCAGGCGGGATCCAGGTCCGAAGGGCATAGCCTTTCCGTCAAATATCGGTCGCGTCGCGCGCTTTTGGTATCCGCAAGCGGAGGATGAGACGGGAAGAGTTGGTGCCAGGTCTGGAAAACCAACTTTTTGACTCCTCCTCGTAGAGACCGGCCGGCGAACGCTCCCCCGAAGCCGAGAACGGAGTCGACAGCGTCGGCAGGCCGAACGTCCGAGGGTCGATGAAAAGTTGGATCTCCAGACCTGGCCCCAACTTTTCCGTCTAGAAGAGCCGGTGATCACGATCGGCACGCGGTTCTGATGCAGAGGCGCACGCCTCCGCCCGCCGCCGCGCCCGACGAGCGCGCCCCCCGCCGGGGTTCGCGGAGATGACCGCGGATTCTGATGACGCGGCGGATCGGGCGTCTCGACCCATGTCGGCTTCAACCCGGCCGGCGCGAGCTCATTCCAGGCCGAGGACGAGGCGGAGTCCGTCGTCGAGCCGTTCCATCTCGCCGCCGGGAAGGCGGCTGATCCGCTGAATGAAGTCGGCGCGCAGCACCTTCTGCATGTCGTAGACGTTCGCCACCGAGATCTTTCCCAGCCCGGTCGACTGCCGCTCGAGGCGCAGGTTTCCGGGGAGGCCCTCGAGGTGGCGGCGGCTCGTCAGCGGAACGACGAGGAAGGTGCCGACGCGGGGCTCGCGAACGGCGTCCGTCTGCACGACGATCGCCGGCCGGCGCTTGTCCGCCCGAATCCACCACACCTCACCGCGCGCCGGAAGCGGATCACCACTCGTCGCTGCCATATTCCTGCTCGAACCGCCGGCTCTGGTACTCGCGCCAGACACCCTCGTCCTCGGTCACGTCCCACCCGTGGCGATCGATGTAGTCCGTGACCTGACGCCGGATCTTCTCGGCGCGCAAAAGCTCGGCGATGAGGCCGGAACGCGTGGTTCCCCGCCGCGACGCTTCTTCGTTCGCGAACGTGACCAGATCGTCTTCCAGCGAGACCCCCAGTTTCATGACCATAGTATACCTCGGTGGGAATACCGGCATTCCACCGAGCGGATCGACCCTCACCCCCTCATGTACTCGTACAGCCACGCTCGCGCGTACGTCCAGTCGCGCTTCACGCTGGCGAGGGAGCGGCTCGTGAGCTCGGCGATCTCCTCCATGCTGAAGCCGGCGAAGTAGCGGAGCTCCATGACGCGGG
>DATKCD010000142.1:0-9480 GCA_035544735.1 Thermoanaerobaculia bacterium
GGGCGTCCCTCAGATGAGTACGATCGAACGAGCCATCGAAATCGCGGCTCGCGCGCATGCGGGTCAGGTGGATCAGGCGGGCGCTCCGTACATCCTCCATCCGCTCCGCGTGATGCTGGCGGTGGGAACGCCTCACGAACGGATGACGGCCGTTCTTCACGACGTCATCGAAGATACGAGCCTCACCCTCGAGGACCTCAGAGCGGAGGGTTTCCCCGGGGAGGTCCTCGATGCGATCGACGCCTTGACCAAAAGGAGGGGCGAAAATCGACTCGATGCTGCGCGCCGGGCAGCCCGGAACACCATCGCCCGTGCCGTCAAGCTGGCCGACGTGACCGACAACATGAATCTTGCCCGGATCCCGAATCCGAGCGAGAAGGACTACGCGAGATTGAAGGAGTATCATCAGGTCAGGGCTTTGCTCCAGGGGTGAATGTCTCCGACGGCCTGCCGGGTCGCGTTAACACTCGGCGCGCCGCGAGCCTCTTACGGGCATGAACGCTCGACTCTCTTCCGCGCGGCTCGCTGCCGCGATCGCCCTCCTCCTCGTTCCGTTCGCGGCAGTGACCGAGGCCGCCCCGGTCGTCTACCTGATCGACTCGACGCACAGCACGGTCGAGTTCTCCATCAGCAAATGGACCGTCACCCGCCAGACCGGGCTGTTCCGGACGCTCGACGGAAAAATTCGAATGGACCCGGCCCGGCCGGAAACGGCGGAGGTCGTGGTCCGGATCGACGCGTCGAGCCTGGACACGCGGAACGGCGGGCGCGACCGGGTGGTCCGCTCCGACGACTTTCTCGACGTCGCGAAGCACCCGCACATGATCTTCCGCAGCACGGGCGTACGGCGGAACGGCTCGAGCGCCTTCGAGGTCGCCGGGGACCTCACGATCCGGGGAGTCACGCGGAGGATCGTCGCGCCGGTCCGTCTGGCGGGGCTGCAGAAGGTGCCAGGCGTGGGGGAGCTCGCATCGTTCGAGACCGAGTTCGTGGTGAACCGGCGAGACTTCGGCGTGCTCGGCACGAGGTGGAGCGGCGGGAAGGCGATTCTCGGCGATGAAGTGACCGTGACGCTCGCGATCGTGGCGAGAAGAGCGAGGTGAGGGCGCGAGGGGTCACTCCGGCTCGACCCGCACGAACCGCTCTCCCTGGATGACGACCGCGCTCGCGGGGTCGCCCCCCTCCGGGAACTCGAATGTGGCGACGACGCCCCCTCCGATCTCGATCCGGAGTTGACTCCCCGCCGCGTCGAAGACCTCGGCCCGGCTGCGCGCGACCCCGGCTCGGGCCTCGAGGCCTCCGGCCACGACCAGCCAGACGATCCGGCCGAGCTCGGGGCTCTCGTACGTGCCGGCGAAATCCTCGAGAGGTCGGGACAACGGCGCGAGTCGGGCCGCGCGCTCGCGGAGATGGGCGGCCGTTCCAGTCTTCCAGCCGTCCCGCCGGGCCTGCAGCTCGGCGAGCTGGCGCTCGTACTCCGCCTCCAGATCCGCCCGCCCGGCGAGCCGGTCGTAGACCCAGGTCGCCACCAGATCGGCGGCCGGCGAGGCGATGCCGCTGCCGTTCGTCAGCACCACGACTCCGATCCCGGTCGCGGGCTCGAACGACATGTGGGAGCGGTACCCGGAGAACGCGCCGAAGCGCTGGACGATCGTCCGCCCGCGCCACTCCGCCACGTCCCACCCGTACCCCCAGGCCGTGCGCCGGAACGGGCCGAAGTCGCGGCTTTGCGGCACGCGGGCCTCGTGCATCGACGCGATGGCCGCGGCCGGGAAGAGCCGCCGGCCTTCGAGCCGCCCGTGGCTCGCGTGGGCGGCGACGAAGCGGATCAGGTCGCGGGGGGTCGCAAAGTGCCCGCCGGCCGCGTGGAGGTTCTCGTCCGCCTTGGCCAGCGGGATCCTTCCCCACCCCTCCCCCGCGACGAGGGGGGCGAGGGCGTGGGGCATCGCGAGGCGATCGGGTTCGAGGGCCGAGAGCCGTGCGCTGGTGGAGCTCATCCCGAGGGGGCGGAGGACCTCTCTGTCGACCACGTCCTTCCATCCGTGCCCGTCGGCGGGGTCGAGGGCGAGACCGAGGATGTTGTAGGGGAGATTGCGATAGTCGAACGCGTTTCCCTCCGCGGACGGACCATAGCCGGCGAGCAGCTCGACGAGCAGCTCGGGCGTGAACTCCCCCGTGTACGCCGTGCGCATCACGACCGCGCCTTTCTGCTCGATGCCGTCGGTCATGGTGAGCAGCCGCCCGATCGTCACGCTCCGCGCGTCGAGCGGCGGCCGGAATCGCAGGCCGGGCACGTACCGCGTGATCGGCGCGCCCAGCTCCATCTCGCCGCGCGCTGCCAGCAGCACGACCGCCGTCGCCGTCAGCGCTTTGGTGCTCGAGGCGACGTAGAAGGGGGTGTTCGCGCTCACCCGACGACCGGAGGCGGCGTCGGCGACGCCGAATCCTCCTTCGTAGAGAACCCATTCACCCTGCGAGACTGCGATCCCCAGGCCGGGAGCGAGGCCGGCCTCGACCACGCGCGCGGCAAAGCGCTCGATCTCGTCGCGCCACTCCCCTCCGATGGTGGCCTGGGCGAGCGCGGAGCCTCCCAGCAGGCCGGCGCAGGCGATGATGATGGCGATCCGAAAGAGCATGACGTCCTCCCTGGAGCCCGACGATCCGATCAGCGTTCCTATTTCCGGTTTGCGGCCGCCGCCGGCAGCACGAACTCTTCCAGCATCCGATCGGTCTGCTCGTGCATGCCGCGCGTGTTGAAGTTCGTCGACGTGATCACGACGACGAGGTCGAGCTCGGGAAAGACCGCGACTTTGTTCCCGCCGTTTCCGGACATGTAGTACGCGCGGTGGGCCCTGCCCTTCGCCGTGAAATCCCGCAGCCACCAGAGGTAGCCGTATTCGACTTCGTCGTCGACGGCAACGTGGGGCCGCGTGGAGGTTTCGACCCAGGTTTCCGGCACGATCTGCCGCCCGCCGCGGGCTCCGCGGTCGGCATAGAGGCGTGCGAGCTGGAGCAGATCGCGGCTGGTCATGCGCAGCCCCCCTCCGGCCTGGGCATAGCCGAGGGGTGAGTACATCCACTCGAGGCGTTCGATGCCGAGGGGCTCGAACAGATGCTCCCGGGCGAGCTCATCGAGCGGGACGCCGGCGGCGCGCGCCAGCGCCTGTCCGAGTGTGAAGACCCCCGCCGTGCAATAGCTGAACGAGCGGCCGTACGGCGAGTCCTGCGGAGTCGTCGCCCAGGGTGGAAACCCCTTGATCGGAAGATCGATCGTGAACCGGGCCCAGTCTTCGATCAGGTACATCCGCTCTTCGTTCCCGCGCGAGAACGAGTTCCAGTCGTCGCACTCGAGAAGGGAGCTCATGGTCAGCAGGTCTTCGATCGTGATCTCTCCCTTCCGGGGATCGGGGTTCTCGCGCGGCTTCAGCCCGAGCAGAGGAAGAAGCCGTGCGCCGGCTCCGGAGACGAGGCCGCGATCGATCGCGATGCCGGTGAGCATCCCGGTGATCGTCTTGGTGGCCGATCGCGTGTCGCGGAGCGTCGAGGCGTTGCCTTCGAAGTAGCGCTCGTAGACGATCCGGCCGTCCTGCGCGAGGACGACGCTCGTGATCTTCTTCAGCTCCCCCGAGGCGATCGCATCTTCCATCGCCCTCAGCGTCGGCGGCGATGGTGAAGATGCCTGAAGCGACGAGACGAAGGCCAGCGTGGCGGCGAGTGTTGCGGAGCGTAGTACGGACAAAGTCGACCTCCCGACGTCGGAGTGAGCATAACCCGTTGTGACCGGACAGACGGGCCGGCTCAGCGGGGGCGTGACGGATCGGTAACCGCCTCGCGTGCCCCCTCTTCGGGCTTTCCGACTCGTGCGGAGAACATCTCCTCCGGGAGGTCTCGTGGACCCGCATCACGCGACCTGCGGGCGACGAGCTCGGACGCTCCTCTGACATTCCAGCCCCGGCAGGAGTGAGGCTGGTCTGACGGTGCCTCAGTCGGGCGGTGGGTCGACCGCCGGGTGCGGGGGATTTGATGACGACGGCGCGCGAGGAGTTCATCGCAGCTCAGGAGCGGCTGCTCCGGCGCCATGGTCGAGGCGGAATCGCGTTTTCTCCGAATCCCGGCGATCACCGGCGAGGTGCACGCTCTCGTGGCAGGCGCCCGCTTTGACTTTCCCTCCGCCGTTCTGCATCGTTCCCGCGACCACCCCGAGCGGCACGCGAAGGAGGGCTCCGCGATGAAGCCTCGCATCAGCATGATCACGCTCGGCGTCCGCGACCTCACCCGGTCGGTCAAGTTCTACGAGACGGGCCTCGGGCTGCCGCGCATGGACTCCCCTCCGGAGGTGGCGTTCTTCACGCTCCGCGGCACCTGGCTCGGGCTGTACGGGAGAGAGGCGCTGGCCGAGGATGCGCGCGTGGCGGCGGAAGGGAGCGGCTTCGGCGGGTTCGCGCTGGCACACAACGTCGCCTCGGAGGAGGATGTCGACCGGGTCGTCGGCGAGGCCGCCCGCGCTGGCGCGACCGTCGTCAAAAAGCCGGAAAAAACCTCCTGGGGCGGCTACAGCGGCTACTTCGCCGATCCCGACGGGCACCTCTGGGAGATCGCGCACAACCCGCATCTGCAGATCGGGCCGGCCGACGATTGAGCTCGAAAGCGAGCAGGTGCCCTGGATCGCGAACGGACCGCGTCGCAGAACGAGGCACAAAGTCGTGAAGGCGCGCGATCCCGGGCAACTACATCCATCGGGTCATCGAGACGGCGGCCCCGGATGAAGCGAGGGCTCCACCAGCTCCAGATTCGGAGCCTGGCGCACGAACTGCCGAAGAAGCGTGGCGTGCCCGGCGCCGATCAGTACCAGGACCCGAGCGTCCGCGGTCTCGGCCAGACGTGCGACATTCGCGAAGATCTTGAGATTGCGCTCGTACCAGTCGGCGACGACGGCCGCTCCGACCGCGTTGCCTGACGTCCCCTTCTGGGCCAGCCACAG
The DNA here is from genome assembly GCA_035544735.1 of Thermoanaerobaculia bacterium. Taxonomy (GTDB): domain Bacteria; phylum Acidobacteriota; class Thermoanaerobaculia; order Gp7-AA8; family Gp7-AA8; genus DATKCD01. Next base: position 4,982 of record DATKCD010000142.1, read on the forward strand.
ATACTGATCGTGCAATGCGTCCTGTTCGGGAGAATTCAGCCGGGCGAAGATCTCGGAGACGGAGCCCTTCATGATCTCGGCGTTGCGATTCCGAATCGCTCCCATCGTCTGCTGAAGGTAGGCCATTCCCGCCGCGTCGTTCGCAGCGATCCAGCCCATCACTTTCCCCAGATCCATGTCTCGCGAAAAGTCGACCGGGTGGACGCCGGACAATCCGAGGCGCTGCGCGAGCCGAAAGCCCACCTGGTAAGTCTCGCTCGCCCCCGGGAGGCGCCCTGTGGCGAGGAACTCCCGGTAGGACTCGGTGAGCTCGGCGGCCCGCTCCGGCGTCGCCTCAACCGCGATGTGGGTCGGTCGGAACCGGGCGAGACGGGAGACCAGCTCCCCGATTTCCTGCTGGCGCTCAGGCGTCGTCACGTCGTCCGCCGGCATGTTGATGAGATCCAGACCGGGGTTCGCCATGTGGTAGGTCCCGATCACCAGAACCTGCGCCAGCCCGGTCCCGGCGGTCGCTCCCGGCGCGGCCGCGGTGTTCGTCGTGTTGCCGGCCTCGGGCTGGGCCGTGCTCTGGTCGAGGGTGGTGCAACTCGTCGCGAGCAGGAGTGTGACGGCAACGAGGATCGCTGAGAGTCCCCGAGGCTGGAACGTAGTCAGGATTGCCTCCTCTTCTGATGCGCCGACTCGGGGGCGAAACCTCCACCGTGTCTTGATCCAATACGAGGGATCGCGACGGAAGTTCACACGCCCGCTACGAACGGCTCATCAGGACAGTCCACTAGGTTCCTAGACCTTCCTCACCGGAGAGCCGTAGCGCGCCAGTTGCGAGTCCATCGTGAGCAGGACGATTCCTTCGGTCAGTGCCTGAGCGAGGAGTATCCGGTCGAACGGATCCCGGTGGATCTCCGGGAGCCTGTCGACATTCACCGCGTGCTCCCCGGTGACCGGAAGCTCGATGTACCCGTTGTCGAGCAGGCCCCGACGGAGGACGCGCGGCTCCACGCGGAAGTCCTCTCGCCCGAGATCGCTCTTGATCGTGATCTCCCAGATGCTCGCGGCGCTGAAGAGAAGCTCGTTGTCGGGATTCTCGAGGTGCCGCCGTGCCGCGGACGAGAGCCGATCGGGCTCGCCCGCGGCCCGCAGCAGAATCTGGGAGTCGAGCAACAGCTTCACGGGCGCGCTCCGAACAGCGCCCCGATCTCGTCCGCCCCCATCCGATCGAAATCCTCCGGCACCGCGATCTCTCCCGCCAGAAACCCGAGGCGCCGCGGCGCCGCCGGGGCATCGATGGCCACGACCCGGACGAGCGGCTTGCCGGCCTTCGCGATCACGACCGGTTCCCCTTTCGCCGCCCGATCGACGAGCTTCGACAGATGCGTCTTCGCTTCATGAATATTCACAGTCCCCATCGCTGCCTCCGTATGGACTAAGTCTATATGACTAAGTTCTATTCCGCCAGAGCGCCGTCAACGGGCGCGAGGCGGCGGGTCGCTCCAAACGGCATCACGGAGCTCGTCACCGGAGATCGCGACTTCGCGCGCTTTCCGATCCGCGTGGTGAATCCTTTCGCCTGACCGGCCGATACCTGACGCGCCGCGATCACCCCTGCCGCGCTACGCCGCTCCAGAAGGCGCGGTGAAACAGATCGTCGACTTCGGCTGGAGGAATCGGCTCGCCGTTCGCGAGCCACCAGTCGAGCATCGAGAAGATCGCCCCGGCCTGCGCGTGCGCCATCGCCTCGCGGTGCACCGCGGGGAGGTGGCTCCCGCGGCCCGAACGCGCGAGGCGATCCTCGATCGCGTGGGCGAAGTGCACGCGCCCCGCCTCGGTCACCTCGTGGCGCTTCCCCGCCGCGTCGAGAGCGCCGAGAAACTCCACCATACCCGCGACGTGCGCGAAGAGCTCGCGCACCGGAGCGACGCGGTCGGACCGCTCGTTCGTCACGCTGAGGCGGTTCGCCATGTGCGACCAGAACTCGTCGACGTCGGTGCTCAGAAGGTCGTCCTTCCCGCTGTAGTGGACGTAGAAGGTCGAGCGGCCGACGCCGGCGCGGTCGAGGACGTGCTGGACGGTGATCGATTCGAACGGGCGCTCGGTCATCAGCGCGACGAGCGCGTCACCGAGGGCGTCGCGCGTGCGGCGGACGCGCGCGTCGGCTTTGCGGTTTCCGGACATTCGCGGCTCCTTTGTCCCGTTTCGCCGGCAGTGGCGCTGCTATATTCTCGCGGATGACGGACGAGAGAAAGGGTGGACTCGCATTCATCCTCTCCACCGCGGTTCTCCTGATCGTGATGGCGATCCATCCGACGGGCTATGAGCTCTCGGGCGCGGGCGAGCGGTTTCGGACGATGGCGCTCGTCAACGCGCTGGCGCACACGCTCGCGATCCTCGCGCTTCCGCTGTCATTCCTCGGGGCGCTCGCCCTGACGCGCATGCTCGCTGGGCCGGACCGCTTCTCCGTCGCGGCGCTCGTCCTCTACGGGTTCGCGCTCGCCGCGGGGATGTGCGCTGCGACGGCGAGCGGGTTCGTCACACCCGAGGTCCTGCGTCGGCTCGCACGCGCGGCGTCGCCGGCCGACGAGGCCTGGCGCGCGCTCTTCCGGTTCACGTGGACCGTCAACCAGGCGTGCGCGCGCATCCTCGTCATCGGCTCGGCCGGCGCGATCATCCTCTGGTCCGCGGCGCTTCGCGGGCGTCCCGCGCTCCGTTGGTACGGCTTCCTCTCGAGCGCCGCGATCATCGCGCTCGTCGCATCGGGAATGCTCCGTCTCGACATCCACGGCTTCGGAGCCGTCGTCCTCCTGCAGGCGGTCTGGTTCGTCATCGTCGGTAGAATGATGATGACGGCGGGTCGCGCCGTCGCGTGAGGGAGAACCCGGCAGAGGTCCCGCGCCCCTGGCGGGGCGCCGTCGTCGGGCGCGCCCGTTTCCGGGGGCTTCGCGCTTCGCGCTCGCCCCCGGCTACATTCCGCCGCCCTGACGGGCGGAAAACCCTCACGCGCCTGGATTCCGCCGCCCTGACGGGCGGCGGCGCTCGTCGATGCCGGCTGCGGCGAGGTTTCTGAGCGTCTTCCGGAGATCAGGCTGGATGCGATTCGTGCTCTTCTCGAGTGTACCCCTCGTCGAGCAGGCGGTACCTTCACGCGAGCGTCAGCCCCTGCGGCACGAAATGGCGGAAGTCCCGATCGTTCGTGATCAGCGCCACCTGGTGGTCGATGCAGCACTGCGCGATGAGCGCGTCGGCGAGCTTCGCCTTCCTGCCGGCGGCGATGACGCGCCCCCGGAGAAGGCCGGCGCGCCGCCAGTACCCGTCCCGGATCTCGAGGAGCGGCAGGCCGGCGAGGTCACGCGAGAGGTCCGCGGGAATCGCGGGATCGCTGAGCGCCTCGCAGAGGACCGGGGGCGGAAGAATCGCGCGGCCTTCTCCGATCGCCCCGATGACCAGATCGACGTCGCGCCCGCGCTCTCCCGCGAGGAACCGGCGCAGCGAGCTGGTGTCGACGGCGATCAATCTTTGCGGAGCTCCTCGAGGGGGACGGACCACCGAACGCGCCCCGACCACCGCTCGAGGCGACGCCACGCCTGTTGGCTCGCGCGCAGCTCGAGCGCCTCCCGGACGACTTCCGTCACTCCTTCCCCCTCACCCGTGGCGCGATCGAGGACGTCGGCAGGGACGTGAACGGTGATCTTGCGCGTCGGCTGGCGACTCATGCCAGCCTATTGTACCAGCACTCGGTTCCACCTCGAGCTGCCCGGGACGCCGGAAGGCAAGCCGCCCGGACTGGCTGCCGAGCCGCGTCAGCGCTTTCGATAGAGGGCATTGATCGTGACCCGCCGGCCGGCCGGTTCGTGAGGGCGCTCGACCGTCTCGGTCGGAGCGAGCGGCTCGAAGCCGAGCTCGCCCATGCGACGGTCGAGCTCCGCCGCGTCGAACAGGACCGCCGGTGAGCCCTCGCGGATCACGAAAACGTGGTCCTCGCCGCTCACGCGGCCGCCGTGCTCGCCGGTGAGGTCGGTGCCGGGGCCGAACTGGGCGAGGAGGATCCGCCCGCCGGGCGCCAGAACGCGGGCGGTCTCCCCGATGGCGCGGGTCCACTCGTCGAGATCGGCGGCCTGGTGGTAGATCCCGAGCGCGACGACGAGATCGAACGAGCCGTCGGCGATCGCGCGCAGGTCGGTCATCGAACCGCGGAAGACGCGGCGCGACGCCTCGTCCTCGCCGAGAATCGGCGCGAGCCGGCGGCGCGTCGCTTCGACCATCGGCGCCGACAGGTCGATCGCGACGACGCTGCAGCCCCTCCGCGCGAGCAGGTCGGTGTTGCGCCCGGCCGCACAGCCGAGGTCGAGGACGCGGAGCGTGGAAGGATCGGCGGCGGCGTCGAGAAGGTCAACGAGGCGAAGGTCCGGCTCGCGGGCGGCGAATTCGGCGATGATCCCGGGATCCTCCCATCGAGCTTTGCCGGACGCGGACGGATCGCCTTCGCTCATCGATCGAAGTCTACC
>DATKCD010000143.1:0-4819 GCA_035544735.1 Thermoanaerobaculia bacterium
GCGATGATTCGTCACCATACGACGCCGCAGCATCTCGAGATCACCGAGCGCCTTCTCGCGGTCCTCGGCGAGCATCGCGTTCCCGCGGTCGGCTTCGTGAACGAAGAGAAGCTCGAGGCCGGCGGGAAGGTCGATCGCCGCCGCCTCGGGCTGCTCGCCCGATGGCTCGACGCCGGCCACGAGCTCGGCAACCACGGCCACTCCCATCTCGATCTGCACCGCGTCGACGCCGACGCGTGGCTGGCCGACGTCCTGCGCGGTGAGGTGCAGACGCGGGCGCTCGTCGAGGCGCGCGGCGGCGAGCTGCGTTGGTTCCGCCATCCATTCCTCCACACCGGCCGGTCGGCGGAGGTGCAGGATCGCACCCGACGCTTCCTCGAGAAGCACGGGTACCGGATCGCCCCGGTCACGATCGACAACGGCGAGTGGATCTACGCATCCGCTTACGCCGACGCGTGGAACCGCGGCGACCGGAAGTCGATGAAGCGGCTCGGTGAGGATTACGTCCGCTACATGCTCGAGGTGGTCGACTACTACGAATCGCAGTCGCTGCAGATCACCGGCGAGCTGATCCCCCAGGTCCTGCTCATCCACGCCTACGCGCTGAACGCCCACTGGCTCGATCCTCTGCTCGACGCCCTCGAGGCCCGAGGCTACCGCTGGATCCGGCTCGAAGAGGCGCTCGAGCATCCGGCGTACGATCGCCCGGTCCATGGCTACACGGGACCCGCCGGCATCTCCTGGCTCCACCGGTGGGCCTTCACCGAAGGAATCGACCGGAAGGTCCTTTCCGGAGAGCCGGACGTGCCGCAATGGGTGAGGGAGCGGAGGTAGGGTGAGTCTCGATCGAGGAGGCCGTCTGATACGTCGCCGTTCGAATTCCGCCCGGCTCGCCCTCGCGGGTCTGTTGTTCGTCACGACGTCTTCGGGCTCGCATCAGGCGGATGGCGATGCGGCGGCGAAGATCGCCGAGGTCAACGCGTCGTTCTCCGCGGCGTACGTGAGGGGCGATGCCCGGACACCGTCCGGGGGATCTCCGTCTGACCCTCCCCCTGGCCCTGTCACGACCGCCAGGCCGATGACGCTCGACCGTGCCGAGCTCCGGACGCTGAGGTCGAAGATCAACGGGGTCGGCTACGCGCTCCACGTCGCCCTTCCGCGCAGCCACGGCACGCCCGGGAGACGGTTCCCCGTCATTTACCTGCTCGACGCAGACTACTCGTTCCTCATCGTGCGGAACATCGTCGATCACCTGTCGGAGCGCGGCGCCCTGGGCGAGGCGATCGTCGTCGGCATCGCCTACGACGGGCCGCCGCAATACCGGCTCCATCGAACGCGCGACTACACGCCGACCTTCGTCGCGGACGGCGGATACGGCCGCGAGCTCCAGAAGGTCTCGGGCGGCGGTCCGAAGTTCCTCGAAGTGATCGAGAAGGAGATCATCCCGCTCGTCGACGCGAGCTACGCGACCGTGAAGGGCGACAGGACGCTCTCGGGGCACTCGTACGGCGGGCTGTTCACCGTCTGGACGATGCTCACCCGCCCGGAGCTGTTCCGGAGCTACGTCGCGGTCAGCCCCTCGCTCTGGTACGACGGCGGGCTGGTGATGCGAGTCGAGCAGGCCCGGGCGAAGAGCCATCGCGCGCTGCCGGTGAGGGCGTACTTCTGCGTCGGCGCCCGGGAAGGGAGCTCCGAGCGAAGGATGGTGGGCGATCTGGTCCGGCTGGTGGAGCGTCTCGAATCGAGAGGCTACGAGGGGCTCTCGATCGCGAGCCGGGTCATGGAGAACGAGACGCACGACTCGGTCTATCCGGGCGCGATCTCGAACGGGCTCCGGTTCGTTTTCGAGGGTCGGTGACGTCCGTGCAGACGCGAGAACGAAGCCGCGAGCCGACAGATCATGATCATGGCGGAGCCACTGCACGAGCTCGCCGCTCTGCACGATCCGGGGCGCGAGCCTCGCTTCGTGGCTCCTGAATCGAGAGGGCTCGCGGCGACCCCTCACCCCGACCCTCTCCCCGAAGAAACGCCCGCGCAAAAAACCTGCGCGATCCCGGACGGGGAGAGGGAGACGTTTCCCTCTCCCCGCCGGGATGTCGCTGACAACGGCTGCGAGTGAGATTCGGGGAGAGGGTCAGGGTGAGGGGTCGCAAGGTGCAGCCGCGAGCGCGCCACCCGAAGCGCGCAGCTCGTGTCGCGTCCGTGCAGACGCGAGAACGCAGCCGCGAGCCGGAGATCATGATGATGGCGGCGAGCCGCCCGCTCTGCACGATCCGCGGCGCGGGCCTCGCTTCGTGGCTCCCTCGGCGAGCGCGCGCTGCTTCCGGCCGTGCTCGCCGAGGACGACTCGACGCTCGTCATCGCCGACGGATTCAGTTGCCGCGAGCAGCTCGTCCGGGGATCCGGCAGAACGGCGCTGCATCTCGCGGAAGTGCTGCGCGACGCCCGCGCTCAGACGTCGTCGTCACCGTCGTAAAGACTCCCCTCGCCGCCCATCGAGTACATCCGGAGCTCCTCGAGCGCCTCCTGGGCCGCTTCCGCGATCTCCTCGTCGTCGGACCCGGCGAGCTCCTCGAGCAGCCCGGCCGAGCGGCGGTCGATCATCGGCAGCGCGGCGATGGCGGCGAGGCGGGCGTCTTCGTCGGCGTCGGGCGATCGGGCGAGCGCGGCGATGATCGGCGCCGCGCCTGGAGTCTCCCGCTCGCCCGCCGAGCGGACCGCCTCGAAGAGCAGATCGCCCGTCTCGTTCTTCAGCGTCTCGAGGAGCTCGCGGTCGAACCCGTCGAGGTAGCCCATCGCGAACACCGCCGTCAGGCGCCAGTCGCGGTCGCCCGAGCGGAAGTGCGCCCGGACGGCGTCTTTCTGCCACGGCTGCGGGTCTCGGACCAGGACCTCGAGGGCGCGGCGCCGCACGATCGTCGGCTGCGAGGAGTCGTCGTAGAGGCCTCGGATCTTGGCAACGATCGTGGCGAACGTCTCGCGCGAGAGGGGAGGGGCGAGCATCAGATCGAGCGCTTCGTCGTCGTCGCCGTCGACGTAATCCATTCCGCACTCCTCGACGATCGGCCCGAGGGCGATGACCGCATCGGCGCGAACGTCGGGGTGGCCGTCGCCGGAACCGATCGCGAGGACCTCGCGCGCGAGCTCGTCGCTCATCTCGGACGCGACGCGCTCGAACGCCTCGTGTCGCGTCTCTTCATCCTCGCTCCGCAGCATCTCGGCCGGCGAAGACTTCCGGGTCATGCGATCACCTCCGCGATGCAGCCATTCTAATGTGATTTCCCGCCATGCCCGAGCCGGGACGGCCCGGTTGCCGGGCGCCGCATCCTTCGGACAGAATCGACCGATGATCATCGTCGTCATGGGCGTCGCCGGCGCGGGCAAGTCGACCGTCGCGGCTCATCTCGCGCGACGCCTCGGCTTCCGGTTCGTCGACGGCGACTCGCTCCATCCTCCGCGCAATGTCCGTAAGATGAGCGCGGGCCGCCCCCTCTCGGACGACGATCGCGAAGAGTGGCTCCGATCGCTCGGGGGGCTCGTCGCCGAGGCCGATCGGAGCGGCACCGGCCTGGTCCTCGCCTGCTCGGCCCTCCGGGAGGTGTACCGCCGGACCCTCCGGGAGCGGGGCGGCGACGTGCGGTTCGTCTACCTCCGGGCCTCCCCCTCGCTCGCGGCGGAGCGAGCGGAAGCGCGGAGCGGTCATTTCATGCCCGCGGCGCTCGTCGCATCGCAGTTCGAAGCGCTGGAGGAGCCGGGCGATGCGCTCGTCGTCGACGCCGCCCGCCCTCCCGAGGCGCTCGCCGACGAGATCGTCCGCGCCCTCGCGCCTCCGGGATCGCGCTAGGCCGGCAACGTCCGGAAGATAGCGCCGCCCGCCCCCTCTCGCACCGGTCCGCGGCAAGGCCGGCCCCGGCGAGACGCGAAGAAGCCTGCCTCGACTCCGGAATCGAGGCGTAAGAGAAGCCCCTCTCCCCCGTCAGGTCCGCTTCGCGCTCGCGAGCCGGCAGCGCTCGACCAGGCGCGGATCGCCGAGGCGCTCGGCCCACGATCCGAGCTCGTCCGCGGCGCCACGCCACTCGAGCTCGTCCACACCGGTGAACAGCGGCGCGTCGTCCCGCAGCGTCGCCAGGTTCCTGAACAGCAGAGCGAGGTCGCGCTTCCCCTCGAGCAGCTCCGGCGGGAAGCTCTCGATCGGTCCGTGCCGGTTCAGCAGCCGCGCCGCCCCGACCCGACCGATCCCGGCGATGCCGGGATAGCCGTCAGCGCTGTCGCCGACGAGCGCGAGCCAGTCGGGAATGAGCGCCGGGGCGACGCCGAACTTCTTCTTCACCGCCGCTTCGTCGCGGATTCCGTCCTCGCGCCGCCCGATCTGCACCACCCTCTCGCCGCGGACGCACTGCGCCAGGTCCTTGTCGGGTGTCCAGATGCAGACCTTCTCCACGCGCGGGTCTTCCGCGGCGAGCCGCGCCGCCGAAGCGAGCGCGTCGTCCGCCTCGAGCTCCACCATCGGCCAGACGACCACCCCCATCGCCCGGAGCGCTTCCTCCAGCGGATGGAACTGAGCCTTCAGCGCGGGGTCGATCCCTTCCCCCGTCTTGTAGTCCGGCCACAGATCGTTGCGGAACGACTCGATCACGTGATCGGTCGCGACTCCGACGTGAGTGGCCCCTCCCTCGAGCATCTGCAGCACCGTCCGGACCACGCCGAGAACCGCGCCCAGCGGCGCGTCGCGCCCCTTGTTGAAGCGCCGGAGTCCGTAGAAGTGCCGGAACAGCTCGTACGTGCCGTCGACGAGATGAACGATCACCGCTCCACCCTT
>DATKCD010000144.1:0-28695 GCA_035544735.1 Thermoanaerobaculia bacterium
CCTTGCGGCCGGCGGGTTTTGGGACTCGCCCTCCATTCGGGAGTAGCCCGTATACGGATCCCTCTCCAACAGGACCCCGTGGTATGACGCCGCGTTCTCACATGGAGCTCGCGTTCACCAACCGCCCCTTCACCCGCCTCGCTTCCCCGCGCCACGTCTCCCGCACCCCTCCGGGGTGCGCGCATCAATGAAGGATTGGGTTGGGACGTGTCCGCGTCCGGTGGTGGCGCGCGCATCCGATCTCCGCGCATCGTGCGAACTGACCACGTGGCGAGGACAGCGTGCGTGCACGGTCGTCGTGGCGCGCGCAACCACCGGCTACCCTATGTGTCGCCTCCGGCGACAAGGGGATTGAGCGTGGAACGCCGCGGCTCAGGGCCGATCGCGCTTCTCGTCGGGCGTGACGTACGTCTGGCTCTCGCGCCCCTTGCGGCGCTCGCCCCAGAACTTGCGGTCGGACAGATGCTCCTGCTGGTAGAAATCGTCGCGCTGCGGCGAAGGAGTGTCCGCCGCCGGCGCCGGCGCCGGCGTCGGCGTCGGTTCCGTCTCCCCGGTGGCCCTCCGGAACCAGCTCGCGATGTTCGTCTCGAAATCGCGCGTGATGCTCCGGTGATCGTACGCCGGAAGCGCCTTCAGCTCCTCGCTGCTGACCCGGTCGAGGTAGACCCGGTTGTCGTCGTCGTCGAGCTTCGCCCCCGCGACCGGGACGAGCACGTGACTGCTGCCCTTCGCGTCGAGGATCTTCTCGTCGACCTCCACGTCGAGATAGCGGACCTTGAGATCGATCGTATCGATGACCAGCTCGTGCACCTCGCCGATCTTCCGCTTGTCCGAGGCGACCACGTCCCATCCTCGGATGTCGGGCTCTCCCTTCGACACCCGGTAGCCCTTCAGATTGTCCAGAAGCATCAGCCGCTCGTGATTCTCGTCTTTCATGGTCGTTCTCCTCCAGATCGGAATTCCACGAAGAGACAGTTGCACGACCCGGGCCCGGTGGTACTTTCCTTGCTTCGCGTCGGCGAAGCGGCTCGAGCCGCGAAAGGGGTGGCCCATGGCCGAGATTCACGTCGAGCGAAAACCGAGGACCTCGCCACTGATCTGGCTCGTCCTCCTGGTCGTTCTGGGAGTGATCGCCTGGTTCCTCTGGACGACCTACGGCGGTCCGGCCGAGGCGCCGGCGGCTCCCGCGACGGTGACCGAGGCAGGTCCGGACGCGCCGCCGCGCGCGGCGCCCGGGGTGGCGGCCCTCGCCGCGATCTGACGGGCGCAGGCCCCCCGCGCGGCCGCGTTTGACCGGGCTGCCGTTTGGCATGTATATTGATGCCAATTGGATCGCTGATGCCCGTCGCCCTCGCCCCCCCGCCGCGCACCACCACGCCCGACCTCGAGACGCTCCGGCGCTTCCTGCGCGAGGGTCGTCCGGGTCCTCACTGGTACGCCGCGCTGCTCGGGCTCGACCTGTTCGAGTTCGATGCCCTCCGGGCGCGCGTCGAGAAGGGGTTCTCCTACCGGACGCTCGAACGGCTGCAGAAGAACCTCGATCTGCCGATGCACGAGCTCGCGGAGCTGGTTCTGATCTCGCCGCGGACGCTCGCGCGGCGGAAGCAGGAGGGGAAGCTGCTGCCGGAGGAGTCGGACCGGCTGCTGCGGATTGCGCGGGTGTTCGGGAGGGCGCTCGAGCTGTTCGACGGGGATGCGTCGGGGGCGGGGGAGTGGCTGGAGGCGAAGCAGCCGGCGCTGGGCGGGGGGGTGCCGCTGGCCCTGGCGCGCACCGAGCTCGGAAGCCGTGAGGTCGAGCTGCTGATCGAGCGGCTCGAGCACGGCGTGTTCTCCTGATGCGTCGGGCGTGGCGGATCGTCAAGCGGGTCCGTGCCGCCGGGGCGTTCGACGGCGAGGGGGCGCGCCGCACCGGCGGCCGGTGGAACTCACCCGGCACGCGCGTGGTCTACACCGCGGAGCACGCATCGCTCGCGGCCCTCGAACTGCTCGCGCACCTGCAGCGATCCTCGGTCCTTCTGAGCTGGGTTCTGATCGCCTGCGAGATCCCCGAGGAGGCGATCGAGACGCTCGACCGGAAGCATCTTCCCCGCGGCTGGCGCTCGTCTCCCGCCCCTTCCGGGCTCCGGCGCATCGGCGACGACTGGGCGCGATCGCGACGCTCGCTCGCGCTCGAGGTCCCGAGCGCGATCCTGGAGATCGAGAACAACCTCCTGCTCAATCCGGCGCATCCCCGCTTCGACGAGCTGCGCCTCGGCGAGCCGCTCGCCTTCGCCTACGACCCCCGCCTCGGATGAGCCGGCGCGGCGTGGCCGGAGACTCTGCGCTCTGTGGGCAGGGTCCAAGCTTGCGAGACTGCTCAGAAGCGCAGGACGAAATGCAGAATGCAGAGTGCAGAATGAAGAATCCAGAAATGGACGATGGCTGGATTCGCGTACGGTAACCAGGCCACCCGCGCTTTTTGGACTCTGCATTCTGCACTCTGCATTCTGCATTCGCTCGACGTCATGCGGACCCGCGGGCGGGATCTCGAGGGCCCGGCCCGCCCACTCTCCACCGGCCACCTGCCCCCGGCGTCGTGATCGTGGGCGACGGGAGTGGTGCGCGACCGCCCACCCGCCGGGGATGAAATCCCCGGCCACATAATCCCCGGCCACATAATCCCCGGCCACAGGGGAGGCTCCTCTACGGCGATTCGGGGTGGAGGATCCCGAGGACGTAGCTGGAGGTGTCGAGGTACTCGCGTGCGGCGTCGCGGATCGACTCGGGGGTGAGGGAGGCGATGCGATCGGCATCGCGAAGGATCTCGCCGAGGTCGCGATCGTTCGAGGCGAGGTACTCGAGACGCGATGACCAGAAGGGGTTGCGTCTCAGGGCGGTCTCCCGCTCCCTCCGCTGGATCTCGCGGACGCGCTCGAGGTAGTCGGCGGCTGGCGCCTCGGTTTTCAGCCTCTCGATCTCCTCGAAGGCGGCGGCGAGCAGCTCGTCGACCCGCTCCGGATCGGACGAGAAGGAGACGTTGAAGACGTACTCCGGCTCGGGATGGCGGGAGATCCCTCCGCCGACGCCGACGCCGTAGACTCCGCCGCGGTCCTCGCGGAGCTCTTCGCGGAGGCAGATCCGCAGGAGGTCGGCGAGCGAAGCGATGCGGTGCTCGGCATCGAGGCTCCACGCGGCGTCGCCATGGAAGAGGATGCGCACCGAGCTGCGCGGCTCGATGCCGCGATGCACTTCGACCTTCCGGACGCCGTCGGGACGCTCGATTCCGACGTCGCGCCAGCTCTCGACCCGTCCGGTCGAGGGGAGCCCGCCGATCCACCGCTCGACGAGCGGACGGATCGACTCCGGCTCGAAGTTGCCTACGATCGTGAAGATGAAGTCGGAGGCGTCGGCGAAGCGGTCCCGATAGACGGCGAGAGCGTCGTCGAGACGGATTTGGTCGAGAGTCTCGAGGGTCAGAAAGCGGCGCCGCGGGTGGTCCTGCGTGAGGACGCGGTTCATCTCGAGTGCGAACCAGAAGGCTGGGGAGGCCTGTTGATTCTCGAGCCGGCTGCGGAGATTGGCGATCGTGGAAGCGAAAGCCTCCTCGTCGCGCCGCGGCGAGGTGAAGCGGAGCCAGAGGAGCTGGAACATCGTCTCGAGATCGCGCGGAGACGCTCCTCCGCGAATTCCCTCCGCGAGGTCATCGATCCAGGCGGAGGCGCCGGCGACGGTGCCGGCGAGCGCCCTTTCGAGCTCCGAGCGGTCGAAGTTGCCGAGCCCCATCTGCCCGACGATCTCCGCGGCGCGCGCCGCGCTGAAGATCGTCTCGTCGGAGGCGAGCGAGTGCCCTCCGGGACTCCAGCCGCGGATCAGGACCTCGTCGTTCCTGAAGTCGGTCGGCTTGAGGAGCACGATCGCGCCGTTGGAGAGGGTCCAGCGCGTGACGCCGATCTCTTCGATCGTCGTCGTCCCGGTGACCGTCCCCGGCTCGGGCGCCGCGGCGACGAGCGGCTCGTCGCGCACGCGATCGATCCACGGCGTCACCTCGAGCCGTTCGACTTCCTCGAAGACGGCCAGCAGCTCAGGCTCGTCCGGGATGGCCGCCTCTTCCTTCTCCGGCCCGCTGACCAGGATCACGCGGTTGACCTCGCCCATCCACTGCTCCGCGCGCGCGTCGACTTCGGCCAGCGCGATCCCGGGGACCATCGCGCGGTAGAGCCAGTGGATCCACTCGACGCCCGGCGCCGGCTCGTCCTCGAGGAAATGCCCGACGAACTGCGAGGCGAGCTGCGAGGACTCGAGCTTGTCGCGCTCTTCGTAGAGGCGGTCGATGCTCCGGAGGATCTCGAGCTTCGCGCGCGCGAGCTCGGTCGGGGAGAATCCATGCTGCTCGACGCGGCGCGCCTCGGTCAGCAGGGTCCGCAGACCGCGCTCGACTCCGCCGTCGCCGACTCTCGCGAAGAGGCGATAGGTCGAGCGGGTGCGCCCGAGGGCGCCGGAGCCGGCGAACGCGAACTGGAACGGGGGGTCGGCCGCGCGCGAGAGCTCGCGCAGACGGTCGTTCATCATGCCGTGATAGACGGCGTCGATGAGCGAGCGCCGGAGATCGCCGACGGTCTCGCGCAGGACGCGAGGGCGCTTGAACTCGACCTGGACCGAGATCGAAGTCGCTTCCGGGTCCTTCGCGACGCTGACCAGGGTCGGCTCGTGATCGGGGATCGGGAACTCGATCCGCTCGGGGGCGTCGTCCACCGGATCGAGCCCGGCGAAATGCTCGCGGATCAGCTCCTCGATCCGCGTCGCATCGAAGTCGCCGACGGCGACCACGCCGATGAGGTCGGGACGGTACCAGTTGCGGTAGAACCGGACCAGCTCCGATCTCGGGGCGGTCTCGAGGATCTCCTTCTCGCCGATCGGGAGTCGCTCCGCGTAGCGCGATCCGTGGAAGAGGACCGGGAGCTGCTGGTCGCGGATCCGCCCCGCGGCGCTGCGCCCCAGACGCCATTCCTCGATCACCACGCCGCGCTCCTTCTCGATCTCTTCGTCCTCGAACGCGATCGCCGCCGCCCAGTCGTGCAGGATCCGGAAGGCGGTCTCGACGATCTCCGGATCGTCGGTCGGCACCTGGAGCATGTAGACGGTCTCGTCGAAGCTCGTGTAGGCGTTGACGTCGGGGCCGAAGCGCATCCCGATGCGCTCGAGATAGCTGACGAGCTCCTGCTTCTCGAAGTTCCGGGTGCCGTTGAAGGCCATGTGCTCGACGAAGTGCGCGAGGCCGCGCTGGTGGTCGGTCTCGAGGACCGAGCCTGCATCGACGACGAGGCGGAGCTCGGCGCGCTGCTCGGGGCGGCGGTTCTCGCGGACGTAAAAGGTCAGGCCGTTGTCGAGGACGCCGTGGCGGACGTCCGGATCGAGGGGAACGGGCTCGTCGAGCGGGAGGGGGAGGGAGGGGGCGGCCGGGAGGGCGGGGGGCGGGGGGGGAGGGGGGGCGGTGGCGCAGCTCCCGAGGGCGAGCGCCAGCATCACCACCATCAGAATCGACCCGCGAACCTTCATTCGTCTCCTCCGCGCGAAAAGGGGTATTAGATCAGAGTGGCGAGCCCGATGGGCCGGCGATGAGGTCGTCGCGCAGGGAGCGAGACTCGTCGCCGGCGCCGCCGCGCCAATCGTTCTGCTTCTGCATTCTCGACGCGACCGGGTGCAGAATGGGGGGCTGCGCGCCCCTCCCGAAGGACCCTTCCGCGGAACGGGCGCCGCGTGACACGAAAACTGCACGGCGATCCCGCACATGAATCTCAGAGCGCTCCTGCGCAAGTTCGACAAGAAGAGACGAGACCGGAAGAAGCGGCCGGAGATGGAGGCGTTCGAGGCCGCGGTGGGTCGGCTCGAGCCGGGTGACGTCGCGATCGACTGCGGCGCCAACGTCGGACTCTTCACCACGTTCATGGCAAAGACGGGGGCGACCGTCTACGCCTTCGAGCCCAACCCGGTGGCGTTCGAGGCGCTCGTCGTCAACACGGCGCATTATCCGAACGTGAAGGCGATCCGCGCCGCGGTGACGGCCGTGCCCGGTCCGGTCCGCCTCTACCTGCACAAGTGGTCCGACGACGACCCGCTCCACTGGTCGACCGGCTCGTCCCTGATCGCCGGGAAGAGCAACGTCTCGAAGGAGAAGTTCGCCACGGTCGAGGGCATCCCGCTCGCGCCGTTCATCCGGGACGTCGGCGGCCGGGTCCGGATTCTGAAGATGGACGTGGAGGGGGCGGAAGTCGCGATCCTGAATCACCTGCTGGACGAGGGGCTGCACACGGCGATCGGCCAGGCGTTCGTCGAGGTGCACGACCGGAAGGTGCGCGAGCTGGTCGAGCCGACGCGCCTGCTGCGCGAGCGGCTTGCCCGGATGGGAGCGACGCAGTTCCGCCTCGACTGGCGGTGAAACGGCCCGACCGAGAGGTCATGGCCCGCCGAGGCGCTCGCGCGCGATCCTGCGCGCGACCTCCGCGGTTGTCAGCTCGCTCTCCGCTGCCGAGCGCAGCACGCGCCGGACGACGTGGCCGATGCCGCGGACCCGCTCCTCCGCCTCGTCCTCGCTCCATCCGAGCGCTTCCATCCCCGTGATCGCCATCGCGCCGCCGACGCTGGCGACGAAGTCGGGTACCCAGGCGATGCCGTTCTCCTTCAACCGGCGCGCGTCCGCCTCTTCCACGAGTTGATTGTTGGCCGAGCCGGCGACGATCCTGCAGTGCAGCAGGGGAATCGTGCCGTGATGGAGGACCCCGCCGACCGCGCACGGAGCCAGCACGTCGCAGTCCGAGGAGATCGCGCCTTCCGGCGGGACGAAACGAAAGCCGCGCGCGCGCCACGCCGCGATCCTCTCCGCATCGACGTCGGTGAACAGAACCGTCGCTCCGGCGCGGGCGAGCCGCTCGATCAGCAGCCCGCCGACGCTTCCCGCTCCCTGAACCAGGACGGTGCGACCCTCGAGCGAGGTCCCGCCGAAGACCACCTCGCACGCCGCCTCGATCGCGCTGAACACGCCGAGCGCCGTCGGCGGGGCCGAGCTCCCCTTTCCCCCCGCAGCCGGCGTTCGGCTGAATGCCCGCCCGGCCGCCACCCGATCGATCAGGTCCATGTCCTCCGAGCTCGTCCCGATGTCGGGCCCGGTCGTGAAGAGTCCGCCCAGGGCCCCCAGCAGTCGCCCGTAGGTCTCGAGCAGAGCGAGCCGCCGGGTCGGATCGAAGCCGGCGGGCACCGCGATGACCGCTTTCCCTCCTCCCCTCGGAAACCCCACCACCGCGAACTTGGTCGTCATGCTCTCCGCCAGGCGGAGGGCATCGGCGAGCGCATCGCCGAACGATGGATACGTCATGAGGCGCGTTCCGCCGACGGCCGGTCCGAGCCGCGTCGAATGGATCGCGACGAGGATCCACGCCCCGGTCGGCCGATCGAACCGGACGACGAGCTCTTCGCCGTCCCAGTTGCGAAGGGCGGTCTCGACCGCGTCTTCCATCATCGCGCCGGCCGCTTCGGCGAGCCCTCCGAATCGGGGCGGCGGCTCTCGGCGGCGAAGGCGGCGAATCCAGCGACGAACTTCGCGAGGCGCGATCGGGTCTCCTCGTCGGTGAGACCGCGCTCGTCGAACAGGTCGGCGGCGCCGGAGACGTGAAGGATGCGGCCGAACCAGGGGCGGGTTCCGAGCGCGCGGAGAATCGGAAGCCACGCGGCCTGCGCGAGCGCGGTTCCTCCGCGGCCGGGCGTCGCTCCCATCAGCGCCACCGGCAGGCCGCCGAAGACCCGGGGGATGTCGCGCGGGGGGCGCGAGAGCCAGTCGATCGCGTTCTTGATCACGCCCGGGATCGAGTTGTTGTACTCGGGCGTGGCGATCAGCAGCCCGTCGGCGGCGGCGATCCGCTCCTTCAGATCGCGAACGCCCGGCGGGATTCCGTCGGCCGCCTCGGAATCGCCGTCGTAGAGAGGAATACCGCGGATCGATGCGATCTCGAGCGTCGCATCCGCGGGAAGGCTCCCGGCGGCAGCCGTGAGCAGCATCGAGTTGTACGAGCCTCGCCTGAGGCTTCCGGAAATCCCGAGGATCGTCGTCATGCAGGTTTCCTCGCCGTTTACTCAGACCAGGTCGAACAGAAGGATCTCGGCGGGATCTCTCCCCGCGGCGGCGATCGACAGGCGCGATTCTCCCTCGATCGCCGCTCCGTCCCCTTCGCTCAGCACCGTGCCGTTGACGGTCACGATCCCGCGGGCCGTCTGGATCCATGCCCCCCGATCGCGCCCCAGAGCGTGCTCGACCTCCTCGCCGGGCGAGAGGATCGCCGAGAACAGACGCGCGTCCTGATGGATCGACAGCGCTCCCTCTCCTCCCTCCGGCGCGACGAGCAGCCGCAGCCTTCCCCGCATCTCCTCCTCGGCGAACGCCTTCTGCTCGTATCCCGGCGCGATCCCGCGCCTCTCGGGGAGGATCCAGATCTGAAAGAAGTGGACCGGGTCGGTCTCGGAAGCGTTGTACTCGCTGTGCGCGACCCCGGTGCCGGCGCTCATCCGCTGGACCTCGCCGCGCCGAAGCACTCCCTCACCTCCGCTCGAATCGCGATGCGCGAGCGCTCCCTCCATGACGATCGAGATGATCTCCATGTCGTCGTGGTGGTGCTCGCCGAATCCGCGACCGGGCGCGACGACGTCCTCGTTGATCACGCGAAGCGTGCGGAATCCCATCTGCTCGGGGTCGTAGTACCCGGCGAACGAGAAGGTGTGGTGCGAGGTGAGCCAGCCGTGACGGCCGACCCCGCGATCGTGAGACTTTCGAACGGTGATCATTCTGCCGGCTCCCCGACTGTGACCGTCATGATGCCACCGCGCGGCCGGAGAGTGGAGCCCCGCGATCCGGCTCCGCCCGTCCGCCCCCGGCGGAAGCGGGTCTGCTTTCCACCATAATGTCACTCGGAAATGTCACTCGGATGACACGCCGGAACGCTCTGACTGCCGCGCTCGCTTTCGCGCTGCTGGTCTCGTGCACGATGACGGTGCGGACGCCGCAGGCGGTCGCCGAACCGGAGACGGTCGTGCTGCTGAGTCACGGGCGCAGCTCGTCGCTCGTCCTGCCGTTCGCGGAGAGCGAAGCGGTGCGCTACGCGTTCGGCGACTGGCGCTACTACGCGCTCGGGGAGAAGGGATCGGGAGACGCGCTGGCGGCGCTGTTGTGGCCGACCGCGGCGGCGTTCGGCCGGAGGGTGACCGAGCGCGGACCCGACCCGCGGCTCGGGCTGGCAGCGAACGTCGGGATCGGATGGGACGAGGCGTTCCCGATCCGGGTCGAGCGGGAGGCGGTCGCGGCGCTTCGAGGGCGGCTCGAGGCGCTCTTCGCGGCGAACCTCGCGACGCGCCTGTACAATCCGGCCCCCAACCTCGTGTTCGTCCGCCCGCCCGAGTCGTATGGGGTCATCAACAACTCCAATCAGAAGGTGGCGGCGTGGCTGGAAGAGCTCGGATGCGAGGTGCGGGGGGTCCGCCTGCTGTCGCGATGGAGGGTGAAGGGGCCGGCTCCGTGAAAATGGTGCGAAGGTCGGAACGGCAGCGCTCGCCGTCGGCCTCGAGCCATTGCGATATCATGCGGCTTCGAATCGATCGAGGAGGTGCGCGAATGGCGACACGGAAGGCGGATGCGGTCTGGACCGGAGGTCTCAAGAACGGCAAGGGGACGATGCGACTCGGGAGCGGGGCGTTCGAAGGGAAGTACTCCTTCAGCACGCGCTTCGAGGAGGAGCCGGGAACGAATCCGGAGGAGCTGATCGGAGCGGCGCACGCGGGCTGCTTCTCGATGGCGCTCTCGGGCGTTCTCGGGAAGGCGGGGCTCGAGCCGAAGGAGATCCGCACGAAGGCGAAGGTTCACCTGGAGAAGGTGGGCGAGGGTTTCGGGATCACGCGGATCGAGCTCGAGACGCGGGCGAGCGTTCCCGGGGTCGACGAAGCGACGTTCCACAAGCACGCCGAGGCGGCGAAGACGAACTGTCCCGTATCGAAGGCGCTGGGCGGCGTGAAGATCGACCTCGACGCGAAACTGGCGTGAAGCGTTCCCGCACGGCCCGGGAGCATGGAGAAGACGAGATGCAGAGCTCCCGCGAAGACTGGGCGAAGCAGCGTGGAGGGAGAATCGACATCGATCGCGAGCTCACTTCGCCGCTCGATGCCGACGAGCGCATCGACGAAGCGATCGCCGAATCGTTTCCTGCCAGCGATCCTCCTTCGTGGAATGGGGGAATCGATCCGGTGAATGAACCGGGCGAGCGCTGAGACCGGCGACGAGAATGACGTGCACGCCGGACGAGAATGACGTGCACGCCGGACGCGAAGCGCGCGATGAAGTGCACGCCGGAGGCGTGCGATAGGGTAGCCGGTGGTTGCGCGCGCCTCGACGACCTCCAGCACTACCGGGTACGTGCCGCCCGCCGAGCCGTCACGATCCGCGCGGCTCGTCTGCGCGCGCCACCACCGGACCCCGAGCGCATACCATCGAGAGACCTTCGATTCATGCCCGCACCCCGGAGGGGTGCCGGAGAGCCGGTTGTGCGCGAGGCGGAAACTGCCGCCCGCGGTAACGTTTCCGGCACCCCTCCGGGGTGCGGGCATCAATGGAAGGATGAGTTTTGATTGTACGTCCCCGGTCCGGTGGTGGCGTGCGCAGACGGTTCGGGTGGAGCGTGCGGATGCGGGATGTGGCGCGGGTGGCGTGGGGCGGGCGGTTGCGGAGGCGCACGCAACCACCGGCTACCCTATGCGTCGCCTCCGGCGACGATGGGCCGGGGATGAAATCCCCGGCCACAGGGATGAGACCCCGGGCCACGGTTCGAAGCGAAAAAAGGCGGCCCCGGGGGCCGCCTGCTTCGTTCGTCGCTGCTCGCGTGCCGCTCAGACGCGGTCGCGGCGAGCCACGTTGAAATCTTCCTCGTGCGCGATCTGGTCGCCGGCCATGATCAGCACCTTGTACTCTCCCTCGGCCCAGGTGGACGTGTCGGGAGCCTGGAAGTTGACGTAGGTCTCGCCGTTGAGGTTCTTGCTGTCCTCGGCGAGCTGCTTTCCGGCGGCATCCTGCCAGACCACGCGCACCGTCGTCCCCGGGGGCGCATCGCCGACTTCCATCGCGACGAAGATCGGCTCACCGGCCTCGAAGTCGTTGTCGGTCGATCCCATCGGAATGCTTCCGTCCGCGGAGACCTCATTGCCGAGCGTCGGATCGTCGATCTGGATCATCGCCTGGAGCTGATCGGTCGTAGTCGGCAGCGGCGGCAGGGCGTCCTCGGTCGCCTCGGCGACCTCCGTCCGTTCCTGGGCGCAGCCAGCCGAGATCGCCAGCAGGACGACCGCGAGAAGCGAAAGCATCACGTTCGTTCGGTTCTTCATCTGTTCGTTCCCTCCTTGGTCCAATGGCTCGCCATTCCGGCGAGGCCACGAGAAATGCCGACCGTCCGGACCGCGCGGGGCTCGTGCGGTCGTCGAGTCGGCCGCCCGATCGCTCGGGCACGTCGTGTTCAAGGCAAGTCGTATGCCCGTGGCGAACCAGGGCGGGCTGAGCGGGAACGAAAAGGGGTCAGCTCCCGGTGGGATCGCGGGCGGCTCAGGGGCGATTCAGGCCAGGGCGTGCTGGTAGGAAGAGCGGATCTGCCGGATGATGCTCTCCACCAGCCACGACAGATGGTTCTTTCCCTGTTTCCGGATGGACCTCTCGAGACGATCGAGGTTCCGGCTGCGCTCCCGCCTGGAAGGAGGAGCGCCGGGAAGCGCCGACTTGTCGAGATCGAGGATGTAGGTCTCTCCGTCAGGGGTGAAAAGGAAATTCATCAGGTTCAGGTCGGCGTGAAGGAACCCGATCTGATGCAGCCGGGCCACGAGCGAGCCGATGTCTCCTGCCCGCGCCTCCCACTCGGCCGGCGGAGCGCCAGGCCCGAAGAAGTAGCGGTCAGCGTCGACCGCGCCGTCGATCTGCTCGAACCCCACCTCGCAACGGACGAATCCGCGGCTCCGCCGCCACGAGGTGAACACGACCGGCGCCGTCGCGATGCCATTCGAGCTGAGGTAATCGGCGAGCTCCACGTGCGCGCGCGCCCGTGACGGTGTGAGGAACGCGTCGCGCCCGATCGAGGCGAACAGCCCGCCGTGGTGGATCCGCTTGACGACCAGCTTCACCCCGCCGAGCCGACCCGCCACCACCGGACGCCGTCCGCGCAGGATCGTCGAATCGGGATGCTCCAGCAGCGCGTCGTAGATCCACCGATGCCTGGCGTAGGCCGCCACGAGCGTGCTCTGGAAGTCTTCCCGGCAGAGCGAGTGGACTCCTCCGGAGACGACGGAGCTCCAGGCCTCGGCGGTCGGACGGATGGCTGTGGCGAGCGCTGGCATTCGGCGAAGCGTACCTGCTCGGCGGCAGGCAGAGCAAGCATAAAACTCTCGGCGGCGATCGAATCATTCCCGCCGAAGATGCAGCCCGGGCCGGCCCGCTTGCCGCAGCGCCTTCTCGAAGCGGCCGGCCGTCCTCGGTTTCCGCGGTCGCGGCGGGGTCGCGGGACACGAGGGGGAGGCCGGGAATGGAACGGCGGCCGGGGGGTTTCCCTTTTCCGAGACCAGAAGAATCGGTTGGGGGGACGGGCCGGACGCGTTAAGCTTGTCTCCACCGTTTCGAGACGGAGCAAATCGAGTCGGCGTCGCGTGCGCCGCAGAAAGAGGAAAGATCATCAGCGCCAAGGTTTTTGTCGGGAATCTCGCATTCAGCACGCAGCGTGAGGAGGTCGAATCTCTCTTCGCGCAGGTGGGTCAGGTCGTCGACGTGTTTCTTCCCGTCGATCGGGAAACGGGCAAGCCCCGCGGGTTCGCTTTCGTGGAGTTCTCTTCGGAAGGAGAGGCGACCGAGGCGATTCAGCGGTTCGACGGCTACGAGCTCGGAGGGCGTCCGCTCCGCGTGAACGCGGCGGAAGACCGCCCCAGACGGACGCCGTCGTTCGGCGGCGGTCCGCGTCAGTTCGACGAAGGCGGCGGCGGCGGGGACCGGTTCGGCGGCGGCGACCGGTTCGGCGGCGGCGGCAAGCCGAAGGGAAGCCGGAGAAACATTCGAGCGAAAAAGCGCAGCCTCTGACAGGCTGCTTCGCTCTCGATCCTGCTGCGGAGGCACCCGCCTCCGCAGCAAACACCACGACGCGATCCATGCATCGCTCGATCCTGCCGGCCTTGCTCACGATGCTGCTCGGCGTCACCGCCGCGCTCGCCCAGGGCGTGGTCCGCGGCGGCGAGCTTCCTCCCCCTCTTCCGCTGTTTCCTCCCGACAACTGGTGGAATCTCGACGTCAGCCGCGCGCCGGTCGACGCGAACAGCAGCGCCTTCATCGCCTTCATCGGACCCGACCGCCAGCTCCATCCCGACTTCGGCCGCGACTCCGGAGCGAGCGCGCCCGAGGCGCTGATCTACGGCATGCCGTACGTCGTGGTGCCGGGGACCCTCCCCCTCGTTCCCGTGAGCTTCGAGTACGAGGACGAGAGCGACCCCGGGGCGCCGGGACGGCCGCCCGGCTATCCGATCCCGGAGGCGGCGAAGAGCGAGACTCGGTGGATCGAGGGAGGCCTGGCGGGGAACGACGCCCGGGCCGAGGGCGACCGGCACATGCTGATCGTCGATCGCGACCACCGGATCCTCTACGAGCTGTTCGCGCTGAGGTGGAACGAGACGGCCGGGCGGTGGGAGGGCGGATCGGGGGCGACGTTTCCGCTCGATTCGAATGCGAGGCGGCCCGAGGGGTGGACAAGCGCCGACGCGGCAGGACTGGCGATCCTGCCCGGCCTGGTGCGGTGGGACGAGGTGTTCGGGCCCGATCCGATCCGTCATGCCTTCCGCGTGACCGTCCGGCGGACCAACGGGTACGTCTGGCCGGCGTCGCATCGGGCGGGAGAGACGGCCGGGGCGCTGCCGATGGGCGCCCGGCTCCGTCTGCGCGCCGACAAGGACGTGAGCGGCCATCCGGAACCGCTGCGGAAGATCTTCGAAGCAATGAAGACCTACGGGCTCATCGTCGCGGACAACGGCTCGGACATGTACGTGACGGGGACGTACGACACGCGCTGGGACAACGACGTGCTCAACCCGGCGTTCCGGTCTCTGCGTGCGGGCGACTTCGAGGTGATCGAGCTCGGATGGCAGCCGTCTCCCGCGCAGCGGCTCCGCCCGGTCCGCCGCTGAGAACGGGCTGGGCGGACTCAGACCGACCAGGGAAACGTCTCGGGGAGGTCGGGAGTGTGCTCGAGCTCCCATCGCTCGAGCGGCTCGAGGGCGCGGATCGTCGAATGTCGGGAGTCGAACGAAGACGAGCCCGAACCGGAGTCCGGTTTCGACATTCACTCCGACGTTCGTCTCTTCCTCCGCCTCTTCCCCCGCCGGCGTCCCTTCCGCGCCAGGCCGAGCAACGCGGCCCCGCCGAGGATCGCCGCGGCGCCCGCCAGCAGCGCCCCGCGATTGATCGATAGGAGGAAATGGAGGCTTCGCGGGGTCGCGCTCGCATCGAATCGTCCGTGCGCGCCGTGGTCGCCGGGGAGCGGATCCCAGAGATTGTGCGGCCTTGCGGGGTCCTCCGGCTCGTCGGTCTGCTGGGATTCGTATCCATTGCGGGCGAGATGGAGATCGCCGAGAAAGGGGAAGAGGTTGTTGCCGACGATTGCCAAAGTCGTGGGCCAGCCGAGGTTGAGCTCGCGACGGGGATGTTCGGCGGCCCAGAGGATGGCGCGAGCAGCGAGCTCCGGCTGATAGATCGGAGGCACGGGCCTGGCGCGCCTCGGGAGCCGGGAGAGAACCCAGTCGAACTGCGGCGTGTTGATCGCCGGGAGGTTCACCATGGTCAGGCGCACGCGGCTTCCGTCGTGGAGCAGCTCGGAGTAGAGAGAGTCGTTGAAACCCTGGATGGCATGCTTGGCCGCGCAATAGGCCGCCTGGAGTGGGATGCCGCGATAAGCGAGGGCGGAGCCGACCTGAACGATGATACCGCGGTCGCGCGGAAGCATCCGCCGGAGCGCGGCCATCGTGCCGTGAACGACGCCGAGATACGTCACTTCGGTCACGCGGCGGACCTCTTCGGGTCGGAGCTCCCGGACCGGGGAGAAGACCGAGGCCATGGCGTTGTTGATCCAGAGGTCGATGGGACCGAGGGTTCGCTCGACCTCGGCGGCGGCTCGCTCGACCTGATCGTGATCGGCGACGTCCGCGACGAGCACGAGCGCCGTCCCCCCGAGCCGCTCGACTTCGCGCGCTGCGGCTTCGAGTCCGTCGCGCCCGCGGGCGAGCAGACCGATCCGCGCGCCACGCCTGCCGAGCTCGCGCACGACCGCCCGCCCCACTCCCGCCGAGGCGCCGGTGACCACGACCGTCCATTCGAGTGGCGCGGTGGGCTCTGCCGAAGGCTCCGCCCCCGCTTCCGCCGGGGCCCTTCTTCTCACCAGTTCCGACCTCCTCCCCTGCGTCCGCTGCCGTAGAGGTAGTCGTCGTGGTCGCTCACATGCGTCCGATCGGTACGCTCGCGGCCGACCTCGTCCATGTAGCTGCGCTCGCGGTCCTCGGCCCACCGCCGCTCCCGCTCTCGATAGTCTTCCGGCTCGCCGCCGCGCTCCCAGGGTCCGGGCCCGCGACTGGTTCGATATCGGTGCATGAAAGGCCTCCCGGTCGTCTTCGATCGGCGCACGGACGAATCTGCCTCTGCAGCTCCGCGTCGCCTCGTTCCTCTGTATTCGAGGATCGCGCCCGATCGGCATCCGTGAGGGAAGAACATCGAGTTGGAGCCGCTTCGGCGCAGTCGGTCACCGACCGGAGGAGGCTTAAGGCACGGAATGGAGCCGCCGGGCGATCACGGCGGGGGAAGAACGATGTCGCGGCGAACGTGCCAGGTGCCGGATTCGTCGCGAACCGGGGTCGAGATGCCGGATCCTCCGCGCGAGCGACTGCGCCTGCGGTAGTCCTCGGTGACGCGCGGATCGTCGGTGAAGACCACGTCGTCGATCCATCGCTCGGGACCGTCGGGCGGGGTCAGGGTCATGTGGACGTGCGCCGGATCGCGGCGACCGGGATAACCGCCCGGGCGGATGGTACGGAACCGGTACTCTCCCTGCTCGTTCGTCCGGATCCACCCGCGCAGCCGGCCGTGTCGGCGGCCTTTTCCCCGTTCGTCGCCGCGACGCGGATAGATGCCGCCGGCGTTCGTGTGGTAGGCGTAGACCAGAACGCCCGGGAGGGGAGTCGTTCCATCGGCGGCGTAGACGACTCCGGTCAGCACGAGCGGCTCGCCCCCCTCGTCCGGCGGAGCGATCGTGGTCGACCAGGAGAGTCGGTCGGGGGCGTCGGGCGCGCCGCACCATTCGCAGGAGGGCGAGCCTTCCGCGAGGTTGCAGGCGAGCAGGATCAGCGTGAGGGCCAGGATGGGGATCGGCTTCATGCGCGGGGTCTCCTTTCCCCCGTAGCGACGTTCCAGCGCTGCGGAGTGTTAGCATTCGGTACGTCCGACGAAAAAGGCCGGGCGCCCGGGACGGCCGGCCTCGGAATGTGAGCGCGATCACGGTCGGGTTGCCCGAACGTTCTCGGGGCACCGGTGAGGCCGGTTCCCGGTTCGGTCGTTTACGGAGAGCCTGGGAGGGGGCACCTATCGAAAGACAGGGGAGGGCTATCGAAAGTTGGTTGACGCGGATCCCGTTCATCCCGGATCATTCAGCCAAAGGTTTCGCGAGGACGCTGAGATGTCACGGAGGCAGAGAGGGTTTACGCTCATCGAGCTGCTGATCGTCGTGGCGATCATCGGAATTCTTGCGGCCATCGCAATTCCGAACCTCCTCTCGGCGATCCAGCGCTCGAAGCAGAAGCGGACCCTTGCCGATCTCCGCTCGATCGCCACGGCGTGGGAAGGGCGGGCGACGGACGTGCATGCGTACAACGCGTCGGGATGGACCCCGATGACTCAGATCGACGATTCGGACCTGACCGAGCATCTGAGTCCGACCTACATCCGGACGCTCCCTCGCACCGACGGCTGGAACAACGACTGGCTCTTCTATGCCGACCAGGGGTGGGGAGCGGCGGAGCGAGCGAACCACTATCAGATCGTGTCGGGCGGTCGGAACGGCGACACCGAGCCCTCGACCCCGCTGGGACCGACGACGAACTTCGACTGCGACATCGTCTTTGAAGACGGACAGTTCGTCCTCTTTCCCGAAGGGGCCCAGATGGGGACGGGGGGGTCGTGATCTCCTCCGATCGATGATCGAGGGCCGATCCGCCCGGCGATCCTGCAGAGCGATCGAGTCCCGACTTCCCTTCTCCCGGCGCGACGCCGGCATCTCCCGCGGTCTCGACGCTCCGAACGAACGTCGATCCTCGCTCAGCCGCCGAGCGAGTCGGGCGGCGGCTCGATCTTCGATCCGCGGAGCACGCGAGAATAGCACCAGAGGCAGAGGCCCCAGACGAACCCGATCGAAATCGTGAGAAAGATCCATCCGCCGATCGTCATCGATTCCTCCTTCACTCCTCGGGCCGGCGGTCGTCGAGATCGAGACCTTCGGCCCGCCAGCGCTTCTCGCCGATCCGAAGGCAGATCACCAGGAAGATCGTGACGACGAGAATCAGGCCGAAGGCGAGCTGCGCAGCCGGCTGCTGCTTCACGGCGTCGAGCCAGGAGCCGAGATTGCTGTAGCAGAACGCGATGAACACGAGGATCAGGTAGGTCGGCGAGACGTACTTGAGGATCGGCCTGTAGAAGCGCGGGATCTGCATCTCCGCTCCTCGGTGTGCCTCCTTCAGTCCGCGGTCGATCCCGAAGATCCAGCTGAAGCAGACGAGCTGAATCATAGCCATCACGAAGATCAGGAACGTGCCGACCCATGCGTCGATGGTCGACCAGAAGACGCTGTCCTTGCTGAACCAGATCGTGAGGAACGATCCGAACATGCAGATCGACACCATGATCGTCGTCGCCGTTTTCCGTGAGACGCCGAGGGTCTCGCGGAAGAACGCGAGGCTCGGCTGGTACATCGAGAGCGAGCTGGTGATGGCGGCCAGGAAGAGCATGAAAAACCAGATCGCACCGATCAGGTTTCCCCACGGTCCCATGTGAGCGAACACCACCGGGAGAGTGTTGAAGCCGAGGCCGAAGGTTCCGGTCGCCACCGCGGCGGCGGTGCCGGTCAATCCGAGGAAGACGAACGAGGCGGTCAGCGTGATGAGGCCTCCGAAGCTGACCTCGAAGACCTCGTTGGTCGCCGTCGAAGTGAGTGAGGAGAGGACGACGTCGTCGTTCTTGCGCAGATACGACGCGTAATTGATGATGATGCCGAATCCGATCGAGATGCTGAAGAAGATCTGGCCTGCGGCGGCGAGCCAGGTCTGCGGATTGGCGAGAGCCTGGAAGTCGGGATTCCAGATGTAGCCCAGCCCGTTGATCACGTTCTGCTCCGGGACGGCCGGGTCGGGAGTTCCGAGCGTCAGCACCCGGATCAGGACGACGAGGGCGGCGAGAGCCATCAGCGGCATCGCCCAGCGGGTGAATGACTCGATCCCTTTCGCAATCCCTTTGTAAACGAAATAGATGTTGACCGCGAACGTCAGGATCCAGAAGACGAACGTCTGAATGCTGCCGCCGAACAGGAGTCCGTTCGCGTCGTTCCCGATGAAATTGTTGTAGAACGCCGAGGCGACGGCGGTCTGCTCGCTCACGGGAGCCGCGGTGTCGATCCCGATGCCGCCGGTCGCGTAGTGCCAGAAGTAGCCGAGACACCAGGCCTCGATGAAGGTGTAATAGAAGGAGACGGCGAGTGGGATCAGCACGCCGATCACGCCGAGGTAACGGGCGATCGAGCCGCGTCCGATGACGCCGAGAATCGCCGGAGCGGAGTGGAATCCCTTCCGCCCGCCGTAGCGCGCCATCGTCCATTCGGCCCATCCGATCGGGATTCCGACCAGGAGCAGCGCACAGAAGTAGGGGATCATGAAGGCGCCGCCGCCGTTGGCCGCGGCCTGCCCGGGAAAGCGCAGAAAGTTCCCGAGTCCGACCGCCGACCCGGCGACGGCGAGGATCACGCCGATCCGCGTGCCCCAGCGCTCCGGATGGGTGTGTGTGGGGTGATGGCCCGGTTCCGTCATACCACCTCTCACGGATCGGGCCACCTCGGGGCTCGCGGGTCCCAGACTCGCGCCCGGTTCCGATCCGCCGGTTTGCGGAGACACTATCCGCCATCACCGCCGCAGATTCAAGGGCGCCGGCCGCCGGCCCGGCCGCCGGTGGCCTCGAGCGCGTGGTCCGCGCGGGGCCGCTCGGCGCGACGCCGGGCACCCCCTTCGACCGCGAAGGTCAGACTCTGCGCTTGATGAAGCCGTAGATCGCGAGGGCGACGATCACGATGAGCAGGATGTGGATGATGCTGCCGACGACGCCGAACAGCAGGCCGACCAGCCAGAGCGCGAAAAGAACGGCGACGACGATCCAGATCAGATTCATGCGAACCCCCTGGACCGCGCGCTGTTTCACGATCCCTGCCCGCCCGGGAGGGGCCTGGCCTCACTGTTGCGACGTCCCGTAGCCCGCAAGAGAAGGGAGGACGCATGCAGCCGATCGGCAGGACCCGGTGGGCGATCGCCGAGGGGTACATTCCGAAGGAGAGTCACGGGCCGGAGCCGGAGATGCTGAGCCACGAGACGGCGTGCATCCTCAACGTCTCGGACCGCACGGCCGCGATCGAGATCCACGTCTTCTTCAGCGACAGGGAGCCGGCGGGACCCTACCGCGTCGAGGTCGCGCCGCGCCGCACGCTCCACCTCCGCTTCAACGACCTTCGCGATCCGGAGCCGATCCCTCCGGGAATCGATTACGCGAGCGTGATCGTCTCGAGCGTACCGATCGTGGTTCAGCACACCCGCCTCGATTCGCGCCAGGCGGAGAACGCCCTCATGACAACCACCGCGTACGGAGAGTGAGGTGCGCACGGCCGGCGGCGCGTACCGCGGACCACCGTCCATTAGATCGCGGCCGCCTGTGCGATCTCCACAGCGCCGTGACGCCTGCGCGGCTCACAGCCGCCGCAGCAGTACGCGTTCGATCGCGTGCCCCGCTCCCTTCTCGAGGATGAGCGTCGCCTTCTCGCGCGTGGGGGCGATGTTCTCGCGAAGATTCGCCAGGTTGACCGAAGTCCAGACGCCGGTGGCGATCGACTCCGCCTCCTCGGCGGTCATCCGGGCGAAGTCGTGGAAGAAGGAGGCGGGGTCCTGGAACGCCGTCTCGCGCAGCTTGCGGAAGCGGTCGAGATACCAGGCGCGGAGGTGATCCTCCGGCGCATCGACGTAGATCGAGAAATCGACGTAGTCGGAGACGAATACGGTGTGAGCGAGGCCGCTCTGGAGAACGTTGAGGCCCTCGAGGATGACGATGTCGGCGGCGTCGACGACGAGCTCTTCCCCCTCGAGGATGTCGTAGTGGAAATGGGAGTAGACGGGTGTGCGGAGGGGGAATCGCCCCGATTTGAGATCGGAGACGAAGCGGATCAGGCTCGGAAGATCGTAGCTCTCGGGAAAGCCCTTGCGCTCCATCAGGCCGCGCTGCTCGAGGACGCGGTTCGGGAAGAGGAAGCCGTCGGTCGTGACCAGATGGACGCGGGGATGGTCGGGCCAGCGGGAGAGGAGGGTGCGGAGGATGCGCGCGGTCGTGCTCTTGCCGGCCGAGACGCTGCCGGCGAGCGCGATCAGGTACGGCACGCGGGGAGCCAGAGCGCCGAGGAATCGGCTGGTCACCCGGTGGAGATCGCCGACCGCGGCGATGTGGAGATTCATGAGGCGCGAGAGAGGGAGATAGACCTCTTCCACCTCGCGAAGCGAGAGCTTCTCTTCGATCCCCGAGAGCTCGGCCACGTCCTGCTCGGAGAGGGTCAGCGGCGTCCCGCCCCGGAGGCGGGCCCACTGCTCGCGCGTGAAGACGAGATACCGCGAACGGAGATCGTCCATCGCGGCGAAGGGTACGCCAGCCGCGGGGGCGGAGTCGACCCGATCCCGCCGGACCGCGATGCTTCGCGTCTGGCCGGAGCCGCATGGGATCCGCGGGCGGTTGCGCTGGCGCGATCCGGACGCCAGAATGTGCGAGCCGATGCGCGCGATCCTTCCCCTGGCCGCGATGCTGCTCGCGCTCGCCTGTGCGACCGGGCGCGCCGAGTCCGCCGCGCGCGACCAGGTCCGCCAGGCCATCGAGGCGCTGATCGCGGCGGAGAATGCCGGAAACGTTCCGATCATCCTCGGGCAGTATGCCGACGACGCGGTCCTGATGCCCGATCGCCAGCCCGTCCTCGCTGGAATCTCACGGATCGCCGATCATTACCGCGCCCTGGTTCGCGAGCAGCGGGTCGAGCTCGCGACGCGGATCGACGAGGTCGAGACCGACGGATCGCTCGCCTGGGCCCGCGGAGAGACGCTGGGGTACCTGGTCTCGAAGTCGACCGGCGGACGGACGCGCGTCCACGACCGCTGGCTGATCGTTCTGCGACGGAGCGGTGGCGCGTGGCAGATCGCGCGGTTCGCCTGGCAGGCGGTCCCGGACTGAGCGGATCCTTTTCCGACCCGATCCGTTTCACGTTTCGCCGGGGAGTCGGGCATCACCCGTTGCCCGACGTGGCGGGCTCGTACCGGCTACGAATCGTGGCGCCGGCCGAAGAGGTAGGAGATTCCGATTCCGAGCAGGTAGAGCAGGATCATCGGGAGCGCGAGAGCCGACTGGGTGACGATGTCGGGTGTCGGCGTGATCACGGCGGCGATGATGAAGATGGCGACGACCGCGTACTTGAACTTCTGAAGCAGGAACGCCGGAGTGACGATCCCGAGACGGGCGAGGAAGAAGATCAGGATCGGCGTCTCGAAGACCAGCCCCATGCCGAGGATGATCTTGCTGGCGAACCCGAAGTAGTCGTCGATCGTGATCACCTGCTGGAACTGCTCTCCCATCTCGAGGAAGAACCCGGCCGCGAGCGGAAAGACCACGCGATAGCCGAACCACCCTCCCGCGATGAAGAAGAGAGTCGAGAAGACGATGAACGGAGCGGCGTATCGCCGCTCACGCCGGTACAGGCCCGGCGAGATGAACCTCCAGACCTGCCAGAGCACGATCGGAGAGGCGACGAAGATCCCGGCGAAGAAGGCGACCTTCATGTAGAGGAAGAACGGGGCCGTCAGCCGGGTGAACGCGAGCTTCTCGCCCGGGGGAAGGAGAGAGATGATCGGCTCTTCGATCTTCGCGAAGATCTGCGGAGCGAAGGCCCAGCAGACGGCGAAGCCGGCGACGAGCGCGATCATCGAATAGAGGAGTCTGCGGCGGAGCTCCTCGAGGTGCCCGAGGAACGACATGCGGGGGAGGGCGGAGTCCTCGTCCCAGGGGCGCTCGTCGGTGGCCGGATCGCTCATTCGCGGGAGGCGGACGCGGCCGGCTCGGTTTCCGGGGGGGCTGGCTCGTGCGGCTCGGCCGGGGTGGGGGAGGAGCCGCGGGAGACGGTCGGGCTCGACTCCGGGACGGGGGAGGGGGGGGTGCGAACCACGCCGAGCGGTCCGTTCTCCTCCTCGATCCGGACTTCCTGCTCGAGAGTGGTCTTGAGCTCGTGGGTCGCGCGGCGAAACTCGCCCAGGGCCCGTCCCACGGTGCGCCCGATCTCGGGCAGCTTCCGCGGGCCGAACACCAGCAGCGCGACGCCGAAGATCAGGAGGAGCTCTTGGAATCCGAGGGATCCGAACATTGACGTCCTCTGGCGCGGCTGCAACCGGCCGGGGCCGCGCGGCGGACCGGAGACCGCAGCCCGGAGCCGGGGTTGGCCCCGGAATTGGAACACCCCCCGACTCGTGAATACTCCACAATACAATGGCGTTCTGGAGTCATACTTATGACGCGAACTCGTCTTCGAACCCGAGGATACGCTCTCACGCTCGCCGCCGCGGTCGCCGGGGCGACGCTCGCCGGCGGACTGATCGGACCGACCCTGCTCGGCTCGCAGGTCGAAGGCGAGGTCCATCAGCGCCTTCGGGAGTATACCGATCTTCTCGATGCGGCGGCCCAGTGGGCGCCGGAGAGGCTCGAGACCGAGGAGCTGGTCTATTCGTCGATCGACGGGATGATCCGAACGCTCGACCCGCACTCGTCGTTTCTCGCGCCTCGGGCGTACTCGGAGATGCAGGACCGGCAGAAGGGGAGCTTCTACGGTCTGGGGATCCTGGTGACGAAGCGGAACAACCAGGTGACGGTGATCACGCCTCTGGAAGGGACGCCGGCGTCGCGGCTGGGCATCCGGGCGGGAGACATCATCGCGGAGGTCGAGGACGAGCCGACGGACGAGATGTCGCTCGACGACGTGGTGAGCCGGCTCAAGGGGGCGAAGGGGACGCCGGTCAACATCAAGATCAAGCGGGTCGGGATCGAGGAGATGATTCCGATGACGATCATCCGCGAAGCGATCCCGACGAACTCGATCTCGTATGCGCTGATGCTCGGGCCGGACGTCGGCTACATCCGGATCAAGGATTTCACGCGCACGACCGTGCGGGAGCTCGACGAGAGCGTCGCGAAGCTTCGTGCGGCGGGGATGAAGAAGCTCCTGCTCGACCTGCGGAGCAATCCGGGCGGACTGCTCGACGCGGCCGTCGGCGTCACGGATCATTTCGTCGAAAAGGGCGACATGATCGTCTACACCCGCGGGCGCACGCCAGACTCGTTCCAGGAGTTCCGCGCCCCCGGGACCCACATGCGGCTGAACGTTCCGCTGGTCGTTCTGATCAATCGCGGCAGCGCCTCGGCGTCGGAGATCATCGCCGGTGCGGTTCAGGACCACGACCGCGGCCTGGTCATCGGCACGACGAGCTGGGGCAAGGGACTGGTGCAGAGCGTCTACACGCTCCAGTACGGCGCCGGCCTGGCCCTGACGACTTCGAAGTACTTCACGCCGGCCGGGAGGAACATCCAGCGCGACTACACCTCGGTCTACGATTACTACGTCGCCGACGGGAGCGGACGGCTGCTCGACGAAGTGGATCTGTCCGAGCGCGAGGTCTTCCTGACCAACACCGGGCGCAAGGTCTACGGAGGCGGCGGGATCACGCCCGACGTGATCGTCGAGCCGCGCGAGCTCTCGCGCACCCTGCAGCTCCTCGAGGTCCGGAGCACGATCTTCAACTTCGGAGTCGATTACTACTCCAGGCATCCCGAGCTGAACCGCGACATGAAGGTCACGCCCGCGATCGTCGAGGAGTTCATCGCGTTCGCCGATAAGCGTGAGATCGCGCCGGGGGAGGACGTACGGGAAGCGATCGTCGACCCCGCCGATCGCACCTGGCTCGAGCGCGCGCTCCAGGCCGAGATCATCGCGGCGAAGTTCGGATTCGACGCCTCCTATCCCTACAGGCTTCGAGGCGACGACCAGGTATCCCGGGCGCTTCAGTTGTTTCCCGAGGCGGAGAAGCTCGCCGCACGGGCCGCCGCCGCGAGATCGGAGATGCTCGCCCGCGAGGAGCGCGGCAGCACGTCTCCCTCGACCGCCTCCGGCATCCCGAAGTCCCAGTAGCCGCGCGTCCGGCGCGCGCGACGACGAGCCGCGCTCTCCGGCGTTCCGCCGCCGTCGGCTCCGCCCCCCGCGCCCACGCCGGAGCTTCGTTGACATCGACCGGGGTTGGTTGCTAACGTTTCGCCGCTTTTTCAGGAGAGCTCGGAAAGTCGAATGGCCAACCTCGGAAGAAAGCACAGCTGCTATAGTTGTCAGACCAAGTTCTACGACCTCGGCAAGGCCCAGGCGATCTGCCCCAGGTGCGGGGCCGATCAGAAGAACGCCGAGGACGCCGTGAAGACGTCTTCGCGCAGCCGCCGCGTCGTCGAGGTCGTGCCCATCGAGGAGGTGCTCGACTCCGAGGTGGAATCGGTCGAGCCCGAAGACGACGTGGTCGCCGAGGAAGGTGAGACCGAGCAGGTTGCCGAGGACGATGACGACGATGACGACGAGGAGTGACGCCGATCCTCGGGCAGGAGACACGACGCCGTGAAAAAAGGTGCGATTCTGCTCGGATGCCTCGGCGTGATTCTCGTCGCCGTCGTCGTCTTCATCCTCTTCGCCGTCGGCGTGTACAACCGCCTCGTCACTCTCGAGGAGACCGTCACCCAGCAGTGGGCCCAGGTCGAGAACGTCTACCAGCGGCGCGCCGACCTGATCCCCAACCTCGTCCGCACCGTCCAGGGGGCGGCCGACTTCGAGCGCACCACCCTGCAGAACGTCATCGAGGCGCGTGCGCGAGTCGGTCAGATGCAGATCGGCTCGGAGGTCACCGAGAACCCGGAGGCATTCCGGCAGTTCGAGCAGGTGCAGGCCGGCCTCACGAGCGCCCTCTCGCGCCTGCTCGTGGTCGTCGAGCGTTATCCCGAGCTTCGAGCCAACCAGAACTTCCTCGAGCTCCAGTCGCAGCTCGAGGGGACCGAGAACCGGATCACCGTCGAGCGCATGCGCTACAACCAGGCCGCCCAGGCATTCAATACCGCCATCCGAAGGGTCCCCGCCAACCTGATCGCGAGGATTCTCGGCTTCGTGCGGAAGGAGTACTTCCAGGCGGAGGCAGGGGCCGATCAGCCGCCCGACGTCGGATTCGACTTCAGCCAGCCGGCAGAGCAGCCGTAATCGATCCTCGCAGCTCCGCCGCCCCGGATCGAGTGAGGGGGAACGCGTTTTCGCGACGTTCACCCTTCCCGGTCGAGGCAGTGCCCGTCCGCGCCATGAGACGAACCGTGCAAATCGCCCTTGCGGCCTTCATCTTCGCGGCGGCGAGCGTGCGCGGTCTCGAGGTGCCGCCTCCCCCGACGCGATGGGTCACCGACCGCGCCGGCGTTCTCGACCCGGCCGAGCTCGACCGGCTCGACGCCAGGCTCCGCGGGCTCGAGGAGCGTACCGGAGCCCAGGTCATCGTCTATATCCTGCCGTCCCTCGAGGGAGACTCGCTCGAGGACTTCAGCATCCGCGCCGCAGAGCGCTGGAAGGTCGGACAGAGGAAGTACGACAACGGGCTGATCCTCTTCGTCTTCCCCGAAGACCGCCTGGTCCGCATCGAGGTCGGATACGGCCTGGAAGACACCGTGACCGACGCGATCTCGTCCCGGATCATCCGGCAGGAGCTCGTGCCGGCGTTTCGACGGGGCGAGTTCGGCGAAGGGCTCGACCGGGCGACCGAGAGGCTGATCGCCCTGATCGAGCGCGGTGAGGAGCCGACTCCCGCCGCGACCGGACCAGCGGGAGGGATTCGCGTCCCGTTCTGGGTGTTCCTGCTGATCCCGCTGCTGTTCATCTTCGTACTGGGACCGCTCTCCTCCCGCGGCGCGCTCCGCGGATGCCTCTGGCCCGCCTGCTGGCTGCCGTTCCTCGGCGGGGGTGCGACGTGGGGCGGACGGCACGGAGGGGGATTCGGAGGGGGAGGCTTCGGCGGGGGAGGGTTCGGCGGGTTCTCGGGCGGTGGCGGAGGCTTCGGAGGAGGAGGCGCCAGCGGAAGCTGGTGAAAGGCATTGAAAGGCATTGATGATTGATGATTGATGATTGATGATTGAAAGGCATTGAAAGGCATTGATGATTGATGATTGATGATTGAAAGGCATGAAAGGCATTGATGATTGAGGATTGATGATTGAAAGGCATGAAAGGCATTGATGATTGAGGATTGATGATTGAAAGGCATGAAAGGCATTGAAAGGCATTGATGATTGATGATTGATGATTGATGATTGATGATTGATGATTGAGGATCGATGGTTGATGATTGAGGATCGATAGATCATTCATTCGACGTCGATCGCGCATCACCGAGCGGCGTCAGCGAGTGTCATCAACGATTGCGAACATCGACCATCAAACGGCAATGAAACAGAAGGATCTGGTGGCGCACATCGATCGTGAGGCCGTCGAGGCGGCGATCGCGAAAGCGGAAGCGGCGAG
Source organism: Thermoanaerobaculia bacterium (assembly GCA_035544735.1). Classification (GTDB taxonomy): domain Bacteria; phylum Acidobacteriota; class Thermoanaerobaculia; order Gp7-AA8; family Gp7-AA8; genus DATKCD01. Next base: position 26,973 of record DATKCD010000144.1, read on the forward strand.
CTCCGCGGAGATCCGCGTTCATCTCGAGCCGAGCGCCCATGGGCGCGAGGTGCAACGGCTGGCCGAGCGGACGTTCGAGCGGCTCGGCATGACGAGGACGGCGCTGAGGAACGGGGTTCTGATCTTTCTCGCGGCGAAGGAGCAGCAGTTCGCCGTCATCGGCGACCGCGGAATCCATGAAAAGGTCGGGACCGCGTTCTGGGAAGCGGTCGCGGCTCACATGGTCGAGCACTTCCGGAAGGGGGAGATGACCGAAGGGTTGATCGACGCCGTGCGGGAAGTGGGGGAGCGGCTCGCCCAGCATTTTCCGCACGCCGGCGGCGAGGACCGCGACGAGCTCTCGAACCAGATCAGCGTCGGCTCCCCGCCGCCGCCCTCCTCATGACCCCGGTCGTGATCGCCCTCGGGAGCAATCTCGGAGACCGCCGGACCCACCTGCGGCGCGCCATCGCCGAGGTCGGAGCTTTGGTGCGCCTCGCGCGCCTCTCGAGCGTCTGGGAGACGGCTCCGGTCGACGCTCCCGCGGGATCCGGACCGTTTCTCAACATGGTCGTCGCGGGCTGGACGCGGCTCGGAGCGCCCGCCCTGCTCGACGCGATGCACCGGATCGAGCGCGGAATGGGGCGGAAACGGCGCGTTCGCAACGAGCCGCGCACGATCGACCTCGATCTCATCCTCTACGGAGCCCGCATCGAGGACTCACGGGAGCTCCGAGTCCCGCATCCCCGCTACCGCGACCGCTCCTTCGTTCTCGCACCGCTTCGCGAGCTGGGGCTGCCGTGGATCGATCCCGGTACGGGCCGTCGGATCGCCTCCGCTCCGATCGCCGGCGATCTCCGGCGCCTCGGAAGCGTCTTCGGAAGCGTCCGTTGAGCCGGAGTCCGAACGAGTCGGGAGGGAGGAGCTACGATCCGCCAGCGGCAAGGCCGCCGCTCAGCAACGGGCGCGCGGACGCGCGCGAGGCGCGGCGAAGGATCGGATAGGGATTCACCGAGTCGTCTCCATCGACGACCGAGAAGTGCAGATGGGGCGGCGTCGTGAGGGCATTCCCGGTATTTCCGACGAATCCGAGCGTCACTCCCTGCCGGACCGACATCCCCTCGTACAGGCCGGGCGCCCATCGATCGAGATGGGCGTAGTAGAACGAGAGGCCCGTCTCGGTCGCCAGCCAGAGACAACGACCACCTTTCGGCTGGTTCCCGATGTAGGTCACCACTCCGTCGGCCACCGCGACGATCGGGGTGCCGCGAGGGGCGAAGATGTCGATTCCGCGGTGCCGCCGGCGACCGCCGTCGCGCGGCGCTCCCCACGAGTCGCTGAGGGTTCGCGGATGCAGGTTGGCCACCGGGAGAATGAGGGACGACAGGAGAGTCTCTTTGCTCAGGATCGAGCCTTCGAACCGACTTCCGCCGCCCGGCGCGGACTCTCGAGCGCCATAGCTGCGAGGCTCCCGGGCGCGGATCCGCGCCAGATCGTGCTCGAGGTCGGCGACCAGGCGGTCGATCTCCGTATCCGCGGTCGTGGGCTGCGGCTGCGGGGCGACACTCGCGCACCCCCCTCCCGCCAGCGCGATCACCGCGGACAAGCACACCACCCCGCCAAACCCCGCTCGAGCCGACATATCCCTGGGCGTCTCCCCTGGTACCGGATTGGACCGTACCAGTGTACCGGATGAGGTCGAATTTTCAAGAGCAGAGTCCGCCTGAGCCGTAGCGCCCCGCCC
>DATKCD010000145.1:0-18467 GCA_035544735.1 Thermoanaerobaculia bacterium
CAGTAGCACCTGGCTTGGTCTCGACGCCGTGAGCTTCGTTGCGGCTCCTCAGCATAGTCCCGCTATGCCTGCGTCGCCGCGCCTCGCTCACGCCGCCGATACCGGCGCCATCTGCTACTGATTCTGTCGTTACAGTCCACTACTCGAGCTTTCGTCCGCGAAGCGCCTTCAGCATGCCGCGCTTCTTCTTCTCCTCGATCCGTCTGCGTTTCGCGGCGCGCGGAGTGCGCGTCTTCCTCCGGGGCGGCGCATCGGTGACGGCGTCTCGAAGGAGCTCGATGAAGCGCTCGAGGGCGGCGGCGCGATTCATCCCCTGATCGCGATGGCGCTGCGAGGAGACCTGAAGGATGCCATCGCGGTTGATCCGTGAGCGGAGACGCGCGGAGATCTTCTCTTTCTGGGCGGCGTCCAGGGTTGGGGATGCGGCGACGTCGAACAGCAGAGTGATCCGGCTGTTGACCTTGTTCACGTTCTGTCCTCCCGGGCCTCCGCTGCGCGAAGCGACGTACCGCAGCTCCTGATCCGGAATGGCGAGTCCGGGCGCGATCTCGATCTGCGGCATCGATGAAATGCTACAGGAAAGCGGGCCGGCCGCGCGTGTCGCTCCGCCCCCGTCGCTCCGCGTTCCCTCGCTGCTGATACGATCCGCGCGAACGACACTAAGGAGACCCTCGTGCACATCGAACGCCCACTCGACGCGATCGAGATCCGCGCTCTCGGGGCATTGCTCGAGAAACAGCTCTCCACGCCGGAGGCGTATCCCCTCACCCTCAACTCCCTCGTCACGGCCTGCAATCAGAAATCGAACCGCGATCCGGTCATGGAGCTCTCCGACGAGCAGGTCCGCTCGGCGATGTCGCGACTCCAGGAGCTCCAGCTCGTCTGGGAGATCCATGGAGGCCGAGCGCTCCGATACGACCACCGCCTGGACGGAAGGTGGGGTCTGGCGCCGCCGACCAGGGCCCTGCTGGCGCTGCTGCTGCTGCGCGGACCGCAGACCGCGGGCGAGCTTCGCGGCCGGAGCGAGCGCCTCCACCGGTTCGAGTCGATCGAGCGGCTGGAGGCCGAGCTCGGCGACCTGGCCCGGGGTGACGAGGCGCTCGTCCGCCTCCTCGGGCGCCGCCCCGGGCAGAAGGAAGCGCGCTGGAGGCACCTAGTCGGCGGTGACGCCGGTAGCGAGCCCGAAGCTCCGACCCCGGCGGCTCCGATCGCCGAGTCGCTCACCGGACGCGTCGAGAAGCTGGAGCGGGAGGTCGAGGAGCTTCGTCGAGAGCTTCAGGCGCTGCGCGAATCGCTGGGCACCTGACCCGGCCTGGAGGCCGGCTCAGCTCGCGAGCGCGCCTGCCAGACGACTCAATGCCTCGCCGCAGGGCGCTTCGAGCTTGAACGTCGCGAGATCGTCACCGCGGGTCCGACCGAGGTTGAGGATCGCGATCGGAATCGAGCCTCGTGCCGCGGCGAGGGCGAAGCGGTAGCCCGACCAGACGGCGAGCGAGGAGCCGATCACGAACAGAACGTCGGCCGCGAGAATGCCGTCCATCGCCTCTCCGACGCGCTCCCGGGGGACGTTCTCTCCGAAGAACACGACGTCGGGCTTGAGCACGCCGCCGCAGAGCGCACAGGAGGGGACGCGGAAATCCCGGGTGAGCTCGCGGTCGAGCTCGTCGTCGCCGTCGGGCCGCCAGGCGCGAGGCTCGGCGAGCCAGCCTCGGTTGGCCGCAGCGAGGCGCTGCTGCATCTCGCTCCGCCCGATCCGATCGCCGCAACCGAGGCAGATCACGCGGTGGTTCGTTCCGTGGAGCTCGAGCACGCGTCTCGAGCCTCCCGCCTGATGAAGGCCGTCGACGTTCTGGGTGATGACCCGGTCGATGCATCCTTCCCGCTCGAGACGGGCGAGCGCGCGGTGTCCCTGGTTCGCCCCGGCGGAGGCGAACCGGTCCCATCCCCGGAACGAGCGCGCCCAGTAGTGCGCCCGCGAAGCCTCGTCGTGCATGAACTCCCAGTACGGCATCGGGCGCCTCGTGTGCCACGCTCCGTCGGGCCCCCGATAATCGGGAATCCCCGACTCGGTGCTGCATCCCGCTCCGGTCAGCGCCACCACGCGCGCGCCGCGCAGCAGCGACCCGAGGCGATCGATCGTACCGGCCGTTTCATCCACCGTGCGATGAGTGACGAGTCGTTCATCCGCCATGACGAGATGATGCCGGACATTCATGGATCTGTTTCACCGCGACGTCCGGCTCTGTTGTTACATCTTTCCAGCGACGGAGCGTAAGAGCAACTTTCGCGGAAGTGCGGCGTATCTCCTTATGGAAGGCCGGGCGTCTCATCCGGAACATCCACCGATGGCCAATGCCGAAGAGGTCTGCATCGGCTGCGGAGTGGCTCCTGTCGTTCAGGTGAACGAGCGGAAACTCTGCGGCAATTGCTTCCTTCTCGGGATCTCCGTCTCCCTTCAATCGACCGTGTCGCACAGCGCCGAGCTCGAATCGGTCATCCGGTCGCACAGCGCCGACGAAGCGCCAATTCACGAGCTCCGCTCCACTCTGCTGGCGGCGATCGACGAGATCCAGCGGCTGCGGGCCCGGCTGGACGAGATCGTCCGCGACGACGAGCGCTTCCACCAGCAGCCCCCGGACTGATCTCCATCGCCCTCCGGCTCGCGGCTCAGCTCTCTTTCTGATACGGGATGCCGAGAGCCTTCGGTGCGCGCGAGCTGCCGATGAACCCCGCCAGCACGATCATCGTCAGCAGATACGGGATCATCTGAATGAACTGGACCGGGATCCCGGCGACCCCCTGCATCTGGATCGCGACCGCCTCCGCGAGACCGAACAGCAGGCACGCGAGCATCGTCTGGACCGGGCGCCACTTGCCGAAGATCAGGGCCGCGAGCGCGATGAATCCCCGGCCCGCGCTCATGTTCCTGGTGAACAGCGACGACTGGCCGACCGACAGGTACGCTCCGCCGATGGCGGCGAGGGCTCCCGAGAGCAGCACTCCGGCCCACCGGATCGCCTCGACCCTCACACCGGCCGCGTCCGCGGCCTCCGGGTTCTCGCCCACGGCCCGCAGCCTCAGTCCGAAGCGCGAGCGGTTCAGCACCCACCAGCTCAGCGGAACCAGCCCGAACGCGAGGACGATCGGGGCCATCTGCAGCAGGTTCCGCTGCGGAATCTGCGGGGTCGCCCCGGTCGAATCGAACAAGGCGCCGCTCAGCAGCGCGGGCACGCCGAGGAAGAGGATGTTGATCGCGGTCCCGGTGACGACCTGATCCGCCTTGAACCGGATCGTGGCGAGCGCATGGATCGCCGCAACCGCCACGCCGGCCCCGATCGCCGCCATCAGCCCGATCCACGGGTTTCCCGAAAAGTGCGTGACCGTTGCCGCCGTGAACGCCCCCGCCAGAAGCAGTCCCTCGAGCGCGATGTTGATCACCCCCGCCCGCTCCGAGAACATCCCTCCGAGCGCGGCGAGCAGCAGCGGCGTGGCCAGCCGGATGGTCGACAGAACGAGCGCGAAGCTGAAGACCTCGTCCATCAGACCTTCCCCTCCCCTTTCGACGACCCGGTGAACGGAAGTCTGAAGCCGGCGGCCGACGCGACGAAGATGATGATGATCGCCTGGAGCACCAGCACCAGGTCCTTCGACACCTTCTCGGTGAAGATGTCGACGAACAGACCGCCGCGGAGCAGCGCGCCGAACAGGAGCGCCGCGAGAAACACTCCGAGTGGGCTGCGGCGCGCGAGCAGCGCAACGGCGATCCCGGTGAAGCCGTAGCCGGCCGAGAAACCGTCGTAGAAACGATAGCGATATCCGAGGACCTCGCCGATGCCGACCATCCCCGCGAGCGCCCCCGAGAGGGTCATCGCGATGATGATCTGTCTTCCCGTCCGGATCCCTCCGTACTCGGCAGCGGCGGGATTCGCTCCGGTGGCGCGCAGGGAGTACCCCCAGCGCGTCCGCCAGAGGAAGATGCTGACGGCGATGCAGGCGGCGATGGCGATGAGGAACGAAACGTTCAGCGGAATCCGTTCGGGCAGGCCGGGGATGAAGCCGCCGAGCCGGGCGATCCGGGCGCCCTCTCCGATCGGACCCGTCTGCATGATCGGATCACCGGCTTCCTTGAAGTGGTACTGCGTGAAGTAACTGGTCAGCGCGACCGCGATGAAATTCATCATGATCGTGTTGATGACCTCGTGGGCACCGAACCGCGCCTTGAGCCATCCCGGAACCGCCCCCCACGCGCCTCCGGCGGCCGCCGCGGCGAACATGGCGAGGGGAACGAGGACCCACGGCGAGAGTCCCGCCAGCACGATTCCCACCCACGCCGCGGCGAACGCTCCGACGTAGAGTTGTCCCTCGGCGCCGATGTTCAGGAGCCCGGCGTGGAGCGCCAGCGCGACCGCGAGGCCGGTGAAGATGAGCGGCGTAGCGTAGAACAGCGTGTAGCCGATCCCGTCGGGCCACGACAGGGCGCTGCCGATCAGGAGCCGGTAGGTCTCCACCGGGTCGTCGCCGATCAGCACGACGATGATCGCGCCGAGCGCGAATGCGGCCGCGATGGCCAGAAGAGGCACGGCCGCCCGCCCGAGCGTCTTCCTCATTTCATTCCCCGCTTCGCGCCGCCGGTCATCATGAGGCCGATCGTCTCGGTCGGCGTCGACGCCGGGTCGACGAGTCCGGCGATCGTTCCTTCTCTGAGCACGAGGAGCCGGTCGGAGAGGGAAGTCACCTCCTCGAGCTCGGCCGACACGAGCAGCACGGCGCAACCTGCATCGCGGAGCTCGATCAGTTTGCCGTGGATGAACTCGATCGCCCCGATGTCGACCCCGCGCGTCGGCTGGGCGACGAGCACCAGGCGGGGGCCGGCGTCGAGCTCGCGGCCGATGACCAGCTTCTGCTGGTTGCCTCCCGACAGCGCTCGGGCGGGCAGCTCCGGGTCGGGGGGGCGGACGTCGAACGCCGTGAGGATGCGGGTGGTTTTTTCGAGGATCGCGCGGCGGTCCAGCAGACCGCCGGCTCGGCTGAGCTCCGGGCGGTCGTGAACGCCGAGGATGCTGTTCTCTCTGAGGTCGAGCTCGAGGATCAGGCCGCGGCGATGGCGATCCTCGGGGACGTGGGCGATGCCGAGCTCGCGTCGCTCCCGCGGGGAGGCGCCGGCGATCTCGCGTCCTGCGAACCGGATGCTTCCCGCGACCCGGCCTCGATGTACGAGGCCGGCGATCGCCTCGACGAGCTCGGTCTGGCCGTTCCCCTCGACGCCCGCGACTCCGACGATCTCGCCTCTCCGCACCTCGAACGAGACGCCGTCGACGCGAGGCGAACCGTCCTGCGCCGTGACGCGCAGATCGCGGACCTCGAGGACCGGCTCTCCCGGACTCGCCGGGCCCTTCTCCACACGGAGCAGGACCTCGCGGCCGACCATGAGCCGGGCGAGATCGGCGGCGGTGGTCTCGCGGGTGATCCGTCGCCCCACCACCCTGCCGTCGCGCATCACCGTCACTTCGTCCGAAAGAGCGAGCACCTCGGAGAGCTTGTGGGTGATGATGACGATCGTCTTGCCCTGGTCGCGCATGGAGCGGAGGATGGCGAAGAGCTCCTGGACCTCCTGGGGAGTGAGGACGGCGGTCGGCTCGTCGAGGATGAGGATCGACGCTTCCCGGTAGAGTGCCTTCAGCAGCTCGACCCGTTGCTGCTGGCCGACCGAGAGGTCTTCGATTCGCGCTTTCGGGTCGATCGCGAGCCCGAACGCGCTCGACAGCTCGCGGACGCGCGCCCCCGCGCGTTCGAGGTCCAGCGCGACGCCTCCCGGTTCCGCCCCCAGAACGATGTTCTCGGTCACGGTCATCGTGTCGATCAGCATGAAGTGCTGGTGAACCATGCCGATGCCCGCCGCGATCGCATCGTGCGGATTGCGGATCTCGACGATCCGCCCGTCGATCGAGATCGATCCCTGGTCCGCCCGATAGAAGCCGTAGGCGATCCGCATCGCGGTCGACTTCCCCGCTCCGTTCTCGCCCACGATCGCGTGGATCGTCCCCGAGCGCACTCCCAGCGACACGCGGTCGTTCGCGAGGACCCGACCGAAACGCTTCGTCACCTCACGAAGCTCCAGCACTACGACGCTCCCTCCGCCATGGCGTCGGTCACCACGATCTCCCCCGCGATGATCCTTCTCTTCGCCTCCTCGACTTCACGGATGATCTCGGCCGGGATCAGGTCCCGGTTGTACTCGTCGAGCGCATAGCCCACCCCGTCGTTCTCGAGCCCGTAGACGTGCACCCCTCCCCGGAACTCGCCGGCGATCCTGTCTTCGATGGTCTGATAGACGGCGTTGTCGATTCGCTTGACCATGCTCGTCAGGACGTATCCCGGCTTGACCCAGTTCTGGTTGGAATCGACGCCGATGACGTACCTGCCGTACTGCTCGGCCGCGTCGAACGCGCCCAGCCCCGAGTTGCCGGCCGCAGTGAAGATCACGTCGGCGCCGCGCCCGATCTGGGCGATCGCGAGCTCTTTTCCCTTCCCCGGATTGTTCCATGCGACGTCGGTCACCCCGACGTAGTTGTCGATCACCCGGATCTCGGGATCGACGCTCTTCGCTCCCTCTTCGTATCCGACCTCGAACTTGCGGATCAGCGGGATGTCCATCCCTCCGATGAATCCGAGCACTCCGCTCTTCGTGGCGTGTGCCGCGATCATCCCCACCAGATACGATCCCTGGTGTTCCTTGAAGACGAGCGAGGCGACGTTCGGCAGGTCGATGACCCCGTCGATGATCGCGAAATCGATCCCGGGATAGTCGCGCGCGACCGACTCCATGATCGGCGTCTGCGCGAACCCGACGCCGATGATCAGGTCGTAACCGCGCTCGGCGAATGCCCGCATCGCCGGCTCGATCGAGGTCGGATCGCCCGGTTCCACGTCCCGCAGCACGATCGGAAGCTCCTCCCCCGCGCGACGGGCCCCCTCCCATGCCGCCGCGTTGAACGACCGGTCGTCCTTCCCCCCGATGTCGAACACGATCCCGACGTGGACCTTCTCCCGGTCCTCCTCGAGACGCGCGCCCCCCTCGCACGACAGCACGATCGCAGCCAGCAGCAGCCCGGCCACGGCCGCCTCGACCCGTCTCCTCGTTCTCACCGGCTCCCCTCGGCTCTCATGGGCGGTCCGAGTATCGGGGAATCGACCGCGGGTGACAAGGGGATCGACGCCGAGACCAGGGCGGCCGGGATCCGGCTGCCTCGCTCCCATCCGGCCCCGTCCCGTTCCCGCCGCCCCATCCTCTACTGCGCCGGAACGTAGGTCGGATCCTGCGTCACGTTGTCGATCATCGAGGCGTACGCCGTGACCCTTCCGGAGCCGCTGATCGCGCGCACCGCGATCCGCCCGTTGTAGGTCGACGGGAGATTGAGCTCCCGGACGATGCCGTTGATCTGAAGGAATTCGTTGGGCGAGAGCTGAACCATCGCCTTGGGAATGACCGTCGACTCCGGAACGACGGCCGAGATCTCGACCGTCACCGAATGTCCGCTCACCTCGGCCAGACCGAGGTTGGTGCGGAAACGGTCCGACTCCTCGACCTGGAGCAGTTGCAGTGTCCGTCCACCGACGGGGACCGCCTGCTCCAGCGTGACCGCCGGAATGAACTGTCCGAAGGTTCCGGCCGAGCCGAGGTTGTAGGTCTGGGCGGTCACGGTCAGGTCGGCCGGCTCTTCGGTCTCGACGTGTAACGCGCCGCCCACGTTCGCGACTCCGAAGGTCGACACGAGGACGTCGTCGAGTGCCGCGATCGCGCCGGGCGCGATCTGAACGGACGCGGTCATCGGGGACCCGGCATCCTGCGGATGAAAGGTCAGCGTCGCCTCGACCGGCTCCTGACCTCCGTTGTGGATTCGCACGTCGGTGCGCCAGTTCGCCTGCCCGGTGTCGAGCGCCGCAACGCCCGGCACGACCCATTTCGAGGGAAGCTCCGCGGAGGGAGGGCTCGCGAAGACCACGAACGGATCGCCCGTTCGGTTGTCGATTCTCGAGGCGTAGGCGGTCACGCGTCCGGTCATCGACTGGACGGAGACCTCGATCCGTCCGTCGTCGAGCGTCAGTCCGAGAGTCTCGCTCAGGAACTGATCGAACTGGCGATGCTCGCGCGGCAGAAGCGTGACCGGATGGATTGCGAGCCGCGTCCCGGAACGATCGAAGACGGCGATCTCGACCGACGCCGTCTCGCCGGCACCCTCGACGAGGCCGACGTTGGTGCGGAACAGATCGTTCTGGGCGATCTGCTGGAGGCGCAGCGGTGCCGGCTCGCCGCCGTCGGCGACGGCTCCGATGAAGTCGGCGATCCGGATCGCGGGGATGAACTGCCCGAAGGTGCCGCCGGAAGAGAGGTTGAACGTCCGGCTCGAGGCGATGCTGGCGGGCGCCGACGAGAGGAAGCCGGAAGGCTCGTCGAGTGGCCGGATGGCGAGCGAGCCGATCGCGCCCTCGGCGCCGTACCAGGTTTCGACGACGTCGTCGAGCGCGAGCGTGGCTCCCGGCGCGACGTCGACCTGCGTGCTCTTTCCGGAGAGGTTGCCGTCGGACCCGGAGGGGGTGAACGAAAGCTCGTAGCGGATCGCGGCCGGCGAGACGTTGAGCAGGCGAAGATCGCTCTCCCATGTGGAGTCGACGCCGTCGGCATGAGCGACCGCCGGAATGACGAGCGTCGAAGGCGTCGGCGCGCTTCCGGGCACCGCCGCGACCGGCGTCACGAGACTGAGCGAGACCGTCACCGAGCCCCCCGTCGTCTGCGATGCGCTCTTCGATCCGGCGAGCGGCGTCGCCGTCACGCTCGCGCGGTTCGTACCGAGCGGGAGACCTCGCGCCTCCGCCGTCAGCGTGACCGTCGCCCTCCCCCGCGGGGGGAACGTGACCGTCGCGGGAGCGATCGTGATCCACGGACGATCCGCCGCGAGGCTCACCTCCGCCGCCGCCTCGTTGTCGCCCGTCTCCCCCTCGGAACAGCGCCGCAAACGCTCGCCCACGAGGCAGAGCCCCACCGATGCAGTCGCCGTCGCCGCGGTCGTCGCATCGACCGACTCGAGCTCCGGAACGACCCGAACCGACACCGGAGGGCTGAACGCCGACTTGTCGTCACTGCACGAGCTGACTGCCCGCACCCGATAGTGAAACAGGGTCGGAACCTCGACCGAACGCTCGAGTGATGCGATCGGGGCGCTCTGCGCCGGAAGCGCGGTCGGGGAAGCGAAGTCGGGATCGGTCGACTCCTCGAGCTCGTACGAGCCCGCCGCCGGGATCGGTGTCCATCCGAGGCGGAACGTCTGAGCGGACGAAACGCGGCTCGGGCCAGCCATCCGCGGCGTCCGGGGAGCCGGACAGCCTGAAATCGTCACGACGGTCAACGAGCGCGGCGACGAGGACGCCCGGCAGCCGCTTCCATCCACCGCGTCGACCCACCACTCGAGCGTTCCCTCCGGAAGATCGAGATCGAGCGAGCCTTCGGCGCTCGTCCCCAGGAGCACCGGGTCGGCGTCGAGAAGCCCCCGCGAGCTGAGTCCGTAGAGGCGGTACTCTTCGGCTCCCTCGACCTCCGTCCATCGGAAGGTGATCGGCGACGGGAGGCCGGCAATTCCATCGGGGGGGGTGAGCGGGATGGGACGCGCGAGGCCGCATCCTTCGACACCGAATCGCTCGCGAGTGGAGGAGATCGGCGGACAGCCCGGGACGAGCGCCTCGACCCGCCATCCGAACGCCCCATCCGGCAGATCGAGCCGGCTCGCCAGCCGGCGCGTCAGAACGGCGCGGATCGACGCGTCGGGATCGCGCTGCAGCCACACGACGTAGCCTTCCGCCTCCTCGACGTTGGTCCAGACCAGGTCGACGGCCGGTCCGTCGACGCTCGACCCGTCGGCCGGTGCGACCAGCAGCGGAGCATCGGTCGGGCAGACCTCTCGCACCGGCACGACGAACCTCGCCACGGCCGACCGTTGCGAGCGGCAGCCTCGCACGCTCGCTCCGACGAACCAGCCGTACGACCCTGCGGGTATGAAGCGCGTCAGGACCGTCTCGGCCGTCGAGCCGACGAAAACGAACGGCTCCTGATTCCGCGAGACCCATACGGAGTACTCCGGCTGCAGATCGAACGGGAGACGATCGGACCCGAGCTCGGGACCCCGCCAGCGAAACGTCACCACACTTCCAGTCTCGGCTCCGCCGGCCGGGGCGAGCGGCGTCGCGACGAGCAGGTCGCAGAGGCCCGTCCCCTCGGTCGCCGCCTCCGCGGCGAGACCGGGGCTCGCCAGCGCCGAGATGAGGAAAAGAACGCCCAAACCTCGCTCGATCATGAGAACAGTGTAGGAGTTCGGGAGTCGGCCAGTCCAGGAGAGGCGATTCGGCTCCCGGTCGGTGTCGGCTGAGGCCCGCGATGCCCGGAGCCTCCCCGACGGAGACACCGGGCCCCCCGCTTTCACCGGTTCCTGCCTTCGGCTCACTCCGAGACCGGCACGCCGTCGACGTCGACCACGCTGACGGGGACTCCGAGCTGCCCGAGGGGCGCCCGGATCTCGCTGCTCCTGCCGACGATGACGATCGCGCCCTTGTCCGGATCGACGTACCTGGCCGCCACGCGCTGCACGTCGGCCTCGCTCACGGCCATGATCCGCTGCTGATACGAATCGAAGTAATCGTCGGGCAGTTCGAACACTTCGAGGTCGGTCAGCCTGTTCGCGAGATCGGATGCGCTCTCTACCGTGGCGGGAATGGAGGAACGATTCGCGCGCGCCGCTCCGAGGCTTCCCGCTGTACCTCGTCAGGAGGCCCGCGAGCGGCCTACCTGCAGCTAGCCCCGCTCCTCCTCATGCTCGGCGATCTCGCGCGGCGTGCGGCCGCATCCTCCGCAGCGGAGCTCGAACCACGGCCGCTGATGGCTCGGGCTTCCAGGCTGCGGGTGGATGATGATTTCGTGACCACAACCGGGGCAGTTCGTCCACACGACGGTCTTGCCGGCCGCGTCGAATCGGACGTAGCAGGTCGGTTTTTCCAAACTAGCGGTCTCCACATGGAGCATTTGCGCTCTATTTGAGGAGTAACGCCAGAGACCCCTTTCCCTACCCCGTCATTCGTTGTTTCTCTCCCGTCATTCGACAGGGGGACCTCCGCGAAGCAGATTCGCCACCTCTTCCGCACAGCCCCACGAGAGCGTGAAGCCCGACCCGCCGTGGCCGTAGTCGTGGATCACGAGCCTTCCCCCGATCTGCTCGGCTTCGACCCTCACTTCGGGACGTCCCGGCCGCAGCCCGACCTTCACTTCGAGCACGACCAGCGCCGCCGTGCGCGGCTCCAGACGCTCGCATCGTTGCCGGATGTCCGCGACCTGGCCGGGATCGGGATCGAGATTCGCGCGGCCCGGCTCGGTCGTCGTTCCCAGAACGACGTCCTTTGACCTTGGAATGACGTACGTGGCGTGACCCGCTCCCCCCTCGTCCACGACCGCGCGCTCGATCCCCCCTCTCGACGCGCGCAGCACCTGTCCCCGAACGGGAACGAGCGCCGGGTCGCTGCAGAGCTGCCTCGCCCCGAGGCCCGCGCAGTTGACGACGGCATCCGCCGCCGGAAGCTCGCTCCAGTCGCGGATCGACCCGATCCGGATCGTCCCTCCGCCCTCGCGGAACCGCCGCTCGAGGTACGGGAGATAGAGGTCCGATTCGATCATGGGGAGCCGGAGTGCCCAGCCCGCGCGGTACGGCCCGGCGAGCTCGTCCGACCGGGCCGGCCGGAATCCCTCCATCAGCGCGCGCCATCCCGGATCGTCATCGACACCCTCGAGGACTTCGACGACCTCGCAGAAAGCAACTCCCGTTGCCGGGTCGTCGGCGAGCGCTCGGAACCGATCGAGGCTCCTCAGACCCCATTCGGTCACCTTCTCGACGGGCCACGCCCGGTAGGGAAACCAGAGGGCCGCCGCGACCCCGGAGGTCGTCGCGGTACCCATCGCTTCGGCGAGAAGTGAAACGCGATGGCCGAGCTCGAGAAGCCTCACGCCGCAAGTCAGACCGCTGACTCCTCCACCCACGACGATGACCGAGAGGGGCTTCACGCCGAAGGAGGCCTGCGATCGACGGCTGCCGCCGCGGCTGCTGCGGCGGCGGCGGTCGCGTCGTGGATCGCGTCAAGCAGCTCGTCGAACGTGTAGGGTTTGGTCAGGAAGCGGACGTGGGGGCGGGCGAGGAAGCGGCCGAGACGGACGGCATCGCCGTGGCCGGTGGAGAAGATCACCGGCAGGCCGGGCCAGATCGACAGGGCCTGCTCGCAGACGGCCGCGCCGTCCATGTCGGGCAGGCCGACGTCGAGCACGACGACGTCGGGCCGGTGACCCCTGAGGATCTCGATGGCGCGGGCGCCGGTGGCTGCGAGAGCTGGGGAGGCGCCGGCGTCCTCGAAGCTGGCGATCAGTCCGGCTGCGACGCCCTCGTCGTCTTCAACCAGCAGGATGTCCGCGGGGATCTCGCGCGGAGCCATCGGCGCGGGAAGCGTCGCCGAATCCTCCGCCTCGTATGCCTCGGGAAGCAGGACATGGAACGCCGAGCCGATCCCCTCCACGCTCTCGACGAACAGATGCCCTCCATGAGCGCCGACCGTCTGAAGGGCGATCGGCAGGCCCAGGCCGGTCCCTCCCCGCTTGAGCGTGAAGAACGGCTCGAACAGTTGTCGGAGCGTGTCGGCATCCATGCCGACGCCGTCGTCGCGGACGCTCATCAGGATCCAGCGGGCGGTGGAGCGGGGAACGAAGCCGAACGGCAGAGTCTCGCCCGGGGCGGGACGGCGGACGTTCAACGAGACGCTGCCGCCCGGTCGCAGCGCGTCGCGGGCATTGAGCACGAGATTGGTGAACACCTGGGCGAGCTGACCCGGATCGGCGTGGATCCAGACCGGCTCGGAGGGAAGATCGACGATCCAGGCTCCCCGACCCTTGACGATCTGTTCGAGCTCGCGGCCGAGACTCCGAATCCAGGCGCAGACCTCGATCCGGGTTTTCTCGGGCTCGGCGGGTCGCGCGTAGTGGAGGATCTCCTGGGTGATCGAACGTCCGCGCTGGACGGAATTGCGGATCTGCTCTCCGGCGCGGCTCTCCCTCTCGCCGGGACTCCGGGAGACGATCTCGGCGAAGGGGAGAATGCCCATGAGCACGTTGTTCATCTCGTGAGCGATCGAGGCGGCGAGCCGCCCCAGGCTCGTCAGGCGCTCGGCGCGCTCGAGCCGGTCCTCGAGGGCCCGCCGGTCCGAGACGTCGATGAACGAGACGGCGCGCCCGATCACCTCACCGAAGCGTGCGATCGGCGAGATCGTCACGTCGCATAGGACCGCCGAGCCGTTACGCCTCCGGAACGAATGGTTGTAGAGCCGTGCCGACCCTTCCTCTCTGAGTCGCCCGATCGCCGCCTGGAACGGATCGGGTGCCGCTCCCGCGGTTGCGGCGACGATGATCTCTTCGATCGGAGCGCCGAGCAGGTCGTCCGCACTGTAACCGAGGATCTCGCAGGCGGCACGGTTCACGAGCGTGCACCGCCCGAGCAGATCCGAGGCGAACAGCCCTGCCCCGGTCGATTCGAGAAGGAGCCGCACGTCGCGCACCAGCCTCTCTCGCTCGTCCTCCATTACGTGCCGGTCCGTCACGTCGTGAACTGCAGCGATCAGATACGCGACCTCGTCCCGGGCGCGGACCGGCGAGATCGTCACCTCCGCCCAGAAGAACGTGCCGTCGCTCCGCCTGTATCGCTTTTCTGCCGTCGATGCGACCGCCGCTCCGCTGACCAGCGACGCCAGCTCCCTCGCCTCTCCCTCCGCGTCCTCCGGGTGCATCAGATCGAGGACGGGCGTTCCCACCAGCGCGTCCGCGCCGATGCCGAAGGCGCGCTGCAGCTCGCGGTTCGCCCGGATCACGCGCAGCTCGCGCGAGATCTCGGCGATGCCGACCGGGGCCTGCTCGAACACGGCGCGGTATCTCTCCTCCGCCAGCCGGAGCGCGTCCTCTCCCCGGCTCCGGTCGGTGATGTCGCGATAGCTCCAGATCCGCGCCTGCGGAATCCCCTCCAGAAACACCGGGGCGGTGTAGCGCTCGAGGATCCGCCCGTTCGCCGTCTCGACGCGATCGAAGCATGCGAGCTCGGGCTGGCTGTAGATCTCATCGATGCGCTCGCGAACGTGCTCGGCGTCTTTCATGCGATGGAGCATCTGCCCGAGAGCCTCCTCCGCGTCGCCCCGCTCGAGCAGCTCACGAGGGACGTCGAGCAGCTCCGAGTAACGATCGTTCCAGAGCAGGATCTCACGCGAGCTCTGACGGACCACGAGCAGCCCTGCAGCCGATGCCTCCACGACCGAGCGCAGCAGTGACAGGTTCGTTCGCTCCCCGAGCTCCGCCTCTCGAAGCTCGGTGACGTCCTGCGCCGTCACGATCACCCGCACACGCTGACCTTCCTGAACCGCATGGGCGAAGATCCGGATGATCCGCGTCCGCCCGTCGTCCAGGTGGACCCGGACGTCGAAGGGAGGCGGAGACACCCCCCGGCTCAGCAGCGCTTCGAGCGTCCGGCGAACCCGCTCGAGGTCCTCCCGATCGATCCGCTGCCCGATCCACTCCACGGACGGCACTCCCCCGCGCGGGTCGAGACCGAGGATCCGGTACATCCCCTCGGACCATTCCATCGACGGCGTGCCCGGGATCAGCTCCGCCGTCCCGAACCTCCCGACGAGCTCTCCCTGATCCAGACGCCGTCGCGCCTCCGCTTCGATCCGCTGGATCTTCCGGATGTGGCGGAACACCAGGTAATGGAGCAGCAGCGCGCTCGACACGACCCAGAACACTCCCTTGACCGTCTGCACGAGCGCGAGTGTCCGTCCGTCGAACAGTCTCGAGAAGAACTCGTCCGAGCCGAGAATCCACGCCACGCTCAGGCCGACGTACACGAGCGTGATCCGCCACGGCGAGGCCGAAGCCATCCACCGGCGGCCCGAATCGATCTCTCTGTCGTGACTCCTCTCCATCAGCGGCTACAGAATACAATCTCCGGGCGGGATGAAGACATACGACCGCACTTACTTCGACCGGTGGTATCGGAACCCGCGGACGCGGATCACCTCCCCGGAGGAGTTGCGCCGGCGCGCCGGGATGATCGTCGCCACCGCCGAAGTGGTGCTCGGGCGCCGGGTCGAGACCGTGCTCGACGTCGGCTGCGGCGAGGGGCGCTGGCGGGCACCGCTCCTGACGCTCCGCCCCAGTGCGACCTATCTCGGACTCGAGACCAGTGAGTACGCGGTCGAGCGCTTCGGCCGGCCCCGCAATATCCGCCGCGGCTCGTTCGAGGACCTCGCATCGATGGAGGCGCGCCCGTTCGACCTGCTTCTATGCTGCGACGTGCTCCATTACCTCGACCCGAGCCAGATCGATCTCGGTCTTCCCGCGATCTCGAGGCTCACCGCCGGAGTCGCCTGCCTCGACGTCACGACGCGCGAAGACCACCCCTCCGGCGACCTCGACGGCTGGATCTCACGCGCCGCCTCCTGGTACACCGGACGCTTTCGGCGGGCAGGGCTTCTCCCCTGCGGACTCTCGAGCTGGATGCCGCGTGCGGTCTGCGATCGCCTCGGAACGCTCGACCGGGGCTGAGGGGTCAGATGCGGGCTCGAGGCTGCCGCAACGCCGGCTCTTCTTCGAGCGTGTGTGCCTGTGCCGGCTCGGCCGGCGCATTCTTCTCCCGATCCATGCACGACTCGACGGCTTCGAGCAGTTCCTCGACGCTGAAGGGTTTGAGCAGCAGGCAGCCGACGCTCGCGGGATCGAACTCGCCCAGAGTGCGCGGACTCGCGGCCGTCGCGATGATCGTTCTGCGCCGAAGCCCGGGCGCGATCGATCCGAGCTCGCGGAGCACCTCGAATCCGTTCATTCCCGGCATCAGCAGATCGAGCACGATTGCGGAGAACCCCCCCGGATCGGCCCGCAGCAGGGCGACCGCCTCGGCGCCGCCGTTTCTGACCTGCGGCAGGTAGCCGTGAGCTTCGAGCGCGAGACTCGTGGCGGCTGCCTGGGCCGGATCGTCGTCGACGATGAGGAGTCGGGCTCGCATGCGTGGGCTCTCCGGCAACGTAAGAGCAAGGATCGGACCGGCTTACATCATGTGATCTCTGCCGGACGCGGAGAGGGCGGCTCCCGCGGATCGCCAGGCGCGCCGAACCGCCGCGCGAGCGGCAAGGCCGGCGAGGCTGATCGTCCGGCCCGATCCCGTTCAAACGCCGATGTCGATGCAATATCGGCCTATGATCGCGCGTTCCGGGATCGCGGTTGACAGCCGGAGACGCGGTCCGTATGGTGACGTGGCTTCGGCGGGAGCCGGTCGTGGGCCGGTAGCTCAGTGGTAGAGCAGTTGGCTTTTAACCAATTGGTCGCAGGTTCGATCCCTGCCCGGCTCACCAGGTCGACCGCTGCGCCAGGTCCCCATCGTCTAGAGGCCCAGGACACCGCCCTTTCACGGCGGCAACACGGGTTCGAATCCCGTTGGGGACGCCACCGGCCCCCCCCGGCCGCCTCTGCAATAACTATCCGTTCCCGATTGTTCGCGATGGTGTAGGTGGCAGCTAACCCTGTCTCCTCACTTCGTTTAACCCGGCAGGTGCCGTAGCACAGCCCCGCTCTCCACGGAACTGTGTGGCCTGCCGGTTCTTATGTCCGGAGAACTTTCTCTCCCCCTTTTCCGGGCCCCCGCGCCCTCGGCCATCCCCAGGCTCCTTCCGGAGCGCCCCATGTCGCTGTCGCGTGCCCGGCGTCACGTTCTCCGGCCGCAGTCGGTGCCATTCTCGACCCCGCCATGGGAGAAGCTCTTCGAGCGGTCGGAATCGAAGTGCGGGGGGAAAGCGAGCCGCTGACCCCTGACGAGAGGGTGCGCCTCGCGCTGCAGCTCGCCGAGCGGGCGATCCAGTTCTTCATGTCGACGCACGCGGTCGGCCGGAGCGAGGCGCTGCGGAGAATCCGCGCCTCGCGCAACGCCGGACGGACCCCTTCCCGCTGCCTGGACGCCGAATGAACCTCGACGGGCTTCCGCGCATTCTCGACCGTCTCGAGTCGTGCGCCGTCATCGGCGGCTTCGCGATGGCCGCGCGCGGCCGGGTCCGGACGACGATCGATCTCGACCTGCTCACCACCGACGCGAGGGCTCTCGACGATCGCACCTGGTCGCCTCTGCGGGCGCAGCGGACCGAGGTGGAGATCCGGCGCGCCGATCTCGACGAGCCGGTGGCCGGCATGGTTCGGGTCCGGCTCCCCGGGATCGACGTCGACGTCGTCATCGGATGGGACCGATGGCAGCAGGAGATCGTCGAACGGGCCGAGACGATGCCGATCGCGGGGATGGCGCTGCCGGTCGCCACGACGGACGATCTCATTCTGCTGAAGCTCTACGCCGGCGGGGTCGACGACATGCACGACGTCGCGAATCTGCTCGGGCTCGAACCCGACGGAGAGCTCGTCCGCCGGGTGGACGAGGCGCTGCGCGATCTGCCGAAGGAGATGGGTCGGCGGTGGTGGCGCCTCCGTGCCGAGCTCGGGCTCTGAGAGAGTCGGAGCTCGTGCGACGAACCAGACCCGTGCGTCGTGGAGTGGCCTCGAAGGAACGAACGCCACATCGCAAGAGCCCGCGTTGCGCGAGCTTTCAGCTCAGGCGGCGCACGACGAGCGGCCGAATCTCCGCGATTCTCTCGGCGTAGATGAGGACGTCCGTGTCAACGAATGCCGGAGCGGGCATGAAGCTCCTCGCGAGTCCACCCGCGCCCGCCCGAGTCGCCCGAGCCTCGGGGCCAGAGGTCCTGTATCCTGTGCCGAGTTGCGCCGTGGAATTACCAGCTCAACCGGCGCAGGCCGTCTACCTGGTCGAAGTGGTCGTCCCGACTGACGATCGGAAGGTCGTACTGGCGGGCAAGCGCGGCGATCCAGACGTCGTTCTCGGGAATGGGGCGGCCTCGGACGCGGAGGTGCTCGCGCACGCCGGCGTAGTGAGGCGTCGTGTCGAGGTCCACTGGAAGGACGATCGACTCCTGGATCAGCAGATCGACCAGTCGTCCGAGACGCCCTCGATGACGAGATCGGGCCAGACCGTAGCGATACTCCCCGATGACGATCACCGGCAGGTGATGCCGGTCCTCCGTCGAAAGGATTTCCGCGACCGCGGTATCGCCCGCGAAGAGTGCGGAAACGGAGTTCGTGTCGAGGATCAACGCCACTCCGAGGGATCGACCCGCTCGAGATCCGCGTCGATCAGCCGGTCGACGTCTGCGACCATAGCGCGGTCCGCAAGACCAAATGCGCGCCGCCATCCGGCGGCATCGGGCGCGGGCGGCCTGGCGGCCCCCAGGCGCGTCTCGAGAGCCGCGCTGATGAACTCTCGAAGCGATTCTCCGCGAAGTGCCGCGGTGGCTTTCGC
>DATKCD010000146.1:0-26923 GCA_035544735.1 Thermoanaerobaculia bacterium
GGGCCGACGCGGGTGCGAACCTTCGGCGGGATCCCGCCGTTCCGGGAGACGCGCGAGTACGTCGTGAAGGTCGACCGCAACACGAGGCGGTACCAGAAGGAAGTGGCGACGCGGCTCGCCGAGCTGGGTCGCTAGGTTCCCGAGGCGCCGCAAGGCGGGTGCGCGGGCGCCCGGGCGTTCTGTCCGCTCCACGCCGATGGACGGGTCGAGACCGTGGAGTTCACCGTGGAATCGCTCGAATGGGAACGGTGTCCGCGGCCCGTCTCCTATCGGCCGATAGCGCCGGCGTCGAGGGCGGGTCGGGTAGAATCGAGTTTCCATGAGCGAGCTGCCCGAAGAGCGCCGCCGGTTTCAGCGGCTCGAACTCGCCTCTCCCATCCCGGCAACTTTCGAAAATCGGAAGGTACGGCTGTTCGAGGTCGGACTCGTCGGAGCGCTCATCGAGCACGAGGGGCGGCTCGAGAGCGGCCACACCGGCATCCTGGCGTTCGACTGGGTAGGGGAGCGGCTCGAGTTCGAGTGCAGGGTCGTCCGCACCAGGGAGGGAATCCCCCGCGAAGGGGAAGAGGCGCCGTTCTACTCCGGGCTGGAAGTAGTGGCCGCGGTCGACGACTCCGACCGGAGGCTGCGCCGGATGATCGCGGAGCACGTTACGCGGGTCGTCGCAGCGCAGGAAGCCAACGCCTTCGGCGATCGGGAGAGGAATCTGATCGACCCCGACCATACGCTGACGGCCCTCGGGTCGGCGAGGCGCGCGATAGAGAGCGGGTTCATCACCTGGCGCTACCTCGACGGCAAGTGGAAGAAGGGCGCTTCGCTCCTGCCGGATCAGCCGCCCGACGGGTTCACCGTCGCCGCGTGGGAAGAGGACGAACAACTGGCGCGCCTTCGGAAAGCGTACGAGCAGGCCGACGCCGAAGGGCGTCACTTCCTCCGGATGCTCGCCGAGCTGAGCATCGCCGAGGCTCGCGGCATCCCGCCGAAAAAAGAGTGACCGCTCGCGCATCGGATGAGGGCGCGATGATGAGCCCGTTCGGCCGATGATCGTCGTTCCTGCGGCACCCCCTTTGCAAAAATGAGCGGTCGGGCGCGATGCTTACGCGCCAGAAAGGGGATTCGAAATGGAACATCGTGAACGCGCCGACCGCGAGCAGTCGATCTGGAACCAGGTCGAAGGAAACTGGAACCAGTTCAAGGGATCGCTCAAGCAGAAATGGGGCGACCTGACCGACGACGATCTCCGCGAGATGGAAGGACGGCGGGACCGGATCGTCGGGAAGATCCAGGAGCGGTACGGCGAGACGCAGTGGCGCGAGGCCGACATCGAGCGTGAGCTGCGGAACATGCGCACCTGACACGCGACGATTCCGAGAGGACGAGAGGGGCGGCCTGGCCGCTCCTTTCGCTTTTGGGACGGGACCCCGGCCGGAGTGACTACCCCTTTTCGGGCCGGGGCACTACACTCTGACGTTCCGATGGTTGTGCGCAGCAGTCTCCTGGCACTCGGCGCCGCGGTCGTGTTCGCTGCAGCCGTTTCCGGATCGGTCGGCAAGCTCACGCTCGATCAGATGATCATGCCGGTGACCGAGGAGATCCTCGATCGTGCGCTCGAGATCTCGGAGGAAGCGGGACACGAGGCGCTCCTGATCCAGCTCAGTACGCCGGGCGGGCTGGAGACCTCGACGCGGCAGATCGTGAACCGGATCCTGACTTCGCCGATCCCTGTGATCGTCTGGGTGGCGCCATCGGGAGAGCGAGCGGCGTCGGCGGGCTTCTTCATCCTTCTGGCGGCGGACGCGGCGGTGATGGCTCCCGGGACGAACACGGGAGCGGCGCATCCGGTCGTCCTGGGGACGGAGATCGACGAAGTGATGCGCGAGAAGATGGCGAGCGATTCGGCTGCATTGATCCGGACGATCGCGACTCGGCGGGGGAGGAACGTCGCGGAGGCGGAATCGGCGGTGCGGAGCTCGGTCTCGTTCACGGAAGAGGAAGCGCTCGAGAAGGGATTGATCGACCGGATCGCGGCGGACGACCGCGCGGTGCTCGAGGCGGTCGACGGGATGGAGATCCGGAGGTTCGACGGCGAGACGATCCGGCTCGAGATCGCCGGCGACGAGATCCATTCGATTCCCCTCACGCTGCGGCAGCGCGTGCTGTCGTTCATCATGAATCCGAACGTCGCATTCGTCCTGCTCTCGCTCGGGATGCTCGCCCTCTGGGCCGAGTTCCAGAATCCGGGGGCGATCCTTCCGGGGACGGTCGGCGCGCTCTCGATCCTTCTCGCGATCATCGCCCTGAACGTCCTTCCGACGCGATATGCGGCGCTGGCCCTGGTGCTCGCCGCGTTCGCCTTCTTCGGGCTCGAGGCGAAGTTCGCCAGCAACGGAATCTTCGGCATCGCGGGGGTGATCTCGATGACCGTCGGTGCGACTCTGCTCGTCGATGGTCCGATTCCCGAGATGCGCGTGAGCTGGGCGACCGCGCTGGCGGTCTCGATCCCTCTCGGCATCATCGCGGTGTTCCTGATGAGCCTCGCCCTGCGGGCGATGAAGGAACGGGTGACCACGGGCGAGGCGGGAATGACGGGGGAGATCGGCGTCGCGCAGACGGCGCTGGAGCCCGCAGGGAAGGTCTTCGTTCACGGCGAGCTTTGGAACGCGGTCGCCTCCAGGCCCGTCGCCGCGGGCGAGCGCGTCCGCGTCACCCGCGTCAGGGAAGAAGATCTGCGAATTGAAGTCGAACCGGCCGACGCGTCCCCGGGCGTACCCGCCTCGCCACGCAATCATCTGATCTCCGGAAAGGAGCCGTCATGAGCTTTCCCGTTCTGATCGTCATCGGTGTTCTCGGGCTTTACCTGCTCTCGTCCATCAAGATCCTGGCCGAGTACGAGCGCGGAGTCATCTTCCGGCTCGGCCGCCTGTTGCCGGTGGCGAAGGGCCCGGGAATCATCCTGGTCTTCGCGCCGGTCGACCGGATGGTCCGGATGTCGCTGCGTCAGGAGGCGTTCGAGGTACCGCCGCAGGACGTCATCACCCGCGACAACGTCACCATCAAGGTCAATGCGGTCATCTTTCTCCGCGTGATGGAGCCGAAGACCGCGGTGGTCGAGGTCTACGATTACCGCTATCAGACCTCGCAGTTCGCACAGACGACGCTCCGGAGCGTGCTGGGAGAGGTCGAGCTCGACGAGCTTCTCGCCGCCCGCGAGAAATTGAACAACCGCATCCAGGAGATCCTCGATCGCCACACGGCGCCCTGGGGCGTGAAGGTGGTCAACGTCGAGGTCAAGCAGGTCGATCTTCCGGAGTCGATGACGCGCGCGATCGCCCGGCAGGCCGAGGCCGAGCGCGAGCGCCGCTCCAAGATCATTCACGCCGAGGGGGAGTTCACCGCGGCGCAGAAGCTCGCCGACGCCGCCCACGTCCTCGCGACCGAGCCGACCAGCATCCAGCTCCGCTACCTGCAGACCCTGACCGAGATCGGCATGGAGAAGAATACGACGGTCGTCTTCCCGATCCCGGTCGATCTGCTCGCCGGCCTCACCAGGAAGAGCTGAGGCGGAAGCTCGCGCCGCGAGACCCTAATCGCGGCGCGCGGGCCGGCGCCGCGGCGGATCGAGCGTCAGCTCCACGATTCGCATCACCGTCCGCCCCGTATCGAGGATCCCGGCGAGAATCCTCCCGTCCGAGTCCTGTTCGAGGAACGCCACCACCTCCGACTCGAATTGGTCGCTGAACAAGACCGACTCCGATGCGTCGCGCCAGCTCGCACCCTCGTCGCTCGAGACGGCGAGCCAGGCCCTTCCGGCCGCCTTGTCGAATCCCCCGGCGAGCAGCGTCCGCGGACGCCCTTTCGGAGCGAGCAGCGATCCGACGTATGGGTACTTCCCCGTTTCCGCCCCGCCGCTCTCGTACCAGAGAATGAACTCCCAGCTCGCTCCGAGATCGTCGCTCCGGAGGATCGCCCCCTCGATCCCCGCGAGCACGGCCGCGGATCCGGGCAGTTGACGGATGAACTGCACGTTGCGGTTCTCGAGATCCGGCGTGACTGCGCCCTGCGGCTCGGTCTCCCACGCGAGCTCCCCCGCGCGCAGCTCGCCCGCCCGCACGTACGCGATGTCGAGCGGGCACTCCCCGCCGATGATGACTCGGTTCCCGATCACTTCGAACGACGGGTCGTAGCAGAAGCTCGGCTCGAGAAAGCCGGCCAGGGCGACCCAGCTCTCTCCGCCGTCCGGCGAAGCGAGCAGGTTTCCCGAGGCGGCGTAGTAGAGCCGCTCGCCGTCGACCTTCAGCTCGGTCCCCGACATGGACTGGCAGAGCTCGTCGAAGCAGAAGATGAGCGCCGAATCGATCGAGCGGAAGCTCGCTCCGCCGTCGTCCGAGCGCAGCAGGCCCGGGTCGGCCAGCCGCCCCTCGGTCGCCATCGTCTCCTTCAGCACGTGGATCTGCGGCCCCTCCGCGTAGACCCGGTTGATCACCCTGCCCGCGAACCCGTGCAGCTCGGCCGGCTCTCCATCGAACCCCCGCGGAAGGCGATACAGCCCGCCCGGCGTCCCGACGAACACGTCGCGCGAGCTCTCGGCCAGCGATCCGTGGATGTGGAGGAACGGCTCGGCCTCGTAATCGATCTCGGCGAGCAGGCGGACTGCGGCGATCTCCTGCGCCGGAGCGTCCGGAGGAGCAACCAGCAGAGCGAAGACGACGAGCAGCAGAGTGGGCTTCGACATGAGAGCGGACCTCCGAAGAGTCTTCGGGTGCTCGGATCGGCCGGGAAGGGGGCGTTATTCCCCTTCCACGATTGGCGGGAGGCTATTTGTAGGTGAGCTTGAGCGATTCGAGCTCGTCGATGGTGCGGCGGAGGATCCTGACGACCTTGTGGAGCTCCATGCCATAGGCTCGCAGCTCGGTGTCGCATTCGCCGAGGGAGTAGACCGCTTCATCCTTCTCGAGGCGGTCGCGCTCGAAGCGAAGCCGCTCGCCGAGCTCCTCGATCTCGCTGCGGAGGATGTAGTGGACGTCCTTTTCGCCGAGGTAACGCTTGCACTGAGGACAGGTGATCGACCGGTCTCCGTCGATGTCGACCAGGTCGAACACGAACTGCCGCTGGCATCGCGGGCACTCGAAAACTTCGGGCAGCATGAACGGCATCCTCACGTAACGCCCCGATGGTAACAGGGTCCGGCGATCTTAATTCCTATCTTGATTTCCGTCGTCCGCGAACCTACATTGAATGTCCCTCCTCGATCGCCGCCGGGCGTCCCTGAAAGCGGACGGCTCGCGCGCGTGCGATACTCTGCGCCTCGCCGCTGCGCTTCCCGCGGCGACCCGAACGATGCGCGCACCGCTCGATGGCCTGCTCGTCGCCGACTTCTCGCGGATCCTCGCCGGGCCGCTCTGCACGATGCTCCTCGGGGACGCCGGCGCGCGCGTGATCAAGATCGAGGAGCCGCGCGGCGACGAGACGCGACGCTGGGGCCCGCCGTTCGTCGGGAGCGAGAGCGCGTACTTTCTCTCGGTGAACCGAAACAAGGAGTCGGTCGTGCTCGACCTGAAGACGGCGGAGGGGCGCGAGGTCGCGCGGCGGCTGGTTGCGCGCGCGGACGTGGTGGTCGAGAACTTCCGTCCCGACGACCGGGATCGATTCGGCCTCGGAGCCGGGGCGGTGCACGCGGCAAACCCGCGCGCGGTCGTCTGCGCGATCACGGGGTTCGACTCCGACGGCCCGGACGGGGGGCTGCCGGGATACGACCTTCTGGCGCAGGCGACGGGAGGACTGATGGCGGTCACGGGAGAGCCGGGCGGGCCGCCGGTGAAGGTCGGCGTGGCGCTTTCCGACGTCCTGACGGCGCACTGGGCGCACGGCGCGATCCTCGCGGCGCTCTACGCACGCGAGCGGACGGGCAGGGGAGACGCGATCGAAATCTCGCTGTTCGGCGCGACGGTCGCGTCGCTCGTCAACGTCGCGCAGTCGTATCTGGTGACGCGCCGGGAGCCGGAGCGGTACGGCGGCGCGCACCCGTCGATCGTTCCCTACCAGCGCTTCCAGGCGGCCGATCGGCCCTTCGTCGTCGCGGCGGCCACCGACCGGCACTTCGAGCGGCTCGCACGCGAAGTGCTCGGGCGCGCCGATCTGGCGGATCAGGAGCGTTTTGCGACGAACGCCGGTCGCGTTGCACACCGCGCCGTCCTGCTCCCCGAGCTCGAGCGGGCGCTCGCCACCCGTCCCGCGGCGGAGTGGGTCGCGGAATGTCGCGCGCGCGGCATCCCCGCGGCCCTCGTCGAGCGCTTCGACGAGATCTTCGCGCGCCCTCTGACCGAGCGCGTCGAGCACTCCGCTCTCGGCGAGATCGAGCTCGTACGGAACCCCATCCGCTCCGAAGGCGGGCGCGTCGTGCGCCGCCCCCCGCCGAGCCTCGGCGAGCACACTGCGGCCGTTCTGCGCGAGCTGGGCCTCGGGCCCGCCTTCGGCGAATTGACGCGGGCGCCACGTCACGGGACGTAGTCGGGCTCGGGGGCGTAGTTGAAGAACTTGGTGATGTCGTGACGGAAGACGAGCTTGAAATCGCCGATCGGGCCGTTGCGCTGCTTGCCGAGGATGATCTCGGCGATCCCCTTCTCTTCGGTCTCTTTGTTGTAGACCTCGTCGCGGTAGATGAAGAAGACCACGTCGGCATCCTGTTCGATGGAGCCCGATTCACGCAGATCGGCGAGCTGGGGACGATGGTCGCCGGTGCGCTGTTCGGGTCGCCGCGAGAGCTGGGAGAGCGAGACGAGCGGGACGTCGAGCTCCTTCGCGAGCGCCTTGAGGCCGCGCGTGATCTGCGAGATCTCCTGGTTGCGCGACTCCGCCCGCCCGCGGAGCGTGATGAGCTGCAGATAGTCCACCATCACCACGTCGAGTCCGACCTCGCGCTTGAGCCGCCGCGCCTTCGCGCGCATCTCGATCAGATCGATCGTCGCCGTATCGTCGACGTAGATCCTCGCCTTCGCCAGCCGCGAGGAGGCTTCGATCAGGTCGCGCCAGTTCTTTTCCGACAGGATCCCCGATCGGATCAGATGGCTCGGCACGTTCGCCTCCGACGAGAGCAGCCGCAGCCCGATCTGCTCCTTCGACATCTCCAGCGAGAAGATCCCGACCGAATACAGCTCTTCCTTCGTCCCTCCCTTGTCGGGGACCGCCATCGACTCGGCGATGTTCAGCATCAGCGAGGTCTTCCCCATCGACGGCCGCGCCGCCAGGATGATCAGATCCTGCCGCTGAAGCCCCGAGGTCATCGCGTCGAACCGCTCGTAGCCGGTCGGGACGCCGGTGATCATCCTGCCGGCGTGCTGGATCTGCTCGATCGCCGTCATGTTCGTCCGGGTGATCCGGTCGATCGGCACGAATCCGCCGCCGAGCCCTTTCTCGGCGATGCGATAGATCTCCCTCTCGGCCTCTCCCAGCACGTCCTCGGACGTGCCGGGACGGTCGAGCGCGTTCTGCACCACCCGGTTCCCCATCAGGATGAGCTGGCGCAGGGTCGCCTTCTCCCGGACGATCTCCGCGTATCGCTCGACGTTCGCGATGTCGGGGATGCCGTCGACCAGAGAGGAGACGTAGGCGGCGCCTCCGACCTCGTCGAGCTTTCCGCGGCGGGCGAGATCCTCCTTCAGGGTGAGCAGGTCGATCTCGCTGCTCTTCTCCGCGAGGTCGAGCATGGCGGTGAAGATCAGGCGGTGCGCGTCCTTGTAGAAGTCCTCCGAGCGAATTTTCGCCGCGACTTTGTCGAGGGCGTGATTGTCGATGAGGATCGACCCGAGGACCGAGCGCTCGGCCTCGGGATTCTGAGGCAGCGGACGATCGAGCCGCAGATCTTGTGCGAGAGCGGTCATGAAGCTGAATTTCTACTGACTGTGGAGCTGGAGAACCCGAAGGATTGTCGTCGACTTTCGAGCCACGGTCGGAGGACTGACAGCGATCCAACAGCTTTTCCGCACGTGCGCTCCCCCTCCGTGGGGCCGGCAGGGGCCGTTTCCCGGCCGCCGGCCGAAATCTTTTCCACAGACTGTGGATTTCATCAAATCGCTCTTGACAGTAAATTTTGCCAGAAGCGCCATCGAAGCGACAGCGGCTCCCGTCGGAATCATGATCGAGACCGCGGTGTTGGTCCGCGCGTCTAACGGCAAGACTCCTGCGGCGGCCGGGCGAGCGGTCGCGGCCGCATGCGGGAGCGAGAGGCAACCACGCTGGTCCAACCGGAGGAGCTCCGCATGAAACGAGTCCTGAATGTCCTGCTGCTGAGCCTCGCCCTGACCATATCCGCGATCGCGCAGAGCGCCGAGGAGAAGGTCGTGGCGCAGGTGAACGGGGAGAAGATCACGCTGACCGAGCTGGATGCGATGTACGGATCGCTGCCGGAGAACGTCAAGGAGAACTACGAGCGGAGCGGCGGGAAGGCTGCCTATCTCGAGACGATGATCCGGAAGAAGCTCGTCGTGCAGGAGGCGTTGAAGGCGCGGCTGCAGTCGGACCCGCACGTGCAGGCGGAGCTGCGGGCCTCGCGCGAGAACATCCTGTTCGACGCCTACATCGGTCTGGTCCTCTCGAAGGGGATCGTCGCCGACGCGGAGGTGCGCCGGTACTACGACGAGAACCAGCAGGAGTTCTTCCGGCCGGAGCGGATCAAGGCGCGGCACATCCTGGCGACGCCGGCCCCGACGCCGGTCGACAATGCCGCCTCGAGCAACGCCGCATCCGATGAGGAGGCGCTCGAGAAGATGAAGGGGATCGCGCAGCAGCTCCGGATGGCGACCCTGGGGGATCGGAAGTTCTCGGCCGAGCAGTTTTCCGAGCTGGCCCGGCAGTATTCGGAGGACGGGTCGGCCAACCTCGGAGGCGACCTCGGGTGGTTCGCCCGCGGCCGGATGGTTCCGGAGTTCGAAGAGGCGGCGTTCGCTCTCGAGCCGGGGCAGACGAGCCCGGTCGTCAGGAGCCAGTTCGGATATCACGTGATCTATCTCGAGGCGCGCCAGGACGAGGGCATCGCGCCGTTCGTCGAGGTCGAGCGGGACATCCGGAGGCGGCTGGTCTCGCAGCGGCAGGGAGAAGTCATGGCCGCGGTGAATCAGCTCGCGAACGACCTGCGCCAGATCAGCGAGATCACGATCTATCCCGAACATTTCTGAAGGTGAGCGGCGAAGGCCGCGCCTCCTCCGCCTATAATCGGGCCCGATGAGCTTTCTGCGCGCGCGCGGCCTCTCGAAGAGCTATCGGGACGCCGCGGCTCCGGTCGAGGTGTTCCGCGATCTCGATCTCGAGGTGGAACGGGGGGAGATGCTCGCCGTGGTCGGTCCCTCGGGGATCGGCAAATCGACGCTGCTGCACCTGCTCGGGGGGCTCGATCGCGCCGATCGCGGCACGGTCGAAGTGGGGGGCGAGAATCTGACGGCGATGAGCGCCGATCAGCTCGCGCGCTTCCGCAACCGGAACGTCGGATTCGTGTTCCAGTTCCACCATCTGCTGCCGGAGTTCACGGCGGTGGAGAATGTCGCGATGCCGGGCTGGATTGGAAGAATTCCGCGGGAGGCGGCGTTGCATTCGGCAGCGAATTTATTGGGAGAACTGGGGTTGTCGGATCGCACGGATCACTATCCCCACCAGCTTTCGGGGGGGGAACAGCAGCGGGTCGCGATCACCCGCGCCCTGTTGCGCGAGCCAGTCCTGTTTCTGGCCGATGAGCCGACCGGGAACCTCGATCTGGAAACGAGCGAAAAAGTATTCGAATTAATGAGACAATGTCACCAGCGGCGACAACTCACATCGGTGATCGTGACGCACAATCGAGACCTCGCGGGCCGATGTGACCGCGTGTTTGAGATGAAGAGCCGGATCCCGATCGACCATGTTCGAAAAATATAACGAGAAAGCCCGCCGCGCACTCTTCTTCGCCCGTTACGAGGCTTCCAAGCTCGGCTCGCGCGTCATCGAGTCCGAACACATCCTGCTCGGCGTCCTCCGCGAAGGGGAGGACATCATCAAGGAGATCTTCTCGCGCTTCAACGTCAAGCCCGAGCAGATCCGCCGCGAGGTCGAGGGCGACCGCCTCTTCGTCGACCGCATCTCCTCCTCGGCCGAGCTCCCTCTGTCCGAAGAAGCGAAGAAGATCCTCGCCTACGCCTCGCACGAGGCCGAGTCGATGCTCCACCAGTACGTCGGCACCGAGCACCTGCTCATCGGGATCCTCCGCGTCGAATCGTCGACCGCCGCCCGGATCCTCACGTCCAAAGGGCTGAACGTCTACGGGGTCCGCGAGGAGACGATCTCGATCCTCAAAGAGCGCGAGGCGGACAAGCAGAAGAAGGAGCTCCCGTTTCTGGCCGAGTACGCGCGCGATCTGACGCAGATGGCGCATCAGGGGCAGTTCGACCCGCTCGTCGGCCGCGAGAAGGAAGTCGACCGCATCATCCAGATCCTTTCGCGACGCACCAAGAACAACCCGATCCTGCTCGGCGAGCCCGGCGTGGGCAAGACCGCGATCGTGGAAGGCCTCGCCCAGC
The DNA here is from genome assembly GCA_035544735.1 of Thermoanaerobaculia bacterium. Classification (GTDB taxonomy): domain Bacteria; phylum Acidobacteriota; class Thermoanaerobaculia; order Gp7-AA8; family Gp7-AA8; genus DATKCD01. The sequence goes on from DATKCD010000146.1 coordinate 10,542, forward strand.
GGATCGTCGACGGCAACGTCCCCCTGTTCATCGCCAACAAGCGCATCCTCTCGCTCGACCTCTCGCTGATCGTCGCGGGCACCAAGTACCGCGGCCAGTTCGAGGAGCGCCTCAAGGGCATCATCAAGGAGCTGAAGGAAAACAACGACATCATCATCTTCATCGACGAGATCCACTCGTTGATCGGCGCCGGCTCGGCGGAAGGCTCGCTCGACGCGGCCAACATCCTCAAGCCCGCCCTCTCGCGCGGCGAGATCTCCTGCGTCGGCGCGACCACCATCCGCGAGTACCGGCGCTACATCGAGAAGGACCGCTCGCTGCTTCGCCGGTTCCAGGCGATCAACGTCGCTCCGCCGACCGAGGCCGAGACCCTGCTCATCCTCGACGGCGTGAAGGAGCGTTACGAGTCGTTCCACAAGGTCCGCTACTCGGACCAGGCCATCAAGTCCGCCGTCTACCAGTCGAACCGCTACATCACCGATCGTTTCTTCCCCGACAAGGCCATCGACATCATCGACGAGGCCGGCGCCAAGGTGAAGCTCCGCCGCGTCGCCGACACCCAGAATCTCCGCCGCCTCGAGTCCGAGACCCGCAACATCGTCAAGGAGATGAAGAAGGCGATCTCCGACAAGGACTTCGAGAAGGCCGTCTACCTCCGCGAGCGCGAGATCGAGCTCAAGGACGAGATCGAGCGCCTCAAGCAGGAGCGCGAGGAGGGCGGAGAGGAGATGATGGAGGTCACCGCCCGCGACATCGAGGAGATCATCTCGTCCTGGACCGACATCCCCGTCACCAGTCTCGAGGCCGACGAGGCCGCCCGACTCCTCCAGATGGAAGAGACGATCATGCGGCGGATCGTCGGCCAGGACAAGGCCATCCGCGCCATCGCGCGCGCCATCCGCCGCTCGCGCCTCGGCGTCGCCTCCCCCAACCGTCCCATGGGCTCGTTCATCTTCCTCGGCACCTCCGGCGTCGGAAAGACGGAAGTCGCGCGCAGGCTCGCCGAGTATCTGTTCGGCTCCCAGAAGCACCTGATCCGCTTCGACATGTCGGAGTACATGGAGAAGCACGCCGTCTCGAAGCTCATCGGTTCGCCTCCCGGCTACGTCGGCCACGAAGAAGGGGGCCAGCTCACCGAGCGCGTCCGCCGCAGTCCCTACTCGGTCGTGCTGCTCGACGAGATCGAGAAGGCACATCCCGACATCACGAACATCCTTCTCCAGATTCTCGAGGACGGCATCCTGACCGACTCGCTCGGCAACCAGGTCGACTTCAGGAACACCCTCATCATCATGACCTCCAATCTGGGTACGCGGCATCTGACGACCAAGGGAATGATGGGCTTCCGCGAGAAGGGAACCGACTCGGAGCAGCGCGACGTCGAGATCATCATCCAGAACGAGCTCAAGCGGGAGTTCTCGCCGGAGTTCATCAATCGGATCGACGATCTGATCATCTTCAATCCGCTCAGCGATCAGGAGCTGCGCGAGATCGCGAACCTTCTGGTCGAGGACGTCAACCTGGCGCTCGCCCACAAGGCGATCCGCATCGGCGTCGATCCCGAGACCATCGAATGGCTCATCGCCAGGGCGAAGGAGGAGTCGAACTCCGGAGCGCGGCCCCTGCGGCGGGCGATCCAGCGCTTCATCGAGGACGAGCTCTCCGAGTATCTGATCCGCCACAAGGACGAAGGCATCGAGCGCGTCGACTTCACGATCAAGGAAGGCCGGGTCACGCTGGCCGCCAGGCGCGCGGAAGATCTGATCTCGAATCCGCAGTGAGGCATGTCCGATTCCGCCGTCGGCGCGGCCACGTCCGGACCGGTCGTCTCCAGTCGGGCATGAGCCGCCTCCCGGACCTCGCCCGGCGAGGGTCGGTGCCCCGCCGCGCTGCGGGCGCTTGCGGCACGCACGGCCGACCGGCTATCGTGCAGGCGTCGACGACGAGCGAATGAGCCTGATCCCAGCCGCAGAGTTGAGGCGCCCCGCCGCCGACCTGGTCCTCGCGTCCTTCACCGTGCTGTTCCTCGAGCTCGCGCTGATCCGCTGGTTGCCGGGTCAGGTTCGGGTGCTCGCGTACTTTCCCAACCTCGTCCTGATCAGCGCCTTCCTCGGCCTCGGGCTCGGCGCGATTCGCGTCGGGTCGAGATCGCTTCTGCCCTGGTGGCCAGTCCTGCTCCTGCTCCTGATGGGCGTCGGATGGGCCCTCGGCAACGTCGCATTCACCAGCCGCTCCACCTCCGAGCATCTCTGGCTCCTCTACTACGACATTCCCGACGCTCCGATCATCAACGACATTCGCCCACCCATCCTGGTCGTATTCTGTCTTTGCGCTCTTGTCTTTCTCCCCCTCGGCCAGATCGTCGGCGCACGGCTGCGCGAGTTCAGTGAGAAGGGGGAAACGCTGGCGGGGTATGCGTTCGATCTGGTGGGGTCACTCCTCGGCGTGATCGGGTTTTCGTTCGCCTCCTGGGGGCGGACGTTTCCCCTGGCGTGGTTCGCTGTGGTGCTCGTGACGGCAGCGTGGTTCTTCGTCGGCTCGATCCGGAGAATCGCCGGATACGGGCTCGGCGCGGCGGCGATTCTGGTGCTCGTCGGGGCTTCCGAGCGCGCGGACGTCTACAGTCCTTACTATGCGCTGAAGGCGGTTCGAGTCCCGGGCTCGAGCGGAGTCGAGATCCTCGCCAACGGCTCACTCCATCAATACGCGGCGCCGCTGGGAGGCGGAGACGTCGTCGACGTCGAGTACCACCGGAAGATCCGCGAGGGGTATCCGATTCCGTACGAGAATCTCGCCCGGCCGCCGCGACGGGTGCTGGTGCTCGGTGCGGGCACGGGCAACGACGTTGCCACCGCACTGAAGCACACGGGAGCGGCGATCGACGCGGTCGAGATCGATCCCGTGATCCTCGATCTCGGCCGGAGGCTGCATCCGGACCGTCCCTACGCATCGGATCGCGTCCGGGTCATCACGGACGACGCCCGCGCCTTTCTCCGAAATACCGATCTCGAGTACGACCTGATCGTCTTCGGCACTCTCGACTCGATGACTCGCCTCTCGGCGATGTCGAACGTTCGTCTGGACAACTTCGTCTACACCATCGAGAGCCTGCGAGCTGCCCGCGAGCGGCTCTCGCCCGGAGGCGGGATCGCTCTCTATTTCATGGTCGCCAATCCGGAGATTCACTGGAAGCTGGCGGCCATTCTCACCGAGGTGTTCGGCGAGCCTCCATTGATCTGGCGCGGCGACCATCAGCTGTTCAACGAGATCTTCCTCGCCGGTCCCGCGTGGGATCATCTGCGGGCCGAAGTGCAGGGTCCGGCCCGGGAAGAGGTGTATGCGAACGTCGTGCGGGCGGACGTGCCCGTCGACGACTGGCCCTACCTCTATCTCGAAGGGCGGAGCCTCCCGTCCTTCTACGTCGGCATGCTCGTGATTCTGTCGCTGGTCTCGATCGCCGGTGTATGGCTCGCGGCTCCGGAGATGCGCCGGCAGGGACTGCGAGGGTTCGATGCCGAGATGTTTCTGTTCGGCTTCGCATTCCTCCTGCTCGAGACGAAGCTCGTGACGCAGATGGCCGTGGTTTACGGAGCCACCTGGATCACGAGCGCCGTCGTGTTCGGCTCGATCCTGCTGATGATCCTCATCGGTACGATCCTGATGCAGAAGCGGCCCGTTTCCCATCCGCTCGCGGCGGCGGGGCTGGTCCTGGCCCTGCTCGCGAACTGGGCCGTGCCGACCGATGTGCTCCTGGCGGAGAGCGTGTGGGCCCGGCTCGCGCTCTCGATTCTCTTCGTCGGCGCGCCCATCTTCTTCGCCTCGATCCTCTTCGCGATCCGGTTCGCGACGAGAACGGCTTCCAACGCCGCGTTCGGATGGAACCTTCTGGGAGCGGTCTTCGGCGGGCTGCTCGAATTTTCCTCGATGCTGATCGGTCTGCGCGCCCTCTCCCTGGTCGCCCTCATCGGCTACCTGGTGGCATTCGTGATCGGAGGACGGCGCCCCGCGCCCGGACCGCCGTCCTCCCGCCCCTTGCCGGAACGCGAGACCATCTGAGGCCTCCGGGAATTCCTCTCCGGCGCCCGGGTGGTTCCACTGCACCCGTGACGCTGCCGGAGACCGCGTGGCGCTCGCGACGATAGAATGTCTGCGACCATGAGCCTGGCTCGCTTCGTTCTGCTCTCTCTCGCTTTCTGCGGCTGCGCTCTCACGCGCTCCGCCCCGACCCCGCTCCGAGCCGCAATCGATCCGCTCGTCGACGCCGCCGCACTCGAGGGAAAGACGATCGGCGTCGCCCTCACCGACCTCCATTCGGGGCTGACGTTCGGCCGCAACGAGCACGAGGTGATGCACGCCGCCAGCACGATGAAGGTCCCCGTCATGCTGGCCCTGTTCGAGGCGATCGACCGCGGCGAGCTCGAGCTCGACCGCCCCGTCGCGATCCGCAACGAGTTCCGCTCGATCGTCGACGGTTCGCCCTACGTCCTGTTCGCGAACGAGGATGGCGATCCCGATCTCTACGAGAGCCTCGGCGGAACCCGTCCCCTCGGCGAGCTGATGCGCCGGATGATCGTCCGGAGCTCGAATCTCGCCACGAACCTGCTCATCGAGCTCGTCGGTCCGCCTCGCGTGATGGAGCTGATGCGCCGTCTCGGTGCCGGGCGGATCCGCGTCCTTCGCGGCGTCGAGGACGAGTTGGCGTACGAGGCGGGCCTCAGCAACGTCACGAGCGCCTGGGACATGATGCTGGTCATGAAGGCGATCGCCGAGCAGAAGGCCGTCTCTCCCGCCGCGAGCCGCGCGATGGTCGAGATCCTCGCGGCCCAGGAGTTTCGCGAGAAGATCCCCGCGGGCGTCCCCGAAGGGGTCGTCGTCGCCAACAAGACCGGCGGAATCACCAGGATCGATCACGATGCCGCGATCGTCTACCCTCCCGGCAGGGCTCCCTACGTCCTGGTGGTCCTCACGCGGGGCTACGACGATCGGCGGGAAGCCGACGAGACGATCGCCTCGATCTCGCGCATCGTCTGGGAGCGCCTGCGCTGACCGGCGCGCCACGAGATCGAAAGGAGGGGGGATGCCGCTCGTTCACGTTCACTTGAGGGAAGGAAAGAGCCCCGAGTTCCATCGCGCGATCTGCGATGCGGTGTTCGCGGCGCTCGTGTCGGAGGCGGGCGCGCCGGCCGAGAGCCGGTTCTGCTTCGTCCACGAGTACCGCGAGGGGCGGATCCTCGTCCATCCGACGTACGGCGGGGTCGCCCGGTCGGAAGACCCGCTCCTGATCGAGGTCACCCTCAACAGCGGGCGGGCCGCGGAGGTCAAGTCGAGCCTCTACCGCGGGATCGTGAGGAACCTCGAGAAGGCGATCGACGTCCGTCCGGACGACGTGATCGTGTCGCTCAGGGAGGTCCCGAGGGAGAACTGGTCGTTCGGACGAGGGATCGCTACGTATCTGTGACGGTTCGGGAAGCGGGGGAGGAAGCGAAAGGAATTTTGCTTCCGCCGAGCTTCTTATTCGCAATTGACTCCGTCAGGGGGTCGCTTCGCGCGGCCCGAGCGGCCGGGACCCGGGCGAGTTGAGCTAGAATCTCGCGCTGCTCCGCGGCGAAACGAACGCGCGGCTCGCACGTCTCAATAGGCGTCGCGGAATGGAAAATCCGAACCTGATGAAACGCTCCTCGACAATCGCGCTTCTGATCGTCCTTCTCACCGCGGCGACGGCACCGGCGCAGCCGGCCGGCGAGGTGCCCCCGGGGACACCGATCGATCGCATCGAGGTCGTCGGCAACCAGTCGGTCGCCCGCGACACGATCCGCGTGTATCTCGGGCTGGAGCCGGGCGATCCGTACGACCCCGCCGCCCTCCGCCGGAATTTCCTGAATCTGTGGCAGACGGGGCTGTTCGACGACATCCGGATCGAGGCCGAGCCGACCGCCGCGGGAGCGCTGGTGCGAGTGATCGTTCGGGAGCGGCCTCGGATCGGCGCGGTCGAGTTCCGGGGGAACAAGAACCTGAGTCTCACGAAGATCAACGAGGCGCTCGAGGCGGCGCGGCTCGACCTCCACGTCGGCAACACGATCGAGCAGACGCTGGTTCAGCGCGCGGTCGAGACGATCCGCGAAGCGTACGCCGAGAACGGGTTCGAAGGGGTCACCGTGGAGACGCTCCTCGAGGAGATGATCGATCCGGCCGAGAGGCGAATCGTCTTTCAGATCAGCGAGGGCATCAAGGCGAAGGTGGCCGCGATCGCCTTCGTCGGGAATGAGCGGTTTTCCGATCGGCGGCTGCGCCGCGAGATGGACCAGGTCAAGCGCCACAACCTATACACCTGGGTTCGGAAGAAGAACGTGTACGTTCCGTCGAAGCTCGACGAAGACATCGAACGGATCCGGAATCTGTATCTCGACTACGGGTACAAGGACGTGACGTTCGGCGACCCGGAGATCACGACGACGCGGCGTGAGCGCGTGCGGATCCGGATTCCGATCAACGAGGGCGACGTCCATCAGTTCGGCGAGGTGAGCGTTGCGGGGAACACGGTCTTCACGCAGGACCAGCTCATCGGGAACTGGCCCCTGGAGACGGGACAGACGCTGAGCCGGAAGCCGATCCAGAACCGGATCGACCTGTTCGAAGAAGCGTACAACCGTCGCGGCTACATCTACGCGTACATCAACTCCGAGTACGTCGAAGTCGACGGAAACGTGGTCAACGTCCATCTGCAGGTGTTCGAGGGGGAGCAGTTCCGCCTCGGGCGTCTCGAGTTCAAGGGGAATACGGTCACCAAAGACAAAGTGCTCCGCCGCGAGATCTTCCTCGACGAGGGAGACATCATGGACATGGAGACATTCAAGGCGAGCATGTACAAGCTCGGCCAGCTGGGATATTTCAAGGTGACCGAGAATCCCGACTTCCAGGTCAGGCCCGAGAGCAAGACGGTCGACATCACGATCAAGGGACAGGAAGAGGGGAAGAACGACATTCAGTTCGGCGGCGGCTACTCGGATGCGTACGGGTTTTTCGGGCAGCTGATGTTCGCGACGCGGAACTTTCTCGGTGAGGGGGAGAATCTGGGGGTCAGCTTCCAGCAGGGGGCGCAGCAGAACTTCTTCAGCCTGTCGTACGCGGATCCCTGGTTCCTCGATCGGCCGCACTCGTTCGGGATCTCGCTGTTCGACCGCGACACGCAGCTTCCCGACAGCATCGGCATCCAGAGTCACGCGCGCGGCGGCACGGTCGCCTACGGGTTTCGCCTCGATCGGTTCGAGAGCATCTCGTTCCTCTATGCGCTTCAGGACGTCGACGAGAGGAACCAGTTCATTCCGGCTCCCGACGAGAACGGCAACGTTCCCCTGCCTCGCATCCAGGAGAGCCAGTTCACGACCTCGACCTTCGTTCCTTCCTACCGCTACGACTCGCGCGACAACCCGTTCGATACGTTCCGCGGGGCCAAGACGAGCGTGACCGTGAACTATTCCGGAGGACCGCTCGGCGGAACGGTGAATCTGATCAAGCCGGTCGTGAACTTCACCTCGTACCGGCCGCTCTCGCGACGCAGCTCGGTCAGCTTCAACCTGGAGGCCGGACAGATCTTCCCGACCGACGATGAAGACTGCGCACATTTCGCCGCGGATCTCGATCCGACCGATTTCTCCGATCAGCTCTGCGTTCCGTTCAGTGAGCGCTTCTTCGTCGGCGGTGAGTACTCGGTGCGTGGGTTCCGCTCGTACACGCTCGTTCCCCGCGAGGAGGTCAACGGCATCGAGCGCCGCGTCGGCGGCTACAAGTACAGCGTCTTCAATCTCGAGTATCTGTACCGGGTCAATGACCCGCTTCGCCTGGTCCTGTTCGCCGATGCGGGGCAGTCGTACGCCTACAAGGAGGAATTCGACCTCTCGAAGCTCCGCTATTCGGCCGGAGCCGAGTTGCGGATCTTCCTCCCGGTGTTCCAGTTCCCGCTGCGGTTCATTTATGCCGTGAACCTGGAAGAGCAGCCGGACGACGAGTTCCAGTCGTTTCAGTTCTCGATCGGGAATACCTTCTGATCGGCCGCGGCTTGTGGCGGTGACCCGGTTCCCGCACGCACCCGCGGCCAGGTTCGGAATGAACGAAGGAGAAACATCATGAAGAAGTTGATACTGACGATGGCGGCGGCGGCGGCGATTGCTCTGCCCGCCCTGGCGCAGACCACGACGCCGAACCGCGTGGCGGTCATCAACGTCCAGCGCGTGCTGACCGAGTCGAGTGCCGGAAAGGCCGCGCTCGAGAAGCTCCGCAAGCTCCAGAACGAGCGGCAGGCGCGCCTCAAGAAACTGGACGACGAGATCCGCGCGCTCGACACCGACCTGAGCCAGAGACGCCTCTCGCTCAGTCCCGAGAAAATCGAAGAGATGCAGAAGCAGATCTCGGACCGCCGGATCTCTCTCGAGCGCGGGGCGCAGGACGCAGAGCGCGAGCTCCAGGAGGCCCGCGACCGAGAGCTTCAGGAGATGGAGAAGGTGATCATGCCGCTCATCGACGAGATCGGAAAGGAGATGGGATTCGCCGCCATCTTCAACAAGTTCGAGTCGGGCCTGATCTACGCCTCTCCGGCGATCGAGATCACCGATACGGTCATCACCCGTTACAACCAGATGCTCGCCGGAGCCGCTCCGGGCGGCGCGAAGTAGGCGATCTCACCCTTCCCGTCGTCGAGCCCCGGCCGTGCGCCGGGGCTTTTCCTTTGGTCCCTCGCGCCCCGGCGGGTACAATGCGCCCCCGATGCCGAGCGTCACCGTTGGAGAAATCGTCGAGCTCGTCGAGGGGGAGTTCAGCGGCGACCGCGAACGTCGGATCACCGGCGCTCGCTCGCTCGAACAGGCGGGACCGGAAGATCTGAGCTTTCTCGCCAACGCGCGCTATCAGAGGCAGCTCGCCACCACCCGAGCGGGCGCCGTCCTGGTCGAGCGCGGAATGGCAGGCGAGTCCTCGCGCTGGATCCGCGTGCGCGATCCCTACTACGCGCTCGCACGCGTCCTCCAGAAGTTCTTCGCCGAGATCCCTCTTCCCGAGGGTATTTCTCCACTCTCCAGCATCGCTCCCTCGGCGCGGATCGGAGCCGAGGTCCGCATCGGGCCGTTCGTCACGATCGGACCCGAGGCCATCATCGGTGATCGCGTCGTGCTGTTCGAGGGCGTCTCGATCGGCGCCGGAGCGAGCGTGGGAGCCGACACGCGCATCCACCCCAACGCCGTGGTCTACCATCGATGCGTCATCGGAAGCCGCTGCATCATTCACGCGGGCGCCGTGATCGGGGCCGACGGATTCGGTTTCGCGACGCACGAGGGCGTCCATCACAAAATCCCTCAGATCGGCATCGTTCGGATCGAAGACGACGTGGAGGTGGGAGCCGGCTCCGCGATCGATCGGGCGGCGCTCGGAGAGACGGTCATCGGCGCCGGAACGAAGATCGACAACCTCGTGCAGGTCGGCCACAACGCCCGGGTCGGCCGCGGCTGTCTCCTCGTCTCGCAGTGCGCGATCGCCGGCTCGGCCGAGCTGGGCGAGTACTCGGCGCTCGGCGGTCAGGCCGGACTGACGGGCCACATCCGCGTCGGCAGCCGGGTTATGGTCGCGGCCCAGTCGGCCGTGATGAAGGATTTCGAGGGTCCGGGCACGGTCGCCGGGAACCCGGCCCGGCCGTTGCGAGAGCATCTGAGAGCCGAGGCGCTGGTCCGGAAGCTCCCGGAGATCGTCTCTCGTCTCGACGCCGTCGAAGCCGCCCTGCGCGATCCGGGGCATGGCACGACGAAGCGGGAGGATCCATGCTGACGATCACGGACATACTCGAGTTCCTTCCGCACCGCTATCCGATGCTTCTGGTCGATCGCGTGATCGAGGTGGAGGAACAAGCGCGGATCGTCGCCGTCAAATGCGTGACGTTCAACGAGCCGTTCTTCAACGGTCATTTTCCCGGCGCTCCCGTGATGCCGGGCGTGCTCATCATCGAAGCGATGGCCCAGTGCGGTGCGCTTCTGTTCCTCAGGGACATGCCCGACCGGGAGAAGAAGCTCTTCTACTTCGGTGGGATCGACAAGGCGCGGTTCCGAAAGCCGGTCGTCCCCGGCGACGTGCTCACGATGGAGGTGAAGGTCCTCCAGCGCCGGGCGAACACGGCGAAGCTGCACGGAATCGCGCGAGTCGGCGACGCCGTCGCGGCCGAAGCGGAGCTGCTCAGCCTCATGGTCGAGAGGACGTAGATGGCTCGGATCGATCCCACCGCGGTGGTGAGCTCCGAAGCCGCCCTCGCTTCCGACGTGACCGTCGGCCCGTTCTCGATCGTCGGCCCCTCCGTGACGATCGGTGCGGGGACGACGATCGGCCCCCACGTGCGCATCGAAGGGCCGACGCGGATCGGAGAGCGGAACCGGTTCACCGGCCAGTCGTCGATCGGCAGCGACGCGCAGGACGTGAAGTTCCACGGCGAGCGCGCCGAGCTGAGCATCGGGAACGACAACGTCTTCCGGGAGTTCGTCACGATCAACCGCGGCACCGCTGGCGGAGGCGGCCTCACCTCGATCGGCTCGGACAACTTCTTTATGGCGTACTCGCACGTCGCGCACGACTGCCGGGTCGGCTCGCACACGATCTTCGCGAACGCGGCGACTCTCGCCGGACACGTCGACGTCGGCGACTACGCGACCGTCGGCGCGTTCTCCGCCGTGCATCAGTTCTGTCGCGTGGGAGAGCACGCCTTTCTCGGCGGGTTCACGGTCGCGACTCAGGACGTGCTTCCCTACGTGAAGACCGTCGGCAATCGACCTGCGAAGGCGTACGGCATCAACACGATCGGCCTCGAGCGGAAGGGGTTTCCGCGGGAGACCATCGACGCGTTGCAGAAGGCCTATCGACTGCTCGTCCGCTCGAAGCTTCGCCTCGTGGACGCCGCCGATCGCATCGAACGGGAGCTCTCGCACATCCCGGAGGCGAGGGAGCTGGCCGCCTTCGCGCGGTCCTCGAAACGTGGATTCGTCCGGTGAGCCGAGCGTGATGAGCGGCAGGATCCGAGTGGGAGTCTTCGGGACCGGGTATCTCGGAAGGTTGCACGCCCGGGTGCTGACCGGGATGCCGGAAGTGGAAGTGGCCGGCTTCGTCGAGCCGCGTGACGAGGCGGCGGTCGAAGTCGAGTCCTCGCTGGGACTGCGTCGCTGGCGCGATCCGGACGAGCTCGCCGGCCGGATCGATTGCGCCGTGGTCGCGACGACGACCTCCGCCCACGCGACCGTGGCCGCCTCGCTGATCGAGCGCGGCATCGACGTGATGATCGAAAAGCCGATCACCGCGACGCCCGACGAGGCCGTCCGGCTGATCGATCTCGCCGCCGCCCGAGGCCGGATCATCCAGGTCGGTCACGTCGAGCGCTACAACCCCGCCATCGTCGCCTCGATCCCCTTCATCGGAGCTCCGCGCTACATCGAAGCCGATCGCCTCGGAGTCTTCTCGGGGCGCTCGCTCGACATCGACGTCCTTCTCGACCTGATGATCCACGACCTCCAGCTCGTTCTTTCGCTGTTCGCGGACGAGGTCGTCGCGATTCACGCGGTGGGAGTCCCGGTGCTGACCGAGCTGGTCGACATGGCGAACGTCAGGCTCGAGCTTCGATCCGGCGCCGTCGCCAACCTCACGGCGAGCCGCGTGTCGAGCGAGCGCGTGCGGAAGTTCCGGCTCTTCGGCCGGGACTCGTACGTGTCGATCGACACGAGGGAGCAGGAGGTGCGCGGGTATCGCCTCGCGCGCGATGATTCCGGGGCGCGAGCCATCGATTCGCTGCAGGTGGACGTGGTGAAGAAGGAGCCGCTCCGGGCCGAGCTGGAGGCGTTCGTCGAGTGCGTCCGGACCCGGACGCGCCCGCTGGTGGCGGGCGAAGACGGGCTGGCCGCGCTCGAGCTCGCTCTCGCCGTTCGTGAGGCGATCGAACTGTCGCTCGCGAGCTGGAAGGAGCAGCCTTGAGCGGCGAAGCCACCGTCGGAGTGATCGGCGGCTCGGGACTGTACGAGATGGCGGACCTCACGGTCCTCCACGAGAAGAGCGTCGAGACCCCGTTCGGCGATCCCTCCGATGCCTTCGTCATCGGAGAGCTGGAGGGGGTCCGCGTCGCCTTCCTGGCGCGTCACGGGCGAGGTCATCGCCTTCTCCCCTCGGAGCTGAACTTCCGTGCGAACGTCTGGGCGTTCAAGGCTCTCGGCGTCGAGACGCTCCTTTCCGCGTCCGCCGTCGGATCGATGCGCGAGCAGTACGCTCCGATGGACATCGTGTTCCCGCATCAGTTCATCGATCGCACGCGTCATCGCCGGGATACGTTCTTCGGCGACGGAATCGTCGCTCACGTCTCGTTCGCGAACCCCATCTGCCTCGCGACCTCTGCCATCCTCGCGGGCTCGTCCCGCGCAACGGGCTCGACCACGCACGAGGGCGGCGTCTATCTCTGCATCGAAGGTCCCCAGTTCTCCACGCGCGCGGAGTCGCTTCTGTACCGCTCGTGGGGAGTCGACCTGATCGGAATGACGAACCTCCAGGAGGCGAAGCTCGCGCGCGAGGCGGAGATCTGCTACACGACGATCGCCCTGGTCACCGACTACGACTGCTGGCACCCCGCGCACGGTCACGTCACGGTCGAGATGATCGTCGGCAACCTGACGGAGAACGCGAAGACGGCGCAGCAGGTTATCGCCGGCGCCGTCGAGACGCTCCCGTTCGAGCGGACCTGCGAGTGCGCGACCGCGCTGAAGTACGCCATCATCACCCGGCCGGACGCCATCCCCGCCGCCGTCAGGGACGAACTGGCGCCCATTGTCGGCAAGTACGTGTAGGCGCCTTCACCCGTTACCCTTTACCCTTTACTCCTTACTCTTCCCATGTCCATCGTTGTGACCGGCTCCATCGCGTTCGATTACCTGATGTCGTTTCCGGGGAAGTTCACGGAGCACTTCCTTCCGGAGCACATGCAGCGCGTCAGCCTGAGTTTCCTCGTGGACACGATGGACAAGCGGCGCGGCGGGTGCGCGCCGAACATCGCCTACACGCTGGCGCTGCTCGGGGAGCGGCCGCGCCTGATGGCGACCGCGGGGCAGGACTTCGACGACTATCGCCGGTGGCTGGAAGCGGCCGGCGTGGACACGACGCTGGTCAAGGAGGTCGACGGGAAGTTCACGGCCTCCTTCTTCTGCAGCACCGACGAAGCGGCCAACCAGATCGCCTCCTTCTACACCGGTGCGATGGCCAACGCCGGCGAGCTGTCGTTCCGCACCATCGGCGACTGCCGGCTCGCGATCATCTCGCCGAACGACCCGGGCGCGATGCTCCAGTACGCCGAGGAATGCCGCGCGCTGGGCCTGCCCTACGTCTGGGATCCGGGTCAGCAGTGCGCCCGGATGTCGGGCGCCGAACTCCGGGACGGCCTGGTCGGCGCGGCGATCGTCATCTGCAACGACTACGAGTTCGAGCTGATCCGGCAGAAGACCGGCCTCGACGAAGCGGGTGTGCTGGGCCACGCGCAGGCCCTCGTGATCACGCGAGGGGAAGCCGGCTGCACCATCGTGGAACGGGATCGGCGCGCGGATGTCCCGGCGGTGTCGCCCACGCGCATCGTGGACCCGACCGGGGTCGGCGACGCCTTTCGGGGCGGGTTCCTGAAGGGGATGGCCTCGGGCGCGGACTACGAGGTCTGCGCACGGCTCGGCAGCGTCGCCGCGACCTACGCGCTCGAACACCTCGGCGGGCAGAGCCATGCCTACACCTGGCCCGAGTTCAGGGCCCGGTACGAGGCCCACTTCGGGAACGTCGAAGGTGTCCGCTGACGGGTTGCCTCCGTCCATACCCCCGGTATAGTATCTGCCCCAGGCAGCCGATGCGGACCGGGCTTTGCGGCGGCCGGCGGCCAGGAGGCGGGTCGTGAGACGAGTGCTCTTGATGTTCGTGCTCGTCGGTGTCATGCCGGCGGTGGGGTTGGGTCAGCGGACCGAGCAGGCGCCGGTGCCGCAGGTGCAGGTCTTCCGGAGCGCAGTCAGCATGGTGGCGCTGAACGTGACCGTGACCGACGCCGACGGCTTCGTGGCCGGCCTCCAGAAGGAGGATTTCGCCATCTTCGAGGACGGCGTCCAGCAGCCGATTCATTTCTTCGAGGCGCGCGACGTCCCGATTGACCTGATTCTGCTCCTCGACACCAGCTCGAGCATTCGGGACCGCCTGTCCGTCGTGCACACGGCGGCCATCGGCTTCATGCGCACGCTGCGGCCCGGCGATCGGGGTGCGGTCGTGACCTTCGGCGACAACGTCCAGGTGCCGCAGCCGCTGACTTCCGATCGGGCGCTGCTCGAATCGGCCATCCTCTCCACCCGCGCCTACGGCGGCACCTCGCTCTACAACGCGCTCTACATCGCCCTGCGGCAGTTCGGCCGCGCCGCGCAGGATGCGGGAGAGATGCGCCGCCAGGCGTTCGTCGTGCTCTCCGATGGCGAGGACACCGCGAGCCTGCTGGCCTTCGACGACGTGCTGACCCAGGCGCGGCGGAGCGGAGTGTCGGTCTACACGATTCATCTCCTGTCCGGGATCGAGGCGCCGACCGCGCGTCTCGCGCGGCAGCAGTCGGACTCCGAGTTCGCCATGCGCCGGCTGGCGGACGACACCGGCGGGTTGACCTTCACGGCCACCGAGGCGGGGATGCTGAGCGGGATCTACGCCGGGATCGCCGAGGAACTCGCAAGCCAGTACTCGATGGGCTACGTCCCGACGGACGACGACGGCGACGGCCGCTTCCGGCGGATCTCCGTGCGGATCGCCGATCGTCCGAACCTGCGCCCGCGGGCCCGGGCCGGGTACCTACCCAGCGGCCGGGCGGTTGCGGGCCGCCGATAGGGGAGGCTCGACATCGGGCATCGCTGGCCCCGACAATAGGCGAGTGTCCCGCACCTTCGCTGTCGTCCTGACGTCCGCCGGGTTGCTCTGGGCGGTGCTGATCCTCGCCACGCCCCGGTGGTCGTCGCTGCCCGGCCCCCCTTCGATCGCCGCCGCGACGGTCTACGCCTCGGCCAGCCGCATCTGCCATCAGCGTCCGGAACGATCCTTTCACGCGGGCGGCGTGCCGCTGCCGGTCTGTGGCCGGTGTGCCGGCCTGTACTTGTCCGGGGCGCTCGGGGCGCTGCTGGCCTGGGCGCCGCTTCGCCGCCGTCGCCTGAGCGGCGCCGATCGCCTGCTGCTTGCCGCCGCCGCGCTGCCGACGGCCGTGACCTGGACGCTGGAGGTGGTGTTCGGCCTCGCCGTGTTCGCCAACGAGACCCGGGCGGCCGCGGCGCTGCCGCTCGGGCTGGCCGCGGGGTGGGTCTTCGTTCGCGGCCTGCGGCGCGACGCCGCCGATCGGAGTGACGCGTCGCGGGTCGCGCGACCCGGTGCGATATCATGGCGTAATTGATGACGATCAAGTCGATGACGACCAAGTCCACGGCCGCGACCGCACGTACCGACTCGGGCGCCCTCGCGCTGCTCTGCCTGGTGGCGTGGGCCGTCCCGGGCGCGGGGCATCTCTGGCTCGGCCGCAGGCAGAAAGGGGTCGTTTTCCTGGCGGCGCTGCTCGTCATGTTCGTGCTTGGCCTGTGGCTCGAGGGGCGGATCTTCCCGCTCGCCCTGTCGGAGCCGCTCGTGGCGCTCGCGGCCATCGCGAACTTCGGCGTCGGCGTGCCGTGGCTGCTGGCGCGGATGCTCGATCTCGGCGGCGGCACCGTCACCGCCGTCACCTATGAGTACGGCAACTGCTTCCTGATCGTGGCCGGCCTGCTCAATTTCCTGGTGATGCTCGACGCCTACGACATCGCGACCGGCCGGAAATGACCAGCCACCTCCTGCTGATGGTCGTCTTCGCGCTGCTCGTCTCCACCGTCTTCGCCGTGCTGCTGCGCGACGAGCCGCGCGACCAGCTCTGGACCGGTGCCCGCATGTTCGCCGCGTTCGTCGGCGTCGGCCTGCTGCTCGGCTGGCTCATGTACCCGCTGCCGCTCTGACCTTCATCCTTCATCCTTCCTTTCTGTGTTTCTCCATTGGATTCCCGCGCTGCTGTACATGGCCGGGATCTTCGTCGCCTCGTCTATACCGGACGTGGGGCCGCTCCCGGGCGGTGTGTCCGACAAGTCCGCGCACACGCTCGTCTATGCGGGGCTCAGCGTGCTGGTGCTCTTCGCCCTCGCCCGCGGGCGGGCCTCCGAGGTGACGATGCGCCGCTGCCTGCTCGCGGCGGTCGTCGCGGCGGTCTACGGCATGACGGACGAGTGGCATCAGTCCTTCGTGCCCGGCCGGACGGCTGAGTGGGGGGACGTCCGGGCGAACGCGACCGGCGCGGCTCTCGGTGCCGGC
Source organism: Thermoanaerobaculia bacterium (assembly GCA_035544735.1). GTDB lineage: Bacteria > Acidobacteriota > Thermoanaerobaculia > Gp7-AA8 > Gp7-AA8 > DATKCD01. The sequence goes on from DATKCD010000146.1 coordinate 26,922, forward strand.
CT
>DATKCD010000147.1:0-11921 GCA_035544735.1 Thermoanaerobaculia bacterium
GCGATCACCTCGTCGACGTACTCCTTCCGGTAGATGCTCGGGACGAATCCCGCTCCGATCCCCTGCAGCTTGTGGGGTCCGGGCTGTCCGCCGGAGAGCACGGGGGAGTCCTTCGGCTCGACGGCGACCACGTGAACCGGCCGGTCGAGGGTCTTCTTGAACACCTCGCCGCATCCGGCGATGGTGCCGCCGGTTCCGACGCCGGCGACGAATGCGTCGAACACTCCGGCGGTGTCGCGGATGATCTCGAGGGCGGTGGTTTCGCGGTGGATCTTCGGATTGTCGGGATTGTCGAACTGCCGTGCCATCCACCAGCCGGGGTTCTGCTCGAGGAGCTCGGTCGCCTTCGCGATGGCCCCCTTCATCCCTTTCGGTCCCTCGGTCAGATGGATGGTCGCGCCGAACGCCTTGAGCAGCTTGCGGCGTTCGACCGACATCGTTTCCGGCATGACGATGACCAGCGGATAGCCGCGGGCTGCGGCGACGAGCGCGAGCCCGATCCCGGTATTGCCGGAGGTCGGCTCGATGACGGTCATGCCGGGCCGGAGCTCGCCGCGCCGCTCTGCCTCGACGATCATCGACAGGCCGATCCGGTCCTTGACCGAGCCTCCCGGACCGAACCAGTCCAGCTTGAGCAGGACCTCGGCGGCACCTTCGGGGACGACGCGATTGAGGCGAACCATCGGAGTGTCGCCGATGGTCTCGGTGATGTTGTCGAAAATGCGGTCGCGGATCATGGGGCCTCCTCGTTCAGCCTACCAACCCGTCGTCACGGGGGGCCGCATTCCATGCAGCGCCCGCGTTGCGGGAACGTAACCGGGAGGTGGGAGGCCTGTGACGCCGGACTCATCGCCGGCGGACGGTCCCGGCGATCGTTTGCGCGATGCAGCAGGTGAGCTTCTTCACCGTCGGAACGTCGAGGAACTCGTTCGGTCCATGGGCGTTGCTGTGCGGTCCGAGAACGCCGGTCACGACGAACTGCGCGGCCGGGAACTTCTCCTGCAGCATTCCCATGAAGGGGATCGAGCCCCCTTCCCCGATTGCCGCCATTCCCTTCCCGAAATAGCTGCGCGATGCCTCGTCGAGAGCGCGCTCGAGCCACGGCTCGATCTCGGGGGCGGTCCATCCGGGCGCCCCCCCGTCCGATTCCCAGCTCACCTCGGCCCCGTACGGCGGATCGGCGGTCAGCGCCTCGGCGAGCTTCCGGTCGGCCTCGCCCGCGTCGAGCGTCGGCGGGGTCCGGATCGAGAGCTTGAGCGCCGTCTCGGGCCGGAGAACGTTGCCTCCGCGGTGGATGTCGGGAACTCCGTCGATGCCGATGTACGAGATCGAGGGACGCCAGGTCCGATTCAGAATCAGCTCGGCGGGGTCGTCTCCCATCGGGCGGGTCTTCCCCGCGAACGGAAATTTCGAGTGGACCTCGCTTCCGAGGATCGCCGCGCTGCGCCGCACGTCCTCGACGGCGCGCTCGGGGATGTCGACGTACATGAACTTCGCGCTCAGCGCTCCGCTCGCCGCGTCTTCGATGCGGTCGAGCAGTGTGCGGAGGATTCGGAAGCTCGACGGGACGATTCCGCCGGCATCCCCCGAATGGACCCCCTCGGTGAGGACCCGGACGCGGAGTGTGCCGGTCACCACCCCGCGGAGCGACTTGGTGAGCCAGAGCTGGTCGTAGTTCGCGCACCCGCTGTCGAGGCAGACCACCAGGTCGGGTGTCCCGATCCTGTCGGCGAGATGGTCGACGAACCACGGGAGATCGAACGAGCCGCTCTCCTCCGAGCCTTCGATCATGACGATGAGCCGGGGATGCGGGACTTTCTGCCGCTGGAGCGCGGCGACGGCGCCGACGACGCCGAACAGCGCATATCCGTCATCCGCCGCCCCCCGTCCGTAGAGACGCTCGCCGCGCCGCACCGCCTTCCACGGATCGAGCCCTTCGTCCCAGCCGGTCATTTCGGGCTGCTTGTCGAGATGCCCGTAGAGCAGGATCGTCCCCGGGGCCGACCCCTCGATCTCGATGAAGATCAGCGGCGTCTTCCCCTCCGGCTCGACGACTTCGAGCCTCGCGCCGCCGAGACCTTCTCCCTTCGCCCACTCGGCGAGCAGACGGACGGCGCGGTCCATGTGCCCGTTCGCCTTCCACTGCGGATCGAAGTACGGCGAGAGGTTCGGGATCTCGATGTAACGCTCGAGGGTGGGGAGAGCTCGCTCGTCCCAGAAGCGGTCCACCAGTTCGCGCGTCTTTTGCGGGTCCATTCAGGCTCCTCGGATGGGATCTCCCGCAGGCTCGTCGCGCGGCGGGGTGGCGTGGCCGTTCGGGGGGATGAACGGCGAAGGGCGCCGGGAAGGGAGGATATCACGGCAGCCGCGTCTCAAGCGTCTCGAGCGTCCAGGGCGTCTAGGGCGTCTCGAGCGTCTCGAGCGTCTAGGGCGTCTAGGGCGTCTAGGGCGTCTAGGGCGTCTAGAGCGTCTAGGGCGTCTAGGGCGTCTAGAGCGTCTTGAGCGTCCCGCGCGTCGAACGCAGAACGCAGAACGCAGAACGCAGAACGCAGAACGTTGAATGTTCAAGGACGACTCTGTCCGATAAAAACTCTTCACCCGGACTGCCGACTCCCCCTCTCTCGCAGATTAGAGAGTGGGAACGAACCGAGTCACCTTTCTCACGTGCGTTCTGTCTCTGACGCTGCAGACGCTGCAGACGCTCCATACGCCCAAGACGCTCCAGACGCCCAAGACGCCCTAGACGCTCCAGACGCTCAAGACGCTCCAGACGCCCCAGACGCTCCAGACGCCCCAGACGCCCCATTTGCTACACTTCGGCTCGCCATGTCGGATGATCGCCGTCGGCTCGAGCGGGTGCAGATCGAAGAGCCCATCCGTGCCCGGCTCGGCGATCAGGAGGCGCGGATCGTCGATCTGGGGCTCCTCGGAGCGCGCGTGGAGCACGGCAGGGAGCTCGAGGTCGGGATCGAGACGAGGCTCGAGTTCGCCTGGGAGGCCGAGGCGATCGCGATCGACGTCCGTGTGACCCGCTGCGCGTTCCAGCCGATCCTCTCCGAGGCGCGCTCGGAGCTGATCTATTTTTCGGGGCTCCAGTTCGTCTCGTCGCAGCCGGCCGCGGCCGCCACGCTCAGGCGGATGATCGCCGACCACGTGATGCGGGCGCTGGAGGCGCAGAAGGCGAACGCGCGCGGCGCGGTCGCGGAGCTCGCCGCCGACGTCCCCTTCCTGCGGGAGTCGGGCGGCGGAGGGAAGGTGCGGCGTGCCGCGCCGGCGAGCTTCGTGAGTTGTCGCCTCGGTCCCGACGGGACGTGGAAGAAGAAGATCCTGGCCCGTCCCACGCAGCCGGTCGACGGATTCACCGTCCGTCTCGGCGACACCGAGGACGAGATCGAGCGCCTCTGCAAAGCGTATAAGGAAGCGAGCCCCGAAGTGCGGAAGCTGATCCGCCTCTGCGCCGAAATGAGCGCCGTCGGCGAGGAAGGTCTCCCGCCGCAGAACTTCAAGCCCTAGGATTCCGACGCCGCTCCGGGACGTCGAACGGAGAGCACGGAACGGATCTCCGGCGCCCCTGCGGGGCGCAATCGTGGTTGGGCTCGCGTTCCGGGGGCGGGCGCTTCGCGCCCGCGCCCCGGCTACATTCCGGCGCCCTCCGGGCGCGTTCCCGCGAGATCGCAGCAAGTCGCTCCAGACGCCCGGGCCCGGACGCCCCAGACGCCCCGGAAGCCCAGGACGCCCAGGACGCTCCAGACGCTCAAGACGCCCAGGACGCTCAAGACGCTCAAGACGCTCCAGACGCCCCAGACGCCTACTCCCGGAACACCTCGTCGACGGGAGTGATCGTGACGTCGGACGGGTCGATGTCGAGTTTGCGTGCGCCGATGGCCTTGTCCTCGGCGAGGAGCTCGGCCGGCTTGTCGGCGTCGTACTCGATCGGAGAAAAGCGGTCGCTCACGAGGGCGTCTTTCAGTCCTTCGGCATCGTCGGCGATGATCACGACGAAGGCGCTGTTCGCCTGCAGATGCTTCCTGATGGCGCGGTTGACGTCCTGGCGGGTGAGCTTCGAGAGGGCGTCGCGCATGTAACGCGTGTACTCCGGGATCCCGTACCAGTCGGAGTCGAGGGCATAGCCGAGCTGCTGATTCTGGGTCGAGGTCAGCACGTAGACGTTCTTCGTCAGGTACTCGCGTGCGGTCTCGAACTGCTCGCGGGTGAGTCCGTCGCGGACGAGCTTCTCGAGCTCGTGGGTCGCGATGCGGAGCGCCATGTGGGCGTTGACGGGGACGACGGGGCGGATCCAGATCTCGAAGATCTGCGCGCTGCGGGCGATGTTCGGATCGGGGTAGAACCGAAACATGCCGCGCGGGAAGGCTTCGATGTAGGCGTAGTCGCCGTAATTCATGCCGCGGGTCTCGCGGATGCGCTGGTAGAGGTGTGACATCGACGAGCGGTGCTCGCCGAGCCAGGCGCGCGCGACCGAGAGTGCGGGGAAGTCGGGATGTGCGCGGGTGACCTCGATCGGGAATCCGAGGGAGATCGCGACCGCGCGGGTCGGCTTGTCGACGATCTCGACGACGAGCCCTTCGGGGCGGCGCGGGCTCACCTTCGGCGCCGGTGTGGCGCCCGCGGGGAGCTTCGCCATCTCGGCCCGCAGGCGTGCCTCCAGCCCGTCCGGGACGTCTCCGGCGAGGCCGATCACGAGATTTCCGCGCGCGTAGTGCGAGCGGATGAGCTCCCGCACGTCGTCGAGCGTGATCGAGTCGATGCCGGCCTCGGTTCCGACCGGCGGATGCGCGTACGGCGTGCCGCGGAACACCTGGTACTGCAGCCGCTCCTTCCCGAGCTCCTCGTCGTTGTTCGCGCGGAGGTTCTGGATCAGCGCATTCTTCTGAGCGTCCTTCAGGCGCTCGAAGTCCTCCTGCCGGTAGCCGGGATCGAGCAGTTGCGGGAGGACGATGTCGAAGAAGCGCTCCCAGTTGTCCCGGTGGATGCTGCCGGTGAAGGTCGTCATCTCGCGATCGACCTGCGCGCCGAACCTTCCCGCGATCGGGAACAGCGCGCGCGTGATCTCGTCGATGCGCATCGCCTTCGATCCGGCCTCGGACACCATGGAGGCCGCGAGCATCGCGAGCCCTTCCTTCCCCTCCGGGTCGTGGGCCGAGCCGACGTCGAACAGCAGCTTCACGTTGAGCTGGGGAAGCTGCGTCTTCCGGACGATGAGCTTCAGCTCCCCGGCTCCCGTCGCGGGCGGGGGAGCGAGCGAATCGATCGCCGGGATCGTCGAGGTCTCCCGGGGGAGCTCTCCGTGGGAGAGCGTGGTCACGACGAGCCGGGCGTCGGTGAACGTGCTCTTCGCGGCGGCGAGCAGGTCCTCCGGGGTGAGGGTCTCGGCCGTGCGGTAGAGCCGGTTGATCGTCGCGATCGGCGCGCGCTCGTAGTGGGCGAACTCGGCCAAGAGGTCGGCGATCGCGTCGGTATTGTCGAGTCCGGCGGCCAGGCCGTAACGCGCGTTCGACTTCGCGTCCTCGAGCTTCTGCCGCTCGACCGGCTCCGTCCGCGCCTTCGCCACCGTCTTCAGGATCTCGTCCCGGACGTACTTCGCGTCGTCGGTCTTCTTCACGCGCGAAAGGATCGTCGCCAGGGTCGAATCCTCACGCGGCGGATAGAACGCCGAGAGGCTGTCGACCACCTGCTCCTGCTCGACGAGCTTCTTGTACAGATCGGACGTCGGACCGAACCAGAGGCTCAGAAGCACGTCGAGCGCCGCGAACTCCTTCGGCTTTTCCGCGAAGGCCGGCGCATGGAACGCCACCGTCACCCATGGAATCGTCTGGCTCTCCCACGCCACGTGCGCGTACTCGGGGCCGCCCGGCGCCGGCTCGGCGGGAACCTCGACCCGGTAGTCGCCCCGCTCCCATCCTGCCCAGTGCTTCTCGACGAGCTCGATCGTCCGCTGCGGATCGACGTCGCCCAGCACCATCACCGTCGTGTACTCCGGGCGGTACCACCGGTCGAAGAACGTCTTCGAGTACTCGTACTGATTGGGCATGTCCTCGATGTCGCGAAGGAAGCCCATCGTGGTGTGCTTGTAGGTGTGAACGCGGTACGCGGTGTCGCGCTGGACTTCGAACAGCTTCGAGATCGGATTCGCGCTGTTCTTGTTGTATTCGCCGAGGACCGCGCGCGCCTCGGTCTTGAAGTCCTCGACCGAGTAGGCGAGGTTCTGGAAGCGGTCGGCCTCCAGCATCAGCATCGTCTCGAGGTCGTCCTTCGCGAACGTCATGTGGTAAATCGTCCGGTCGTCCCACGTGTTCGCGTTGTTGCTCGCTCCCGCCTTCGTCAGGATCTCCTGATATCTCTCGTTCGGGAACTTCTCGGTCCCGCGAAACATCATGTGCTCGAAGAAGTGCGCGAAGCCCGACTTTCCCGGCTCGACCTCGTTGCGCGATCCCGTCCGGACGTTGATGTAGAGCGAGACCAGGTTCGGGAACGGCGTCGGCACGACCAGAACCTTCAGCCCGTTCGGAAGCGTCTTCTCGACCGACTCGAAGGGCAGAACCTCGCTGGTGGATTTGCTCATGGTGTCGCTCTGCGCTGCCAGCGCCGGAGTTGCGAGCGCCAGCAGGACGACGGTCAGAATGCGGTGTCGCGACATGGATTTCCTTCCTGCTGCTGATCTCGGGGCCCGGATCTTCCGTCCGCCCCGGCCGGCAGGCGCCGGTACTCTACCAAGAACGGGAAAGGGAAAACGACCTATTTCGCCACCGCCAGGCGAGCGATCGAATCCCTTTCACGATGCTAGATTACCCGCCGTCCAGCCGGCACCAGGACCCGCAGCGAGCGGGGGCGAATCTCGAACTCGATCCGTGCCGGCATCGTGAGCGGCTCGCCGTCGAGATGCGCCGGCCCCTCGCCCGATCGGACGACCGTGATCGACCTGCCGCGGCGGATCACCACTCCTGCGCCATCCCGAAGCGTTCCGGCGAAGAGCTTCCGGAGCAGGATCGGGACGGCGAGCAGAGGCGGCTGCTCGAGAATGCAGAGATCGAGCTGGCCGTCGGCGAGCGAGGCGGCGGGTGCGATCCGCGCCTGGTTGCCGTACTGGCTCGAGTTGGCGACGGCCACCAGCAGCGCGGTGGTCTCGATCGGCTCGCCGTCCACCTTCACTTCGTAGCGCTCCGGGCGGTAGCCCCGCAGGAGCCACATCGCCTCCTCGGCATAGGCGAGCAGGCCGCGGCGTCCGCGGAGGCCGAACCGGTGGGCGACGGCGGCGTCGAACCCGACCCCGGCGACGCCGAGGAAGGGGCGAAGCGCCGCCCGGGCGGTGTCGATGGTCTCGATGCGGGAGGAGGCGATGCCGTCGAGAGCGCCGACCGGATCGATGGATACGCCGAGGTGGCGCGCCAGGCCGTTGCCCGATCCGACCGGGAGGATGCCGAGAGCGAGAGGAGAATCGATCAGCCGCGTTCCGATCTCGTGCACGGTCCCGTCGCCGCCCACCGCGACGACGACGTCGGTCCCGTCGCCCGCCGCCTGCCGGAGGATCGAGTCGAGCTCGCCCACCTCGTCGCAGATGCGCGTCGTGAAGTCGAGCCCTGCGCGGGAGCATCGAGCCTCGATCGTCTTCCGGAGCCGGCCGAGGTCGCGCCGCCGTCCCGAGGCGGGATTGATCACGAAGAGCAGGTTCAAGACGGACCGATTGTATGGCTTCGCCGTGACGGGCGGCTGACGAGAGTCGGGCCCCTGCCGCCGAATCTGCCCCGCGGCCGCTTCCGCGGTTGATAGAATGGACCGGACTCTCTCGACAGCATGGCACTCACCGGACTACCGACCGTCCTTCTGCTCGACGACAATCCGCTCGTCCTCAAGCTCGGCCGCGCCCTGCTCGAGCGCGAGGGCTGCACCGTCGTCACCACGAGCAACTGGGGAGAGTTCGGTCAGGCGATGATCGTCTCGCCTCCCGACCTGATCCTGATGGATGTGAACATGCCGTCGATCAGCGGCAACCGGCTCACCGAGATCCTGAAGATGAATCCGAAGAAGGCCGCGATTCCGGTCATCCTGATGTCCGACATGCCGGAAGAGAGCCTCGCGCAGACCGCCGGGAAGTCGGGCGCCGATTCCTGGATCCGGAAACCGCTCACCCGCGAGAAGGTCGTCGCGCTGCTCGGCAGATTCCTGAAGAAACAGTGACGCCGGGCGCCTGCTCGCCCTGCAGAGGTCGTCGATCGGCGTCGTCTTCGCGCCGACCGTCATCCGCCGATGGACCGGGATGACGTCCCGTCGATCACTCCCCGAGGTCCCTGACCAGCGTGTCGATGAAGCGATCGGTGGTGATGAAGCCCCAGCTCCACGAGTCCCACGGTGCGAGGATCTTCTCTTCCTTCATCTGCGCCGCGCTCTTTCCTTCGGCGAGGGCCTTCTCGACCGCCGCGCTGGTGGCGACCAGCATCTCGAGATAGCCGCGAAGTCCCGCCGCGTCGGAGATCGGCCCGTGGCCGGGGATCACCTTCGCTCCCGGAGGGATCTTTTCGAGGACCCGTTCGATTCCTCGGATGAGGCCGCGAACGCTGCCGCCGCCGTCGATGTCGATGAAGGGGAAGAGGCCGCTGAAGAACAGGTCGCCCATGTGAACCACGTTCGATCGGGTGAAGAAGACGACGCTGTCGCCGTCGGTATGCGCGCGCGGGACGTGAAGGGCGCGGAGGTCTTCACCGTTGACGTGGACGGTGACGCGGTCGTTGAACGTGATGACCGGGAGGGCTGCGGGTGGGGCGGGAGGGATCCGGCGTCCGGGGGCGTCGACGCCTTCGGCGAGGCGCTTCCGGACGTTCTCGTGCGCGACGATCGGCGCGCTCTCGCCGAAGATCTCGTTTCCACCCGTGTGGTCGCCGTGGTAGTGCGTGTTCAGGACGAAGCGGACCGGTTCGTCGGTGATCGTGGCCAGAGCCGCCTTGATCTTCGGCGCGAGCGGCGCGTACTGGTCGTCGACGATGACGATTCCGTCCTCCCCGGCCGACACGCCGATGTTCCCGCCCGCTCCTTGGAGCATGTAGACGGCCCCGGCGACCGGATGGACCCTGATCTCCACCTTCGAGAGGTCCTGTTGAGCGGCCAGGGGGAAGGCGGCGAGGGCGAAGGCGAGAGCGACGAGTGAGCGATTCATCCTATCCTCCGGCGCCGGGTTGCGGCAGGAAGCCGGTATTCTAGCGGAGTGAACCGGGAACCGGGGTCCGCCGCGCTCGCCGGCGCTCTCGAGCGCGTGCGGGGCGAGCTCGAGCGCTCGGGGGCGCGCGTGCGGATCGGCTTCCCGGCGGGATGCCGGCTGCTGATGGGCTCCAGGGTGTTCGCGATCACCCTCGGTCGCCGCATCTTTCTCGCTCCGGAGCTCCTTTCTCAGAGCCGCGAGCGGATCGTTGCGACGCTGCGGCACGAGCTGGTTCACGTCGATCAGGTGCTGCGGCTGGGGCTGATCCGCTTCCTCGCGATCTACCTCCGCGATTACCTTCGGGGACGGCTCGCCGGCCGCTCGCACCTCGAGGCGTATCGGGCCATTCCGTTCGAGCGGGAGGCGTTCGGCTCGGAGGAAGGGCCGGTGGCGCCATTCGGGCGATCCCCCGTATAATCAGATAATTCGAGGTGGCCTTCCCCGGACGTAAACGACTTCGATGGTTCAATTTCACTCGCTTGAAGCCCCCGATCTCGAGCGTTTTCTCGAGCGGCACAAGGCCTCTTTCTCTCTGCGGAGCGAGATCGATCTCGACGTGATCCTCCGTGAGATCCTCCGCAAGGCGAACGAGTTCGTTCCGTCCGAATCGGGCTCGATCCTGCTCGACGACCCGTTCCGCAAAGTCGCCTCGCGCAGCGAGAACGATCTGGTCTTCATCGCGACGTTCGGCGCGGGGAGCGAGAACCTGGTCGGACAGCGGCTGACCGCCGGATCGGGCATCGTCGGGCGCGTCTACCAGACGGGCGCGCCCTACGTATCGCGCAACGTCAGTGAGGACGAGTTCTTCTTCCCCGGGATCGACCAGCAGATCGGGTTCAAGACCCACTCTGTGGTCTGCGTCCCGATCTACATCGGCAAGACGGTGTGCGGGGTGCTGGAGCTGATCAACCGCAGCGACGGGAGCGCGTTCAACGAAAAGGACATGACGCTGCTCGAGATCTTCGCGGGCTACACCTCGTTCACGCTGCAGAACGCGCTCGACGCGAAACGCGCGCAGGAGCTGGCGAAGAGGGACGATCTGACGGGCCTCTACAACGACCGCTGGCTGCACGTGCGGCTGGCCGAGGTGCTCGCCGAAGCCGACCGCAACTCGAGCCCCGCCGTGCTGATCTTCATGGATCTCGATCATTTCAAGGCGGTCAACGACGCGCACGGGCACCTGGCGGGCAGCCAGGTGCTGCGCGAGGTCGGATTCATCCTCAAGCGGCTGGTCCAGCCCGAGGGGGCGGTCACCGCCCGCTACGGCGGCGACGAGTTCGTCATCGTTCTACCCGATACGCCGCTTGAGCCCGGCATCGCCCTCGCCGAGCGCATCAAGGAGACCATCGTCGGGAACACCTTCCTCGATCGCGACTACGGTTACGGGATGCCCGCTCTCCATCTCGCAGGCGTTCTTTCCGCCTCGTTCGGCGTCGCCGGGTACGTTCCGAACCAGCGCGAGTTCGAATCGACCGATGCCAGAAAGAACAACCTCATCCGGAGGGCCGACGCCGCGATGTACATGGCCAAGTCGCAGGGGAAGGGGAGGATCGTCGTCAGCCGCGGCGACGTCTCCTCGCCGGGGGGAAGCGAGCCTGCGGAGTCCGCCAGCGGCGTCGGACGGAGAAGATGAATCGAAACGACTCGGCGAGCGATACAATGGAGTCCCGGAAACCCGCTCCGACCTGCTGCAACCCAACTCTCCGATTCTCTCTGAACGCGCCCTGGAGGACGACGCCTTGAGCAAGATCTTAGCCGAGTACATCTGGATCGACGGACAGCGCCCGACCGCGAAGCTCCGCTCCAAGACCAAGATCCTGGACGAGAAGGTCAAGTCGATCGACGACGTCCCCGAGTGGGGATTCGACGGTTCGAGCACCTCTCAGGCCGAGGGGCACTTCAGCGACCTTCAGCTCAAGCCAGTGCGGCACGTGCGCGATCCGCTCCACGGCGAGAACGACGTCCTCGTTCTGTGCGAGGTCCTCAATCCCGACGGGACGGTGCACTGGAGCAACACTCGGGCGCGGCTCCGCGAGATGGCTGAAAAGTTCGGCGACCAGGAGCCGATCTTCGGCATCGAGCAGGAGTACACCCTGTTCGACGGCAACAAGCCGCTCAACTGGCCCGACCGCGGGTTCCCGGCCCCGCAGGGAGGCTACTACTGCGGCGTGGGAACGGACGAGGTCTACGGCCGCGAGGTCGTCGACGCCCATGCCGACGCCTGCCTCCGCGCCGGCATCCACCTGGTCGGCACCAACGCCGAGGTCATGCCCGCCCAGTGGGAGTTCCAGATCGGCGCGCTCCCCCCCCTCGAGGTCGCCGACGAGGTCTGGCTCGCCCGATGGCTGCTCTACCGGGTCGGCGAGGAGTTCGGCGTGAGCGCCACGCTCTATCCGAAGCCGATGAAGGGCGACTGGAACGGCGCCGGCGCGCACACCAACTTCTCCACCAGGCCGATGCGCGAGGACGGCGGCATCAAGGTGATCGAAGGGGCCATGAAGAAGCTCGAGTCGCGGCACGACGACCACATGAAGGTCTACGGAGCGCACAACGAGGAGCGGCTCACCGGCCTCCACGAGACCGCCCCGATCCACTCGTTCCGCTGGGGCGTGAGCGACCGCGGCGCCTCGATCCGCATCCCGATGGCCACCGCCCGCACCGGCAGGGGCTACTTCGAGGATCGCCGCCCCGCCGCCAACATGGACCCGTACGA
>DATKCD010000148.1:0-24950 GCA_035544735.1 Thermoanaerobaculia bacterium
TCGATCCTGGTGCATCTGGTCGATCTCTCCGCCGGCGCCGAGCCGTCGAAGGAAGCGGAGGTGGTCGCGCGCGAGCTCGAGCTCTATTCGAAGGAGCTCGCCCGCAAGCCGCGCCTGGTCGTCGGCTCGAAGCTCGATGCCGCGCACGAGGGAGCCGCGGACGATCTCGAGCGGTGGGCGGCCGGTCGCGGATGGGACTGCCATCGGATTTCGGCGGTCGCGGGGACCGGGGTCAAGGAGCTGATCCGGAAGCTCGCCGCGGCGGTCCGCGAAGGGCGGAGGCGCGAGGTTGGCGCCGGTCACGCATGATCGAAGCGCGACGGATCGCCGTATGCGGGGGGACGTTCGACCCGATCCACTGCGGGCACGTCGATCCGCTCCTGGAGGTGTTCGAGCGGATGGAATGGGACCACGTGCTCTACGTCCCGGCCGCGACGCAGCCGTTCAAACGCGACCGGCGGACGGGCTCCTCGCGCGACCGGTGGGCGATGATGTCCATCGCGACGGCATGCGACCCGAGGCTCCGTCTGACCCCGATCGAGCTCGAGCGCGGCGAGGTCTCGTACAGCGTCGATACCCTCGAAGAGCTGCGGCGGCTGCATCCGGACGCGGGGCTGGAGTGGGTGATCGGTGACGACAATCTCGAACAGCTCGTAGAATGGCGCTCCATCGAGCGGATCTTCGAGCTCGCGAATTTCGTCGTCCTGCGCAGGACGGGGGCCGTGGTGCCGGAGGCGCTGGCGGGGAGGGTCGCGAGCCCGGAGACGCGCGGGGTAGCCGGATCGGTCGTGCCGGTGGACAATACCCCGGTGGCGATCTCGGCGACCGGGATCCGGCGGCGCGTCGCGGCCGGCGAGCCGATCGGCGAGCTCGTCGCACCGGGCGTCGCGGACTACATCGAGAAGTATCGACTCTACAGACCCGAGGATCGAACGTGACCGACAGCATCGAATCGCGAGTGAGGGCGGCCGTCGACGCGGCGCTCGACAAGAAGGCCTTCGACCTCGACGTCCTCTCCGTGGGGACGCTCACATCGATCGCCGATTTCTTCATCCTCTGCTCGGCGAACAACGAGCGCCAGACCCAGGCCATCGCCGACGCCATCGAAGAGAGGCTCCGCAAGGACCTCCGAACACGCCCTCTCTACGTCGAAGGGGCCGGCGTGGGCCGCTGGATCCTGATGGACTACGGCGACTTCATCTTCCACATCTTCACCGAGGACTGTCGGCGGTTCTACGGGCTCGAGCGCCTCTGGGGCGACGCGCCCAATGCCACCGCCGAGTTCGTCCCGCAGGCGGAGCGTGAGCGCCAGCAGACCGGCCGCTGACGCCTCGCCCGAGGCGGCGCTCCGGAGGTTCCGGAGGCTGTTCCCCACGCGGAGCCCGCGCCTGCGCGAGGTGCTCGTCACCGCCGCGAAGGTTCTGCCGACCGACGCGAGCGTCATGGTGCTCGGGGAATCGGGGACCGGAAAGGATTACTTCGCCGAGGCGTTGCATGCGTGCGGGGCGCGGGGCGAGCGGCCCTTCGTCCGGATCGACTGCGCGGCGCTCCCGGAGGATCTGTTCGAAGCCGAACTGTTCGGATACGAAAAGGGAGCGTTCACCGACGCCTCGATCCGCAAACAGGGCCGGATCGAGCTCGCGCAGGGAGGGACGCTCTATTTCGACGAGATCGCGAGCCTCGCGCCGCGACTCCAGGCCAAGCTGCTCCGTCTGCTCCAGGAGCGCCATTTCTCGCGTCTCGGAGACAGCCGCACGATCGACGTCGACGTTCGCGTCATCAGCTCCTCGAACCTCGCTTCCACTGACCTCTCAGACGAGCGCCACTTCCGGAAGGACCTCTATTACCGGCTGAACGTCGTCTCGTTCATTCTTCCTCCGCTCCGCGAGCGGATCGAGGACGTCCCCTCGCTCGCAGCCGCCTTCCTCCGCGATGCCGCGAAGCGCTACGGACGGAAGCTCGACGGATTCGAGCCGCGCGCCCTCGACATCCTCCGCGACTACCACTGGCCCGGCAACCTCCGCGAAATGAAGAACGCCATCGAGCGCGCCGTCATCGTCGAGACCTCCAGCCGCATCCGGCCCGAATCGCTGCCGACCGACCGCTTCTTCGGAGAGGGAGACGTCCTCCGCACCGCCGCCGCCGCGAACTGGACCCTCGAGCAGCTCGAGCGGAGGTACGTCGAGGAGATCCTCAGGCAGACCCGCTCGAACCAGACTCGCGCCGCCGCGATCCTCGGGATCAGCCGGAAGACCCTGCTCGAGAAAAGGAAGAAGTGGGGGCTTTGAGCCGGCCCGGGCGGGGGTCCGGCCGGGAAGTGCCGGCCAGCGGGCGAATCCTTCCTGAAATGCATGTAAAGCGTTCGATATGTGACGCTTAGGGAAAGGTAGGGACCGTGAAATTTCGATTCATCTGGATCCGTTCCCATGCTGAACCCGAGTTCGGGGACGCGATCGAAACGTACGCCGGGCGGATTCGGCATTTCTACCCGGTGGAGCGCGTCGAGCTCGCCCCCGAACGAGGCCGCAAGTCGAACAGCGACGCGGCGACCCGGAAGGCGGAATCGGCCCGATTGCTCGGGGCGATCCCGAAGCAGGGCCTGACGGTCGTTCTCGACGAGCGGGGAGAGCTGATCGATTCTTTGAAATTCGCGCGGTGGCTCGAGCGGGCCACGATCGACCATCCACACGGGGTCAACTTCGTGATGGGAGGGGACGTCGGGCTCGGCGAGGAGGTTCGGAAGCGTGGCGACAAGGTACTGGCCCTTTCGCCGATGACGCTCCCGCACCAGCTCGCACGGGTGGTTCTGCTCGAACAGGTTTACCGGGCGTGCACGTTGATCCGGAACCTTCCATATCACAAGTAAGGAGAACGACTCGACGATGGCCAGAACGAAGACGAAAGTGAATCCTCACGAGGTCCTTCGCGAGGCGCTGGAGAAGAAGCAGAAAGAGATGCTGGAGTCGTACTATCGCGACCGCGCCGCCGGCAATCAACTGCCCGACGACGGAATCCAGGACCTGGCCGACAAGGCCGCCAGCGCCTACTCCAAGGAGCTCAACTTCTCACTCTCCGACACCGACCGCGAGATCCTGGTCCAGATCGAGGAGGCGCTCAAGCGAATGAACGCCGGAGCGTTCGGAGTCTGTACCAACTGCGGCAATGTGATCGGCGAAAGACGGCTCCAGGCCATCCCCTGGACCCCCTTCTGCATCGACTGTCAGGAGCTCCAGGAAAAAGGAATGCTCTGATCCCCGCACGACCGCGATACGATGAAGAGAGCTTCGAGAGATCGAAGCTCTTTTTTTCATGATCACCCAGGGCGAAGGCGAGCTCCTCCGATCCCTCGACGGGAAAGCGGAGCCGCCGATGATCCTCATCGGCGGCGACAACGAGTTTCTGGTCGACCGCGCCTTTCACGCCGTCCGCGAGCGCCTCCTGGAGCTCGACCCCTCACGAGGGCTCGAGTCGTTTTCCGAGACCGCCGATCTCGCCTCGGTTCTCGACTCGTTCCGGACGCACTCGCTGTTCGGCGGACGCCGCCTTCTGGTCCTGCCCGAAGTCCATGCGTTCGTCACGCGCAAGGAGCTGACGGCGCTCTTCGAGAAGGCGCTCTCCGACTGGAACAGCGCGAAGACCGACCGGAAGCGCGGATCGGCGATGGCGAAGCTGCTCCACGCTCTCGGCCTCGCGGGACTCGATCTCGATCGGAGCGACGACGCGATCGGACAGACGCTCGGGCTCGCCAGGCCCGACCCGGCCCTCGGCGAGATGCTCGCCTCGGCGCGAGCCTCGGGAAAGAAGCCGACCCGGGGTGAGGACGATGCCGCGCTGCTCGCCGAAGCCGCCGCTCGCGGCGGCGCTCCCGGAACCGTTCTGTTGATGCGCACGGGCGAGATCCCGAAAGACTCCGCAACGGTGGGGGCCATCGAGCGCGCCGGCGCGGTCGTCGTCTGCGATCTCGGGCGGGAGCAGTTCGACGCCGCGCTTCAACAGGCGATCGCGACGCTCTCCGCCGATTCCGACGTCCGTTTCGATCCCGCCGCCGTGCGCGAGCTCCGCCTGCGCCTCGGCATCGAGCGCACGATGACCGACAAGTTCTCCCGCGAGGTCCCCGACCTCCGAGGCGCGCTGAACGAGGCGGACCGCCTCGCGACGCTCGCCGGCGGGGGCGGACGCATCACGGCCGAGCTCGTCCGGGAGCAGGTCGCCGAGGTGGGTGGCGGGATGCGGTGGGAGCTGGGGTCTCTCTTCGCGGAAGGGAAGACCCTCGAGGCGGTCTCGAAGCTCCGCGAGCTCGTCGCGCAGGGAGCGCGCGAGGACGGCAGGAGCAGCGAGGACGTCCACTACGGCCGGTATCTCTTCGCATTCGCCGACGAGATCCGTCAGCTCCTCGCGATCCAGGCGTGGGCTCGCATGCGGGGACTCGACCCGCGGCGCGGCATGCCGTACAACCGCTTCAAGGACACCGTCGCCGATCCCCTCGGCGAGTATCTCAAGGGGCATGGACTCGTGCGGCAGAAGCCGCATCCATTTCCGCTCCACAAGCGCTTCGAGTCGACGCGGCTGCACCGTGAGGCCGATCTTCTCGCGGCACTCGACCGGCTCGCCGAGATCGAGTACCTCCGCAAGTCGGGCGGCGCCCCAATCGACGTCGCCCTCGAGACCCTGGTTCTGGGATCGCACCCGCAGAGATGAGCGTCCGCGGCGTTCGAGGATGAGCGCGAGGCGTCCGGTCAGCCCGCCGTGAGGACGGCGACGGGGAAGTGCTCGAACAGATCGGCGAGGCGGACGTTCCCCTGGCGCGGCTCGATCGTCTCGCCGGTGAAGAGGTGTCGCCAGCGGCGCGGCGCGCGCCCGAGTTGGAACGATGTGTTGCCCCAGGCCCCGGCGCCGAGGGGAAACCGTCCGGGACGCGAGAGTGAGGCGACGAGCCGCGGCACGACGACGAGCACGGCGTTCCGTCCTCCGCCGCGGGTGAATGCGATGGCATGATGGCGCCGCCAGCCGGACACCTCGACCGGCGTGTATGTTCCGTCCCGGAACGTCCGTGGGGTGTCTCGTCGCAGGGCGAGCAGGCGATGGGTCGTGTAGAGCTTGATTCGCCCGTCCTTCCAGCGACGCATCAGGTCGGCCGACAGGTCGGCGAGCGGGCGTTCCCGTTCGATGACCGAGGCGATCGATCCGAGGGCCCTGCGTCTCCGATCGTAATCGACCGGCCGCCGGTTATCCGGATCGACGAGTGAGAAGTCCCAGAGCTCGGTTCCCTGATAGAAATCGGGCACGCCGGGGGCCGTTGCCTTCAGAACGAGCTGGGAGAGCGAGTTGATCGCCCCCCAGAAGGCGACGTCCTGCTGAAGCTTCCGGAAATCGGCGAGGAAGGGGGCTGCCCGGGCAGGATCGGTGATGCCTCGGATGAAGCGGACGATGGCGCGCTCCCACGCCTGGTCCGGCTCGAGCCAGCTCGTGTGCATCTTCGCTTCGCGAGCCGCCTTGATCGCGTAGTCGGCGAGGCGCCGGCGGAGCTCGGGGATCTCGTCGTCGCTGAACGGCCAGGCGCCGGCGAGGGTCTGGTAGACGAAGTACTCCTCGTTGGGGCCGGGAACGCGGCGGCCGGCGACGCGGGGGCGGAGCCGCTCGTTCATGGCGTGCCATCTCTCCACGGCTCGCAGCCAGAGGACGGGGATCTCCGAGAGGACGTTGATCCGCGCGCGGACGTCCTCGCTCCGTTTGGTGTCGTGGGTCGAGCTCGCGTTGAGCGTGTGCGGCATGCGCGCGAGCCGCGCGACAGCTTCGCGGTGAAACGCATCGACGGTCAGACGCGACGGCTCGGGATCCGGCTCCGACCCGACTTCGTTCAGCGACAGCAGGCGGTTCGCGCGGTAGAGCGCCGTGTCCTCGAACCCCTTCGCCATCGCCGGGCCGGTGAACTGCTGCCATCGCATGACCAGGTCGAGCCACGCTTCCTTGTGGGGCTCGCTCTCTTCGGAGAGGTCGAGCGCGAGCCCGCGCGCCACGAAGTCGATGGCCGGGTGCAGGACCGCGGGGTTGGCCTGCTTCGCCGCGGCGGCCGTCGCGGCGATCGTCTCGCGATCGAGCGGGTCGGGAGTCGTGTCGCGAATGTAGGTACGGTAGACCGGAAGGAGGGCGGAGATCTCGATGATCGCGCGCCGGAGATCGGAGAAGGGGATGTCGCGTCCGGAGCGGTCGCGCGCGGCGAGGGATGCGAGCCGCGTCGCCAGCCGGATCAGCTCTCCCGGCAGCAGCCGTTTGATCGCGAGACGCTTCGTGCGGTAGACCACGTTCGCGAACGAAAACGGTCGTTCCGTGAAACGGCGGTACCACGCGTCGATCTGCCGGATCCCGGCAGCGTCCACGAACGCCCGGTTGACCACGTTCAGGAACTCGTAGCCGGTCGTGCCGGAGAGCGCGAAATCGTCGCGGATCGTCTCGTCGGGGCCGAGGATCTTCTCGACCACGACCCAGAAGCGCTTGCCCGGGAGAGCATTCTGGAGCCGCTGCAGGTAGGCGGCCGGGTCGCGCAGGCCGTCAATGTGATCGATCCGGATTCCGGTCACCACGCCGCGGCCCGCCAGCTCGAGCGGGAGCTGATGAACCGCCTCGAAGGTCTCGCGTGATTCGATCGTGAGCCCGGCGAGCTCGCTGATGTCGAAGAACCGCCGGTAATTGAGCTCTTCGGATGCGAGCCGCCAGAACGCGAGCCGGTAATGCTGGAGTCCGAGAAGCCGGTCGAGCTCGCCGAAGGGGGGAGAGGTGGATGATCCGTCGTTGATGCGACTCACGAGCTCGTCGAGCCTCTTCCGCGGGCGGGAGCGCGGCGGAGTGAGCGCCAGGATGGCGTCCGAGACCGCGCGCGGATCGTCCTCGGCCGCGAGCCGTGCGAGCCGGCGGGAAGGCTCGCTTTCTCCGAGGTGCTCGCTCAGCCAGATGGCGAGCAGCCGGAGAGAGGCCGCGCTCATCGGAAAGCGGTGGTCGAAGTAGCGGATCGAGAAGCCGTGCTCGTCGACCGTGAGCCGGATCTCTCGCGCCTCGAGCACGGCACCGTACGGTTTGCCGAGCACCGGAAAGAGCAGCGTATTGCGGAACTGCCCCTTTCCCCACGACGGAGACCAGTCGACGTCGAAGTAAGGCGCGTAGGCGGAATTCGGTCCGCGCGCGAGCAGGTCGAACCACCAGCGGTTCTCGAGACTCGCCGCCATGTGGTTCGGGACGATGTCGAGCACCAGTCCCATCCGGCGCTCGCGCAAGCCCGCCGCGAACCGCTCGAGCTCGTCCGGCGTGCCGATCTCGGGGTTGATCGTCTTCGGATCGGTCACGTCGTATCCGTGCGCACTGCCCTCTCTCGCCCGCGCGAGGGGAGACGTGTAGACGTCGGTGATGCCGAGCGCGTCGAGATAATCGAGGATCTCGGTCGCGTGCGCGAACGTGAACTCCCGATGCATCTGCAGGCGATAGGTCGAGCCGGGAACCCGGTACACGCTCACTCCCCTCGAACGGCGAGCCGGTTGCCAATCGAACGGAAATGGCGCAGCCAGATCCGGGCCTGCTCGTCGCCCGTCGCGGTGCGGGCGAGGAACCCCGGCATCACCGTCTGCAGGAGACGATAGTAGACGTTCTGCGCCTTCCAGAGATCGATTCCGAACGGGAGCATCGACACGATGTCGAGCAGGGCGTCGAGCCGTTTGAGCCGGGGGACCGACTCGGGATCGGCGCTCAACCCCTCCACCGCCGCGATCAGCGCCCGCTTGATGACGTAGGACAGAGTGATCTGATCCAGCTCGATCCCCTGCGCCCTGGCCTCGGCGAGAATGCTGCGGACCTGCGCGATCGGGGGGCTCGGTTTCTCGAGGACGCGCCGGAGATGCATGTTGAGCGCGAACTCGACGGCGAGCCTGAGGATCCTGGGAAGCGGGATGCCGAGCTCGGTGTGGAACCGCATGAGAGGGACGTAGCGCTCGTACAGCTCGCGGGAGATCGGGTCGGCGGTGTCGAGGCTGGAGGTCCAGGTCGACTCGAGGATGCGGCGCTGCTCGTCGCTGAACAGCGATTTGACGGAGAAGGTGAGGCCGCCGAACTCGCTGTCGAGAAGTCGAATGACGACCGAGAAATCGCCGAGGTGGAAAGGCTCGGCGATCGCGTCGCAGAGTTTGCGGTATGCCTCCTCTCCGCCGTACTCGCGGACGCCGCCCGTGAGGTTGAGCTCGCCGAGGTGGAGGACGCCGTAGGAGAACTGCTTCTGTTCGCGAGTGATGACCGACTCGACGCGGACTCGGCCGACGACGGCCTGCGGGCGCCCTGCTTCGAGGATGATCTGGTCCTCGCGCTCGACCTCGTAACAGTGGATGCGGGCCATGGTCGAGTACTCGTGAAAGAGCGAGGAGACGGCGTAGTGAGCGGCGACGCGCGGGAGGTCGAGTCGTGACGGCCGGACCTGGGTATCCCAGAGGCGGCGGGCGGTCGCGATCTCGGGAACGTTGCTGGCGGCTCTCTCGAGGCGGTCGAGAAACGCCTCCTCGAGATCGGCTCCGGCCGCTTCCCGCGTGAGCTGGATCGCGCGTGCAGCGTAGCGGAGCACCTGAACCGTCTCGATCCCGGAAACTTCGTTGAAGAACCAGCCGCAGCTCGTGAACATCAGCATGGCGTGACGCTGCATCTCGAGCAACTGAAGCGTCTGGACGATCTCATCGCGGCCGAGCTCGCGGATGGCGTGCTCGGCCAGGAAGCGGGTCAGCGACGGCTCGCTGCGGTCGAGAACGACGTCGACGTAGCCGTCGCGCGCGCGCCACGGGTCGGCGAGCGTCGCGCGCCCCTTCTCCTCGAACAGAGGCGTCATCTGGTCCCGGAGCCAGTCGAGAGCGTCGCGCAGCGGACCGCGCCACGCCTGCGTCCACGAGGGGTTTCCCCCGGTGTGGCAGCCGCAGTCGCTCCGCCATCGCTCGATCCCGTGCGCGCAGCTCCACGAGGTGTTCTCCTCGATCTCCACTTCGTCCTGCGGTGGATGGAGTGAGAGGAACTCGGCATAGTTCGTCAGCCGGTATCCCGGCCGCGCGTCGATGGTCTCCAGGGCGAATGCCAGAGCCATGTCACCGTAGCGGTGATGATGTCCGTAGCTCTCGCCGTCGGTGGCGATGTTGACGAGTTGCCCCACGGGGTTCCCATTGAACGCGTTGAGCAGACGGTCGGCGAACCGCTCGCCGCTGTTGAGCAGGCCTTCGAACGCGACTCCTCGCGAGATCGTCCAATCGTAGAAGAAGAGCGCGATCGTCCGTCCCGACGGCAGCCGGCAGAACCATGGATGCGTCGTGTCGATCGCCTCGCCGACCGCCTGCCATTCTCCCTGCCCCTTCCGAACCCTCCGCGCCTGGTTCGGCGCCAGAATCGTGAATCGGATCCCATAGTCGACCAGCAGATCGAGCGTCTCGAGATCCACCGCTGTCTCCGGAAGCCACATCCCCTCCGGGTGCCGCCCGAACCTCGCTTCGAAGTCGCGGATGCCCCACTGGATCTGGCTCTGTTTGTCGCGCCGCGTCGCCAGCGGAAGAATCACGTGGTTGTACGCCTGCGCGATCGCCGCGCCGTGCCCGCCGAAGTGCCGGGCGCTCTCCCGGTCACCCTCCAGCACGGCCTTGTACGTATCGGGCGCCTCCTGCTCCATCCATGCGAGCAGGGTCGGTCCGAAGTTGTAGCTGATTCGCGAGTAATTATTGACGATCTTCGCGATCCGTCCGCGCCCGTCCAGGATCCTGGCGGCGCCGTTCGGCGCGTAGCACTCCGCCGCGATCCGCTCGTTCCAGTCGTGATACGGGGCCGCCGACTCCTGCAGCTCGATCGCTTCGAGCCACGGGTTCTCCCGCGGCGGCTGGTAGAAGTGTCCGTGTATGCAGATGAATCTCATCAATCCGCCGGCTCCCTCACCCATGCGGCCAGAGAGTACGGCGGGAAGGATATCGCGGCCTCGACGCCCCCCTCCAATCGCGCCGGCGCGGTTCCGCCTGGACCCTCCCACCGCCGGTCCGCGGTCTCGATCGCCAGGGTCCAGCTCCCCCGCCCCGGCGTGACCCGCAGCTCCCGCTCCTCCGCCGCGAAGTTGATTCCCAGAATCGCAGCGCTGGCTCCCTCCTCCCGCCAGACGAGAAGGGTCAGGCTCTCCTCCGAGGGTCGCGTTCGCGTCGCTCCGGCCGATCCCGGTCCGAAGGCCGGGATCGTCCGGCGCAGCCGCAGCAGCTCGCGGTGGAGCTCGAGCAGCGCCGCGTGCCGCGGCCGCTCGCGGAGGGATGGGTCGGGCCGGCTCCGCTCGAACGTCCCCTCGGCCTGCGGATCTGGCGGCTCCTCCTTCCACCCGAACGAAGCGAACTCCTCCCGCCGCCCCTTCCGGACTGCATCGACGAGCGCGGGATCTTCGTGGCTCACGAAATAGAGGAACGGCGCCGGGTCGCCCCACTCCTCCCCCATGAACAGGAGGGGGAGGAAGGGCGAGAGGAGAAGCGTGCCTGCGGCGAGTTTGAGCTGGTCGAATCCGACGAGGGTGGCGAGCCGTTCTCCGTTCATCCGGTTCCCGATCTGGTCGTGGTTCTGGGCCGAGACGACGAGGCGCCAACCTTCGAGGTCGCGGGCGGGGGCTCCGTGACGCCGCCGGCGGTGCGCCGAATAGCGTCCCGCGGACGCGTACGAGCTGGAGAGCACGGAGGCGAGATCGGACACGCGACCGAAGTCGCGGTAGTAACCGGCGGTCTCGCCAGTGAGCAGCGTATGGAGGGAGTGGTGAAAGTCGTCCGACCAGTGGGCATCGAGGCCGAGACCGCCGGCCTTCGGCTCCCGGACGAGGCGGGGATCGTTCAGGTCGCTTTCCGGGACGAGCAGGACCTCGCGGCCGAGCTCGCGTGCCCGCTCGTGGACTCGATCGGCGAGCTCCCGGAGGAACGGGTACGCCGACTGATCGTAGATCGCGTGCACGGCGTCGAGGCGGAGTGCGTCGACGTGAAACTCGTCGATCCACATCAGGGCACTCGCGATGAACAGCTCGCGCACCGCGTCGCTGTCCGCGTCGTCGAAATTGAGCGCGCTGCCCCACGGGGTCCGATATTTCTCCGTGAAGTAAGGTCCCCAGAGCTGGAGGTAGTTCCCCTCGGGGCCGAGATGGTTGTAGACGACGTCGAGGCAGATTCCGAGGCCCGCGCCGTGCGCCGCGTCGACGAGGCGCCGCAGGCCGGCGGGTCCGCCGTACGAGCTCTGGGCCGCGCAGGGAAACACGCCGTCGTATCCCCAGTTCCGGGTGCCGGGAAACTGCGCGATCGGCAGCAGCTCGATCATGGTGACGCCGAGATCGGCGAGCTCACGCAGGCGCGGGATGATCGCTTCGAACGTTCCGTCCCGAGTGAACGTTCCGACGTGCAGCTCGTAGAAGACCGCGTCGCGGAGCGGGACGCCTTTCCATGAGGAATCGGACCATCCGTCCCACGGCCCGACGACTTCGGACGGCCCGCCAGCTCCCTCGGGCTGGAAACGTGAAGCCGGATCGGGCAGCTCGCGGCCGTCGAGCCGATAGCGGTATCTCGTGCCTTCCGCGGCCGGCACGAGCGCGGAGAAGACGCCGTCGGGATCGCGCCTCATCGCGACGGGCGGTGCCCCGTCGACGAAAAGCTCCACGCGCGCCGCGTTCGGTCCCCAGACCCGGAAAAGCGACTCGCCTCCGGGGCGGGGAAAGGCACCCTGGGGGCGGTCGCGAAACGGGTTGATCAAGCCCCCTCCGGCGTGAAGAAGACGGCGCCGAGCGGAGGAACGGTGATGGTGAGCGAATGGGGCCGGCCGTGGGTCCCGACCGGAGCTGCGTCGACCCCTCCGAAGTTTCCGTGACCCGATCCGCCGAACTCCGCGGCATCCGAGTTGAAGATCTCGTTCCAGCGGCCGCCGCTCGGAACGCCGATGCGATAGTTGTCCCGCACGGTCGGCGTGAGGTTGAGCACGACGGCGACGGGGCGGTTTCCTTCGCGGCCGCGGCGGAGGTAGCTGAGCACGCTCTGTTCCGCGTCGCCCCCGTCGATCCATTCGAAGCCGGCGGGCTCGAGGTCGAGCTGGTGCATAGCGGGATAGTCGCGGTAGATGCGGTTGAGATTCGAGACCGTGCGCTGGATGCCGGCATGAGCTTCGTAACCGGTGAGATGCCAGGGAAGGCTCTCATCGTGGTTCCACTCGGTCCAGGGGGCCATCTCGCATCCCATGAACAGGAGCTTCTTCCCGGGCTGCGACCACATGTACGAGTACAGCAGGCGGAGGTTCGCGAACTTCTGCCACTCGTCGTTCGGCATCTTGCCGAGGAGCGATCCCTTCCCGTGGACGACCTCGTCGTGAGAGAGCGGAAGGACGAAATTCTCGTTGAACGCGTAGATCATCCGGAACGTCAGCTCTCCATGATGGAACTTGCGGTGGATGGCGTCGCGGGAGAAGTACTGCAGCGTGTCGTGCATCCACCCCATGTCCCACTTCAGCCCGAAGCCGAGGCCGCCGACGTAGGTCGGCCGTGAAACCATCGGCCACGCGGTCGATTCCTCGGCGATGGTCTGCGTGTCGGGGTGGCTGCCGAAGACGTCGGTGTTGAAGCGCCGCAGGAAGTCGATTGCCTCGAGATTCTCGCGGCCGCCGTACTGATTCGGGATCCATTCCCCTTCGTTCCGCGAGTAATCGAGGTACAGCATCGAGGCGACCGCATCGACGCGGATTCCGTCGATGTGGTATCGCTCGAGCCAGTAGATCGCGCTCGAGAGCAGGAAGGCGCGGACTTCGTTCCGGCCGTAATTGAAGATGTAGCTGTTCCAGTCGGGATGAAATCCCTGACGCGGATCGGAATGCTCGAACAGGTAAGTCCCGTCGAAGTACGAGAGGCCGTGCTGGTCGCCCGGGAAATGCGACGGCACCCAGTCGAGGATCACGCCGATTCCCTGCTGGTGGAGGTAGTCCACCAGGTACATCAAGTCCTGCGGGGTACCGTAACGGCTCGTCGGAGCGAAGTAGCCGGTCGTCTGGTAGCCCCACGATCCGTAGAAGGGATGCTCGGTGATCGGAAGGAGCTCGACGTGGGTGAACCCGGCGGCGCGGACGTGCTCGGCGAGGGGCTCCGCGATCTCGCGGTACGAGAGCCACCGGTTGCCGTCCTCGGGAACCCTGCGCCACGAGCCGAGATGCACCTCGTAGGTCGACATCGGCGCATGGAGCGAGTTCCGTCCGCCTCGGGTCCGCATCCACTCCCCGTCGTTCCATTCGTAATCGAGATCCCACACGATCGACGCCGTCTTCGGCGGCGTCTCGTGATGGACCCCGAACGGGTCGGCCTTTTCCACGGTGTAATTGTTGTGGCGCGACTTGATGAAGAACTTGTACAGATCGCCCTTGCCGATGCCCGGCAGGAATCCTTCCCAGATCCCCGAGCTGCCGTGCGTGTGGAGCGGATGGGTGTCGCGATCCCAGCCGTTGAAGCTCCCGACGACGGAAACCTCCTTCGCATTGGGCGCCCAGACGGCGAAGAACGTTCCTTCCCGTCCGTCGACCGTGGCGCGGTGGGCGCCGAGCCGCTCGTACAGCCGCACGTGCGTTCCTTCGTTGAACAGGTAGATGTCCTGATCGGTGAGAAGAGAGAAGCGCTCGTACGCGGGCCGGCTCGGATGCGCCGGCTGCGGCGGTTTCGCCCTGGCGGACGGTTTCGCCTCCGGAGGGGCCGGCGCCGGTCTCTGCTCTTCGGCCTTCGGGGGGGGCGGTTTTCGCGCCGCGACTTTCTTTTCCGAGGGTGCTTCCGGCTTCCCTTTCGGGGCCTTCGCATCCGCGGTGGAGCGCGGCCGCCGCGTCGTCGGTTTCTTCGGTGCTTTCGGATCGTTCGGATCCTTCATCGAGCCCTCCCTTCTCTTCGCCATTGATCGAGTCGCCGGAGTCGCGCGGCAAGCTCCTGATCTTCCACCAGATCCTCCAGCGGTCGCGCGAGCTTCCGCCGCCAGTTGGGATGCTCCTCGTGCGTACCCGGAACGTTCTGCGCCTCCCGGGCGAGCCAGAGATCCTCGGCGTTCTCGAGGACCAGATCGGCCTCGCTCCGCGCCATGAACTCCAGCGATGCATCGTGCACGGCGCGCGCCTCCGCCTGCGGCCCCCGGAGGAGCTCCCGCCCTCGCAGAAACGACTCGAGGGACTCGGTGGTCGCGCGCCGTTTCCGCTCTTCTTCCTCGACATCCTCCACATGCCCATGCCGTGCCCGTTCGGCGATGT
This sequence comes from Thermoanaerobaculia bacterium, assembly GCA_035544735.1. Taxonomy (GTDB): domain Bacteria; phylum Acidobacteriota; class Thermoanaerobaculia; order Gp7-AA8; family Gp7-AA8; genus DATKCD01. The sequence continues at coordinate 14,269 of DATKCD010000148.1, forward strand.
CCATCCCTTCCCAGAACCCCGCGAACGGCGGCATGTCGTGTGTATTCAGGCTCGCGACCGATCCCCGCGGCGGCGGATTCACGTGTCCCCCGGAGCCGATCTCGTACTGCAGAACCCACATCCGGCGGACGCCGTGCCGCTCCATCCGCGCCCTCACGTTCGCCGGGACCGTCCCGAGATCCTCTCCGACGACCATGGTCCGGTTCCGATGCGATTCGATCGCCAGGATCGCGAAATGCTCCTCGGCACGGTAACGGACGTAGATCCCTTCGCTCGCCGGCATGCCGCCCGGAATCCAATAAAGCCGGTGGAGCGCCATCACGTGGTCGAACCGGAGGACTCCGGCGTAGCGCATCGGCACGCGCAGCGACTCGATGAGGTAGCGGTAGCGGGTCTCGCGCAACTGCTCGGGATGGAGCGGCGGAAATCCCCAGTTCTGGCCTGCGGTGAAGAAAGGATCGGGCGGCGCGCCCGCCGAGCTCTGCTTCGCGAATACGCCGCTCTCGACCCAGCAGTCGAACCCTCCGCCGTGTACCCCGAGAGGAAAATCGAGATAGAGACCGAATCCGCTGGAGCGCGCCAGCGCCGAGACCGATTCGAGCTGCCGGACGCACTGCCACTGGACGTAGAGGTGGTAGCGCCGCGCGCGCTCTTCCTCGGGACGGAGCTCGATCAGACCGCCGGCCGGCGGCTCGCCGGGCCTCCGCCCGTTCTCGAGCGCTGCGCGGAACCGCGCATAGGCTTCCACCCGCGGATGGTCGGCGATGAACTCCGCCATCTCCGCCGCGCGCTGCGGATCGTTCCGCTCGAGCATCTCGTCGGCCAGCGCCTCGAGGACACGCCTCTTGAGCGCCATCGCCCCGCGATAGTCGACGAGCTCGAGGCTTCGGAGGCGCTCCCTTTCATCGCGGACCCCGGCCGAAGAGGCGAGCGCGCGTGCCCGCTCCGAAGTGGCGAACTCGCGGATGCGCTCGGGATCGAGGTAGAGCTCGTTCCAGAACAGACGGCTCACCGGTGCGTACGGGCTCGGCTCGAACGGCTCCGACAGGAATGTGGACAGCAGGGGGAGGGTCGCGACGCCGGCTCCGCCGAGCCCCGAGACTTCGCGGATGAGCGTCGCGAGATCGGACAGGTCGCCCACCCCCCAGTCGCGGCGGGAGCGGACTCCGTAGAGAGGGGCGAACAGGCCCCACATCCGGCCGTCGGAAGGGGGGGACCAGGCGCGTTCCGGCGCATGAAGGAGGAAGGTCTCGCGGGCGGCGCCCCCCCATTCCACTCGAATCGTGTGGTATCCGAACGCGATCCGGGGCTTCGGGAATCGGAAGATCCGCTCGTACCAGCGGGTTCCGTCGTGGTCCGGGAGGGGGCGATCCCATGCCTCGATCGAGGCGAGCCCGGTCTCGATGCCGTCCTCGGATGCGAGCCGGAACCGGACCGGAGCGTCATCGTCGGCCCGGGAGCGGCGCAGCCGGAGCAGAAAGGGCCCTCGCTCCCACCAGACCGTGACGGGCTCGAGTCCGCGGCGGCAGGCCTCCGCTCTCCGTTCCCGGAGAGCGGAGGCGATGTCGGCATCGCTCTCCACCGGGGCGCCGAGGCAGCGGAGCGCGGCAAGCAGAGCGTCGCGGCCGGGGCGCCGCTTGCGGCCCGACGCATCGCGGTAGGAGAGCTGAATCGAATGGCGGAGCGCGAGCTCTCGCAGCTCGGGTGAGAGGGGCGGGGCCATCGATCAGCTCTCCTCGTCGAGGAGCTGGAGGATTCCGCGCAGGGGGACGCGAACCCAGTCGGGGCGGTTGTTCATCTCGTAGCCGACTTCGTAGAGCGCTTTCTCGAGCAGATAGGCGCGAAGGAGGACGTCGAGCTCTTCGTCGGACTTCGGGGCGATCGAGTCGGCGCGGGCGACCTCGAGATAGCGCTCGAGGAAGACGGCGCTGATCCAGCGGTGCCAGAAGCGCGCAGCGCGGTCGAGCAGCGGCGCGTCTTCGTCGCGGACGAGTCCGGAGACCTGGCCCAGGAGCACGGCATAGGGGGCGTAGTTGAACGAGCGGAGCATGCCGGCGACGTCGCGGAGGGCGGAGCGCTTGATGCGGCGCTCGCTGAGGGGGCGAGCGGGCTCGCCTTCGAAATCGATGATGATGAAGTCCTTGCCGGTGTGGAGCACCTGACCGAGGTGATAGTCGCCGTGAGTGCGGATGCGCAGAGTCGAGATCTTGCGCTCGAGAACTTCGCGAAAGCGCTCGTGGAGCTCCTGCTCGCGCGCGAGGAGGGTTTGCGCCTCGGTGCGCGCGGGCTCCTGCAGCTCGCGCGCCCTCTTGCGCAGAACCTGGAAGGTGCGCGTCATCTGCGTCCGCATGTGCTGATAGATGGAGCGCTGGTAGTGCGGAGTGAACGGCTCGGGAGCGAAGACGGGATCTTCGGGCCGCGATGCGAGAGCGAGGTGCAGCTCGGCCGTTCTCCGGGCCAGCAGCCCGGCGGAGGAAACGTACGCGCCCAGCAGATCGGCGGCGAGAGGGGGGAGCTCCTGGCGTGCGAGATCGACGAAGCTCTCTTCGGGCACCGCGGCGTCGACCTGCGTCAGGAGCTCGCGCTCGCTCAGGAGCCTCTCGAAGTACAGGCCGAGCGTGTCGAGAGTGAAGCTCCACGCATCGCCGCCGCTCGGGACGAAGCCCTGCAGCAGCGCGACCGTGCTCACTTCCTTCCCCCGGTGGTACTCCAGCCCCCCGGCCAGAGGAGGCGTCGCGCGGAACGTCGTTTTCTCCGAGAGGAACCGGCTGATCTCGAAGTCGGGATTGATGCCCGCTTCGACCCTGCGATAGAGCTTGAGGAAGAACCGATCCCCGTACGATACCGACGTGTTGCTCTGCTCGGCCTTCGAGACGTGCGGCTCGAGCTCGCCCGTGCCCCGGAGCTTGCGGAATGTCTTGGTCGCGATTCCGCGGAGCTCTCCCTCGTCGCCGTCGAACTGCCGGCGCCGCCCGATGGCCTCGACGAGGAGGCGGTCGAAGCCGCGGTCGTACATCGCGTCGAAGACGACCAGCTCTTCGCGCGTTCCACGGAAACGTGCGATCGCCGCGATCCGGTTCTCCTCGCGCGAGAGATCGAATTCCGCCGCCCGGCGGCTCGTGATCGGAAGCACGTAGTTCTCGTTGTCCCCCTCGCGATATCCGACGTGAAGCATCAGCATCACGCCCTTGTCGTCGACCGGAATCGCATCGGTGATCGACACGCTCTTGATCGTCTTCGACTTGCCGGCATACCAGCGCCGCTCCTTCAGATACGAGCCGAGGATCGACTCGAGCTTCGAGCGGGCGCGTCCCGACAGCGCTTCGACGAGGCTTTCCACCGCGATCTCCGGAAGGTCGTGCGGAGTGCTGATCGCGATCTCGCTCCGCGGCTGCCCCTCGAGGGTGAACCAGAAGAACGAATGAGGGCCGAGCGTCAGGAAGTACGGCTTCTCGGTGACCTGGGGAAACGCGGAATAGCCGAACATTTCCACCGGCGTGGTGCCGAGGTAGGCCGCGAGATCGAGCTCGACCGCCTGCACGAAGCGCGAAAGATTGGCGACCACCAGGATGGTCTCGTCCTCGTGCCTGCGGAGGAACGCCAGCACGCGGCGGTTCTCGGGATGGAGGAACTCGAGCGTCCCGCGTCCGAAGGCCTTGTGGCGCTTCCGGAGGGCGATGAGCCGCTTCATCCACCAGAGCAGCGAGTGCGGGTTGTTCTGCTGCGCCTCGACGTTGACCGCCTCGTAGTGGTACTCGGGGTCGATGATGACCGGCAGAAACAGCTTCTGAGGGTTGGCGCGCGAGAAGCCGGCGTTCTTGTCGGAGCTCCACTGCATCGGCGTCCGAACTCCGTTCCGATCGCCGAGATAAATGTTGTCGCCCATGCCGATCTCGTCGCCGTAATAGATGATCGGAGTGCCCGGAAACGAGAAGAGCAGGCCGTTGAGGAGCTCGATCTTGCGCCGGTGGCTGCCGAGAAGCGGCGCCAGCCGCCGCCTGATTCCGAGGTTGATCCGTGCCTGGGCGTCCTGCGCGTAGGTCCGCCACATGTAATCGCGGTCCTCGTCGGTCACCATCTCCAGGGTCAGCTCGTCGTGGTTGCGCAGAAACAGCGCCCATTGAGCACCAGGCGGGCCGTCCGGTGTCTGATTCAGGATGTCGATGATCGGAAAGCGGTCCTCCATCGCGACCGACATGAAGATGCGCGGCATCAGAGGGAAGTGGAACGCCATGTGGCATTCGTCGCCGTCACCGAAATACGGAAGAGAGTCTTCGGGCCACTGATTCGCTTCGGCCAGCAGCATCCGGTTCGAGAACTTCCGGTCCACGTGCGCGCGGAACTTCTTGAGGAACTCGTGCGTCTCGGGAAGGTTCTCGCACGTGGTCCCCTCGCGCTCGTAGAGGTAGGGAATCGCGTCGAGTCGGAGTCCGTCGACGCCCATCTCCAGCCAGAAGTCGAGGACCCTGAACAGCGCTCGGTGGACGGCGGGATTGCCGAAATTGAGATCGGGCTGGTGATGGTAGAAGCGATGCCAGAAGTAGGCGTCGGCCACCGGGTCCCACGACCAGTTCGAGGTCTCGAAATCCTTGAAGATGATCCGTGCGTCGCGGTAGCGGTCGGGCGTGTCGCTCCAGACGTAGTAGTCGCGCCATGCCGTCCCGGGCTTCGCGCGGCGGGATCGCTGAAACCATTCGTGCTGGTCGGACGTATGATTGATCACGAGCTCGGTGATCACGCGGATGCCGCGCCGATGCGCTTCCTTCAGAAATGCGCGGAAATCGCGCAGCTCTCCGTAGCTCGGGTTCACCTCGGTGTACCTGGCGATGTCGTAGCCGTCGTCCTTGAGGGGTGAGGGGTAGAACGGGAGGGTCCAGACGGCGGTGACGCCGAGGTCCTGGAGGTAGTCGAGCTTCTCGGTCAGCCCCTGGAAATCGCCGATTCCGTCCGCATTGCTGTCCTGATAGGCGCGGACGTGGAGCTGGTAGATGATCGCGTCCTTGTACCAGAGCGGATCATCGTCGAGCGGAGCCGAATCGGTTCTCCTTCGCGCCATGCGTGTTTCCCTTCAGGCCGGAAGGAAGCGCCGGCGCGGACGCGGAAGCTCGAACGCCCGCCGACGTTTCCGTGCGCCGCAGATCACAAGTAGTAGTCGAAGTCCCGTTCCGATCGCACCCGGTGACGCACGCGGAACACGTGCGCAGGCACGACGTGAGGATTCAGCTCGACGTAATTGCTCGGTCCATGCCAGCTGTAGCGCGCATCGGTCAGCAGATCGTGCACCTGGAACGGCTGATCGGGCGCGATGCCGACCGTCTCGAGGTCGAGGCTCGTCCAGCCGGATTGCGTGTTGTACGGGTCGAGGTTCACGACTACCAGGATCGTCTCGGATCGCTCCCGGTTCGTCTTGCTGTAGACGAGAACCTGATCGTTGTCGAACCCGTGGAAGACGAGCGTGTCGTTCGACTGAAGCGCCTCGTGCTCGCGCCGTGCCCGATTCACTCGCGAGATCAGCTCGCTGATGCTCCGCGGATCCTCGAGATTCCACGTCCGGATCTGATACTTCTCGGAGTCGAGGTACTCCTCGCTTTCCGCATGCCGGGGGAGGTGCTCGCCGAGCTCGAACGCCGGACCGTAGATCCCGTAGCTCGCCGCCAGCGTCCCTGCGAGCACGATCCGGACGATGAACGCCGCCCGACCTCCGTGCTGCAGATATTCGGTCAGGATGTCGGGCGTGTTCGGCCAGACGTTCGGGCGGAAATACTCCCGCACCTCGGTTCGCGTCAGATCGGTGAAGTAGTCGCGAAGCTCCCAGCTCGTGTTTCGCCACGCGAAATAGGTGTACGACTGCGTGAAGCCGGCCTTCGCGAGCCAGTACATGATCCTCGGACGCGTGAACGCCTCCGCGAGAAAGATGACGTCCGGGTGCTCGCGCCGGATCTCTCCGATGCACCACTCCCAGAACGGGAGCGGCTTCGTGTGCGGGTTGTCGACGCGGAAAATCAGCACTCCCTGGTCGATCCAGTACTGGAAAACTCCGCGCAGACCCTCCCACAATTCCTTCCACCGTTCGCTCTCGAAGTAAAACGGGTAGATGTCCTCGTATTTCTTCGGAGGATTCTCGGCGAACTGCACGGTCCCGTCGGGCCGGTGGAGGAACCAGTCGGGATGCTCTTCGACCCACGGATGGTCGGGCGAGGTCTGGAACGCGACGTCGAGCGCGACCTCGATCCCGTGACTCCTGGCGGCCTCCACGAAATGGCGAAAATCCTCGAGTGTGCCGAGCTCGGGATGGATCGCCGTGTGCCCTCCCTCCTTCGCCCCGATCGCCCACGGGCTCCCGACTTCGCCCGGATTCGCGGTTACCGCGTTGTTCGGCCCCTTCCGATTCGTCGTCCCGATCGGATGGATCGGAGGGAGATAGAGAACGTCGAACCCCATCGAAGCGACGTAGGGAAGCCGCCGCTCGGCGTCGCGGAAGGTGCCGTGTCTGCCGGGGCGCGAGGCAGTGGAGCGGGGGAACATCTCGTACCAGGTGGAGAAGCGCGCGCGGGGACGGTCGACGACCACGCTCAGCTCGCGTCCGTAACGCGTGGCGAAGCGCCGGTCGGGCCACCGCTCCAGGATCGGGCCGATCTCGTGCTCGAGCAGGGCATCGAGCTCGGGGCCCGCCGCCCGGACCGACTCGAGTTCGACCGCGAGCGCTTCGAGCCGCTTCGCGTCGGCCCCGGCGGCGCGACCCGCCGCTTCCCGCACGTGGCTCGCTCCGATCTTCAGCGGAATCCCGAGGTCCTGATCGCCTTCGATCCGCTTGACCAGGTCCCGCCGCCAGGTGAGGAAGTGATCGACCCACGCCTCGAGCGTGTACGTCATCATTCCGAGCTCGGGCGTCTCGAACGACGCGCGCCACCGGTCGTTCGGGAGCGACTCCATCCGCGTCTCGTTCCACTCCCGAGCCCCCTGCACGTTCCACAGGAGCCTCGCCTCGATCGCGTCGTGCCCGTCGGCGAAGACGTCCGCCTCGACCACGACCCCCTCTCCCGTCACTCGCTTGATCGGAAACCGTCCGGCGTCGATCTCGGGGCTGACCCCCTCGATGATGACACGCTTCCTTCCGTCGACTTCATTCATTGCGCTTCGAGCGACCTCCGCTGAGCTCGCATCCGGTGGCGTGCAGGATCGCTGCCGGGCATCATATCGAATCACAGGCTCGATAATGGAGCCCGCTTTCGGACCCTCGATCGACTCGGGTAGGCTGATCGGATGGAATCTGGCTCGCCGGAGGCAGCGCGACCGGTCGTGGTGGAGATCTCGTGCGATCTCGGCGAAGCAGAGAGCGCCGCGGATCGGGAGGTGGAGCGCTCGCTCTGGCCGTTCGTCGATGCGGCGAACGTGGCGTGCGGCGGGCATGCGGGGAACGAGGAGACGATGGCCGAGGCGGCGCGGCGGGCGCGGCAGCTCGATAGGGTCCTGGGAGCGCATCCTTCGTTCCCGGACCGCGAGGGCTTCGGAAGGCGGCGCATCGACATCGCGCCGGAGGCCTTGAAGGCCGCGCTCGTCGGTCAGCTCGCGGCGCTCGCTCAGGCGGCGTCGGCCGAGGGGACGGCGGTGGAGCGGATCAAGCCGCACGGCGCGCTCTACAACGAGGCGCACCACGACGAGGTGCTGGCGCGGACGATCGTCGAGGCGGTCGTCTCGTTCGATCCGACGCTGGCGCTGGTCGCCGCGCCGGGATCGCGGCTGCTGGCGGCCGGCGCGGAGGCGGGACTCGGCACCTTCGCCGAGGCCTTCGCCGACCGCCGCTACCGGCCGGACGGCTCGCTGGTTCCGCGGGGGGAGCCCGACGCCCTGCTGCTCGACCCGGCGGAGGCGGCGGACCAGGCGACGCGTCTCGCGACCCGCGGCGTGGTGCTGGCGAAGGGAGGGGTGGAGATCGCGGTGCGTTTCGACACGCTCTGCATCCATGGGGACATGGAGGGGTCGGTGGAGCGGCTCCGCGCGGTTCGCGCGGCGCTCGAGAGCGCCGGGGTGGGAATGGGGGTGCGCCGCTGATGGGAGGGGAGCCTGGAAAGAAGAGCATTGACAGGGGGGGGTGAGATGCGAAAGAATGCGCCTTACTGAGACAGAGTCTCAATTGCAAACAACGCGCAAGGAGCCGTCCCGATGATCCGCGCCCACCTCGTTCTTCTCTTCGCCGCGCTACTCGCCATCCCCGCTCCCGCGGCCGACACTGAGTCGAACCGCGCCGGCGAGCCGAACGCCTCTCCCGCCACCCCTCCCCCCTCCGCCCCACCCACCCTCCAGATCGCCACCGCAGCCTCGATCTCCTACTTCGAGAACCTCATGGTCATCGGCGGTCCTGCGGAGGTCGACGAGATCCCCGGCTCGGCCGACTACCTCGATGCCGAGACGCTCGAGACCCACGACTACGCCGACATCCACCGCATTCTGCGGCAGGTGCCGGGCGTCACCGTGATCGAGGAAGAGGGATACGGGTTGCGTCCCAACATCGGCATGCGGGGAAGCGGCACCGAGCGAAGCTCGAAGATCACGCTCCTCGAGGATGGCGTTCTGATCGCCCCCGCTCCCTATGCGGCCCCCGCCGCCTACTACTTCCCCACGGCCGGCCGCATGGAGTCGATCGAGGTCCGGAAGGGATCGAGCTCGATCATCCAGGGGCCGTTCACGACCGGCGGAGCTCTGAACCTGATCTCGACCAGCATCCCCTACACGTTCGGTGGGCGGGTCGAAGCGGAAGCCGGAACCGATGCGACGTGGCGGCTTCACGCGGCGGCCGGAGGGACGGAGGGACGCTTCGGCTGGCTCGTCGAGACCTATCAGCTCCGGTCCGACGGCTTCAAGAGGCTGGACGGCGGCGGCGAGACGGGTTTCGAGCTCGCCGATTACATGGCGAAGCTCCGTTTCGGAACTGATCCCTCGGCCGCGGTCCAGCAGGCGCTCGAGCTCAAGCTGGGGCGCACCGAGCAGTTCGGCGACGAGACGTATCTCGGTCTGACGGAAGCCGACTTCCGGGCCGATCCGTACCGCCGCTATCGCGCCTCGGCCGCGGATTCGATCGACACCGAGCACGATCAGATCCAGCTCCGGCACTTCATCGCTCCCGCGGCCTGGTGGGACGTGACGAGCACGGTTTATCGGAACGATTTCTTCCGCAACTGGCACAAGCTCGGATCGGTGGGAGGAGTAGGGATCGCGTCGATCCTCGACGATCCGGAGCGCTACGCGGCGCTTCTCGCAGTCGTCCGGGGCGAGGCCGATGCGGCGGACGGCTCGCTCCTGGTGCGCAACAACCGGCGTGATTACTACGGCCGCGGGATTCAGAGCGTGATCGCGATGCGGGGGAGCTGGCTCGGGGCCGAGCACTCCGTCGAGATCGGCGGGCGCTGGCACGAGGACGCCGAGGACCGTTTCCAGGAGGACGAGCGATGGTCGATGCTCGGCGGGAGCCTGAGCTTCGTCGATTCGCTCGCTCCCGGGAGCAACGCCAACCGCGTCAGCAGCGCGGATGCCGTCGCGATGTACGTCCAGGACCAGATCGTCTTCGGCCGCTGGTGGCTCACTCCGGGAGTTCGGTTCGAGACGATCGATTTCACGAGGCGGGACTTCGGCGGGAACGATCCCGATCGGACGGGGGCGAATCTCTCGGTCCGGTCCAATGGCGTCGACGCGTGGATTCCCGGACTCGGAGCCGGATTCCGTGCGAGCGATGCGCTCTCGCTGTTCGCCGGCATTCACAAGGGCTTCGCACCGCCGGGACCGGGTGCCAGCCGCGAGACCGAGCCGGAACGGAGCATCAATTACGAAGCCGGCTTCCGCTTCAACCGTCCCGGGATCCGCTCCCAGGTCGTCGCCTTCTTCAGCGATTACGACAATCTCCTCGGCAGGGACACTCTCTCGTCGGGCGGAACGGGAGAGGGGGACCTCTTCAACGGAGGAGCCGTGAACCTCTGGGGGCTCGAAGCCTCGGCCGAGCGCGATCTCGCCGGCATGCTCGGCACGTCCGCGAGCGTTCCGTTCCGCGTCGCGTACACGCACACCAGGGGGGAGTTTCGGAGCGCCTTCGAAACGAGCTTCGCCGACTGGGCGCCTTCCGTGGAACGGGGCGACGAGCTCCCGTATCTCCCCGAGAATCAGGTCACGACGACGCTCGGCTGGGTGGTGCCGCGGGCCTCTGCGTTTCTGACTGCCGCGTACCAGAGCGGCATGCGGACGGTCGCGGGGCGCGGGCCGGTCGAGGGAGGGGCGGAATCGGCGATGGTCCTCGACGCGACGGCGAAGTACGGTCTGATGCCGCGCCTCGACCTCGTCTTCCAGGGAAGGAACCTGCTGGACGAGACCTACATCGCGGCGCGTCGCCCGGCCGGTCTCCGCCCGGGGCTGCCGCGAACGTTCGGCATCGGACTGGAGTGGACGTTCTAGTGTCCTGAAACAGTCCACTAGTGTCCTGTAACGCTCATTTTACTATAAATGTGCGATAATGCTGCATGCGCACAAAGACTGCTCTGCTGCTCACGGATGCGGAGTTCGAGGATCTTCGCCGCCGCAGTCGCTCGCGATCGGGACGAGCAGAAGATGCGCGACGAGCTCGGCTCATTCTGATGCTGGCCGACAACGAGCCGTATCACGTGATCAAGGCGGCTCTGGACTGCGACGGGGGCTAT
>DATKCD010000149.1:0-20731 GCA_035544735.1 Thermoanaerobaculia bacterium
CGTCCCTCTGCAGGACGAACACTTCGCTGAGAGACCAGAGGTCCGGCAGCGGAAGGACCTCGTCGAAAACGCTCACCCGGTCGTGCATCGACCATCCGCGCCAGGCGAGAAGCGTCCCCATCGTGTCGTTTCCGACGAACACGGTCCCTCCGAGGGAGAGGCGCGTCGCCCCCTCGATGCGGTAGTCGAGGTCGAGACCGATCGGTCGCACCTCCTCGCCGATCCACGAGTTGATCGCCGAATACGAGATGGTGTACGGCGAGCTCCACATCGGACCGGTGTTCTCGAGCGAGGTCGGGAGAAAGAACATCCCGACGCGCACGCGCAGCCGGTCCGCCTGCTTGAAGAAGAGGAGCCCTTCGGCGTACGCCTCGGTCACTCCCGCCGCCTCCCCCTCGTAGCGGGATGGCTCGGCCCGCACCACTCCGGTGAGCACGATCCCGAACCGGTCGGCGGGCCGCCAGTCGAGCCCCAGCCTCACGTCGCCCAGCAGGCTCGTCCGGCTCGATTCGTCCTCGTCCCCTCCGAACCCGCTCTTCCCCCACCCTCCTTCCAGCCAGGAGCGGTCGCCGTCCGCGACTCCCGCGCGCCCCGACACGATCGCGTCGAGATGCAGCTCCCCCGCGACCACCGGCACGGCGAGCATCGCCGCGGCGAGGGCGCAGTACGCCGATTTTCGCAAGGGCATTGCCGCAAGACTAATCAAACGCTCGCGGAGGGTCCAGCGCAGGGGGGGTTGGGAGGCCTGGGCAGAGGCGCCCCTTCGGGCAATGCAACCGCCCTTCGGGCAAATGCAAAATGCAAAATGCAAAATGAACAATCCAAAAAGGAGCCGGCGACGTTCGACTCTCGCGGACCGCCGGAGCGTCTGGGGCGTCTCGAGCGTCTGGGGCGTCTGGAGCGTCATGCGCCGTCGCCGAAGATCACTTGCGCGCTGGTCTGAGCTGAAACGGGCGTGATCTCCCGCGCCGCCCGCTTCTCTTTTTGCATTTTGCATTGTGCATTTTGCATTTGGCATTTGGCCGGAGGCCGAAGAGCGTGATGGGCCGTCGTCGAGGATCACTTGCGTCACACGCATTGTGCATTTGGCCGGAGGCCGAAAGCGTTGCCGACCGATCCCTCGGAGCTGTCTCGACCGTCATGGGCCGTCGCCGGGATCACGGTACGCGCTATCCCTCCAGCCCGACCAGCTCCTCCACCTCGGCCTCCGTCTGCGCGGGCTCTGTGGCCTGAATCTGGTCGAAGCGGAGGATCATGATCGTCCGATCGTCGTCGGCCGGATGGCCGCCGGCGTGGCGGGAGACCGCCTCGAGGATCGTCTTCTGGATGTCGGCGGGAGAGGAGTCGACCAGGTGGACGAGCAGCCGCTCGAGGTTGTCGAAGCCGAATGGATCGCCCTCGGGATTCTGCGCTTCGACGATTCCGTCGGAGAGGTAGACCAGGGTGTCGCGCTCCTCGAGAGGGATCTCGATGGTGCGGGGATGGATCTCGTCGCGGATTCCGAGCGGGAGGGAGGGGACTTCGATGGGATGGGGTGATTCGCCTGCCCGGAGGAGGTAGGGATAGAGGTGGCCTGCGTTGGTGTGGCGGATCGTACGGCGCTCGAGATCGAACAGGGTGAAGCCGAGGGTCATGAACGTGCGGCGGTCGGTGGAGCGGAGGACGAGCTCGTTGAGGCGATGGAACAGCGAGTCTTCGTCGGCGCCCTGCTCGACCAGGGTCGTGATGGCGGCCTTGACCATCGCCATGACGAGGCCGGTCGAGAGGCCGTGGCCCGAGACGTCACCGATGGTGACGGCGAGACGTGTCTTGTCGAGGTTGAACAGGTCGTAGTAGTCGCCGCCGATCGACGCGGTCGGCTCGAAGTGGGCGGAGAAGGAGATGCCGGCGTAGCGAGGACCCTCCCTGGGGAGGAGGTTGCGCTGGATCGAGGCGGCGATGGAGATCTCGCTCTGGAGGCGCTCCTGCTCGGCGACGCGGGAGAGGAGCGAGGCGATCGACTGCGTCATGTTGTCGAAGGAGACCGCGACCTCGCCGAGCTGGTTCTGGCGCTTCATCTGAATGCGGTAGCTGAAGTCGCCGCGCTCGACCGCCCGGGTCCCCTTCTCGATGCGGTTCACCGCGCGCGAGATCGAGAAGATCAGGCCGCCGGCGAGGAACGCGGCGAGCAGATAGACGATCGCCATCAGGCTCGCCATCCCGCCGATCATCCCGAGGATGGCGTTGACGTACTTCGGGCTGCCGAAATAGAAGTCGAGCAGGTTGGACCAGGGGTTCGTGAAGAGTACGAAGTATCCCTCGTTCTCCTTCGGCTCGCCGGTCTGGAAGTCGATGATCGAGGGGATGAGATCGCCCCAGATCACGCCGTTCCTTCCCCAGGCGCGCCTGAAGAACGCGCCGACGGCGGAGTCGTCGATCTCGAAGTTGACGCCGCCGTACTGGTCGTCGCCGACGTGGACGGTCTCGCCGCGCCGCGGCTCCTCGGCCGAGCGCGTGCGCGAGGAAGAGACCATCATCCCGGTCCGCTGCTCGAGAGCCGAGGTCCAGTGCTCGTCCAGCGGCTGCACGAACACGATCGAGCGCGACCCGCTCCCTCTCTCGTACTCCCTCGCCGAGATGAACAGCGCCTGCGCTTCCCGCGTCCCGAGCCCGACGAACGAGTTGCTCCGCAGCCACTCGGGCAGCTTCGAGATCGACCCGTCGCGCGAGTCGTAGATCTCCAGCGTCGGAAGCGCGCTCGCCGGCTTCGAGCCCGTCAGTGCATACTCGAGGTTCCACTGGTCGAGCTTCTGCAGCATGTCCTGCCGCTCGTTCCGGAACGTCGCCTGGCTCAGGACCGCCGCCATCAGATACCCTGAGACGACCACGAGGACGGCGAAGAAGACGAACGGCAGAACTCCGATCAGGAAGTAGCTCAGCGCCAGCCGCCTCCCCACCCGCCAGAAGAGGTTGCGTAGAATGAACCGGACGCCTACCGTCAGCAGGAACAGGGTGAGGGCGATGAAGACGAACCAGGCGACGAACGAAAGGATCCCGAGAGGGGGAAACGCCAGTCGGAAGTTTCCCAGCAGCGACTCGATCTGCGACACGCCGACGATCGTGGCGAGCGAGATCAGCCAGGCCACCACGATTCGTTTTCGCGCGAGCGTCATGATCGGAGCCGTCCGGGAGCGCCGCCCTCAAGATAGCAGACGGATTCGGACGTGCCGGGGTTGCTTTCGATGACTATATACGGAGAATTCGACGCACAGTTCCGGAAAAAGCCGGCGATCTGGCGCATCCTCGTCATCGCCGTCTCCTCGGCGGCGATCGCCTCGGTTCTGGTCTCGCTCCTGGTCGGCCTCGCCGTCGGAATCCTGGGGCGCGGCCACGATCCGGAGGGCGTCGCGGCGTTCGGCCTGTTCGCCCCGCCGGTGTTCCTCGCCTCTCCCCTGTTCGACGCCGCCCTCCATACGCAGCCGTCGTTCCCCTGGATCGTCGGCGCGGTCGCTCTCGCGTGCGCCGTGGTGCTCCTCTTCTTCTGGCCCGGCAACCCGACTCTCGCCTCGCAGATCCTGCTCGGGACTCACGCCGCGGCGCTGATCGCGTTCGGCGCGATGGCGCTCTGCATCGAGTCGATCCTCGCGCGCAGAGTCTTCCTGCGCGAGGTCTCGCAGGTCGCCGGCGAGGGGGCGGTCCTGCTGCTCACGATCGTCCTGGCGGTCGCCGGCGAGCGGAAGATCATCGCCGTGCTCGCCAACCTGGTGTCGATGCAGTCGCCCGCACGCCGCATCGCCCTCTGGCTCGTCCGGCTCGCGATTCCCTTCGGAATCCTCGGCTTTCTCGGCTGGGCCGAAGGCTCGCTCGCGACCGCCGCCGCGGCGGGCGCCTTCCTCCTGGTGACGCTGGTCGAGAACCTGACCCGCCCGCCGGCGACCGGCCTGCTTCAGCTCCGCGACGTCGAGATGCGCGAAGCGGCGGCGACGCTGCCGATCGTCGCGATTCTCCTGGTCGCCGGATCGATCTGGCTCTCGGGCGGCGTGCCGCAGCGGGACGAGCGCGTGATGCTCTGGCGCGGCGGAAAGCGGATCTCGTTCGCGCCGCCTTCCGAGGCGTGGCGCGAGATGGGGCTGATGCGCCCGATCACCCGCGAGAGTGTGATCCGCATGCAGTGGTCGCGCCCGCCGGAACCATGACGCCGTCCACCTTTGATATCCTTCGCGCACCGCGAGGTCCACGCGCGAGATCGCTGCCGGAGAATCGAATGGCCCGGAAAACGCCCATCACCGTCGCCCACGGCGACGGGATCGGACCCGAGATCATGAAGGCTGCCCTCCTGATCCTCGACGAGGCGGGAGCGAGGATCGCGATCGAGACGATCGACATCGGCGAGAAGGTCTACCTCGCCGGCAATGCGACCGGCATCCCCCCCGAAGCGTGGGAGAGCCTCCGCCGCACGAAGGTCTTTCTCAAGGCGCCGATCACCACACCGCAGGGAGGCGGCTACAAGTCGCTCAACGTCACCACACGCAAGGTCCTCGGGCTCTACGCCAACGTCCGACCCTGCGTCTCCTATCACCCGTTCGTCGACACCAGGCATCCGAAGATGGACGTGGTGATCGTCCGCGAGAACGAAGAAGACCTCTACGCCGGGATCGAGCACCGGCAGACGGCGCAGGTGACGCAGTGCCTCAAGCTCATCTCCCGGCCGGGAAGCGAGAGGATCGTCCGCTACGCCTTCCAGCACGCGAAGGCGAACAACCGGAACAAGGTCACCTGCTTCACCAAAGACAACATCATGAAGATCACCGACGGCCTGTTCCACCAGGTCTTCGACGAGATCGGCGCGGAGTACCCCGACCTCGAGAAGGAGCACTGGATCGTCGACATCGGCGCGGCGAAGCTCGCCGATTCGCCGGAGGCGTTCGACGTCATCGTGATGCCGAACCTCTACGGCGACATCCTCTCGGACGTCGCCGCGCAGATCGCCGGCTCGGTCGGCCTCGCGGGCTCGGCCAACATCGGCGAGCACGCCGCGATGTTCGAGGCGATCCACGGCTCGGCGCCGCGCCGCGCCGGTCTCGACATGGCGAACCCCTCCGGCCTTCTCCTCGGCGCCGTCATGATGCTCGTCCACATCGATCAGCCCGACGTCGCCGAGCGCGTCCACAACGCCTGGCTCCGAACGCTCGAGGACGGCATCCACACCTACGACGTATTCACCGAAGGGCAGAGCCGGGAGAAGGTCGGGACGAGCGGGTTCGCCCGGGCCGTCGCCGCGCGGCTCGGCCAGTCGCCCCGGACGCTCCAGGCGGCCAGCTACGCCTCGGCCCCCAGACAGCCGAAGGGCTCGAAGGCCGCCGCCCCGAAGAGCGTCGACAAGCGGACCGTCGGCGTCGACGTCTTCCTCGACTGGTCGAGAGGCTCCCCCGACGATCTCGGCAGCGCGATGCGGAAGATCGAAGGCGACGGGCTGAAGCTGACGATGATCACCAACCGCGGCGTCAAGGTCTGGCCCGAGGGCTTCCCCGAGACGTTCTGCTCCGACCACTGGCGCATCCGGTTCGTCGGCGCCTCGGACGGAGCGCCGATCCGGCACGGAGAGATCGTCTCGCTCCTGGGGCGCCTCGAGAAGGCTGGATTCGATTTCATCAAGACCGAGAATCTCTGCAGCTTCGACGGCCAGCCGGGGTTCTCGGCCGGCCAGGGTGAATAGATGAGCGCGCCCGGAGCGATCGTCGGCGTGATCATGGGATCGAAGTCCGACTGGGAAACGATGAAGCACGCCGTCGCGGTGCTCGAAGAGCTCGGAATCGCCGCCGAGACCGAGGTCGTCTCGGCGCACCGGACGCCCGACCGGATGGCGGAGTACGCGAAGAGCGCCGAGTCGCGCGGGATCGAGGTGATCATCGCCGGCGCGGGAGGAGCGGCGCACCTTCCGGGGATGGTCGCGGCGCACACGGTGCTCCCCGTTCTCGGCGTGCCGGTCGAGAGCGCCGCTCTCGGCGGGCTCGACTCGCTGCTGTCGATCGTGCAGATGCCGGGAGGCGTTCCGGTCGGCACGCTCGCGATCGGGAAGGGGGGAGCTCGCAACGCCGGGCTGCTCGCCGCCGCGATCGTCGCCGGCTCGCGGCCGGAGCTGCGGAAGAAGCTCCACGAGCTGCGGCGGCGCCAGTCCGCCGAGGTCCTCGGATCGAAGCTCGAATGAAGCCGATCCTCCCCGGCTCGGTCGTCGGCGTCCTCGGCGGCGGGCAGCTCGGCCGGATGTTCGCGATCGCCGCGCGGCGCATGGGCTACCGCGTCCACACCTACTCCCCCGACAGCGACACGCCGACCGGGCAGGTCGCCGACCTCGAGATCCAGGGAGCGTACGAGGACCTCGACCGCGTGGAGGAGTTCGCGCGCGGGGTCGCGGTCATCACCTTCGAGTTCGAGAACGTCCCGTTCGCGACTGCCGTCGCCGCCGAAAAGCACGCGCCGGTGCGCCCCGGCGGAATGGTCCTCCACACCACGCAGCAGCGGCTGCGGGAGAAGGGGTTCCTTCGGAGCGCCGGCCTGCCGGTCGCGAGCTTCGTCCCGGTCCGCTCGCTCGAAGATCTCAGGCGCGGGATCGGGACGATCGGAACGCCTGCGGTGCTCAAGACCGCGTCGTTCGGCTACGACGGGAAGGGGCAGTCGCGGATCGCCGCGCCCGAGGATGCCGAGGGGGCGTGGAGGGGGATCGCGGGACAGGAGGCGATCCTCGAGGCCTTCGTCGACTTCGAGAAGGAGGTCTCGGTCGTCGCCGCGCGCGGAGTCGACGGCAGCTTCGCGCAGTGGGGGGTGATCGAGAACGAGCATCGGAACGCGATCCTCGACGTCTCGACTGCACCGGCGGACGTACCGCCGGAGATCGAGGCGGAGGCGATCGAGCTCGCGAGCACCGTGCTCGACCGGCTCGAGGTCGTCGGCGTGCTCTGCGTCGAGATGTTCGTCACGAGGAAGGGGTCGCTCCTGATCAACGAGCTCGCGCCCCGCCCGCACAACTCCGGGCATCTGACCTTCGACGCCGCGGCGACGAGCCAGTTCGAGCAGCAGCTCCGCGCCGTCTGCGCCCTCCCCCTCGGCTCGACCGCCCTGCTCCGCCCCGCGGCGATGGCGAACCTGCTCGGCGACCTCTGGTCGGCCGGCGAGCCCGACTGGGCTGCGGCGCTCACCGTCCCGGAAGTAAAGCTCCACCTCTACGGCAAGCTCGAGCCCCGCCCCGGCCGCAAGATGGGACACCTCACGGCCATGGCCTCCTCCGCGCAGGAGGCGCGCCGAGTCGTGATGGAAGCGCGCGCGAAACTCGGCTCGGGATAGTCGAACGTCTCGGGGGGCGACCCGGCCATTTCAGCGGTCCTGCTCGTGGAATCGTGCAGCGCGCTCCAGCTCTGCGCTACGATTCGCGGCATGGCGAAGATCCGGTGCGACACACTTCCCGACCGCTGGCGCATCACGCTGACCGATCCGCCGCTCAACATTCTCGACACGGAGATGCTCGAGGAGCTGCGCGACGTGCTGGGACAGCTCGGCCGGGAACGGCCGCTGCTCGTGATCGAGGCGGAGGGGGAGAAGGCGTTCTCCGCCGGTGCGAGCGTCGAGGATCACGTCGGCGCGAAGGTCGGGCCGATGCTCGACGCGTTCCACGAGGCGCTCCGGAGGATGACGAGCCTCGACGCGGTGACGCTCGCGAAGGTTCGCGGAGTCGCCCTCGGCGGCGGCTGCGAGCTCGCGCTCGCATGCGATTTCGTCCTCGCCTCCGAGCGCGCGAAGCTCGGACAGCCCGAGATCGCCCTCGGCGTCTTTCCCCCCGTCGCCGCATATCAGCTCTCGCGGCAGATCGCGCCGCGGAAGGGGCTCGAGCTCCTGCTCACCGGCGATCCGATCACCGCCACCGAGGCCGAGCGCCTCGGAATGGTGAACGCGGTGTTCCCCCATGACGGGTTCGAGGCGAGCACCGAAGAGTGGATCGGAAGGCTGCTCCGCCACAGCGCGTCATCGCTCGTTCTCGCGAAGAAGGCGTTCCGCCTCGCGGGCGCGTCCGATTTCGAACAGCGGCTCGAAGCGGTCGAGCGCCTCTATCTCGACGAGCTGATGCGCACCGAGGACGCGAACGAGGGACTCACCGCCTTCCTCGAAAAGCGGAAGCCGGCCTGGAAGGGACGCTGACGCGCAAACGGGCGATCGGTATGGTGCGGGCGTGGGCGATCACTTCCGGGTTGGGCGGTGGCGGGAGGGGGGGGAGGCCGTAGTCCAGAGCTCGAGAGAGGTCTCGCCGAGGAGGGCGGCAGAGCCTTCGTCGACGGCGATCGCGACAACGGCGCCGGAGGTCGGAGGGGTCGGGCGCCCGGCGAGCGAGCCGCCGGTGATCTCGTACAGCCGCGGCGTCGCGCTCCGTCCCGAGATCACGAGACACGTTTCCG
This sequence comes from Thermoanaerobaculia bacterium, assembly GCA_035544735.1. Classification (GTDB taxonomy): domain Bacteria; phylum Acidobacteriota; class Thermoanaerobaculia; order Gp7-AA8; family Gp7-AA8; genus DATKCD01. The sequence goes on from DATKCD010000149.1 coordinate 8,424, forward strand.
ACAGCCGGCGCACCTGCTGGTCGAGATAGGTGAAGCGCCCGGCGGGATCGGCGAGGTGAGGGTCGAGCAGCTCGCCCGCGGGAACGAGCGTCTCCCCGTAGCGGTAGAGCCGCGAGCCGAGAGCCCAGACCGATCCCCCCGCGAGCTCGATCGAGACCGGATTCCCGCTCGAGGGCGTGCTCGCAGCCAGCACCGGCTGCGCCGGATCGTCGAGCCGGTAGACGCGAACTTCCGCCGGAAGATCGAAGATCGCGAACGCGCGCCCCCCGCGCACGACCACGTCCTCTACTCCCCCCGGAAGGACGGCCGTCCGCCCCAGGCCGCTCCGCGCATCGATCACCACCGTCCTCTTCTCGCACGCGCCCGACAGACATCCGCGCGTCAGCGAGACCCAGAGCGCCCCGCCGACCGCGTCGATCGAGCTCACCGCCTGATCGTCTCCCTCGTCGATCCGGATCTCCCCGACCAGGCGCCCCGAGGCGTCGATCGCGCGGACCGTCCCGCCCGCCGAGAGGGTGAACAGCCGCCCGCCGAGCGCCGCGACGTCGACGAACGGCTCGCCCGCGTCGACCGTCTCGATCCACCGCACCGAGCCGGCCGTGCCGAGACGATGGAGCTCGGCCGTGCGCCTCCCCGCGAGCCAGAGCAGATCTCCGTCCCGCGCCATCTTCCGGAAGAATCGGGACGGCTCCTGCGCCACCGCGAGCGGCTGCGGCTGCGAAGACGAAGTCTCGAGATCGAGAAGCGTGAAGCCCGACGGAGTCGCGGCGACGGCGTTGCCCGAGGAGGCGTGAACCGAGAGGGCCGTCTCTCCCAGCGCGATGCTCTTCACGAGCGCGCCGCCGGGAAGGCTCCGAACCTCGATCCGCTCGTCCGTGGCGACGAGCAGCGCTTCCCCCTCGACGTGGAGGTCGCGTACCGGCGACCCGGCGCTCCCCGGCACGATCGTCACCGCCCCTCCGGCGGCGAAGTCGACGAGGATGATTCCGCGGAACGTCGCCGCCGCGGCGACACCCGACGGCGAAAGCGCGATCCCGCCGTTTGAGACTCCTTCGACCACCGCTTCGACGGGGCTCGACGAGAGGTCTCCTCCGGCGTAGTAGCGGATCGCGGTCGTCCCCTCCGCGGAGAGCGACCCGAGGGCGAGCGCTTCTCCCCCGCGGGCGACGAATGCCGGCGATCCCGGCACGGCAGCCTGCGAGATCGTCCCCGAGGCCCCCCCGAGGTCGACGCGCCAGACGCTGCCATCGACGAGCACGGCGACGGCCGCGCGCGCGCCCGTCAGCACGGCCGACCGCACCGCGGCACGCAGCGTCGCCGTCGACAGAAGCGCCGGCGGCGACGCCGCGGGGTCCCACGACTCCAGCGCTGCTCCCGACGAGACGAGGATCTGCATCTCGTCGCGGTCGTGGATCGTGAACGTCCCCGCGCCCCAGGCCGGGCCGGGCGTGAGGCGGCCGGCGGAGTCGGTCCACCGCTGCAGCCCGCCCGACTGCGGAGCGACGACGATCCGCGGCCCCGAGATCGAAGCCGACCTCGCCGCGCCCCCCTTCACCGAACGGAGCGGATACGGAGGCTGGAACCCGGCCAGACTCCACGCCGCGAGCCCGCTGTCGCCCGCGGCCGCCCAGGCGATGCCGTTCGCGACTTCGACCGCCGAGATCCGGTTGACCGGCCCCTCGGTCAGCGGAGTCGCGAGCGTGGCGAGGACCGTCGGCGAGGGAGCCGACAGATCGACCGCCTCGAGCGTCGTCCCTCCTCCCCCCATCAGATGGACCGGCGCGGAGAGCACCGCCGCCGCGGTGCCGGAGACGGGGACGATCCCGCTGCGCGCCATCGAGGCGCCGCTGCCGGAGAAGAGCTCGGTCTGCTGGCCGTCGGAGACGGCGAGAGTCGACCCGAGCGCGCGGACCGAGATCGAGCGCGGAAGCGAATCGAACGTTCCGATCTTCTGCGGGAAGGCGGGAATCTGGAGGGTATACGCCTCGACGCTGCGGTCGCCGTCGGCGGCGTAGAGAGTCTCGCCGATCGCGGCGAGCGAGAGCGCCCCGCCGGCGGTGGTCGGGAGCGTCGCGAGGATCGACGGCCGCGCCGGATCGATTGCGTCGATCTGCACGATTCCGACGGACGTCGCGGCCCAGACCCACGCGCCGAGCGGCAGCACGTCGCTGACTCTCGCGCCGAGGTCGAGCGAGGAGACGATGCGCGGCGGAGTCTCGGCGGCGATGAAGAAGACCGCGTCGCCGCTCGCCGCCCACGCTCCCCCCTCGACCGCGGCGACTGCCACCGTCGTGTCGGGAACGCCGATCGAGCCGAGTGGCGCCGCCGAGGTGGCCGTCCCGTGCCAGCGCGCCACCCCGTGCGAGCTCGCCACCAAGACCTCGCTCCCGCGAGCCGAGACGTCGAGCGCCGTCTCGCGGAAGCGGCCGTCGAAGGCGCTGCGGACCTCGCATTGAGCGGTCAGGGGGAGCGGAAGGAGAGAGAGGGAGAGCCCCACCACCACGCACGCACGGATCATCCGATCATTTTACGACGACCGCGGCGCCGGGACGGAGGGGCCCGCCATCGCGAGCGCCTTGCGGACGTACGAGGGATGCGGGAAACCGTCGAGCTCGGCTGGATCGACCCAGAGCGCTTCCCCCCCTTCCGCCACCGAATCGCCGCGCGCTTCCGCGCGCCACACCTCGAAGAAGATCCGTCTGTGCGTGATCGAGTGGCGAAACGAGCCGACTCTCTCGATCGGGCGGAACCGCGCCGAGTCGTCGCGCCCGAGCAGTTCTCCGCTGCCGTGCGGCAGGTGGAACATCCCGCGCGTGAGCCGCGAGGCGTGTTCGCTCTGCAGCAGGATCCGGCCGCGCGAGTCCGACACCACGTAGAGCGGGATCGACATCTCGGCGGGGGGACGCCCCGCGCGGCGGAGCGGGTAGCGTTCCGGGCGGCCTTCCTTCCGGGCGCGGCAGAGTGAGCCGAGGGGACACTCGTCACAGCGCGGGGCGCGCGGCCGGCAGACCAGCGCGCCGAGCTCCATGACCGCCTGATTCACGGCGCGCGGCGAAGCGGCGGCCCCCACCAGTCCTTCCGCCCACGACCAGAGGCTGCGATCGAGGTTAGCGCTTCCCGCCGGGTCGCCGAGCGCTTCGACCCTCGCCGCGACGCGGCGGACGTTGCCGTCGACGATCGGCTCGGCGCGGTCCCACGCGATCGACGCGATCGCCCCAGCCGTGTATCGCCCCACTCCCGGAATCCGCCGCAGCGCCTCCGGATCGGAGGGAATCGCCCCCCCGTGCTCGACGACCCACTTCGCGCCGGCGAGGAGGAGCTTCGCGCGGCGGTAGTAGCCGAGGCCGGACCAGAGCGTGAGGACCTCGTGCTCGGCCGCGGCCGCCAGCGAGGGGGGATCGGGGAAGCGGGCGATGAATCTCTCGAAGTAAGGGACGGCGAGGTCCATTCGCGTCTGCTGGAGCATGACCTCGGCGACCCAGACGTGCCATGGGACGTAGGCCCGGCGCCAGGGGAGGGGGCGGCTCGAGGCTGCGAACCACGCCTCCAGCCGGCCTGCCAGTTGGCGAAAGCGGCTCCGAGGGATTGAACGGCTCACGCGCGCCGCGATATCGTATCATCCGGTTTCCCGATCAGCTCGCAGGGCACGGATCTTGGATCGAGCGCTGCCCGGAGAAAGGTTTCGATGGCCGACCAGAAGACGACCGGAAGCGAAGAGCAGGGGAAGTACGTTTACTGCATCATCCGGATCCAGACTCCGAGGAGCTTCGGGAACATCGGGATCGGGGGGCGCGGCGACGAGATTTACACGATTCCCTACAAAGAGTTCGCCGCGGTCGTCTCCAACTGCCCGCTGATCATCTTCGATCCGACGCGGGAGAACGCGCTCGCGCACGAGCACGTGAACGAAGTGGTGATGCGGGAGTACACGGTGCTGCCGATGAGCTTCGGGACGGTCTTCCGCACGGAGGACGACATCAAGGCGTTCCTGCAGGGGACGTACGAAGCGCTGGTGGAAGTGCTGCAGAAGATGGAAGGGAAGATCGAGTTCGGGCTGAAGGTGAACTGGGACAAGGACGCGATCATCCGGGAGCTCGAGCGTGACAGCGACGAGATCCGGCGGCTCAAGGGGGACATCGAGTCGCAGGCCTCCGGGTCGTACTTCTCGAAGATGCAGCTCGGGCGCGTAGTGGAGTCGGCGCTGCAGGCGAAGGCGGATGCGTACGTGAAGGAGATCTATGAGGGACTGCGCAACGCCGCGGTCGCCTCGCGCTCGAACAAGCCGATCGGCGACAAGATGATCATGAATGCCGCGTTCCTGGTCGAGCGCGACAAGACCCGCATCTTCGACGAACAGATCTCCGATATCGCCAAGCGCTACGAGAACAAGCTCTCGTTTCTCTACACCGGGCCGTGGCCGCCCTACAACTTCGTGAACATCCGGCTGCGCCTCGAGCGCGCCGAGCGCTGAGCCCCCCGTGTTCCTCATCGACGACATCCTGATGCTGCCTTTCAAGGCGCCGGTCGCCGGCGTGCGATGGGTCCTCAGGCAGATCCAGACGATGGCCGACAACGAGCTGATGAACGATCAGGTGTGGAAGGAGCGCCTGATCGAGCTGCAGATGAAGCTCGAGCTCGGGGAAGTCACCGAGCAGGAGTACGCCGCGGAGGAGGCGGAGATCTTCAGGCGGCTGCGCGAGATCCGGCAGGCGCGCGAGGAGATGGCGCGCGAGATGGCGGCCGAACGCGACGACGAGGGCGAGACGGAGATCTCGATCCACAGCGGCTACGGAGAATGAGCGAGGCGGCGGCAGCGCCGTCGTTCGCCGCGCTCGCCGGCGCGCTCGCGAATGCCTTCGACGGCCTCTCCTCCCGCCGCGTCCTGCTGTTCGGAGGAAAAGGAGGAGTCGGCAAGACGACCCTCGCTTCCCTCGCCGCGCTTCATCTGTCGAAGTCTTCGCCGGTCATCCTCTTCTCGACCGATCCCGCGTCGAACCTCCGCGATCTGTTCGAGAGTTCGGAGCGGACGCCGGAGAACCTCCGCGTCGAGACGCTCGACGCCGCGGCGCTCTGGAAGGCGTTCCTCGACGAGAACCTCGAGCGGTTCGTCGAGCTCGGCGACCGGGGCACGTACCTCGATCGCGACGAGATCCAGCGGCTTTTCGAGCTCTCGGTCCCGGGCATCGACGAGCTGATGGGATGGATGCGCATCGGCGAGATCGCCGAGCGCGAGCGCGAGGCGCTCCTGATCGTCGACACCGCTCCGACCGGCCACACGCTCCGCCTCCTGACCTCCTCCACGCACTTCGGGGCCCTCTCGAACGCGCTCGAAGAGATGCAGGCGAAACACCGCGCGCTCGTCAGCCAGCTCTCGCGCCGCGCGCCCGCCGATCCGATGGACGACTATCTGCGCGAGCTCCGCGCGCGCTTCGAGAGCTACCGCGAGCTCCTCTCGGACCGGGAGCGGAGCGCCTTCGTCCCGGTCCTGCTGGCCGAGCCGTGGGTCGTGGCTCAGACTCGCAGGCTCGTCGACGAGGTTCGCGGCGGCGGAATCGACGTTCCGCTCGCCATCCTCAACCAGACGAGACACGGCTGCGACTGCCCGTCGTGCCGCGAGGCGGCAAAACGCGAGCGCGAGGCCGCCGCGAGCCTCGATCTCCCGATCGTCCCCGCCCCCCGCGCGTGCGTCCCGCTCGGCTCGGCCTCCGCACTGGAGAGAGCTCTCGCGGGAGAGGACGTCCGCGCCTCCGAGGCCGCGGCCGTGAAGGTCGAGGTGCAGCCGCTCCGAATCCCCGGCGCCGCGCGCCTGCTGTTCTTCGCGGGGAAGGGAGGCGTCGGAAAGACGAGCTCGGCCTGCTCGGTCGCGCTCCAGCTCGCGGCCCGCTCGCCGGATCGGCGCTTCGTCCTCGTATCCGTCGATCCCGCGCACTCGGTCCGCGACGTGTTCGAGACCGCTTCCCCCCCTCCGAACCTCGCCGTCGAGACGATCGACACGCGCCGCCGGTGGGAGAGCCTCCGCGCGCGGTTCGGCGAGCAGATCGAGCGGGCGATCCGCTCCCTCACGGCGCCGAACGTCCGCATCTCGCACGACGCCGAGGTCCTTCAGGAGCTGGTCGAGATCGCCCCGCCGGGGGCGGACGAGATCTTCGCGATCATGCGCCTGGCCGACCTGCTCGCCGACCCCGCCGTCGAGCGGATCGTCGTCGATACCGCGCCGACGGGGCATTTCCTGCGGCTGCTCGAGCTGCCGAAGACGGCCGGCGAGTGGGTACGGGAGATGATGCGGCTGCTGCTCCGCTACAAGGAGCTCGTCCAGCCGGGAGTCCTCGGCGAAGAGCTGCTGGAGGCGTCGAAGGCGCTCAAGCGGATCGACGCCGCGCTCGCATCGGAGCAGACGGCCGTGACGATCGTGACGCGGGCCGAGCGGCTGGTCGCTCTCGAGACCGCGCGATTGCGCGAGGAGCTCGAGCGGCGCGGCGTGCCCGTCGCAGCGACCATCGTGAACGCGCTCACTCCCGAGAGCGACTGCTCGTGCGAGCGCTCGCGCCGCGCCGCCGAGATGGAGGTCGTCGCCGGGATCGTCGGACACGCGGTCGTCGTCGATCGACGTAGCGAGCCTCCGGTCGGCCTCGATGCGTTGCGGTCTCTGATTCCGTTGGAGTAAGGTGAGGCGCCGTGGCGGACATCCTCTACGTTTACGCGATCGGAGTGGCGGGCGGGCTCCGCGCTCCCTCGGTCGAGGGGGTGGACGGCAGCTCGGCTTTCGTCGTCGTCGAGCAGGGAAGTCTCGAGGCGCTCACCAGCCGGGTCGACGAGGCCGAGTTCTCCCAGGAGGAGATCGACCGGAAGTCGACCGATCTCGACTGGCTCGGCCGCGTCGGCTACCGCCATCAGGAGGTGGTCGCGGCGCTCCGCGAGACTTCGGACGCAATCCCGCTGCGGGCCTTCACGCTGTTCTCCGGGCGGGAAGCGCTGCGGGGATACCTGGAGCGGGAAGCGGAGGCGCTCGGAGAGGTGCTCGAGCGCGTCCGCGGGCGCGAGGAATGGACCCTGCAGATCGGATTCGACGAGCGGAAGTGGAGCCGCTCGGTCGAGTCGCGATCGCCGGCCCTCGCGCGACTCGCGCGGGAGGCGGAGAAGGCGCCGGAGGGGCGCGCTTATCTTCTCCGGAAGAAGATGGACGAGGAGCGGAGAAACGCAGCGCGGGAGGCCGAGCAGCAGCTCGTCGCGGAGATCGAGCAGCACCTCGCCAGCGCGCTCGGAGCGCCGATGGTCGTCGAATCGAGACAGAAGAGGAGCGGAACGTTCCCGCAGATCGACGTCCTTCTCGAGCGGGCGCGCTCTCCGGAGATCGACAGCGTGGCGAGCGACCTGAAGAATCGCTATGGAGCGGAAGGAATCGAGCTCACGCTCACCGGCCCGTGGCCGCCGTACACGTTCGTCGCGGAGAAGCGGCCATGACCGACGATCGCGATCTCTCTCTCGTCGAGACGCTCGACCATCTGCTCGACCGCGGCGTGGTCATCGCAGGAGAGGCGGTGATCTCGGTCGGCGACGTCGACCTGCTCTATCTCGGGCTCAACGTCGTGCTGGCGAACGTCGACTCGCTCACGCGTGCGGAGAAGCGGGCCGGCGGCGGTCCGCGGCGCGCCATCGAGGAGTGATCCCGTTGGAGGGAGAGCGACATCTGCTGCTCGGCGCGCACCTGAGAGAGGAGGACGCGCGCCTCGACGGCGTGGCCCGGCTGGCGGCGGGCGATCTGGTGCTGAGCGCCCTCGCCTGCGGCGCGCGACGAAGCCCGGCCGATCGCGAGATCATCGCGCGCGCCGCCGCGGCTCGCGCGGAGCTCGCGGCTCGCGAGATCTTCGTCGCGATCCGCTGGGGCGCGAGCGCCACCTCCCCCGCCGACGCGGAAGAGAAGTGCCGCGCGCACCTGCCGCGCTGGCGCGAACTGCTCGAGCGGTGGCGCGGCTGCGCCGAGCTCACCTTCAAGGCGGGAGGCGCCGCCGCGAGGGAGCGCCCCGACCGCTCGTCCTTCACCTCCGGCGCCGACTACCTCCGCGCGCTCCAGACCCTCCGCAACGCCGGACGCGTCGATCCGCGGCTGCTCGATGCGGCGGAGTCGCGCTTCGCGACCCTCGCCGAGCGGACCCGGAGAGTCCGGCGCGAGGACGGCGGCGCCGAGATCGCGATGCTCGTCCGCCGGGAGAAGATCGACGCCGCGGCCGATCTCGCGCTCGCGCTCCGGGCGGACTTCCCGACGATCCCGTTCCTTCTATCGGGGCCGTGGCCTCTGGAGGTGTTCGCGGATGAGCCGTGAAGAGGGCAGCAGGCGCGCCGACCCGATCCTGGCGGCGAACGAGCCGGACGAGCTTCGGGCCGCGCTGGAGTTCACCGACTCGGCGATTCCCGACCGGATCTCGGCCGATCCGGAGGAGATCGAGAACGGGCTCGCGCGGCTCGTCCTCGCGATCCTGGAGCTGGTGCGGCAGCTCCTCGAACGGCAGGCGCTCCGCCGGATGGAGGGGGGAGCTCTCACGGAAGAGGAGGTGGAGCGTCTCGGGCTTTCGCTGATGAAGCTCGAGGAGAAGATGCTGGAGATGAAGCGGGTGTTCGGGCTGGAGGACGACGACCTGAATCTGAGGCTCGGGCCGATCCGGACGCTGGAGTGAGAAGGGGGGGCGGGCGGCACGGCGGCGTCAATGGCGCGGATCGTGAATGATAGCCGAGGATTTGACTCTGCGCGCGGTCGCGTTAGATGATCCGGCGCGATTCCCATCGATGAGCGGTGAACGCGCACGAATGCGTGACGGAGGTCGAGTTGGCGTTGGACGAGCGGGGACTACAGCGGCAGCCGCAGGGGCTGGTCGACATCCTCGACAAGATTCTGGACAAGGGGCTCGTCGTGGCGGGAGACATCAAGGTCTCGCTCGCGAACGTGGAGCTGCTGACGATCCAGCTGCGACTCGTGATCTGTTCGATCGACAAGGCGCAGGCGATCGGCATCAACTGGTGGAAGTCCGAAGGGTTCTACTCCGCGGAGGCGCAGAGGCAGGTCGGATCGGGTGAGATCGACGCCCTGCGCGCCCGGATCCAGGATCTCGAGAAGCGACTCGGCTCGTCGCGGCCGCCCCCGCCGCGGCGTCCGAGAAAGGGAGAAGACGAAAGGTAGGTTTCGCGTATGGCTGTCGAACGAGCTCCTGGCGGCTCCAGTCTCATCGATGTCCTCGACCGGATTCTCGACAAGGGCATCGTCATCGATGCCTGGGTGCGCATCTCGCTGGTCGGCATCGATCTGATCACGGTCGAAGCGCGCGTGGTCATCGCGTCGATCGACACGTATTTGAAGTACGCCGAGGCGGTCGGCGTCATGCCGACGGTGTCGCGTCCGGCCCTCGGACCGGGGGAATCGTCGTACACCCCCACCACATCCGATCGGTCGAAGACGACGACCAGCTGATCCGTGGAGGCTCGCGGTCACGGAGTGGAGGTCCCCCCTCCCCGGTCCGCGAGCTCGCGCCAGATCTCGTTCACGCTCCGCGGGTCTCCGGCGGCGTATCGGGCGTCGATCTCGCCGACGTACTCGCCGGTCGGGCGGGACCAGCTCCGGGGCGCCGACCCTTTCGCCTCCGCCGCGGCCTCCCCTCCCCGCAGAGACTCGACCACGAGCTCCTTTTCGCGCGGCTCGAGCGCCTCCCACTCCGCGCGCGAGATCTCGTGGCGGCCGCACCCGGCGAGCAGCAGCGCCGCGAACAGCCCGGCCGCCAGCCTCACCCGAGGAACTCCCATTTCTCGAGGTGCCACCGCTGCGCGATCGGCATCAGCCGCCCGCTGCCGAACGCCTTCGGCGAGACCCGGATCGTCGGCGGCGCCTGCTGCCGCTTGAACTCCGAGGCGTCGACCATCTTCGTGATGCTCTCGACGATCGCCCGATCGTGCCCGGCGGCGATGATCGCATCGACCTCCATCAGGTCCTCGACGTAGAGGCGGAGGATGGCATCGAGCACAGGATACGGCGGGAGCGAGTCGCGGTCGGTCTGATCGGGGCGGAGCTCGGCCGAAGGGGGCTTGGTCATGGTCGACCGTGGGATGAGCTCCCGCTCGCGGTTGAGATGCTCGGCGATCTCGTACACGGTCGTCTTGTAGACGTCGCCGAGGAGCGATAGCCCTCCCGCCATGTCGCCGTAGAGCGTGCAGTAGCCGACCGCGAGCTCCGACTTGTTGCCGGTCGTCACGACGAGCGCTCCGGTCCTGTTCGACCACGCCATCAGGATGTTGCCGCGGATGCGGGCCTGCACGTTCTCGTCGGTGACGCCGAAGGCATCGTCGCCGAAGAGGGAGTCGAACTGCGCTCGATACTCGCGATAGATGTCGGCGATGGGAACGACGTGGAGGGCGATGCCGAGGTTGGCGGCGAGCGCGCGCGAATCGTCGACGCTCCCCCGGGAGGAGAACTGCGAAGGCATGGTGATACCGGTGATCCGGTCGGCGCCGAGGGCGCGCTCGGCCAGGACGGCGGTCACGGCCGAGTCGATGCCGCCCGAGAGGCCGATCACCGCGTCGCGGAATCCGCACTTGCGCGCGTAGTCGCGGAGGCCGAGCACCAGCGCCCCGACGATTTCCTCGACGGGGGACATCGGATGGACCGCCTCGCAGGGGGGCCCGCTCAGGCGCACCATCGCGAGCTGTTCCTCGAACGAGCGGCCGCACCACACCGTCCGCCCGCCGGCGTCGATCGCGATCGACGCGCCGTCGAAGAGCAGCTCGTCGTTCCCCCCCACCTGGTTGCAGTAGACGATCGGGACCGAGTACCGCTCGGCGATTCTCCGGAAGAGGTTGAACCGCGACTCGCGCTTGCCGACGTTGAATGGAGAGGCCGAGATGTTCAGCAGCAGCTCGGCCCCCTCGCGGGCGAGCGGCTCGACCGGGTTCCGGTCGTAGAGGCGCCGGCCGTGCAGCTCGTCCTCGAACCAGTAGTCCTCGCAGATCGAGACGCCGACGCGCCGGCCGTGCAGCTCGAATACCGAAGCCCCTCCCGCCGGGTCGAAGTAGCGCAACTCGTCGAATACGTCGTAGGTCGGCAGGAGCGACTTGACCTGGCGATGGACGATCTTCCCGCGGTGCGCGACGAGAGCCACGTTGCGCAGCGCCTTGCCGCTCGGCCGATCGTTCGGCTCGATGCAGCCGAATACCAGCGCTGTCTCGCCGGTCATCGCCACCAGGCGGTCTCTCACGGCGAGGCTCGCCTCGACGAACATCCGCTTGTCGAGCAGGTCGCGCGGCGGATATCCCGTCACCGCCAGCTCCGGCACCATCACCACTTCGGCCCCAGCCGCCACTCCCGCGGCGTACGTCGACTCGATCAGGGTACGGTTCGACTCCAGCGCCCCGATCGTCGGGTTGATCTGCCCGATGAACACCTTCAGATCGACCATTCGCCGCGAACATTACCAGAGGAAGGTGATTCCGCGCCGAAGGCGCATCGGCGGAAGGGACGGATGAGATAAACTTGCCTGCGATGCCGAACGAGTGGAACACGGTGAACGTCAAGCCCGGCAGCGGCGGGATCCTCCGTGAGATCGAAGTGCTGCGGAAGCAGTACTCCGATCACCGTTCGACGCTCGAGAGGCTGGCGCTCGACGCGCCGACCGAGCACCTCGCATCGCGTTACCGCGAGCTGATCGCCGAGCTCGATGCCTCGATGGCGAAGATCGCCGACCTCGAGATGGGAGGGGCTGCGGTGGCGGAGGGCGCAGGCTGGCCGGACGAATCGGAGCGAGAGCCGCTGCCGCCCGGCACCTCCCACCTTCCGGCCCCCCGCGGCGAGAGACGGACCCTGCTCGTCGCCTTCGCCGGCCTTTTCCTGCTGGCCGTGCTCGCGCTGCTCGCCTGGAACTGGATCGCCGGCGGCGAGCCGGAAACGCTCGATCCCTCCCCCGCTCCGGCGAGCGGGACCATCGCCGAGACCCCTCCGCCGCGCATCGAGGAGGCGATCACCCCTCCCCTCGCCATCTCCCCTCCATCGCACGACTACGGCACGATCCGACGCGGCGCCCGCGCCGCCCGCCAGTTCGAGATCGCCAACAACACCGATCGCACCCTCCCCATCCAGCTCCGCCGCTCCGACTGCCGCTGCCTCTGGTTCGAGTACGCCGACACGATCCCCCCCCGCGGCACCACCACCCTCACCGTCACCGTCGACGCGTCGAAAGCTCCCCCCGGGCCGCTCCGCGAGACGGTCGAGGTCGCGACCACCTCCGCCCCCGAAGCGGTCGAGACGTTCGAAGTCACCGCCCTCGTCCAATAGC
>DATKCD010000150.1:0-4845 GCA_035544735.1 Thermoanaerobaculia bacterium
CGCGACGGTGGCGACCCAGAATCCGAGCGCGAGCGCCTCGGCGCCGGCGACGATCGCGAGCTGTGAGCCCAGCACGCTCGTCCCCGCGACCACGGTGAAGAATCCGACTCCCCGCTGATGATCGGCGAGATCGAGCAGCATCTCCCGCGGATGCCGCCCGAGGCGCACCGCGGTCAGCGCCCACAGCACCGCGAATGCCACCACGTTGACCGCGAGCAGCGCCCGCGGAACGAACGGGACGCGGAGCAGTGCGGCGGCGATGGAGACGATCCCCGTCGCCATGACCAGGGCGAAATAGGCGGGATGCAGCGTGCGAATGCCTCCCGCGAGCCTCGCGATCACCGGCGTTCCATTCTGTAGACGTAGACGAGGAGCCCGAGGTTGAGCGCGAAGCAGACGACACTCGCGAGCGCGGCGGGGACGATCACGTCCTGCTGCCCCGCGAGGTACGCGTTCATCGTCGCGGTGAGCAGCCAGAGCTGCAGTACGACGAGCGTCAGGACGATCGAGAGGATACCGAACACGATCGTCGTCTTCTGCTGGCGCGAGAAGGATCGCTTCATGCGCGAATCTCCCTGTCGACCGCGTAGATGTCTCCCTCGCGGATCTCAAGCACGATGCGCTCGAGCGGCCGCCGCGGCGGGCCGGCGGTGGGTGTTCCGGTCTGCAGATCGAACCAGCCGTTGTGGCAGGGGCAGTGGAGACTTCCCTTCGCGACCTCGGGCACCACCGCACACGCCAGGTGCGTGCACTTCTGGTTGTAAGCGACCCACGTCCGCTCGCCGGTGCGCACCGCGATGCAGGTGTCGTGCGCCTCGGGGTAGGAGAACACGAACGCGCCGCCGACGGGGATTGAGCCCTCGCGCGCGATGTGTCGGACCGGAAGCCGGCCCCGCCTGCGGCGCGCGAAGTTCTCGAGCACGATCCAGACCTGTCCGACCACGAACGCGAAGCTGGTCAGGACGAGGAATTTCGTGAAGTCCCGCCGCGCCACGAACTCGTCCTGCGGCCAGTCGATCGGAAAGTCGTTCCGCCACTGAGGCTGGTCGTGGTACGGGCGCCCGTCCGGAGGGACGGAGAGCTGGTCGGGCGTGGTCCTGGTCGGAGCCGTCGTCGTCATGGATCCTCACACCTCACATGTCGTCGAAGACGCTGTCGAGTGAGTCGCTGCGGCCGGCCGGCTCCACGTCCATTCCGGAGAGGACGTCGATGTGAGCGGTGCGCGACTCGCGCGGGACCATCATGTTCACCTTCGTGGTTATGGTCTGGCCGCCGAACTGGAACGTGTTGACGGAGGTCGACCGGGGGCGCTGCTGCTCGATCTCCTGACGCGTCCCGAACGTGAGGGCGCCGGAGGGGCAGACGCTCGCGCACATCGGTTTGAGCCCGACCGAGGTGCGGTCGTAGCACATGTCGCACTTCATCATCAGGGAGAATTCCGCCTGCATCTTCGGGACGCCGAAAGGGCAGGCGATCACGCAGTTGTTGCAGGCGATGCAGCGCGGCTTCAGCGCGGTCTGCACCACGCCGTCCTCCGTCCGCTTGATCGCGTCCGCGGGACAGACTTCCGCGCAGGTCGGCGAGTCGCAGTGCATGCAGATCACCGGCACGGTCTGCACCGAGACGGGGCGGTCAACGTACTGGAGGTGGATCATCGAGTGGCCACGATGCGTGTCGCATTCGCTGCACGCCGCAACGCACGCCTGACACCCGATACAGCGATTCGGGTCGACGAAGAACTCCATGTTCGCCGCAACCGGCATTTCATCTCCCTTCCGGGGGGCCGCGCGCTTCGCGCTTGCCCCGGCTACAATCCCGCGCCCTCCGGGCGCATTCGCTCCGGCACGATTCCGCGCCCGGAGCAATCCTGTTCCAGCCTCGAGTCACTCATCGCTCATCACTCATCTTCCCTGCTGGACCGCCGAGCGCGCCGCGTCGTCCTCGCCGCCGCGGCTCACGTTCGTGTCGTCTGCTCCGGGCAACTCCGTCTCGACCGCATCGGCGGGAGGCTCGCTCTTCCGTACGCGCACCGCGCAGACCTTGTACTCGGGGATCTTCGAGATCGGGTCCAGCGCCGCGATCGTGAGCTGGTTCGCCGCCTTCCGCCCCGGCCAGTGGTACGGAATGAAGACCGTATCCGGCCGGATCGTCGTCACCACCTGGGCGCGCAGCACCATGCTCCCGCGCCGCGATTCCACGAGCGTCCAGTCCCTGTCGGCGATCCCCAGCTTCGCCGCGAGCTTCGGATGGATCTCCACGCGCGGCTCCGGGTACTGGTCGACCAGCGGTCCGATCCGCCTCGTCTGCGTCCCGGAGAGGAACTGGCTCCCGACCCGGCCCGTGGTCAGGATGACCGGGTACTCCTCGTCGACCTCCTCGGCGGGCGGACGGTACGCGGCGACGTTGAAGCGCGCCTTCCCGTCCGGAAAGAAGAACGGCCCGGCGCCTTTCGCGACGGGATTCCACGAGCCCGGCTCGAACAGACGCGGCGTTCCCGGATGATCCTCGCTGGGGCACGGCCAGAAGACGCCGTGGTTCGCTTCGATCTTCTCGTAGGTGATCCCGTAGTAGTCGGCGACGCCTCCCTTCGAGGCGAGGCGCAGCTCGTCGAAGATCGCCCGCGGACTCTCGAACTCGAACCCGTGCGGGCGCCCGAGGGCGCGCGCGACGTCCTGCACGATGCGCCAGTCCTGCTTCGCGTCGCCCGGAGGATCGACCGCCTTGTTGATCTTGATGACGCGCCCCTCCACCTGGCAGACCACCCCTTCGTCCTCCTCGTGCAGCGATCCGGGGAGGACGACGTCGGCGTACTGCGCGGACTCGCTGAGGAAGAAGTCGATCACCGTAAAGAACTCGAGCTTCTCCAGGGCGAGGCGGACGAAGTTGTTGTCCGGCAGCGAGACGACGGGGTTGAAGCAGATCATCACGAGGCCCCTGATCTCCCCCGCGTCGATCTTTCGCACCATCTCGTAGCAGTCGACGCCGGCCTGAGGGAGCTCGTCCGGATTCACGCCCCACACGTTCGCGACGGTCGCGCGGTGCTCCGGATTGGAGATGTCGCGCCACCCGGGCAGCTGATCGGCCTTCTGCCCGTGCTCCCGCCCGCCCTGCCCGTTGCCCTGGCCGACCACCGTGCCGTACGCGCAGTAGGGGCGGCCGATCCTTCCGGAGGCGAGGACGATGTTGATCGTGGAAAGGCAGTTCTCCACGCCGTGCGAGTGATGCTCGATCCCGCGCGCGTGCATGAGGAAGCTCGTCTTCGCCGTCCCCCACAGCTCCGCCGCGGCGCGGATCGACTTCTCCGCGACCCCCGTCGCCGCGGCCGTCCTGCGTGGAGTCCATTCGCGGACGTGCGCCGCGACTTCGTCGAAGCCGACCGTATGGTTCTCGATGAACGCGTGATCGAGCCAGTCGTTCTCGATCATGAGGTGGAGGATGCCGTTGAAGAGCGCGACGTCGCGTCCCGGCTTGACCGGGAGAAACAGGTCGGCGGTCCGCGCGATCGGGGTGATCCGCGGGTCGACCACGATGACTTTCCCGCCGTTCTCGCGCGCCTGCCAGACGTAGTTCGTGGTGATCGGCGAGCACTCGGCCGTGTTCGATCCGGCGATGACGACGACCTCGGCTTTCAGGATGTCGTCCCACGGGCTGGCGCTCCGGTCGACGCCGAACGCCTTCTTGTTCGCCGCGCCCGCGCTGACCATGCAGAGCCGGCCGTTGTAATCGATGTACCGGGTCTTCAGGCAGACCCGCGCGAACTTGCCCATCAGGTACGCCTTCTCGGTGGTGAGGCTCGCCCCGGAGAGCACGCCCACGGCGTCCGGGCCGTACTGCGACTGGATGCGCCCCAACTCCGAAGCGACGCGCGCGATCGCGTCGCCGTACTCCATCGGCGAGAACCCGCCTTCGGCGTCGGGATCGCGGCGCAGCGCCTTCGTGAGGCGATCGGGATGGCCGCCCTGAAGGTAGCGCTTCACGCCCTTCGGGCAGAGCATTCCCTTGTTGAAGGGGAAGTCGTATCGCGGCTCGAAGCCGATGACGACGTTGTCCTTGACCTTGAGGTTGATGCCGCACTGCTGGCCGCAGAAGCAGCAGTGGGTCGATACGATCCGGTCGGGCTCGACGTCGGTCTCGAGCCGGACTCCTTCCATCCGGTTGAGGTGCGGACCCCACACCTCGCCGAGTGTCTGCAGTGTGCTCGGAAGTTTCGCCATTTACTCCACCCTGATCGGGGTCACGTCGGCGGCATCGCTGGGTCCGGCGGGACCCGCGCCCGCCCAGATCGCCCCCTGCGCGAGGGCGAGCAGCGTCCTCCGGCAGGCGGGACAGATCCGCTGGTAGTGATCGACGCCGCTCCGCCCCGTCTCGTAGCGGTACCCGAGCTCGCGCTCGACGCGGATGAGGTCCTCCACCTGCAGCCGCGGCGCGAACTCCGCTCCGCACCGCGCGCACGGCTCCATCCCTTCCGCCGCGGCGACGTCCTTGTAGAACGCCACGCCGAGCTGCGCCGGCCGCTGGAAGATGTGAAAGAACTTCCCGAACGGCAGGTACAGCAGAGCCGTGATCACCGTGATGGCGTGCAGGATCGAGAGAAAGCCGTAGAAGCTGCCGCGCAGCCACATCGTCGACACCGTCAGCGCCAGGCCCGTGACCGAGATCGCGAACAGGAGCACGAGCGGGAAGAAGTCGTTGCCGAACGACTGCACCGCCTGCGCGCCCCTGTCCCGCATCCGCCGCCACAGTGACAGCGCGATGCCGGAGAGCACCAGCACCGCGCTGATGTCGAGGCCGTGGAAGATCAGCCAGGCGAGTGCGGTCTTCAGCGGGAACGAAGCGACGGGGAAG
>DATKCD010000151.1:0-5213 GCA_035544735.1 Thermoanaerobaculia bacterium
GTGGACTGTAACGACAGAATCAGTAGCAGATGGCGCCGGTATCGGCGGCGTGAGCGAGGCGCGGCGACGCAGGCATAGCGGGACTATGCTGAGGAGCCGCAACGAAGCTCACGGCGTCGAGACCAAGCCAGGTGGTACTGAATTCTGTCGTTACAGTCCACCAGCACTCCGGACGATTCAATCCTTCCCATCGACGGGAACGCCGGGGATGGCGCCGCCACGGACGGCCGACGCGCGGCTTCCGGCTCGCCTCAGGCCGGCACTCCGAGGTAGCGGTAGCCGATCTTGGCGACGCCGACGATGATCTCGGCCTGGGTGTCGATCGCCTTCTGGAGCTTGCGGCGGAGACGGGTGACGTGCGTGTCGACGGTACGGCTGTTGAGATTGAGATCGACGCGGTAGTTCCAGACGCGCGAGAGCAGCTCGTCGCGCGGAACCACGCGATCGCGGTTCCGGAACAGATACATCAGCAGGTCGAACTCCTTGGGTGAGAGCTTGAGCTCCTGTCCGTTCGCTGCGGCTTCGCGGGTGGAGGGGTCGAGACGGATGAGCGCATCCTCGTAGATGGCCTTCTGCTGGACCTCGCTGCGCCTCATGACGGCGTCGATCCGGGCGAAGAGCTCCTGGAGGCCGAACGGCTTGGTGACGTAATCGTCGGCTCCGCTCCGGAGCCCGCGGACCTTGTCGGTCTCGGCACCGCGCGCCGTCAGAAGGATCACCGGCACCCGAGAGTATTTGCGGATGTGGTCGAGCACCTCGAACCCGCTCTTTCTGGGGAGCATGAGGTCGAGGAGCACCAGGTCGGGGGTCTCGGAATGAAACAGCTCGATCGCCTGCTCGCCGTCGGAGGCCTGAACGGTGTCGTGGTTCTCGAGTCGGAGGTTGATGTCGAGTCCCTGGCGGAGACCGGCATCGTCTTCGACGATCAGGATCTTGCTCATGCGTCTGTCGCTCCTCGGGCGTGAGGGCATCAGTGTACCGCCAAAGCCGGTCGGGGAAAGGCCGCTCGCCACCGAGTGAATCTGGTCCGCCATGGAGATCCCTTTCTGCCCGGCGCTGCGGTCGGGCGGCCGGAGCGCGCGCGGCGTCCGGTCCGATTCGTGGGGCTTTGCTCTGTTCTACGCCTCACGCGCCCGAAGGTTGCGCATCTGTCTCGCCTCTTCGCCCTTCGGTCTGGGAAACCGGAGCCGGAACGTCGATCCACGGCCGAAGACCGAGTCGACCTCCACGCGTCCTCCGTGCGAGTGGAGGATCTGCTGAACCAGGGTCAGTCCCAGCCCAGCCCCCCGCCGCGTCTGCGTGTCGGAAAACTCGGCGCGGTAGTACGGCTCGAAGATCCGGGCGAGGTCCTGAGAGGGGATTCCGATGCCCCGGTCCTGCACGGCGATCGTGACCGATTGGTCGTCTTCCTCCAGCCGGACGCTGATCCGCTTGTCCTCGCCGGAATACTTGATGGCGTTGTCGATCAGGTTGAGCAGCGCCCGGGAGACGGCTTCGCGATCCCACATCTGCTCGCCGGGCGTCGCGTCGACGGTGAGCTCGAGCTCGAAGCCCTTGCCCCGGATCCACGACTCGTACGAGGAAACGAGCGAACGAACCAGGTTCGCCGGGTCGACCGGACTGAATACCAGCGGGCGCGGACTCTTCGAGAGCCGGGCCACGTCGAGGACGTTCTCCACGAGATGGCTCAGGTGAACGACCTCGCGAAGGATCGACTCCTGAACGTCGCTGCGGTCCTTTTCGGGAAGCCGGCCGCCGCGCTTGAGGGTCTCGGCGCCCATGCGGATCATCGAAAGCGGCGTGCGGAGCTCGTGGGAGATGTTCGCGATCAGTGCCGTTCGGAGCTGCAGCGCTTCGGCCTCGCGCCTCAGCCCGCGGATCGCGAATGCGGCACCCACCGAGACGATCACCAGCGCGAGGATCACGTAGCCCATGCTCACCAGGCGCGGGTTCTCCCACCACCCTCCCCTGAAGAGCGGATCGATCGATGCCTGGATCGCATAGTCGTGCAGCGGCGGGCCGAGCGGCACGATGACCGAGGGTCCAACCGGCGTGTTCATGAACCCGGTCTCGCTTCCCCGGCGCATCACGCCGATCTGCGTTCGGCGCCGCACCTCCATCGCCTCCGGCAGATGCGCCATGTGGACCTGCGACTCGTGCGCGATCGACCCCCGGACCACCTCGAGAAGCCTCGAGGGATCGTAGGAGTACCGGATCGTTCCGGTCGCCGTGAAGAATTCGTTGCGGAAGGTTCGGGTCGGCTCGTTCTCGAGATCCTGGGTGTAGTACACGGCGGCGGCGGGGTCGGCGTCGGGAAGATAGATCGCCGAGACGATCCACGGGTTCCGGGTGATCCATTGCTGGAGCGAGTCGAGCGTCGGGTTCAGCGAGCGCTCGATCTGCTGCCATGCCTCCGCCGCCTGGAAGATCTCCGAGTCCACCACCGCATCCGCGCGGCTGGCCGAGATCTCCGCCGCATGGTGCAGGTACTGGATCGACAGCGTGCGCAGACCCCGCTCGGTGCGGATCGAGAGCTGGTACGAGTGATACGCCAGCGCCGCCAGCGCCGCGGCCACCAGCAGGAACGGCAGAACGATGTACGGCCTCAGGATCGAGCCCGGGCCCGAGAACAGAGAGCGCATCTTCGATCGGGTCGGGTGGAGTGGCATCGCGAGGTCCGTTCCGTTACGGATACGTTCTCAGAGCCGTTCCGGTTCGCCGTTCCCCTCGCCGGCCCTCACTGGCCGCTCGCCGTATCGCCGTGCGCTTCCCGGAGATGCGCCGCGACGACCGCATCGATGTGCTCTTCCGGCATCTCGCCGAGCTGGACGTGGATCCGCCGGAACTGTCCGTATCGCGTCACCACCAGCGTCAGCTTCCCCTCGTTCCGGTCCCGCGCTTCCTGGAGCAGCTCCTTGAGCCTCTTCGTGTCGGCCCGGCTCATGTCGCGACCGTTCAGCGCGACGATCATGTCGTCCTTGCGGAACCCTCCCCGCTCGGCTGGGCTCCCCTCGACCACCGAGCGGATCGCGATTCCGTATCGCGTCTGCTCGTATTTCACCCCCAGATAGAGCCGGCCCTTGAGCATCTCGCGGATCTGGCGCTCGCACTCCTTCGCGTGAGCAGAGCACTTCTCTCCCCCTTCCGCCGAAGTGGCTGCGAGCGAGAGGACGATGGCGGAGAGCAGGGCGAGGTGGCGCAGCATCGATCGGACCGGCAATTCGTTTATAGACTGTCCGCCGTCGGAGCGGACCGCCTTCCTGTGACAAAAGTGGAAAAGGGACGATTGGATTCCAATCCGGCTCCCCGACGCGTACGGGCCGCCTCCGCCGTGGGGACCCTTCACTCGAACCGCAGCTCCCCGAACCGTCCCGGGACGTGAAAATCGGCCGGATCGCGGAGAGTCGGCTGCCAGGCGGAGTACTCGTCGCCGAGCCCCTCGTCGCGGTCGATCCGGTAGAAGTTCGCCAGCCACCGCTCGCCGGGGGCGGGAGCGCCGCGACCGAGAGCGGCGAACGGAATCACCACCAGAGTCTCGAAGCGCCAGAGCGAGCCGGACTCGCGCCGCACCCGCCGGATGGCCGCCCACATTCCGGCCGCGTCCCAGTCGCGATCGGCCTTCATCGTCGACCGCTCTCCTTCGGGTGAATCGATCGCCGCGTCGAACAGCGTCCCGATCGGGCTGACCTCGAGCTCGAAATAGCGCGTTCGCCGCTCGGGAGCGATGAAGACTTCGAGCACGTCCTCTTCCCACAGCGGATCATCCCGCTCGTACCGCGTCGCCACGATCGACGCATCGACTCCGGAAAACAGAACGTACAGGGTGGAGGGGTCGCGGAAGACCTGGACCAGGGTGGCCAGCCGCGCCGGTGAGCCGTCGATCGCCCGCGAGAGCACCAGAGGAGGACACCCCTCGGGGATGTTCCACGGTTCGGTGAAGTCGAACTCGCGGAGCGGGACCGAAACAGGTTCCATAATGACGCTGCGATGGTACCAAGTCGCCCGGGCA
Organism: Thermoanaerobaculia bacterium; assembly: GCA_035544735.1. Lineage (GTDB taxonomy): Bacteria > Acidobacteriota > Thermoanaerobaculia > Gp7-AA8 > Gp7-AA8 > DATKCD01. The sequence continues at coordinate 4,010 of DATKCD010000151.1, forward strand.
CATTGCGTGCAGTCGCGAAGGCTCGCAGCATGGACCCCGAATTCGACGAACTCAAGCGGGATTTCCTCGAGGAAGCCAGCGCGAAAGTGAAGGAGATCGCAGCCCTCCTCGAACGCGACGGCATCGGAGATCTCGCCGCCCGCGAACGCGCCCTCTATCTCGCCCATCAGTTGAAGGGGGCGGGAGGGAGCTACGGCTTTTCGAGCATCTCGACCGAAGCGGCGGGACTCGAGACCGACCTCGAGCGCGGAGAAGGTCGGTTCGATGCCGCCGCCGTGCGGACCCGCCTCGGGCGGCTCGTCGCGGTCATCCGGGAGAGGATCGAGGAGCTCGAGACGGCGTGAGACGCGCGCCGCCCCCGGACGGCCCGCTTCCAGCCTGCTTCGCGCCGCTCCACGCGCTCCGGCCGCGTTCAGCCGGCGGGGGGGAAGGGCGCCCGTTCCTTTCTCCGCTCGGCCTGCACCTGGTTCCGTCCTCCCTCCTTCGCGCGATAGAGCGAGCCGTCGGCGTCCTCGATCAGATCCATCGGGCTGTGGATGCCCGGGTGGGGAACCGAGGAGAGGCCGATGCTGACCGTGACGCGGATCGTCGCCTGCTCGGTCTCGATGGGCGTGCGCTCGATGAGCTGCCGGATCTGCTCGGCGAACTCCAGCGCGTGCGTCATGTCGGTCTCGGGCATCAGGATGCCGAACTCCTCACCCCCGTAGCGCGCAGCCAGGTCGGTGTGGCGGATCGAATCGGTGAAGAGTCCGGCAACGACCTTGAGCACGGCATCGCCGGCCGCATGTCCCCAGGTGTCGTTGACCTTCTTGAAGAAATCGATGTCGATGAGGGCGAGCGAGAGGGGGCGGGAGTAGCGCTCCGACTCGCTGAAGTGCTTCGCGAGCTCGTCCTGGAAGTGGCGGTGGTTGTAGAGCTGGGTGAGCCCGTCGGTGATCGAGAGGCGCGCGAGGCGGCGGTTCGCCTCGATCAGCTCGTTCTGCAGGGCGACGATGCGGAGCCCCGCACGGATCCGCGCCATCAGCTCGGGCATGTGGAACGGCTTGGTCATGTAATCGTCGGCGCCGAGGTCGAGCCCCTCGATCTTGTCGGCCGTCTCGTCCTCGCCGGTCAGCATGATGACGTAGCGGTTCCGCAGCGATCCGTTCCCTTTCAGCTCGTTGGCCAGGACGACCCCGTCCATGTCGGGAAGCCGGCGGTCGAG
>DATKCD010000152.1:0-51337 GCA_035544735.1 Thermoanaerobaculia bacterium
AGAACGGGGTCTACATCAACTCGAAGTGGTCGTACAACGTCACGGGCCTCTATCAGATCCCGGTCGTCGAAATGAACTTCGGCTTCAGCATCCTGGGTCGTGAGGGGTACCCGATCCCGTACGTTCACTCGGTCGGCACGAGCGAGGGAACGAAGAACATTCTCCTTCAGGGCATCGGCGAGGAGCGGCACGACGACCCGTTCCTCCTCGACCTCCGGCTCTCGAAGGAGTTCAGGCTCGGCGGCGTAGGGCTCACGGTCGGCATCGACGCGTTCAACGTGACGAACGAGCAGACGATCCTTCAGCGTGACCTGCTGATCAACCAGACTTCGCGCGGCACCACGCGGAAAGCCGCCCGCGCGGACCGGATGTTCGAGCAGCAGAGCCCGCGCGTGTTCCGCCTCGGAGCCCGTCTGACGTTCTGATCTCCGGCTGATGGCAGCCCCGGAACCCGCTGGGAATACCCTCCCAGCGGGTTCCTTTTTTAACCGTACGGTTCCATCCGTAGAGCCCAGCGTCGGCTCCGGGCGGCCCGAACGGAGGCAGAGTGTGAAGATGCGAATCGCTGCAGGCCTGGTTCTGCTCGGCACCCTCGTCGCGGGGGAGGCTCTCGCGCAGGTGCGCGTCCAGGGTACCGTCACCGACGAGGAGGGGAAGCCCGTCGCCGGTGCCAAGGTCACGCTCCAGTCGGACCGGGCGGGCATCGAGACGGCGACGACCGACCGTCGCGGCAAGTGGGGCGCGCTGCTCGAGATGGGCGGCCCGTGGAACATCGACATCGAAGCCGAGGGGTTCGTCCCCACGAAGGGATCGATCCAGCTCAGCGAGGTCGGACGGACGCCGCCGCTGAAGACGACGATCCGCCGGGTGCCGGAGCCTGAGCCGGAGCCCGAACCGGAGGTCGCCTCGACCGTTCCGCCCGAGGCCGTCGAGGCGGTCCGGAAGGGTGAGGAGTTTCTCGCGCAGAAGATGTTCAAGGAGGCGGTCGTCGAGTTCGAGAAGGCGCAGGCGATCCTTCCCGATCACCTCCAGCTCAAGCAGGCGCTCGCGCGTGCCTATTACGGTGCCGGTCAGATCGACGAGGCGGTCGGCCTCCTCAAGCAGGTCCACGCCGCCGATCCGACGAACAATGCCGTGAATCTGCTTCTGGTCAACCTGCTTCTCGAGCAGGGGAAGCTGGAGGAAGGAAAGACTCTCCTCCAGCAGCTTCCGCAGGATGCCATCGAGGATCCGATGATTCTCGTGAACGTCGGAATCCTGTTCATAAACAAGGAGAATCCGCGCGAGGCGCACGACTACTTCACGCGCGCGATCGGGGTCGATCCGGAGCGGGGCGAGTCGTACTACTATCGGGCGCTGGCCGCGGTGCAGCTCCAGCGTCTGGACGACGCGAAGGCGGATTTCGAAAAGGCGATCGAGCTGGCGCCGGACAGCAGCGAAGCCGCCGAGGCGGCGGAGATGCTCAAGCAGTTCAAGTAGACGAGGGAGGATTGCAGGGCCGCCGTCGAAGCGGCGGCCGGAAGGGCCGGCGCTACGATGCCCGCGCTCCGCTCGCGACGACGGAATGAACGACATCATGCCCCGGATCCTCATCGTCACCTTCGCGGTCGTCCTCGCGCTCGGAGCCTGCAATGCCGCGCCCGACACCGCGGCGCCGCCCGGCACCCCGGTCATTCTCATCTCCATCGACACGCTCCGCTCCGACCGCCTCCCCGCCTACGGATATCCGGGAATCGACACACCGAACCTCGACCGCTTTCGGAGCGATTCGATCCTCTACGAGCGCGCGTACACGCACTGCCCGCTGACGTTCCCCGCCCACGCGTCGATGCTCACGGGGCTTCTTCCCGCCGACCACGGCGTTCGCGACAACGTCGGCTATCGGGTCGATGCTTCGCTGCCGCTCCTTCCCGAGCTGCTCCGCGCGGAGGGCTACGCGACCGGCGCGGCGATCTCCGCCTTCGTCCTCCGGCGCGAGACGGGCCTCGACCGCGGGTTCGATCACTACGACGACCGCGTCGATCCGATCACGCCCGGCGGATCGATCGCGATGGTCCAGCGCGGCGGCGCCGACACGATCGCCGCCGCCCGCGAGTGGATCGGCAGCCGGAACGACCCTTTCTTCTACTTCCTCCATCTTTACGAGCCGCACACCCCCTGGGAGCCTCCCGAGCCGTTCCGGAGCCGCTACCCCGACCCGTACGACGGCGAGATCGCGTACGTCGACCATCTCCTCGGTGGCTTCTTCGGCTTCCTGCGGGAGAAAGGGCTCTACGACCGCGCTCTCATCATCGTCGTCAGCGACCACGGTGAAGGGCTCAACGACCACGGGGAAGAGGAACACGGGATGTTCCTCTACCGCGAGGCGATTCAGATCCCCCTCCTGGTCAAGCTGCCGCAGGGGAAGCTCCGCGGCACGAGCGTCGCGGCGCCGGCGCAGCTCGTCGACCTTTTTCCGACGATCCTCGAGCTGACCGGCGCGCGGGTCGCGCAGGACCTCCCGGGGATCTCGCTGCTGGCCCTTCGCGACCAGGAGCCGTCGGCGCACCGCGCGGTCTACAGCGAGACGTACTACTCGAGATTCCACTTCGGCTGGAGCGATCTCCACTCGCTCATCGACGGCGAGTACCACTACATCCAGGCGCCGAAACCCGAGCTGTACCACGTCGCCTCCGACCCCGCGGAACGGCAGAACGTCCTGCGCGAGGAGCGGCGCGTTCTCGCGCGGATGCGGCGGGCGATCGAGCCTCTGGTCCGCGAGGCGGAGGCGCCGGCCGCCGTCGATCCCGAAGAGGCGGCCCAGCTCGCGGCCCTCGGCTATCTCGGCTCGACCGTGACGACGGCGCCCGGCGAGGAGCTCGCCGACCCGAAGGACAAGTTGGCCACCTTCCGCGAGATCCGCGCCGCGTTCGGCGCTCATCGCGCGAAACGTCAGGAGGAGGCTCTCGAGGCCGTCGAACGGCTCCTCGGCGAAAACTCGAGAATGCTCGATCTCTGGGACCTCAAATCGAAGGCCCTCCATCGGCTGGGGCGTCTCGACGAGGCGATCGCGGCCGCCCGGGAGGGCATCCGCCTCGCGCCGAACGCGGACCATCTGATCCTGTCGGTCGCGAACATGGCGATGGAGAAGGAGGACCTCGAGCTGGCCGAACAGCACGCGCGCCTCGTTCTCGAAAGGGATCCGGCGAAGGCGCGCGACGTCCTCGCGCGGATCTGGCTCGCGCGCGGGGATCTCGATCGGGCCGAGAAGGAAGCGCGGCTCGCGCTCGAGGCGGGCCACGAGCGCGCCACCGCGTGGATGACCCTCGCGCGGATCGAGAAGGAGCGAGGGCGGTTCGAAGAGGCTCTGGCACATCTCGACAAAGCCGACGAGGAGAGGCGGGGGAGCGCCAACCGGCAGATCAGCAGCTTCCACTTCCTGCGCGGCGACGTGCTCGCGCGTCTCGGTCGCGTCGCCGAGGCGGAGCGCGAGTTTCGGCGCGAGATCGAGATGTTCCCCGAGCAGCCGCAGGCCTACAAGAATCTCATCCTTCTTCTCGTCACCCAGGGACGGATCGACGAGGGGACGGGTCTGATCCACGAGCTGATCCGGGAGTCCCCGACGCCTCCCGGCTATCTCGCCGTCTGCCAGGTGCTCGATACGGTGGGGGACCAGCGCGGCGTCCGCTACTGGGCGAAGCAGGGCCTGCGGAAGTATCCCGACAACCCCGACCTGAGGCGCTTCGCGACGGGGTGACGGAGGAGACGATGATGAATGAACGAATGATGGCTCTGGTGGTCGCGTCGATCCTGTTTCTGGCGCCCGCCGCTCCGCACGCACAGACGCCGGAGGTGGCGGAGTCGGTCGACGTCACGCTCGTCGAGATTCCGGTGACGGTCGTCGACCGGAACGGGAAGCCCGTCCGCGGTTTGACGGCCGAGAACTTCCAGGTGCTCGACGAGGGCAAGCGGCAGCCGATCACGCATTTCGAAGTCGTCGACGTGGCTCGGGTGTCGGCCGGGGACGAAGACGTTCCCGCGGCCGCGCGGCGGAATTTCGTGATCCTGTTCGACCTCGCGAACGCGACGCCGAGCAGCTTCCTCCGGGCCCGCGATGCCGCCCGCGAGTTCGTCCGGACGCAGCTCCGTCTCCTCGACAGCGCCGCGGTCGCGAGCTTCCGCGTCGAGAGCGGGATCCAGCTCCACACGAGCTTCACCTCGGACGAGAATCTGCTCGCGGCCGCGATCGCGACGCTCGGAAATCCGCGCCTCTACCAGATCCACGATCCGCTTCTCCTTTCGGCGTCGATGCGCGGGGAGGCTCCGGGGTCGACCACGACCGAAGTCGACGCCGCCTCGATCGCGACCGAGGAGCTGGCGGAGCTGAACCGGCTTCACCAGCAGGGGAACGACGACTATCACCGCGGCCGGATTCGTTCGCAGCTCCGGACTTTCGGCGGCTTCGCGCGCCTGCTCGACTCGGTGCGTGGGCGCAAGCACGTCATTCTTCTCTCGGAAGGCTTCGATCCGAGCCTCGTTCGGGGACGCGGCCTCGGCGAGACGATGGCGGATCGCGGCGACGCCGAAGCCTCGATCTCGGGTCAGATCTGGTCGATCGACAGCGATCAGCGGTTCGGCAGTACCGAGGCGAGCCGCGAGGTCGACGCGATGGCCCAGGCGTTCAAGCGCTCGGACGTCGTCCTCCACGCGGTCGATATCCGCGGACTGCGGAGTGACGTCGACGCGCGCGAGGGATATCGACGTGCGTCGAGCGACGGTCTGTTTCTGATCTCGCGGCCCACGGGCGGCGAGCTGTTCCGCAACGCGAACGACCTCGGGGCGAGCCTCGCGAACCTGCTCCGGCAGCAGGACCTGATCTACGTCATCGGGTTCCAGCCCAGGAGCAGCGGCAGCCCCGGGAAGTACCACGACCTCGACGTTCGCGTGAGCGGCGTTTCCGGCGCGCGCGTCATCCATCGCGACGGCTACTACGAGCCGGCGGAAGAGCTCTCGCCCCTCGAGCGGACGCTCATCACGGCCGATCTGCTCGTCCATGCTCCCGACCGCAGTGAATTGACGCTGATGAGCTTCGCCGCGCCGTTTCTCATGGAAGGCGAACGCGCGGTCGTCCCGGTGATCGTCGAAATCCCCGGCGGGCCGCTCATGGCGGGTGCGGGGCCCTCGGTCACGGTCGATCTGTTCGTGTACGCGTTCGACGAGTCGAACACCGTGCGCGACTTCCTTCATCAGAAAGTCGCGCTCGACCTCACGAAGGTCGCGCCGCAGCTCCGGGAGTCGGGCCTGAAGTTCTTCGGCTCGCTGCGCCTCGAGCCGGGCGACTACTCGGTGAGGACGCTGGTCCAGGCCGAGGAGACGGGACGCCGGGGGTATCACGTCAGCGAGGTGACGGTGCCGGTGGCGGGAACGTCGCTGGTGCTCCCGCCGTTGGTGTGGGAGGAAGAGGGCCGCTGGATCATGGTGAAGGCGCGGCCGCGCTCGGCGTCCGAGGTCGACTATCCGTTCCAGCTCGCGAACCAGAGCTTCATCCCGGCGGCGCGGCCGCAACTCGTGGCGGGGGAGCCGGTGGAGGTGGCGGTCTTCACGTACGGAATCGAGGCGAAGGGAATGGGTCTGACGGCGGTGGTGGAGGACGCGGAGGGAGCCACACGGCCGGCTCAGGTGAGCCTGACCGGGATGGCGCCTCCGGATGCGTCCGGCGCGACGAAGCTGCTGCTCCGGTTCACACCGGCGGCGCTGGCGCCGGGAGAGTACGAGCTCCGGATCTCGGTCGCGCAGAAGGAGCCCGCCTCGACGACGAGCAGCTCCGTGCGGTTCGAAATCGTGGGAAAACCTCCGGCGTCCTAGACGCGGGAACAAGCGCATTGCGCGGGCGTTGTAGCAACCATCGAGGAGGCCGTCATGGCGAATCGGAGTCTTCCGTTCGGAGCCCTTTTCCTGATCGCCGCGCTGCCCCTGGCGGCGCAGACCGGTGACGCGCCGCAGGCCGTCGCCTCCGACACGGTTCAGGTGAACCTGGTGGAAGTTCCCGTGAACGTGTTCGACCGGAAGGGCAACGCGATTCGGGGCCTCAGCCCGGAGAATTTCGAGCTGTACGACGACGGCAAGCGGCGGAAGATCACGCATTTCGAGGAGATCGACCTCGCGCAGATCGCTACGGGCGAGCCGGAGTTCGTGAGCCCGGCCGCGCGGCGCAATTTCATGATCGTGTTCGACCTGACGAACTCCGGCCAGGTCACGATCGACCGGGCGAAGACCGCCGCGCGGGAGTTCCTCCGGGACTTCATCCAGCCGCGTGACCTCGCTTCGGTCGCGACGTTCTCCGTCGAGGGCGGCTTCACGATCCTGACCTCCTTCACGACCGACCGCGAGCTCCTCGATCTCGCCGTGAGGAACATCGGAAACCCGCGCTTCCTGCAGCGACGCGATCCTCTCCTTCTGGCCTCGAGCGTCGATCCGGGTCTGATGGAAGGAGCGGCCGGCGAAGAGAACCCGACTCAGCAGGACGTCCTCGCGGCTGAGCAGGAGGCGCGCGCGATCCACGAGGCCCTCCGGATCCAGATGCAGCAGCAGGATCAGAGATACGCCCGGGCTCGCATCGAGACGCAGTTGCGGACGTTCGCAGGAGTCGCGCGGATGCTCGATCGCGTCAGCGGCCGCAAGCAGATCATCCTCCTGACCGAAGGCTTCGACAGCGCGCTGGTGCAGGGGCGCCAGGAGGCGATGGACGCGACCGAAGCGACGGCGCTCCTCCGCGGCGAGATCTGGAAGTTCGACTCCGACTACCGCTTCGGAAGCCACGAAGCTCTCCGCGAGCTCGGCGAGATGGGGCGGTTGTTCCGTCGCTCGGACGTCGTGCTGCACGCGATCGACATCCGCGGCCTCCGCGGCCCGTCCGATACCCGCTCGGGCGCGCAGTTGCGAAGCGCCGCCACCGAGTCCCTCTTCCTCCTCACCGATCCCACCGGCGGGACCGCGTTCAAGAACCAGAACGACCTGGCCGCCAGCTTCGCCCGGATGCTCAAGCAGCAGGAAGTCGTCTACATCCTCGGCTTCCAGACCGAGCCCTCCGGAAATCCCGGGAGGTTCCACGACCTCAAAGTCGAGGTCAGGGTGGTCGGCCATTCCGGGCTGCGGGTCTCCCACCGCGCCGGGTACTACGAGCCGCACCTGCAGATGAACGCGGTCGAGCAGCTCCTGAGCGCGACCGACATTCTGATGAACGACATCCCCTTCGAAGAGGTCGAGACCAACGTGCTGGCGACCGCCTTCCCGAGCGCGGAGGGCGAGTTCGTCGTTCCGATCGTGCTGGAGATCGACGGAGAGAGCCTGCTGCAGCGCGTCGCCGGCGACACGCTCAACGCCGAGATGTTCGTCTATGCCTTCGACCGCTCGAATGTGGTCAAAGACTACATTTTTCAGACCGTCTCGCTCGATCTGCGGTCGCTTCGCGAAACCCTCGGGGGGTCGGGTCTCAAGTACTATGGGACGATCAGTCTGGCGCCGGGCGACTACACGATCAAGACGCTGATCCGCGTCGTCGAGTCCGGAATGAAGGGCTTCCAGCGCATTGCGCTGAACGTTCCCCGGCGCGGCGATCCGGCGATTCTTCCGCCGCTCTTCTTCGAGGAGCAGGGGAAGTGGATCCTTCTGAGGGGAGCGTCCAAGGCGGGGCTCGAAGTCGAGTATCCGTTCGTGATCGCCGAGGAGAGCTTCATTCCGAGCGCGAGGCCGCTCCTGTCGGGCGATCAGGTGCAGAAGCTCGCTCTGTTCACCTACAACGTCGATCCCGAGGACATCGGGTTCAGCGCGGTCGTCCGCGATCCGGCGGGCGCCGCGCAGAACGCGAGCCTGAAGCTCGTCGGAAGGACGCCCCAGGACGAGTACGGCGGCGTCAAGCTCCTGCTCGAATTCGATCCGCAGCAACTCGCGTCGGGGAACTACCTGTTCGACGTGACGCTGCTCGACCCCGACGGCGGCCGGGGCCAGACCGTCTCGATCCCATTTGCGTTGAACTGACCTCTTGGCGAAGAAGAAGAGAAAACCCACCGCCGGCCGTGAGCCGAGCTCGCCGGAGCCGCGGCGCCGGCGGGCGCTCCCGTGGGCCGCGGCCGCCGTCGTGGTGGCGGCGCTCGTCGCGGCGGTTCTCCTCCTCCCGGAGCGCGGCGTTGAAAGCGGCGCCGGGGCGGCCGGAGCGCCGCCGCCCGGCATCATCCTGATCACCATCGACACCCTGCGCGCCGACGCTCTCGGCTTCGCGGGGAACCGCGAGGTCGAAACGCCGTTTCTCGACCGCCTCGCCTCCGGGGGACTCGTCTTCACGAATGCGCACGCGCACAACGTCGTCACGCTTCCCTCGCACGTGAACATCCTCACGGGACTTCTCCCGTACCAGCACGGCGTCCGCGACAACTCCGGCTACGTCCTCGATCGCGAGTTCGCGACCGTCGCTCCGCTGCTGAAGAAGGAGGGGTGGGCGACCGGCGCGTTCATCGCGGCGTACCCGCTCGACGCGCGCTACGGCCTCACGCCCGGCTTCGACGTCTACGACGATCGCCTGCCCGAGGGGCGGGGGCGGCACGATCTGCAGACGCCGGAACGGCCGGCCGAGGAGGTGCTCGCCGCCGCGACCGCGTGGTGGAACGCCCAGCAGGGGCGACGCTTCATGTGGGTTCACCTCTTCGAGCCGCACGCCCCCTACGCGCCGGCCGGGGAGTTCGCCTCGCGCTACAGGGACAAGCCCTATCTCGGTGAGGTCGCGTACCTCGATTCGGTCATGGCGAAGTTCCTCGAGCCCGTCCTGCGCGAGAGTCCGTCCACGATGCTGATCGTCACGAGCGACCATGGCGAGTCGCTCCACGAGCACGGCGAGGCGACGCACGGCCTGTTCGCGTACGAGGCGACGCTGAAGGTCCCGCTCCTCGTCCACGAGCCCGGCGTCGTGAAGGCGGGCGTCGATGGCCGCCCGGCGCGCCACATCGACCTCGCGCCCACGATCCTCGCGCGCGCCGGCATCGCCGTGCCGGAAGACCGCCTTGGCCGCTCCCTCCTCGCGCCGGTGGACCAGCCGCAGCCGACGTACTTCGAGGCGCTCTCGGCCTCGCTCAACCGCGGATGGGCTCCGCTGGTCGGCCTCATCGAGGAGAACGAGAAGTACATCGATCTCCCCCTCCCGGAGCTCTACGACCTCGAACGGGATCCGGGAGAGACGCGGAACCTGGTGGACGAACGACGGCGGGTCGTCGCCCGGATGCGACAGGCGCTCGCGGCGGCGGCGCCGGCCGCGGCGACCGAACGGCGGGTCGTCTCCGGCGAGGAAGCCTCACGCCTGCTCAGCCTCGGCTACGTCTCGGGAACCGCTGCGAAGAAGACGTACACGGCCGCGGACGATCCGAAGAACCTCATCGAGTACGACCGGATGCTCCACGAGATCGTCGAGGCCAATCAGGCCGGGCGCGCGAACGAAGCGCTCGAGACGGCTCGCGAGCTGGTCCGGCGGCAGCCCGAGATGCCCCTCGCACGCGAGATGCTGTCGTTCGTTCTCCAGGAGCAGGATCGGGTCGACGAGGCGATCGCGACCCTGCAGGAGGCGCGGTCGCGCGGTGTCGTATCCGAGACGATCGATCGCCGCCTCGGCCTTCTCCTGAGCGAGACCGGCCGCGCCGGAGATGCGGTCTCCGTCCTCGCGACTCTTGGGGACTCGGTCGACGTCGACACGCTGAACGCCTACGGCATCTCCCTCGCCGACGTCGGTCGCCATGGCGACGCCATGCGGCAGTTCGAGCGCGTACTCGCGATCGACGCCACGAACGCCACGGCCCACCAGAACCTCGGAATCGCCGCCCTGCGCGCGCAGGACTCCGCGCGCGCCCTGACGCATCTCAACCGCGCTCTGGAGCTCGATCCGAACCTTCCGCTCGCGCTCAATACGCTCGGCGTCCTTCACGCGCAGAGCGGCCGGCCGGCGGAGGCGATCCGCCTCTGGTCTCGCGCCGTCGCCGTCGATCCGCAGCTCCACGACGCGCTGTTCAACATGGCCATGGTCAGTGCCCGCATGCGCCGGTGGGACCTCGCGCGCCCGGCTCTCGAGAGGTTCATTCGAACGGCGCCCCCGGCGCGCTATGGTCGCGACATCGCCGCCGCGCGGGAGATGTTGCGACAGATCGAAGCGGACGCGGCCGGCGGAGTGCGATAGATTGGCGGGTCGTTGGAGGCGACGGTCGGAATCGAACCGACGAATAGGGGTTTTGCAGACCCCTGCCTTACCACTTGGCTACGTCGCCCCGGCAGAACGAGACAGTCTAGTGAACGGTCTTCGGGGCGTCAATATTCGAATCGGAAATCGCACTCGACGAGGGAGAGCCGAATGAAACCGTGGATGATGATCGTGCCGGTCCTGCTGTCGGCGATGACGGCGTTGGGATCTCGGGAGAGCGAGGGGACGATGAAGGAGTCGGAAAGGCTGCATGCGCTGCTGGCGAAGGAGTGGGAGTGGCGGCTCCGGGAGTATCCGACCCTGGCGACTTACGTCGGCGACCGGAGATACGACGATCGCCTGCCCGATCTCTCGCGCACGGCGATCGAGCGGAGGCGGGGCGAGCGGCGCGGATTCCTCGAGGAGCTTCTGCGCATCGACCGCGCCATTCTGCCCGCGGCCGATCAGTTGAACTACGACCTGTTCCGCCGCGACCTCGAGAGCGAGATCGAGGGATACCGCTTTCCTTCCGAGGTGATGGCGATCAACCAGATGGGAGGCGTCCACCAGGAGCTCGCCGAGCTCGCGATCATCGCTCCGAAGGCGAAGCCGGCGGACTACCGCAACCTGCTGGCGCGGCTTCGAGCCTATCCGCGGCTCGTCGATCAGACGATCGCGCTCCTCCGCGAGGGACTGGAGAAGGGAGTGACGCCTCCGCGCGTTCCGCTGCGCGGAGTCACCGAAGCGATTGCGGCGCAGATTCCCGAAGCGCCCGAGAAGAGCCCGATCTGGGGAATCGCGTTCGAATCGATGCCCGCGTCGATCCCCGAGAGCGAACGCGAGGAGCTGAGGCAGGCCGCACGGACGGCTCTGCGCGACGAGGTCTTTCCCGCCCTGCGACGGCTGCAGAAGTTCTGGAACGGGGAGTACTACCCGAGGACGCGCGAGACGATCGGACTCTCCTCCGTGCCCGATGGAGCGGCGTGGTATGCCTACAACGTCCGGGAGATGACGACGACCGATCTCGCTCCCGAGCGAATTCACGAGATCGGCGTCGCCGAAGTGGCGCGGATCCGCGACGAGATGGAGTCGATCCGCGAGCAGGTCGGCTTCGAGGGCCCCCTCGAGGAGTTCTTCGAGCATCTGCGGACCGATCCCCGATTCTTCTTCGAGACCGAAGAGATGCTCCTGATGACGTATCGCGACATCGCGAAACGGATCGATCCCGAGCTTCCGCGCCTGTTCGGCACGCTGCCGCGTCTGCCGTACGGCGTGCTCCCGGTGCCGGAGTATTCGGAGAAGACGCAGACGACGGCTTATTACATGCCGGGATCGCCGGAAGTTGGGCGGCCGGGGTACTTCTACGCCAACACGTACGATCTGAAGTCGCGGCCGAAGTGGGAGATGGAGGCTCTGACGGTGCACGAAGCGGTGCCCGGGCATCACCTTCAGATCTCGCTCGCCCAGGAGCTCGAGGGAGTGCCGGAGTTCCGGCGGTGGGGCGGGTACACGGCGTTCGTCGAGGGGTGGGGACTCTATTCGGAGTCGCTCGGGCGGGAGCTCGGCCTGTACGAGGATCCGTACTCGCGCTTCGGGCAGCTCACCTACGAGATGTGGCGAGCGGTCCGGCTGGTGGTCGACACCGGGATGCACGTGAAGGGATGGACGCGCCAGCAGGCGATCGATTTCTTCAAGGCGAACTCGAGCAAGGCGGAGCACGACATCGCGGTCGAGATCGACCGCTATCTCGTCTGGCCCGGACAGGCTCTCGCCTACAAGATCGGCCAGCTCAGGATCCGCGAGCTGCGCTCGCTCGCCGAGACCGAGCTCGGAGAGGGTTTCGACATCCGGCAGTTCCACGATGCGGTGCTTCTCGCCGGGCCGCTCCCGCTGGCCGTCCTCGAAGAGCGCGTCCGGGCCTGGATCGCGGACCAGAAGAAGGCGGCTCGCGCGAGCTGACGTTGCACGGCGGCGCGGGGATCGAGCGCAAGACGCCAGAGGGAACAACGTCCAACAGAGAGGCGGAGAACGGCCGAGAGGCGGTAGACAACGGCATCTCGTGACCGCCCGCCGGGGATGAAATCCCCGGCCACATGGGATGAAATCCCCGGCCACATGGGCCTCAGGCGCGTGCGAAGTCGATGAAGCCGCGCTCGGGATCGGTGCCGACGAGGCGGACGCGTACGCGGTCGCCGACGTCGAGGCCGCGCTCGCCCGCGACGATCTTCCCCTCGACGGGGGGGTCGAAGATGCGCACCCACGTCCCTTTCGCCGAGGCGCCCGTGATCACGCCGCCGAAGGAGTCGCCGACGCGCGGCGCGAGGTGAAGCGCCGCGGCAGCCTTCACCGCCAGCCGCTCGACCTTTTCGGCGGCGTCCTCCTGCGCCGTGCAGTGGGCGGCGATCGCGTCGAGCTCGTCGAGCGAGTACGGGCTCCGTTCGCCCGCGATCGCCGCCTTGACGAGCCGCTGCGTCACCAGATCGGGATAGCGCCGGTTGGGCGCGGTCGAGTGCGTGTAGTCGCGCGCGGCCAGACCGAAATGGCCGATCGGCGGCGCACCGGGCTTCTGCGCGACGTACTCACCGCGCCCGAGAAGCTTGATGATGGAGAGCGAAATGTCGGGAAACGTCGTCGGATTCGTTCTCTTCTGAACGAGGAGGAACTCCTCGAGCGCCGAGGAGTCGGGCTCGGGAGGAAGCTTGTAGCCGTGCTCTTCCGCCAGTCGGACGATCCGCTCCCACCGCTCCGGCGCCCGGACGACCCGACGGAGGCTCGGCATCTTCTTCCGGTCGAGAAATCTCGCGGTGACGCCGTTGGTCGCGATCATCAGATCCTCGATGATCTCGTGCGCGCGGGTCTGGCGCCTTTTCCTGACGGCGACGACCTCCCCGTCGCTCATCTCGGCTTTCGCCTCGATCGTCTCGAAGTCGAGCGCCCCCGCCTCGGTTCGAAGGTGCCTGAGACGCCGCGCGACCTGATCCTGCATGCGAACCTGCTCCGCCGCCGGCGGAAAGGCGACCATCGCCTCCGGCTCTCGTCCCTTCCCCTCCATCCAGTCGGCGACCGGCTCGTAGGCGAGCTTCGCATGGTTCCGCACGACCGCGCGGAACACGTTCGCGCTCTCGAGCACGCCCTCGTCGTCGACGACCAGCTCGGCCACCGTCGCGAGGCGGTCTTCTCCCGGGTTGAGCGAGGTCAGGTCGGTCGAGAGCTTCTCCGGAAGCATCGGAAAGATCCGCGCCGGGGTGTACACCGAGGTGGTGTTCGCACGGGCGTGGCGGTCGAGCGCCGAGTCCCTTGGAACGAGCGAGTCGACGTCCGCGATCGCGACGAGCAGGCTCGTCCGCTCGCCGGTCCGCTCGGCGGTCGAGAGCTGGTCGAGATCGCGCGAGTCGTCGTTGTCGATCGAGATCCAGGGGAGCTTGCGCAGGTCCCGGATCGAGTCGTCGTCGGGAGTGGCGGGGCCCGCGAGCCGGTCGAGCTCGGCGGCCGCCTCGCGCGGGAGGTCGGGGTGAAGCCCGCGGTCGAGCATCGCCTGCCGCGCGATCTCCGCGAGATCGATTCGTTTTCGGCCCATCATGTCCTTCCAGAGCGCCCGGTGCGGCGTGAGATCATCCGCCCGACGACAGGCGGTCCGACGCATGATATGAGAAGAGCGCGGTGACGATGCACGCCAGCCCCACCTGCGAAGGAGACCACCGGAGATGACGGTCACGACGGCTGCCGCGGGCGACCTCGGGATCGTGATCCGGATGCTCGCCGCCGGCCCCTCCGAGCTCGCCTTCGTCGCCGCGGCCGCTGCCGGCCGCGACGGCGTCGTCGCGGCCGTCGTCGGGGAAGAGTCGGTCCTCGTGCTCTTCCGCGAGCCGCTGCCCGGGGGGGAAGGGGGACGCGAAGCCGCCGCCATCGCGGCGAGGGCCGGGAGTGGCGTGCGGGCGGAGGCCGAGCAGGACCGCCACCCGATCGAGGTCTCCTTCTCTCCGGAGAACGCCCCCGATCTTCCGCTGCTCCTCGCCGCCGCCGGCATCGATCGATCCCGATTCCTCGAGCAGATCCGGACGATCGTCTTCCGGGCGCGCTTTCTCGGATTCCGCCCGGGATTCGCCTATCTCGAAGGGCTTCCGCCCGCCTGGCGCCTTCCGCGTCGAGCCACGCCTCGCTCGTCGATTCCGTCCGGCAGCTTCGCCCTCGCCGGGGCGATGGCGGCGTTCTATCCCGGCGAGTCGCCGGGCGGATGGAACCTCATCGGGCGGACCGACGAGCCGCTCTGGGACCCCGACGCCGATCCTCCGAACCGGATCGCCGCCGGAGACGAGGTGGTGATCGTTCCGGTCGAGAGACGGCTCGCGCCGCGCCCGCCGACGCGGCCGGATCTCGCCGGAGGCCCACCGATCGCGGTCGTCCTCGCGGCTGGTACGGCGGCGTTCGCGGTGGGAAGAGCGCGGCCGGAACGGCTGGGGTGGGGGCTGTCTGCCGGCGGGGCCTTCGACTCGGAGGCGGCCGCCATGGCCAATCGCAACGTGGGGAATCCGGAAGAGGCGGTCGCGATCGAGTGCGCGCTTTCCGGGCCGCGACTTCGCTTCGAGACCGGCGCCCGCGCCTCGTGGTGCGGGGCGCGTGCGGAGATCTCGGTCGATGGAAGGGAGATCGGCGACCCGCGAGTCTTCACGATCGGAGCGGGAAGCCTCCTGGAAGTGGGGGCGCTGCTGGGCGGAGCGCGGGGTGTGCTGGCGATCGCGGGAGGAGTGCGCGACCGTACGCCGCGTTCGCTCCCCCTTCCCTTCCGGCGGGGGGATCCGGTCGAGTCGGCTTCGCTCGCGATCGGCCCCGCCCACATCCGGGCGCTGCGGCGCTTCGCTCCGCGCGAGATCGTCGCCCTCGCCGGGCCCGACCCCGTGCGTGCCGCGTGGCTCGAGCTGATCGAAGCGGAGGAGTGGGAAGTGTCGCCGCGCTCGGATCGCGCCGCCGTCCGCCTGCGGAGCGGGCGGAAGGCCGAGGGGATCCCGCCGTCGCTTCCTTCCGCGGGAATGCAGTTCGGAACCGTCCAGTGGCATCCCGACGGAGATCTGGTCGCGATGGGTCCCGATCACCCGGTCACGGGCGGCTATCTCCAGCCGCTGACGGTGCCGTCGACCGAGCGATGGAAGCTGGCCCAGCTCCGTCCCGGCGACCGCATCCGCTGGCGCGTCGTCCCGCCGCCTCAGTACGCGTAACCTTCGCGCGCGTGCACCCGGAAATCGGGGTTCTTCAGCGAAACCTCGATCCGCTGATACCCGCTTTCTCCTTCCGGCTTCCGGATCCGGTAGGTCAGCAGGTAATAGCCGCTGCTCTGATTCTCGATTCTGCCGAGAGGCGTCTGGAAGCTGACGAAGTTCTTGTAGAACTCCCCTCCCGTTTCGGAGGCGACCCGGGCGAGGGTCTGCTCGGGGGCGTAGACGCCGGCTTCGCGAATCATCGCGATCCCGTGCACCGTCACGTTCGATCCGTTGAGCGCCTGGATCATGGGACGGTAATAGATCTCCTCGTTTGCCGGAAGCTGCGGACTGAAAGAGCTGATCTCCCCGATTCCCGGTGAGAACATCGCCATGACCTTCCGTGCCGCGATTGGCCGCAGCGCCTCAGCGAGCACTTCGAGGGCGTCGTAGATCCGACCCGTCCGGTTGATCATCTGCTTCACGTCGATCTCCCGCATGATCGACACCTCGCCGGCGTACGCGGGAGCCTCGGTGAGGCCGTTCGAGAACCGCATCATGTCGCCGAGCCCGCGCTCGAGGATCTTCGGATCGTCGGTGAAGTCGGCGTAGATCTTCAGCCGTGCATCGTAGCCCGCGATCGCGACGCGGTCCTGCGGCTGGAGCTCGTTCCGGATCAGATCCGCGGCCGCCTTCCGGGCGCGCATGAGCTCGCCGAGGTATCCCGGGATCGCGGAAGGATCGGTCAGCTCGTGAAAGAAAAGGATGAACCAGCGCTGCTGACGGACGCGGTCGACCTGGAACGGAGCGTCGCTCTCGCGCTCCGTGAGCAGGGTCCGGCTGGTGAAGTAATCGACGGACTCGATCGGCTGCTCGACCCCATCCTCGCGGAGGACGAAGTCGTCCTTTCCGAGGCCGAGGATCTGGTTTCCGCGGGAGTCGGTCACGGTGACGTCGACGAGCACCAGATCGACGTCGACGCGCTCCTGAAAGGGCTCCTGGGCGGCGAGGGGAGTGGCTGCGAGGACGAGAAGAGAGAGGAGGCTTCGAAGTGGGGTCACATCATCGACAACGCGGTGCTCGCCGGGCGGGATTCCGGAGTGATGGGTCGGGAATCCCGAGGCCGGAGGGCGGAGTCGAAGGCGACGTTTTCCGACGCCGGACTCGGGCAGACGGGCGCCGGCTCGAGCGTGGAATTCCCCTCTGGCGCACCCCGTTTGACCGGGGGCGGCCGATCCCCGGATCGCCCGGTTCGTTCGCGCCGGGAGTTGCCGGGAGCGATCCTTTCCCGCGATTCTCCTTCTCGGAGATCGGCGCAACCGAAGGAAACGGGGCATAGCTCAGCCTGGTTAGAGCGCACGGTTCGGGACCGTGAGGTCGGAGGTTCAAATCCTCTTGCCCCGACCATCTCCTTCGCCCCTTTCTCTCCGGTCACATTCCCTTCGAGACGGCCAGGACCCCCGGGCGTCGTACAATCGGCGGCCGATGAGACGGCCGGCCGCATTTCTCACGCTGCTCCTTTTGCCGTCGCTGCTCTTCGCCTGGGGAGAGAAGGGGCACGCGATCGCGAACGAGGCGGCGACGCACGCGGTGCCGACCGAGCTGCCGACGTTCTTCCACCGCGCATACTTCGACCTCGCCTGGCTCGGATACGAGCCCGACCGCTGGCGCGGAGCGGGGGCATCGGCCGACGCGGCGAAGGCGCCCGACCACTTTCTCGACTGGGAGTACGTGTCGCATCTCGAGCTCCCGCGCGGGAGATGGGACTACGTCGACCTGCTCCATGCGAGCGGCACCCTGCGGCGGTACGGCATCGGCTCGGATACGCCGGGATTCGCACCCTGGCGCATCGCCGAGACGTCGGAAATTCTGACCCGCGAGTGGCGGATGTGGCGGCGCGAGCCGGAGGGAGCGCACAAGTCGAGGATCGAGCAGAACATCATCGGTCTGGCCGGCATCCTGGGGCACTACGTCGCCGACGCCTCGAACCCGCATCACGCGACCATTCACTACAATGGCTGGGTCGGCGATCCGGCGCGGGGATTTCGGAACGACTGCCAGACGCACGCTCGGTTCGAGTCGGTGTTCGTGGCGAATCACGTGGATCTCGGGGACGTCGTGCCGCGGATGCGGGAGCCGGAGCTGCGGGAAGACTACTTCGCGACGGGTGTCGCTCTGATCCGCGAATCGAACGGGATGCTCGAGCGGCTCTACGAGCTCGACCGCGACGGTGCCTTCGACGCCCTTCCGGCCATCGAAGGAGGAACGGAGTTCGCCGCCGAGCGGCTGGCGATCGGAGCCTCGGTGCTGCGTGACCTCTGGTGGTCCACCTGGATCGCGAGCGGCCGAGCGGAGCGAGGCGGGCGCTGAGCGCCGAATCACGGGCCGGGAAAAGGAGCGCTGATGAAGATCTATACGCGTGGCGGCGACGAGGGGGAGACTTCCCTTCTCGGTCCCGGTCGTGTGCGGAAGGACGACCCGAGGATCGAGGCGTACGGGACGGTGGACGAGCTGAGCTCCGCGATCGGCCTCGCGCGTCTCGGGACCGCGGCGCCGCTCGATGAGGAGCTGGCGCAGGTTCAGAGCGACCTCTTCACCATCGGTGCCTTCCTCGCCGCGCCCGACGGCGCGCGGGAGAGCGTGGCGGCAACCCGGATCGCCGAGCTCGAGGCCGCCATCGACCGGATGGAAGATCAGCTCGCACCGCTCCGCTCGTTCATCCTCCCGGGAGGCTCGTCCGCGGCGGCCCACATCCATCTCGCCCGGACGGTCTGCCGCCGCGCGGAGCGCCGCGTGGCGCGTCTGGAGGCGACCACCGATGCGGCCCGCACGACCCTGGCCTACCTCAACCGCCTCTCGGATTACCTGTTCGTCGCCGCGCGCTGGTCGAACCGCCAGGCCGGCGTCGAAGACGTGCCGTGGGAAGGATAGGGCGGGGTCTGCAGATCGCGAACGAGCTCGCCGCTCAATCTTCCGATTCGAGCTGTTTGATCCGCTCGCGGACGAGGCTCTGGGCGAGATCGGGGATGACCTCCCAGGCGACGTCGCGGACCGCCTTCTCGCCGATGATCTCGACGATGCGGCGCGCGATGCGATCGACCTGATCGTCGGTGAGCTCTCCCGAGGCCGCTTCGGCCCCCCCCTCGCCCGCACCCCGCTCCAGCATCGGCACCGGTTCCTCGGCCGGAGTGTCGGGAACCGCCTGGGGGCGGGTCCAGGCGAGGTCCTCATCGTCCGATCCCGAGCGTGGCTCGACGGGCTCCTCGAGCTTCGGCGGCTCCGGAGGCTCGAACGCCATCGCATCGGAATCGTCCGGAGTCGCCGGCGAGTCGAATCCGAATCCCTTCGCACCGCCCGACTCGGGCGGGGAGGGGAATGAGCGCTGCTCGGCCGGCTCCGATCCGGGACGAGGCCACTCGATTCCTTCCTCGCCGGAGGGCTCGGTCGCCGTCTGCCACGGCAGATCCGCCGGCTGCTGCTCCTGGGCCGCTTCGCGCATCTTCTGAAGCTCGTCGAACGTGACTTTCGGAAACGCCGTCGTCGCCGCCGACCACCCCTCGTCCTGCGGAGGCTCCGCTTCCTCCTCGGGCTCGGGCTCCGATGCGGAGGCCGGCTCCTGCCGATCCCCCTCCGGATCGCCGACGCCCATCTTCGGGAACGCGGTCGTTTCGGCGGACTCGGTCCCCTCGGAGGGCGCGGCACCGGCGTCCGGAGCCTCGCTGAACCGAGATGGGGGAGGTGACTCGGGCCGGAGCGGCTCGCGCCGATCTTCGGCGGGCTGATCGCGGGTGACCGGCGGCGAACCGAAGATCTCCTCGGGCGTCGGCTGATCGGGCGCGGCATCCGCCGGACTCGACTCGCCGAACGGATCGCTCTCGGGCTCGGCGGCCGGCATCGCGTCGGCGGCCGGCGGCTCGGCTCGCCGCTCGGCGCTGGTCTCGTCGAACGGACTCGGCGGCGGGGTCGCCGGCGCGGGCGAAGACGCCGTGGAGCCCGCGGACTGCTGGATCAGCTCCTCGACCTTGTGGATCAGGCTCTGCGACTCGAACGGTTTGGTGACGACGGCGTCGCAGCCGGCTCGCTCTGCCCGGTCGGGATCGAACGGCTCGAACGTGCCGGTGAGCAGGATGACCGGGATGTTCCTGAGATCCGGATGCGACTTGACGTACTCGCACACCTCGTACCCGTTCTTCTCGGGCATGATGATGTCGGACAGGATGATGTCGGGGCGGCTCTCCTGCATTTTCTGGATCGCCTTCGAGCCGTTGTTGACCGCGACGACCTCGAAATCGCCGTCCGAGAAGGTAAGCTCGACGACCTTCTGGATCGTGATGCTGTCGTCGGCCAGGAGGATCTTCTTCGCCATTCTCGTCGCTCCCCTGTTTGGGCAACGTTACCTGTGGCGGCGCTGGAAGTCAACGGACGATCGCGGTCCAAAACCCTGAACGGCAAGACATTAGCTGCCCCTTCCAGAAGCGCCGTTTCCGCCCCCCCGCCCCTCTCGCGGCGACCCGAAGGGCCCGGCGAAGTGCCCATCTTCCTGTGCTAGACTTCGCACGACCCGGGAGACAGCCGAACCAATCGCCCTCAGGGAGGGGAGGCGGAGCATGACGAGGTGGGAGTACAAGATCATCAACGTCCGGTCGGAGAACTACTCCATGGATCCGCGACGGGCCGAAGAGCTAAACCGCCTGGGGGACGAAGGGTGGGAGCTGGTCAGCATCACGTCCATCAATTTCAAGACCGGGGCGACCGACCACATCGGGATGGTCTTCAAGCGCGAGAAATCCGCCTGAGAGCCCCCGGGCGGCGGTCGGGCGAGGAGCGGGCGGGGTCACCCTCGCCCGAGGCGTGCCGACCCGCCCAGCCCCGATTCCCACGCTTCCGGCGATTCTGATATCTTGCCCCCCTTTCCGGCGGCTCGCGCCCTTCGCCGCGCCGATCCGGGCACGGGTCCTGCCCGCCACGACGCGGCGGACGTTCGTCGCTTCTCCCCGTCCCGGGCCGCCGTCCCCCGAGCCCCGGTGCCGCCGGAGACGACGAACATCACGAGAAGTCACTGATGAGATCGAATCCGCCGTTCCTGATCCTGACCGTGCTCGACGGGTTCGGGTGCCGCTCGGAACCGGAGTGGAACGCCGTAGCGCAGGCCCGGACTCCGAATCTCGACCGGCTGTTCGCCGAAAGTGCGTGGACCGTGGTGGAAGCCTCCGGCGAGCGCGTCGGCCTGCCGCCGGGACAGATGGGCAACTCCGAGGTCGGACATCTCAACATGGGTGCCGGGCGGGTGGTCGATCAGGACATCCTTCGAATCAGCAAGGCGGTGGAGAACAGCGAGCTCAGCCGGAATCGCGTTCTGGTCGAGACGTTCCAGCGTCTCGAGCGGACGGGGAAATCGGTCCATCTGGTCGGGCTGCTCTCGGACGGGGGGGTGCACTCGCTGCAGTCGCACCTGCACGGACTGATCGATGCGGCGGGGCGGAACGGGATGAGCACGCGCGCCGAGGGAATGCCGAGCGTGTTCGTGCACGCGATCCTCGACGGGCGCGACACGGCACCGAGATCGGCGATCGGGAACGTCGAGCGCCTGGTCGCCCACCTCGCCGACGAGCCGCACGTCCGGCTTTCGACGATCGTCGGCCGTTACTACTCGATGGATCGCGACAACCGGTGGGAGCGGATCAAGCAGGGCTACGATCTGATGACGCTCGGGATCGGTGTGGAGGCCGCGGATCCGATCGCCTGCATCCGCGGTTTCTACGAGGCCGGCATCACGGACGAGTTCATGAAGCCGATCGCGGTACTCGGACCGGAAGGGGAGCACCTCGGAAAGGTTGACGACGGAGACACGATCGTCTTCTTCAATTTCCGGGCGGACCGGATGCGCCAGATCGTGAGCGCGTTCCGCGATCCCGACTTCGAGGGTTTCGAGCGGAGCGTGTTTCCGCGAGTCGATCTCGTGTCGATGGTGCGATACCACGAAGACTTCGACTTTCCGGTCGTCTTCGAGCCGGTCGAGGTGAACAACCATCTGGGAGCGGTTCTGGCGGCGCGGGGCCTCCGCCAGCTCCGCATCGCGGAGACCGAGAAGTACGCGCACGTGACCTTTTTCTTCAATGGAGGATCGGACCGAGTCTTCCCGAACGAGGAGCGCGTGCTGATTCCCTCTCCGAAGGTGGCGACGTACGACCTGAAGCCCGAAATGTCGGTCGTGGAGTTGAGCGAGCGGGTCGTCGAGGAGATTCTCGGCGGGCGATTCGGGTTCATCGTGCTGAACATCGCCAATCCCGACATGGTGGGTCACACCGGAGTGATGCAGGCGGCGGTGGCGGCGGTCGAGGCGACGGACGCGGCGGTGGGAAGGATCATGGAGGCGGTCGAGGGGGTCGGAGGCGTGATGGTGCTGACGGCGGACCACGGAAACTGCGAGATCATGTACGACGCGGCGAGCGGCCAGGCTCACACGGCGCACACGACCTCGCCCGTGCCGGTGGTCGTGTTCGGGCCGGGCGCTCCACGGCGCGCGCTTCGGAAGGGTGAGGCGCTGGCGAGCGTCGCTCCGACGATCCTCGAGATCCTCGGGATCGAGAAGCCGGCCGAGATGACCGCACCGTCGCTGCTTGAGGCGGGCGAGCGATGATCGAGCGCCTGATCCTGATCCGCCACGGGGAGACGGTCGACAACGTGCGCGGAGTCGCCCAGGGATGGAGCGACAGTGAGCTCTCGCAGCAGGGGCAGGAGCAGGTCGACCGCGTCGCGCAGCGCCTCGGTGCGATCGGCGTGGGCTCGCTCTGGTCCTCCACCCTTCCCCGCGCGATCGCGACCGCCGAGAAGATCGGCCGCTCCATCGGCCTCGAGCCGCGCCTTCTCGACGATCTGCGCGAGATGAACTGCGGCGACTGGGAGGGCCTCTCGTTTCCGGAGCTGCGCAGGGGAGATCCGGAGACGTACCGCCGCTGGCTGAGCGATCCTCGCCAGCCGTGCCCCGGAGGGGAGTCGTACCACGACGTGCTCGTCCGGATGGAGCGCGCGCTCGAAACGATCCGCGCCGAGCTCGACGGGCATCCTTCGCCCGTCGTGATCGTTTCCCACGGAACCGCCATCCGGGTGCTCGCCACCTCCCTGCTCGGCGTGCCGCTGGCGGCGGCGAGAAACTTCGCGCAGGACAACGCGGCGGTCAATGCATTCGAACGGAGAGCCGACCGCTGGGTCCTCCGAGTCTGGAACGACACGACGCACTGCGGGGGACCGGAGCTCGAATGAATCTCGAAGAACTGATCGATTCGCTCACCGAGACGCTGAAGGCTCGCGTGCTCGCCCTCTGGGGCGTTCCGGTCGAGAGGGTCGTGATCCAGACGCCGCCGCGCCTCTCGATGGGCGACCTCGCCACCCCCCTCGCTCTCGAGCTGGCGCGCGCCGTCAGGCGGCCCCCGCGCGAGATAGCCGAGGCGATCGCGCAGGACCTCCGGGTCCCTCCTCTGATCTCGGGCGTGTCGATCGAAGGGGTGGGCTATCTGAATTTCCGGCTCGACCGCGGGCTGTTCCTCGCGACCCACCTCCGCGGCGTCATGGCCCGCCCCGCGCCCGAAGCCCGGCGCATCACCGTCGAGCACACGAACATCAATCCCAACAAGGCCGCCCACATCGGTCATCTCCGCAACGCCGTGCTCGGAGACACCCTCGTCAGGACCCTCGACTGGCTCGGCAACCGCGTCGAGACCCAGAACTACGTCGACGACACCGGCGTGCAGGTCGCGGACGTCGTCGTCGGGTTCGAGCGCATCCTCGGCGAAGGAATCGACCAGGTCCGCAGGCGCATCGACGACCCCTCCGTCCGCTTCGACTATTTCTGCTGGGACCTGTACGCGCGCACCGTCCGGCATTACCAGGAGAATCCCGACGCCGTGCAGTGGCAGCAGGAGACGCTCCACCGGATCGAGAAGCAGGAAGGCGAAACGGCGAAGCTCGCCGCCATCGTCGCCGAAGCGATCGTGCGAGCGCATCTGCGAACCGCACAGCGCCTCGGCGTCGAGTACGACCTGCTCGTCAAGGAAAGCGACATCATTCGCCAGCATTTCTGGGACCGCGCCTTCGAGCTGCTCAAACGGAGCGGCGCCGTCGTGTTCGAGACCGAGGGGAAGCACGCCGGCTGCTGGGTCATGAAGCTCTCCGACTCGCCTGAGTTCGAGGGGCTCGAGGAGCCGGACAAGATCCTGGTCCGCTCGAACGGGACCGTCACCTACGTCGGGAAGGACATCGCGTATCAGCTCTGGAAGTTCGGTCTGCTGGGCCGGAGCTTCGAGTACCGGCTGTTCATGCAGTATCCCGACGGGCGGCGCGTCTGGGAGACCACGAGCGACGGGGACGGCGACGCGGAGGCGCCGGACTTCGAAGGGGCGAACCAGGTCTTCAATGTGATCGACATCCGCCAGTCGTACCTTCAGAAGATCGTGCGCGAGGGGCTGCGGCAGCTCGGCCATGGCGAACAGGCGGAGCGGTCGGTCCACTTCTCGTACGAGATGGTCGCGCTGAGCCCCGCGACGGCGGCGGCTCTCGGGATGCGGCTCGGCGCCGAGGACTCGGAGAAGACGTTCGTCGAGATGTCGGGAAGAAAAGGGGTGGGGGTCAAGGCGGACGATCTGATGGATGCGCTGGAGGCCAAGGCGCTGGACGCGGTGCGCGAAGGGCTCGAGGGGCGTGAGCCGGGGAAAGACGAAGATCAGCGGGCGCTCGCACGCCAGATCGCGATCGGCGCGCTCCGCTACTTCATGCTCAAGTACGGCCGGAACAAGGTCATCGCCTTCGACTTCCGCGAGGCGCTGACCTTCGAAGGAGACTCGGGCCCTTATCTCCAGTACTCGATCGTGAGAGTGGAGAACATCTTCCGCAAGATGGCCGATCGCGGCGTCGAGGCCCGTCTCGACGCCGCCTCACTCGACGAGCTCGCCGTCGCTGGGGCGATCGAAGACGACATCTGGGAGATCGTTCGGGGAAGCGCGGAGACCACGGCGGTCGTGCGGCGGGCCGTGGAGACCCTGGAGCTCTCCACCCTGACGCATCACGCGTTCGAGCTGGGACAGAAGTTCAATTCCTTCTACCACAAGTACCCGATCCTCAACGAAGCCGACCCGCGCGAGCGGCAGAAGCGCGCCGCGTGCGCCGAGGTTTTCCGGGGGACCATGCGGGGGATCCTCGCTCTGCTGGGCATTCCGGGTCCCGAGAGGATGTAGGGAACAGAGCGCCGCTTCCGGCCGTTTCGGCAGGCAGCCCGGTCGTTTCGGGCGGTCCGATTCAGGAGCTCGATACGTGAGATTCGATTGGCGCGATCATGCGATTCGTGCGGCACTGCTGATGGCGGGCGCGGCAGCATGCTACGGACTGTTCCTCGGCGGCGAGGCGGCCCCGATCCCCTTCCTCGCCCTCGGCGGGGCTCTCGGCGCTTCGCTCGTCTCCAGAGCCTTCCCGGGCGGACGCTGATCCGGCGGACGCCCTCGACGGTCATGCCGTCGGAACGACTCGTCGGACGTCCTGGGCATGCAGTCCCTTCGGTCCCTGACTCACGTCGAACTCGACCCGATCGCCTTCCTTGAGTGAGCGATAGCCCGCCTGATCGACGATCGCGGTGTGATGGACGAAAACATCCTCGCCGGTCGCTTCCCGGACGATGAACCCGTAACCCTTCTCGTTGTTGAACCACTTGACGGTTCCCGATTCTGGCATCTACCCCTCCAGCCTCCGGATCGGCCGCGTTTCGAACCTCGGACCCGGGTGCAAATCGCGAGCCTCAGGGAGGATGGCGCTCGGGTCCGCCAGCAGCCCGGATCACCAGATCAGAGCGCGGTTGGTTCCGATCTGCCTGAAGCCGAGCGACTCGTACAGCTCCACGGCGGCCGTATTGAAGTCGTTCACGAACAAAGTGATCGCCTTCCGCTGGCGGAGCACGTGGCCGCAGACCTGCGACATTCCGGTGCGGGCCAGGCCGCGCCGCCGATGCGAGGGGCGAGTCCAGACGCCCATGATCTGGACGGCTGCCGGCGTGACGGCCGAGAACTCGCATTTGAAGACCACGCGCCCGCGCTCGGTGAGCACGAGCGAGCGACGCTTCAGGATCAGCTCGCGAACCCGCTGGCGATAGCCGGCGGCGTCGCGCCGGAGGGGATCGATGCCGACTTCCTCCACGTGCATGGCCGCGCATGCCGGGACCAGAGCGTGGAGGTCGGACTCGGCCGCATAGCGAAGGGTCTCGAGATCGGGCAGAGCGGTGGGACCGGCGGGAATCGCGTAGACCGGCTGGTTGAGTCGAATCACGGTCGGAGGAGCGAGACGCGGGGCGAGGCGGCGCCAGAGAGGATCGACCAGGCGCGCGTCGGCGATGATGGCGCGGACCGGAATCATTCGCCCGAGAACCCGCTCGGCGAGATGCTCCATGGCTCGATCGCGATCGGCGTCGTCGAGATCGGGGGATGCGGCGAGGACGAGATTGCTCGAGAGGGAGGCCAGCGCGACCACCTCGCCGCCGCGCAGGATCTCCACGGTCTGTCCGCCCGGTCCCACCCCCTCATCGAGCAGGCGCGAGAGGAAATAGACGTTGATGAGCGGCTCGCGCTCGAGGAAGGCGATCGCCGAGCTGGCCTCTGCACTCGAGAGTGACCGGAGCGACCATGCTGGCTCGACGGGAAGGGTGACCATGGCTCAGCTCATTCAGAAGCGAGAAGTGTATGCGGCCGCACGGCGGTGGACAACTGCGCCCGGCTCTCGCGAGCCGACCGAGTCCGGCCGGGCCGTCGGCGTCGGGCCCGCACTTCCGGCAGATCACGTCCGGCCGGAAAGCGAAATCAATGCCGAGCCCGGTCAGTCTCGGAGGGCCGGGGTCGACGAGGAGGCGTCGCGGTCGATCAGGAAGAGCACGCGCGGATGGGCGAGCAGCGCCGAGGCGGGGAACGTCGGATCGACCTCGCCGCGCGCGAGGCGGGCGATCGCGTCGGCCTTCGCAGTGCCGCTCGCCATCAGGACGATCGACTTCGCATCGAGGATCGTCGCGATCCCCGCCGTGATCGCCCGCTCCGGTACCCGCTCTCCCTCGAACCAGGGAGCGTTCGCACGTCGAGTCGATTCGTGGAGCCGGACCACGCGGGTCCGCGAATCGAACGGCGAGCCCGGCTCGTTGAAGCCGATGTGCCCATTGCGACCGAGGCCGAGGAAGGCGACGTCGATCCCTCCGGCGTCGCGGATGCTCTTCTCGTAACGGTCGCACTCGAGCTCGAGCGCGCGATCGAGGCGGATCCCCGGATGCTCCCGGCGGATCTCCGTCGCGAGCCCGTCGGGAACGTGCGCGCGCGCGGGCTCGATGTCCACGTGATCGAACAGACGCGTCTGCATGTACGTTCGATAGCTGCCCCGATGCGAGGTCGGGATGCCGACGTACTCGTCGAGGTTGAAGGTCGTGACCCGCCGGAAGCTTCGCCTGCGAGCCCGCCAGGCGTCGACGAGTTCGCGATACATCCCCTCCGGGGTCGAGCCCGTCGGCAGCAGCAGGACGCTCCGCGGATTCTCTTCGACCGTTCCGAGAAACATCGCCGCCGCTTCGCGCGAGAGTGCGTCGTAGTCTTCGACGATCCGCCAGGAAGGGTCGTTCACCGAACCCTCTCCCCCGCCCGCACGATCGTCGTGATCTCGAAGCGCGGCGAGAGTACGAGCAGATCCGCGTCGAATCCGGCCGCGATGCGTCCCTTTCTCGACTCGAGCCCGAGGATCTGCGCCGGGATCTCGGTCGCCATCGGCAGGACGGTCTCGAGCGGAAGTCCGGCGAGCTCGACCATGTTCTGGACCGCCCGGCGCATCGTGAGGACGCTCCCGGCGAGCGCCCCGCTGGCGAGCCGGACCGCCCCATCCCGCAACTCGACCTGGTGCTCGTAGAGGGAGTAGCTGCCGTCCGGCATTCCGCAGGCTCGCACGGCGTCGGTGACCAGCGCCGCGCGGTCGGGCATGACCGAGCTGACCAGGTGGAGGATCCCGGGGTGGAGGTGGATGCCGTCGGCGATGAGTTCGACGGTGCAGCCGCCGTTGACGAAGGCCGCTCCGACGGGGCCCGGCTCGCGGTGGAGCAGGGGAGGCATCGCGTTGAACAGATGGGTCAGATGGGTCGCGCCGGCTTCGAGGGCGACGACGGCCCTGCCGAAGTCGGCGGTCGTATGCCCGATCGAGAAGCAGATCTCGCTCCGGTAGCGCTCGATCAGCGCGAGAACGCCGGCGATTTCCGGGGCGACCGTCATGATCCAGGGGAGGGAGGGGGCCGCGGAGAGCCAGAACGCGACTTCCGCCGGGTCTGCGGGTCGGAGCGAGGCGCGGTCGTGGGCGCCCGACTTTTCGGGGTTGAGGTAGGGCCCTTCGAGATGGACGGCGGCGATGAGCGATTCGTGCGCCGGCTGTCTGCGGGCGGCCGCGGCGATCGTCCGCAGGGCCTCCGCGATCGCCTCCCGGGACCCCGACAGGGTGGTCGCGGCGAGCGCCGTCGTTCCCTCCCCGAGATGAAAGGCGCAGACCCGGTGCGCCGCTTCCTCGGTGGCGTCCATGAAGTCCGCGCCGGCGCCCCCGTGCACGTGGACGTCGACGAAACCCGGCACCATCAATCCCTCCCCGACGTTCGGCTCGGGATCGTCGAAGCGCGAGGCGAGCCGGACGTCGGCGAACCGGCCGTCCTCCGTCACCACGATCACGTCGTCGTGGATTCCGCCCGCGGTCCATGCCCGCCCGCGGAAGGTGAAAGCCTCGCCGCCGCTCACGGCGGGAGCACTCCGCGGAGAACTCCCCCGGCCGCATCGAGGCGCCGCTGCGCCTCGTCCGCATCGACCCCGAGCTTCGCCATGACGATCGCCTTCTTGACGTTCGATCCGCTCTCGAGGAACGCCCGCTCCGCCGCTTCCGAATCGACTCCGGCGGCGAGCTCCACCATCAGAACGGCGCGTCCGCGAAGCTTGAGATTCGTCGCCGGCATCTCGACCATCAGATTCGAGAAGACCCTCCCCAGGCGGATCATCACTCCCGTCGAGATCGTGTTCAGAACGAGCTTCTGAGCGGTCCCGCTCTTCATCCGGCTCGAGCCCATGATCACCTCGGGCCCGGTCTCGACGACGATCGGGATGTCCGCTTCACGTGCGAGAGTCGAGCCCGCGGCCGATGTCACCGCGACCGTGAGGGCGCCGATCATGTTCGCCTTCCGCAACCCGGCGACGGTGAATGGAGTCGTTCCCGATGCCGCGATGCCGACCACCGCGTCGTCACCCGTCACGCAGCGGTCGATCTCGGCGACCGCCGCTTCTTCATCGTCCTCCGCTCCCTCGACGGCGCTGAAGAACGCCTTTTCCCCTCCGGCCATCACCACCTTCACCAGGTCGCGCTCGACACCGTACGTCGGTGGAAGCTCCGAGGCGTCGAGCATCGCGATCCGCCCGCTCGTCCCCGCACCGAGGTAGACGAGACGTCCGCCCTCGTCGAGCCGCTCGGCGATCGCGTCGATCGCCCGCGCGATCGAGCGCGCCTCCCGCGCCACGGCGTCCGGCACGCTCCGATCCTCCGCCTGGATGATCTCCACCATCCGTTCGGTCGGGACCCGATCGATGTCGAGGCTTTCGGAGAGGCGGTCGTGACTCATGGGCCGGCCCGGCGCGTTGCAGCCCGGTCATTCTACCGGCCCCCCCCACCCGTGCAAGGACCGCCCGACGGGGGGCCGGGGTGCGGAGTGCGGGATCCGGGGGAGGGCGGCCGGCTCCGGCACCCGCCCAGCGAGCGGGGTTCCCGGGCCTGCCGGCTGCGCCCGGAGGATCACGCCGGGGGCGAGCCGCTCCCGCGCGGTAGACTTGACGGGCGATGGCGATCGGGTTCTGGCAGAAGGTGCGGCTGGGTTTGGCCGGCTGGTCCCGGCGGAGGCGCGAAGGGGAGATGCGGCGCCGGCGCGAGTTCCTGGAGCGGGCAACGGGATGGGGTCCCTCTTCCGAGCCCCCCCGGGGTGGGGCGGCGGGCGCTGCGACGGGACCGAAGTTCGATCTGGAGGGGCTCCAGATCGCCTGGATGGACGGGTCGGGTCGCATCGCGTATTACCTCGATCTGCAGAGCGGGGACGTCGTCGAGGTGCGACCGGGGGACGATGCGACGCCGTACGCCGATTCCGGCCGATGGGCGCGCGTGCCGGGAAGGACGCCGGAGAGCGAGGCGGAGGAGAGGCGACTGTTCGCGCGAACGGTCGAGCCGGAGGGTCTGCGTCGCCGGCTGGAGGCGACGCTCGAGGCGGCGGAGCCGGCTCAGGCGTTCCGGCGCGAGCTGGCGGGGAGCCGCGAGGCCGAGCGCGCGTGGTCGAGTTTCCGGAACGAGCGGGCTTCCCGTGCGGCCGCCGCGTGGGCGAGCTCACTCGGAACGCGGTGACCCCGCCCGAGCCGGATCCCGGCTGATCACGACGAACGTCAGATCGTCTCCCAGCTCTTCGGCCGATCCCGCATGGGCGATGACGAACTCGCGGAGGTTCTCTTCGATCTCGTCCGCCGGCATGCCCCACGACGAGCCGACCGCTGCCAGAACCCCCTCGCCACCCAGCTCGTCTCCCGACGGTGAGGTGCACTCGATCGCGCCGTCGGTGAAGATCACGAGCGCGTCTCCCGGATCGAGATGGAGCTCCTGATCTCGGTAGGTCGCCTGCGGGAACAGGCCGAGCACCAGATCGGTCACCCGGAGCTCGGTCCGCGAGTCGCTCCGGACGTGAATCGGCGGCGTATGTCCCGCGTTCGCGAATTTGATCGTTCCCGTCGCGGGATCGAGGATTCCGACGACGAGCGTGACGAACTTCGTCGAGGGGATCGTCTCGTGCAGCGCGGCATTGAGCCGGGCCGTCAGCTTCGCTGCGCTCTCCCGCTCCTTCACGAAGATCCGGAACGCCGTCTGGAGGCTCGACATGATCAGAGCCGCCGTCACACCCTTCCCCGCGACGTCGCCGATCGCGAACCAGAGCCGCCCGCTTTCCTCGACGATGAAGTCGAAGTAGTCGCCGCTCACCGTGCGGCAGGCGCGGTTCGATCCCGCCAGGCGGTAACCGGGGACGTCCGGGGGCGAGGTCGGAAGGAGTCGCTGCTGGATCGAAGCCGCCGTCCGGAGCTCCTCCTCCATGAGCCTCTTTTCGATCGACTCCTCCCGCAGCCGCGTGGTCTCGAGCTTTATCGAGGCGAGTCGCGCGATCTGTCCGACCAGATGCACGTCCTCGTCGGAGATCATCCGCAGCGTCTGCTGATAATCGAGGTAGAGCACTCCGGCGACCGAACCTCCGATCGTCACGGGGGCCACCAGCGCCGACCGGATCTGCTGCATCACGATCGATTTGGCCGTCGAGAGCTTTTTATCGGCCGAGGTGTCGACGTAGGCGAGGACCTTCTTTTCTTCGACGACTTCACGGAGGAGAGTGCGGCTGATCGTCAGATCTCCGTCATCGTCCGCGTGCAGACGCCGGACCTCCAGCAGCCGGAATGTGGTTCCGTCCCGCTCGAGCAGGGCGATCGCGACGCGCGAGGGGCTCAGGTACTCCATGATCCGGTCGACGATGAACCCGAAGAGCTGGTCGAGCGGGCGCTCCTCGATGAGCTCGGTCGCGAGGGCGTTGAGGATCCGGAGGCGGTCGAGGTCGACCGCGGTCCCCGGCTGGGTATCGACGATGTCTCCATACGGGATGGCGATCGTGGGTGACACGATGGAGTCGGCTACGGAGATCGTGCTCGTCTCCGACGACTCGGTCTCGAACACGATCTCGGTGTCGCCGAGGCGAATCCGGTCACCCGGATGAAGCACGAGCTCCGACTCGACGCGGGTTCCATTCACGTAAGTTCCGTTCGCACTTCCGCAGTCCTTGAGAATCCAGGCGCCGGCCTCCGGCACGATTTCGGCATGCTTGCGCGAGAGATAGCGGTCCCGGATCGGGATCGTGCAGTCCGACGCCCGTCCAATCGATACCGGATTCGCAGGCAACGACAACTTCGCCGGATTGCTGAGCGGGGTGAGGATCGTGACCTCCGCCGGTGGGGGGGTTTCGAGCAGGTCCATGGCGCATCTCCAGGGTTCGGGAGGCCCCGAGTATAGGCCGTCGGCGTGAAAAAGGAACCTGATTTTCCCGGTGTCGCCTTCCGCCGCTCCATTTGCCGATCCGGCGGGCATGAACGAGAATGTCAGAACCAGGTTTGCTGCGACCCGAAGAGCCGGCCGGAGGCCGGTTGCTTCATCTGGAGAGGCAGGGGGAGAGGCTGGAGTGACTGAGCACGGGGCCCATCAGGCCCAACCGGTGGGAGTCCCGGGTGCCGACGAGCGAGACGTTCTCATCGTCGACGACGACCCTCCGATCCGGACTCTGCTCCGGCAGGTTTTTCGCCGGATCGGTCTGTCGAGCCGGGAGGCGCGTGACGGAGTGGAAGCGCTCTCGTGCATCGACGAGACGGCGCCACACCTGATGATGCTGGACCTGATGATGCCGAGGATGAACGGCTGGCAGGTTCTCGAGCATCTTCGCGAGAAAGGGATGCTCGACAAGATCCCGGTCGTGGTTCTCACGGCAGTCGGCGCGCATCGAACCGAGAGTCTCAAGGAGTTCGGCGTCCGGGCGATTCTGAGCAAGCCATTCGAGATCCAGGATCTGATCCGGACGGTACAGCACATTCTTGAAGAGCCCTGAGCCCCCGGCGGCGCCCGACGAGGCCTGGTTTCTCGAGATCGAATCTCACTTCGCCGGTCGACGCGGCACGCCATTCGTTTTCTCGGCGAAGGACTGGGCGCTGCTCAAGAGCTGGAAGGAAGAGGGAATTCCTCTGTCCGTGGTGCTCGAGGCGATCGAGGTCTGTTTCGAGAAGCGCGAGAAGTCGGGCCGGAAGGGGACGATCTCGAGCCTCTCGTACTGCCGGCACGCGGTTCGGGAGATCTGGGCCGAGCGGAGGGATCTTCAGGTCGGCGCGGGCGGCGGGGTTCCGGAGCGCGATTCCGAGGCGCTGCTGGAGCGGCTCGCGGGGGAGCTGGCCGGCGCCGCGGCGGCGAGCGCGTCGGCGGGACCGGAGCGCGCGCTCGAGCGGGCCGCGGAGGCGGTCCGAGGGCTCGCCGCGGGCGATCCCGTTCCGGCGCTCGAGCAGCGGCTTCTCGAGATCGAGCAGCGGATGATCGGGGAGCTGCGGGAATCTCTCTCGGATGCGGATCTGGCGGCGCTGAGTGCGGAGGTCGATCGGGGGCTCGCCGGACACGCGCTCGATCCCCGCGTCGCCGCGCGCACCCGGGAGGCGAATCTGCTGCGCCTGATGCGCCGCCGTTTCGGCGTACCCCGGCTCTCGCTATTCGGCTGACACGACCGCGTCGATCCGCTTGAGCGCCGGCAGGACCCACGAGGCCGGCACGGCCGCGTTCGGATCGATCAGCACGGCATCGAGCTCGATCCCGCAGGCTGCCAGCGCTCGGATGGCCCGCGCGAGCTCTCCCGGCTCCTCCGCCGCCGAAGCCGCGCATGCCGGGACTCCTCGCAGGGTCAGGAGGCGGAAGAGAAATCGGGCCGCCGCGGCGCGGGTCATCACGCGGTCGGGATCGACGCGACGAGTCGCGGAGTCGACCTGCAACAACCCGAATCCGATCGTGCGAACCAGCTCGTCCCTTCCGGGCGTCTCGGCGATGTCGACCGCAACCGTCGGCTCCGAGACGAGTCGTCCGAAGCGGACCGCGGAGACGTTCCAGTACGTCAGGATCGCCATCTCGCCGCGCGTGAGAGCGGGGCTCGCGGCGGCCGCCTG
Organism: Thermoanaerobaculia bacterium; assembly: GCA_035544735.1. Classification (GTDB taxonomy): domain Bacteria; phylum Acidobacteriota; class Thermoanaerobaculia; order Gp7-AA8; family Gp7-AA8; genus DATKCD01. The sequence continues at coordinate 33,177 of DATKCD010000152.1, forward strand.
AACCCGCGGAGGCATGTTGGCGAGTGCGAACTGGCGCTTGAGCGCCTCGAGCCGGTTGGCGTACGAGGGTCGGGGGTCGCGCTCGACCACGCGCTCGTAACGGCGGATCGCCGCTTCGTACTCTCCTCGCCCCGCTTCGATCTCCGCGAGCGCCGACTGCACCTCGGACCGCTCCCTCTCCGCCGTGCGCAGGATCGGATCGATCTCCATCCGCGCTTCGGCCAGGATTCCCGCTTCGATCAGCTTCTGGACCAGGAGCAGGCGCGCCGGAGTCGACTCGGGCCGGAGCGCGAGCGCCTCGCGCAGCCGCTCCGCCGCCGCGGCCCCCGATTCGCCGCTCGCCTCGCGATAGAGGCGGTCGAACAGTCGCGTTTCGACGGCCGCGATCCGTTCGTCGATCACGCCCGGTGCGGCCTCGGACCAAGCCAGCGGCCGGAGGACCTCGAGCGCTTCGCGCTCGCGCCCCTCCGCCGCCAGCAGCTCCGCCCGGTAGAACGCGGCCGCCGTCCATCCCGGCTGCGCGCGTTCCGCCGATTCGATTCGCCCCGCCGCGGCGGCGAGATCTCCCCGCAGCAGTGCGAGGGCTCCCAGCGTCAGCCCGGCCGGCGCATAGCCGGGAGTCTCGGCGGCGAGCGCCTCGAGCTGTTGCACCGCCCGCGCCTCGCGCCCCGCGGCGAGATCGCGCAGGGCGGCGTCGAGACGCGACCGCGACCGCGACTCCCCGGGAGTGTCGCCGTACCCGAGTCGGGGATCGAGCGGGAGCGTCCCGACGGGGGCGGCGACGGGGGTGGGAGGGAGGGGGGGCGAGGTCGCACACCCGGCGACCATCAGCAGCGCGGCGGACAGGAGAACGACGGCTGGTCCTCCAACGAAACCGGAGCCGACTCGCAAGAGTTCGCCGGCCGCAAGGCCGGCCCCTCTCCCTCTGGGAGAGGGTGCCGAGCGAAGCGAGGCGGGTGAGGGGATCGACATCATTCGTGTGTGATCGCGTCCCCCGGTCGGGAGTCTGCGGGCGGATCGCAGAACCGCCGGATTGTATCGAGACTTTCCTCCCGAATCCGCTCGAATGGACGGCCGGCGTCGATCCAATGCACGTCGCGTTCCGCGCGGAACCAGGTCATCTGCCTCTTTGCATACGCGCGGGTGCGGCGCCGCGTTTCGACGATCGCCGCCTCGAGGTCGATTTCCCCCCGAACGACTCGGACGGCCTCGGCGTAGCCGATCGATCCGAATGGCCGCGCTTCGGCCGGGTACCGCTCGAGCAGCGCCCGGGTTTCGTCGACCAGGCCGTTCGCATACAGCTCGGCCACCCGGCGGTCGAGACGCTCGGCGAGGACGGTCCGCTCGGTCCGGAGGGCGAGGATGCAGGCGTCCACGCCGAGGCCTCCCGCTTCCGGCCGAGGCCAGGAGGAGATCGGCCTGTTCGAGAGGACCCAGACTTCGAGCGCACGCTCGATGCGATGGCGGTCGGCGGCTGCGATGCGCCTGGCCGAGAGGGGATCGACCCTCGCGAGCCATCGATGGAGGCGCTCGCGTCCGCGCTCGCTTTCCATGATCCGGCGCAGTCGCTTGCGCACCCCCTCGTCCCTTCCGGGCATCTCCGGAAGCCCCCGGAGCAGAGCGCGGAGGTAGAAGCCCGTGCCCCCCACCAGAATCGGCCGGCGGCCGCGGGCAGCGATCTCGCGACACGTCGCGCTGGCGATCCGTGCGAACTCCGCCGCATCGATCTCCGAGCTCGCCTCGGCCAGATCGAACAGATGGTGAGGGACCCGGGCGCGCAGATCGATCCCCGGTTTCGCGCTTCCGATGTCGAAGCCCCGGTAGATCTGGACCGAGTCGTAGTTGACGACCTCGCCGCCGATCGCCTCGGCGATCGCGACCGCGAGCGCCGACTTGCCGGTCCCCGTCGGGCCTCCGATCACGACCCAGGGCTCGGCGTGCAGCCTCACCGGCGCGTCGTGGGAGGGATGGCCTGGCGCTGTTGCTCCTCGACGATCATCTCGCGCAGGTGCTCCCGGCAGTACGTCTCGCCGAGGATGACCGGCCGGCTGCACACGCTGCATTTCGATTTCTTCCGCCCGTGAGTCGCCTTCTCGAACACTCGCACGATCATGCCGGCAGCCACGAGCACCACCGATGCAGCCGCCATCTGCCCGAGCAGTCGTTCGGTCAGCAGATCCTCCCCGGGCAGCGTCATCATCTCCCTCAGGACGAAGATCGCCAGCACGAAGATCATCGTATACAGTCCGAATCGGATCAGAATCGGCGACATCTGGTTCCTTCCCGGGGCACTCCGGGCTGTCCTCGCAGTTACAGACTACCAGCCGGTCCGGTCCTGTCAATTTCAGACGTGACTCGGATCGTTCCGGCGCGGACGCGAAGTCTAATCGTTCCATCGAGATCCGTGCGATAGATCCGCGCGCCGGCCCGTTCCAGCCGCTCGAGCACCTCACGGGTCGGATGTCCGAACCGGTTGTTTCGTCCTGCGGAGACGAGAGCCAGGCGCGGACGGGCGCGTCGGATCAGCGCCTCCGAGCTCGAGGATGCGCTTCCGTGATGCGGCACCTTGAGGATGTCGCATCGCACCATCCCGGGGGCCGTTTCGAGGAGCTGGAACTCCCCCTGCCGCTCCAGATCTCCGGTCAGCAGCAGCGATCGCCCCTCTCCCTCGATCCGCAGCACGAGCGAGCCGTTGTTGGCCGCCGAGCGCCGGAACGGCGGCTCCGCCGCGAACACGCTCACGCGGAGGCCGCCCGCTTCGCCGGGAGGCCGCCGGTCGATCGGGACGACGGCGATCCTCCGGCGGACCGCGAGATCGAACAGTCCGGCGGCACACGGCTCCCGCAGGTGGTGCGACGAGATCCAGAGCCGGCCCACCCGAAGGGTCTGCAGCACCGCCGGGAGTCCGCCGCAGTGATCGGGATCTGCGTGGGTCATGACGACGACGTCGATCCGGCGGACGCCACGGTCGACGAGCATCGGCAGGAGCACGTCGCGTCCGAAGAACGGTTCGCCTCTCCGTCCGCCGCCGTCGACGAGCATCGTCGACTCCTCCGATCGGATCAGGATGGCGTCTCCCTGCCCGACGTCGAGCATCTCGATCTCGAGGCCGTCGACGCGGGCGCGAAGCCGCTCGGCGGTGAACGACCATGCGAGCGGGACCAGAACCAGCGCCACCGCCACGGGCGCTCCACGCCGCGCCAGCACGAGCACCAGCAGGGCGAGTGTGAAGACCGATGCCACCAGCAGTGCCGGAGGGGAAGCGACGATCCGAGCGATGCCCAGTCGGTCGGCCACCAGCAGGTTCCCGGCGACCGCGAGGGCATCGAGGCGGCCGATGGCCTCGAGCAGAAGGCGGGCGATGCCGCGCTGGACGAAGGCCGCGGCGCACGCCGCCGCGCTCAGCCCCAGCATCACCCCGAGGAGCGGAGCCGCGAGAATCGTCACCACCGAGCTCCCGATCACGAGCTGATGGAAGAAGTGCGAAGTCACCGGGCCGATGCCGAGCTCGGCCCCGGCGCCGTACGCCAGCGCCCGAGGGAGGTTCCCGCGGAAGCGAGCGGCGAAGCGCGGCCCGAGGAGAATCAGCCCCCCGGTCGCCCCCCACGTCAGCGCGAAGCCCGGCTCGCTGAGATCGGAAGGAACGAGCGCGAGCCGCGCGAGCCCGGAGACGAAGAAGAGGTTCTCGAGCGAAGTCGGCCTCCCCGCGATGCGCGAGATCGCGTACAGGCCGATCATCGTGGCCGAACGTGCGACCGACGGATCGTGGCCGGCGAACGGCGGAGCCACGATCGCCATCGCCAGCAGGATCCAGTCGCCCGGCCGCGGCCGGCCGAGCCTCCGAAACACCGCCGAGACGAGCCCCGCGGCGAACGCGATCTGCATGCCGGAGAACACCAGCAGGTGGTAGGTCCCTCCGCGGCGATACGCTTCGCGCACTTCGGGGTCGAGGAGCTCGCCGCGGCCGAGCGCCAGCGCCGCCGCCTGGGCCGCTCCTCGCGACGCCATGGGAGATCCGGAGCCGAGCGCCGCGATCCGGAGGAATGCGGCGCGGTTCCATCGGGCAGGGCTCCATCGGGGGAGCTCTCCGCCGAGGCGGAGAAGGCGGGCCGACTTCACGCTCATGCGGCACGCGCCCTGCCTGCAGCGGAGAAACCCCTCCGCCTCGAGCCATCGCGCCCGCCCCGGCTCCGGAGGCCGGTCCCAGAGCGTCACCATGATCGGCAGAGCGATCCGCTCGCGCCGGGTTCCGTCCTCGATCGCGAACCACCGCCCCCGCATGCGGACGCTTTCATGCTTCACCTCCCATCCCCGCTCGAGCGGAACCCGGATGCGGGCGAAGCGCCCCTCGCCGATCGACTCCACCAGGGCGAGATCGCGGCGCGTCTCCCCCTCGGTCCATGTCCCGAGCCCGAGGCCCGCGGCGAGAAGCGCGACTCCGGCGATCAGCGAGCGGAGAGGGGGGACGGCGGCGGCGAGCAAGGCGCTCAGACCGATGCCGAATGCGGCGGCGCCGGCCAGAGGCATCGCTGGAGCGAGCGCCAGCCCGAGGGCGAAGGCGATCGTGGGAAGCGCCGCGGGTGCGCGGGCGCGCAGGTCATCCGGCAAGAACGAACGAAGCGAGCGTCTCGATGTGGTGGGTGTTGGGGAACAGATCGATCAGGTCGAGCGACGCGAGGGCCCAACCGCGGCGCGCGAGCCGGTGCGCGTCGCGTGAAAAGGTTACCGGATCGCACGAAAGATAACAAATCCTCTCCGCACCTCCCTCCGCGATCCGTTCCGTCACCTCCGGCGCGAGTCCGGCGCGCGGCGGATCGACCAGGATGAAGTCCGCCCCTGCCCGTTCCCGTTCGAGAAACCGGCCGACTTCATCCCGCACCGGCTCGATGGCCTCGAGGCTTCGGACGTTCCTCACCGCCCAGCGGTGCGATTCCGGCGACGATTCGACCGTGATCACCCGCGCGAAGTGCTCGGCCAGCGGAAGCGCGAAGAACCCGACCCCGCCGTAGAGATCCCAGGCGAGCTCGCGCCGGCGGCACTTCCGCGCACTGTCCGTCACCAGCCGGTGCAGCGTCCCGAGCAGATGCCGGTTCACCTGAAAGAACGACACCGGCGTCAGACGCAGCTCCCAGTCACCGGCCCGCACCGTCGTCGCCGGCGGCTCTCCGTCGCCCAGGTGCGCGACGACCTCCCGCGTCCCCTCGAGCACCTCGATGGCCGGGGGGCGGATCTGCTCCGCCGCCCGCCGCAGCTCGTCGAGGTGCGCGATCACTCCCGGCCCGACGACCTCGCACTCCTCCGGCAGCGGCACGACGCGATTGCTGCGCGCCGCGTAGAAGCCGATCGCACCGTCCTCGTCCGTCCGCACCTGGAGCCGGCTGCGGAGCCGGTACCGGAGCGGCGAAACGTGAACCGCCGGCGAGGGGAGGGAAGCCGGATCGAACTTTCCGATGCGTCGGAGCGAGTCGAGCAGGATCCGGCGTTTCCAGTGGATCTGGCGGTCGAGCCGGAGCTCGGTCCAGTCGCAGCCTCCGCACTCCCGCGCGACCGGGCACGGTTCGGCGCGGCGGTCGCGCGAGAGCCGGATGATCTCGACCGCCTCGGCACGCCCGAACCCCTTCCTGAGCTCGGTGATGCGGACGCTCGCGCGGTCGCCGGGGTAGAGCGCGCGAATGAAGAGCGGGAAGCCGTCGACGCGCGCGAGCGCGTCCCCCCCCGCGACCAGGATCTCCGGCTCGACTTCGAGGTGCTGCCCGAGCGCGAGCGCCATGAGCGGACCATTGTAGTCGTGCGCTCGACGACCCCAGTTGCGCCGTCGGCCGGAACCGCGATAACGTCCGACGCCCGGAACGCTCCGGCGGCTTCGGACGCGCCATTCCGCTCCGGAGCTCCCCATCAGGTCGAATCCGGCAGAGAGCTCGGAGTCTCATGAAAGTACACGAATACCAGGCGAAGGAGATTCTCCGGAAGTACGGCGTCCCGGTTCCGCGCGGGCACGTGGTCGACACGCCGCATCACGCGCGCGAGGTCGCGAAGGATCTCGGCGGGCGCGTGGTCGTCAAGGCGCAGATCCACGCCGGCGGCCGCGGCAAGGGGGGCGGAGTCAAGCTCGCGAAGAACGCCGACGAGGCCGCGGAGGCTGCGAAGAAAATCCTCGGGATGATCCTGGTTACGCACCAGACCGGCCCGGAAGGGCGGGAAGTGCGGAAGGTGCTCGTCGAGGAGGCGCTCAACATCGATCGCGAGCTCTACCTCGGGATCACGCTCGACCGCGCCCTCGGCAAGCCGGTGGTGATGACATCCTCGCAGGGCGGCATGGACATCGAGCAGGTCGCCGAGCGCGACCCGAAAGCGATCCACCGCGAGCCGATCGACGGGGTTCTCGGCATCCAGCCCTTCCAGGCGCGTCGCGTCGCGTGGGCGCTCGGCCTCGACGGCGCGGCTTTCAGGAAGGGCGTCGACTTTCTCGACGCACTCGTGCGCGCCTACGTCGAAACCGACGCTTCCCTGGCCGAGATCAATCCGCTGCTCGTCACCAGGGAACAGGACGTCCTCGCCCTCGACGCGAAGATGACCTTCGACGACAACGCGCTGTTCCGCCATCCCGGGATCGTCGAGATGCGCGACCTCGGCGAGGAAGACCCGCTCGAGGTCGAGGCGTCGAAGTACGGTCTGAACTACATCAAGCTCGACGGCGAGATCGGCTGCATGGTCAACGGCGCCGGCCTCGCCATGGCGACGATGGACATCATCAAGCTCGCCGGCGGACAGCCGGCGAACTTCCTCGACGTCGGCGGCGGCGCGACGGCCGAGCAGGTGCGGAACGCATTCAAGATCATCCTGAGCGACGAGAACGTGAAGGCGATCCTGATCAACATCTTCGGCGGCATCATGCGGTGCGACCGGATCGCCGAGGGCGTCGTTCAGGCCTCCCGCGACATCGGCCTTCCGGTTCCGCTCGTGGTCCGCCTCGAGGGAACGAACGTCGAGCTCGGCAGGGAGATCCTCCGGAAATCGGGGCTCGACATCATCACCGCCGAAGGAATGAAGGACGCCGCGGAGAAAGTGGTCGCCGCCGCCGGGCAGGTGAAGAAGACCTGACGATGGCCATCTGGGCTGACAGCAGCACCCGCGTGATCGTCCAGGGGATCACCGGACGCGAGGGGACCTTCCATGCGATCCAGTGCCGCGAGTACGGTACGAAGGTGGTCGGCGGAGTCACCCCCGGCAAGGGAGGGACGACCCACGAAGGCTTCCCGGTGTTCGACAGCGTCCGAGCCGCGCGAGAGAAGGCGGGTGCGAACTGCGCCCTCATCTTCGTTCCGCCGCCCTTCGCCGCCGACGCGATCATGGAGGCGGCCGACGCCGGCATCGAGCTGATCATCTGCATCACCGAAGGAATCCCGGTCAACGACATGATCCGCGCCCACGACTTCCTCCGGAAGGCGAATGCCGCCCGGACGGACGGGAAGATCTCGCGGCTGATCGGACCCAACTGCCCCGGCATCATGACGCCGGGTCAGGCGAAGATCGGGATCATGCCGGGGCACATCCACCGGGAAGGCCCGATCGGCATCGTCTCGCGCTCGGGAACGCTGACCTACGAAGCCGTCGGGCAGCTCTCGAAGCGCGACATCGGCCAGTCGACCGCCGTCGGCATCGGCGGCGATCCTCTCCCGGGAACCAGCTTCATCGACTGCATCGCCGCCTTCGAGGACGATCCCGCGACCGAGGCGATGATCATGATCGGCGAGATCGGCGGCACTGCCGAGGAAGAGGCCGCCGCGTTCGTGAAGCAGAACGTCCGGAAGCCGGTGGTCGCCTTCATCGCAGGCCAGACCGCTCCCCCGGGACGTCGCATGGGCCATGCCGGTGCGATCATCAGCGGCGGAAAGGGAACGGCGAGCGAGAAGATGGCCGCGCTCGAGAGCGCCGGAATCCACGTCGTCGTCTCGCCCGCCGAGATCGGCGCCACCCTCGAGAAGGTGTGGAGGAAGTGAGGGGAGGGCCTTTTCTCGCAAAACGCAGAACGCGGCCTCATGTGGCCGGGGATTTCATCCCCGGCGGGTGGTGGTGAAGCGGAAGAGGAAAGGCCCGCCCGCCCGTAACGCAGGGACGCAGAACGCAGAACGCAGAACGTTGCATGGCTGCATGGTGCATTGAATGTCGAATGATCAGCATCGCCGGCGGGCGAGGGCCCCGGCCTCGGACTGCAGTCGCATCGAGCGATGACCGCGCCGCTGACGCTTCCCGGTAAACCCTCCGCCGGCTGGCTCGTGCTGATCGGCGGAGGAGAGTTCTCCTTCGGCGAGACGGCGGAGATCGATCGCTTCCTTCTCGACCACATGCCGTCCGGACGCCGGCGGATCGCCTTCATCCCGACCGCCTCCGGTTCGCCCGATTACGCGCGCCACCTCGGGAGCTACTTCCGGCAGTTGGATCCGTCGCTCGAAGTGGTCAACGTGCCGGTCTATCGAGCTCGCGACCTCCGCCGCGCCCGAAACCTCGAGACGATCCGGAGCGCGGGCATGGTCTACGTCGGGGGCGGCGTCACGAATCTGATCGCGGAGACGCTGCGGGGGACGGCGACCGAGGAGGCGATGCGCGAGGCGCTCGAGTCGGGAGCGGTCGTCGCAGGCATCGGGGCGGGAGGCGCGAGCTTCGGCTCGTTCGCGATCGATGCCCACCGTCCGGGCTCCGCGGTCCGCGGCTTCGGCTGGATTCCGGGCGCGGCCGTCGAGACAGCCTTCGATCCCGAACGGGGAGATCCGCTCGCGCGCCTCATGTCCCTCACCGAGGTCACCCTCGGGCTCGGAATTCCCGTGCGCACCGCGCTCGCCATCGCTCCCGACCGCTCCGGCACGATCCTCGGCTCCGGCCAGCTCGCCGTCGTCCGCAAGGAGCCGCACGCCGGCTGAGTCGCCGCGACCGCGAGCCGCTCTCGTCTCACCGCGGGGAATTCACCCCTGCCGCCGGCGGTATACTCCCGCGGAATTCGCCACGAAAGGATGTTCATGTCGAGAACCTTCACCATCGTCAAACCCGACTCGGTCGCGAAGCGGAACGCCGGAAAGATCCTCGCCCGCCTCGAGAGCGAGGGCTTCGAGATCCTCGGAATCCGGAAGATGCGCCTCACGACCGAGCAGGCGCGGAAGTTTTACGAAGTGCACAGCGAGCGACCCTTCTACGCCGATCTGGTGCGCTACATGACGTCCGGGCCGGTGTTCGTCGCGGCGCTCGAGCGAGAGGACGCCGTCGCCCGCCTGCGCAGCGTGATGGGGGCGACCGACCCGGCGAAGGCCGAAGCGGGGACGATCCGGAAGGAGCTCGGAGAGTCGATCGAGCGCAACGCGATCCACGGCTCCGATTCGGATGAGAACGCGGCGATCGAGATCGCGTTCTTCTTCGGCCGGCACGAGCTGATCTGAGCGCTCACTCGACGCTCAGGACGATGCCGGGGAAGCCTCTCGCGGTGAGCCGGTCGGCGCGGGCGCGTGCCGCTTCGCGTGTCGGGAACGGGCCGATGCGGACGCGCCAGAGTCCGGAGCGCCTCTCGATGAAGACGGCCGGCTCGACCGACTCGACTTCGCGCCGGAGCGTTTCGGCGTTCGCCTCGATCTGGAACGCGCCGAGCTGAACGACGAAGCTGCCGGCCGGGACGGCGGGGCGGGTGGGGGCGGGTCGCGGAGATGGGCTCGTGCGGGGAGTGTCGCGGGCGATGACGCGCCCGTCCTCGGTCACGGTCTCGATCGTCGTCCCGTCGGCTCCGACCCGTTTGCGCACCCGCTCGCCGGCGCGCTCTTCGATCACCACGACCTCCTCGACCACCTCGTCCTCGGCTGCCGGCGCGCTCTGGTGCACAGTCGCCTTTCCTCCTCCGGGAAGGGGGAAGTCGACCGAAGGAGCCTGCGGCGGTGCCGTGATCGTCTCTGACGACGAATCGATCGTCACGACGTAGGGCGCCGGCGGCTCGCGATCCCCCCTTCCGAGCTCGACCACGTGCGCCTCGATCAGAGCGATCCCCGCCTCGACCATGCCGATCTCCCGCGCCGCGGCGTACGAGAGATCGAGGATGCGGTCGCCGACGAACGGCCCGCGATCGTTGACTCGAACGCGGACGCTGCGGCCGTTCCCCGGATTGGTGACGTCGAGGATCGTGCCGAACGGGAGGGTTCGGTGCGCCGCCGTCAGGCGCATCGGGTCGAAAATCTCACCGTTCGCCGTCGTCCGCCCCGCGAACTCCTCACCGTACCAGCTCGCGGTGCCGCGCAGTCGATCGGAAGCCTGTCGCGGTAGCGTGCTCGTGGCGCACGCCTGCAGCACCGCGATGCACAGAATCGAGACCATCGGAACGAGTCGACGCATCACACGCGCACCTCCCCGACTTCGGATGTGATCAGCTCCCGTTCTCCGTCGAGGATCGGATCGACCTCTCCGGCGAGGAACCGCTCGACCTGACGTGGCGCCAGGCCGACGTAGTCCTCGGGGCGCGCCAGGGTCTCGATGTCGCCCGACTCGAGCGGGATCAGCGGGTCCGCCGCGAGACGGCGGAACAGATCGTTCTCGCTCGCCCCTTCCTTGAGCGCATCGGAGGCTGCGAGCGCGTGGATCCGGATCCGCTCGTGCAGGACCTGGCGGTCGCCGCCGCGCCGCACCCCCTCCATCATCAGGTTCTCGGTCGCGACGAATGGCAGCTCGCGCCGCACATTCCCCTCGATGACCCGCTCGTGGACGACGAGTCCGCCGAGGATGTTGTCCCAGAGCAGGGCGATCGCGTCGGCCGCGAGGAAGGCCTCCGGGATCGCGATCCTCCGATTGGACGAGTCGTCGAGCGTCCGCTCGAGCCACTGCGTCGCCGCGGTATGCGCGGGATTCTGGGCGTTGACGATCAGATGCCGTGCGAGCCCGTCGATCCGCTCCGCGCGCATCGGGTTGCGCTTGTAGGCCATCGCCGAGGAGCCGACCTGGTCCTGCTCGAACGGCTCCTCGATCTCGTGGAGGTGCTGCAGGAGGCGCATGTCGTACGCGAACTTCGAGGCCGACTGCGCGAAGCCCGCGAGCATGGAGACGATCTGGGCGTCGACCTTGCGCGAGTACGTCTGGCCCGAGACCGGCCAGGTCCGGGCGAATCCCATCTTCCGCGCGACGAGCTCGTCGAGGCGGAGCACTTTCTCCGCGTCTCCGTCGAACAGCTTCAGGAACGAGGCCTGCGTTCCGGTCGCTCCCTTCGCGCCGAGCAGCGCGAGCGAGTCGAGCCGCGCGCGCAGCTCCTGCCAGTCGAGCACCAGATCGTGCAGCCAGAGCGAGGCCCTCTTTCCGACCGTCGTGAGCTGCGCGGGCTGGAAGTGCGTGAACGCGACCGTCGGCGTCTCCTTCCATCGGTCGGCGAGCGCGCGGAGCTTCACCATCAGGTTGACGATCCGGCGCCGCATCAGCCCCATCGCCTCCCTCATCTGAATCAGCTCGCTGTTGTCGGTGACGTACGCCGAGGTGGCCCCGAGGTGGATGATCGGTCTGGCGAGCGGAGCCTGAAGGCCGAGCGCCCAGATGTGCGCCATCACGTCGTGCCGGATCTCCCGCTCGCGCCGCTCCGCCACCTCGTAATCGACGTTCTCGAGGTTCGCGCGCAACTCGGCGATCTGCGCCTCCGAGATCTCCAGCCCGAGCTCCCGCTGCCCTTCCGCCAGCGCCAGCCACAGCCGCCGCCACGTCCGGAACTTGAAGTCGGGCGAGAAGAGGTACGACATCTCTTTCGAGGCGTACCGGTCGGTCAGCGGCTGGGCGGCGGTGGAACGGCTCACGAGTCGATTATAGAGGGATGGGAGGGAGGGGGCCTCCCCGTACGGACCGAGCTGTCCGGCGGCGTGCGTTGGGGCTCGCGGCGCAGCGGTCCCATCCGTCCCATCCGCCCCCCGCCTCCCACCTTCCTCCTGCTTGCTTTTTCCCTCCGAATCGACAAACTCGCAGCCTGAATGACCGGAGAGATCCGAGCTCTGCTGCGCCAGCGCCAGCTGATCGCCGTTCTGACCGCTCGCGACCTGAAGGCGCGATACCGCGGGTCGGTCCTCGGCTTTTTCTGGTCGCTCGCCAATCCTCTGCTGCTTCTCGGCGTCTACACTCTGGTGTTCACGCAGTTCTTCCCGCGACCGGGAGTCGATGCCTACCCGCTGTTTCTGTTCGCCGGGATCCTGCCGTGGACGTTCTTCGCCGGAACGGTTCTGGAGGCGACCGACTCGATTTCCGCGAACGCGGGGCTGGTGAAGAAGGTGTTGTTCCCGGCCGAGGCGCTGCCGCTCGTCGTGGTGACCTCGCACCTGGTGCACTTCGCCCTGGCGCTTCCGGTGCTGCTGCTGGCGGTGGCGATCGCGGCGCTGATGGAAAAGGTCGAGGTCACGCCTCTGATCCTGCTGCTTCCCGTCTACATGCTGGTGCAGGCGATCTTCGTCGCGGGCGTCTCTATGATCGTCGCGTCCGCTTCGGTGCTGTTCCGCGACCTGCGCGACCTGGTCGCGAACCTGCTGCAGCTCGGATTCTTCCTCACTCCGATCCTCTATCCTCTGCACAGCGAGTTCATCACGCCGACGATCCGAACGCTTCTGCGGCTCAACCCGATGACTCCGTTCGCGGTCTCGTACCAGAGCATCGTCGTGTTCGGCACGGTGCCGTCGTGGACCGACTCGCTCCTGATGGTCCTCTATGCGGCCCTGGCCCTCGTCGCCGGGTTCATCGTGTTCGACCGGCTGCGGGACACTCTCGCGGAGGTGCTGTGAGCGAGCCGTACGCGATCTCCACGCGTGAGCTGTCGAAGAGCTTCCGCCTCTGGGGGCGCCGCTCGCAGCTCCAGACGCTGAAGAGCGCCCTGCTCCGGCGCGAGCTCGTCCCCTCGCCCGAATCGTCGATCCAGGCGCTCGCGAACGTCTCGTTCGACGTCAACCGCGGGGAGGCATTCGGCGTGATCGGGCGGAACGGCTCGGGCAAGTCGACCCTGCTCAAGCTGATCTCGGGAATCCTCAAGCCGACCGCCGGGCAGCTCGCGGTCGAGGGACGGATCAGCGCTCTCATCGAGCTCGGCGCCGGGTTCCATCCCGAGATCAGCGGCCGCGAGAACATCTACATCAACGGAATCATGCTCGGGCTCAGCCGCCGCGAGATCGACGAGCGCTTCGATGCGATCGTCGAGTTCTCCGGCATCCGCCCCTTCCTCGATCAGCCCGTCAAGACCTACTCCTCGGGGATGTACGTTCGGCTCGGGTTCGCGGTCGCCGTGCACGTCGACCCCGACATCCTCCTGATCGACGAGGTCCTCGCCGTCGGCGACGAGGAGTTCTCGCAGAAGTGCGTCGCGAAGATCCAGGAGATGAAGTATCGCGGCGTGACGCTTCTGGTGGTGACGCACCAGCTCGATCTGGTGCGGACGATCTGCGACCGGGCGCTCTGGCTCGAGAAGGGGAGGGTGGCGGGGCTCGGCGATCCGGTCCGCGTCGTCGATGCGTATCTGCAAAGCGTTTCGGGCCCCCGAACCCGCGAAGAGGAGAAGGAGCGCGAGGAAGAAGGCGATGCCGGGCAGGACGCGAACGAGCTCGTCGAGGAGGAACGGTGGGGCTCGGGCGAGCTCCTGTTGCACCGCGTGGCGCTGGCCGACCGCGAGGGGCGCGAGCTGGTCGCCCTCGGTGCCGGAACTCCCGTCACCATCGAGCTCGACGTCGAGGTTCGCGAGCCGCAGGCCGACTTCGTCTTCGGACTCGGCATCTTCCATGCCGACGGCACGTGCGTCTACGGCACCAATACCGACATCGAGGGCTTCCTGTCCCGTCGCATCGAGGGACCGGGCCGCGTCCGCTTCGTCGTTCCTTCGCTCGATCTGGTCGCCGGCAATTACCGCATCGACGCCGCCGTCCACACCCGCAACGGACGAGCGTTCGACTACCGCCGCGGCGTCATCCGCTTCGTGGTCGGTTCGCGCGTGCACGATACGGGCGTCTACCGCCCGCCGCACGAGTGGATCTTCGAGGGGCCGATCCACATGCAGCGCCTCGACGACGTCCATCGCAACATCCCCTCACCGATCGCTCAGACGATGAAGGATCTCGACGCCGAGAACCTCCGCCAGTCGGGCGAGTACCGCAAGAGAAAGAAGCGCAGGAAGGAGTAGCCCCACGCGCCTCGCTTCGCCCGGCCACCTCTCCCGCGGGTGAGAGTTGCGATTCGCGGACCGGAGCGGTCGGTGTGCCCGAGCTCGATGAGACAGCGGCGTCATATCACGGGTCCTGTTGGAGAAGGAATCCGTATGCGGGCTCCCGAATCGAGGCCGAGTCGCAACTCCCCGCCGGCCGCAAGGCCGGCCCCTCTCCCTCTGGGAGAGGGTGCCGAGCGAAGCGAGGCGGGTGAGGGGGCGGGCGGTGACGGCGTGAGCTTGGGCGCGGCGGACGGAGGGTGGAAGAACCGAGGTTGGGAGAGAGACGAGCTTCGCGCCGGATGGGCGGATGGGGAGTCCCCTCACCCGCCTGCGCCTCCCTTCGGTCGGCTCCGGCACCCTCTCCCAGAGGGAGAGGGGACGTTTCGCAGAGGGGAGCCGTTGGTGAGCGCGAGCTCGATGAAAAAGCGGCCTCACAGACGTGATCGATCAGGCGGTCCTCCAACGAAACCGGAGCCGACTCGCAAGAGTTCGCCGGCCGCAAGGCCGGCCCCTCTCCCTCTGGGAGAGGGTGCCGAGCGAAGCGAGGCGGGTGGGGAGAGGGGACGTTTCGCGGAGGGGAGGTTGATGAAGAGTGGAGTGGATCCTCCTGAAGACAGGTTCGTGAGAGACGGCCCGTGCAGCGGCTGGCCTGGCGGACCTCGCCGGGAGAGCCGGACTCGGATTGGCAAGAGTTCGCCGGCCGCAAGGCCGGCCCCTCTCCCTCTGGGAGAGGGTGCCGAGCGAAGCGAGGCGGGTGAGGGGGGCGGGTGGTGATGGAGTGACCGTACGAAAATCCACGTCGCGTAGCCAGGCGAGGTGAAGCTCCGGAGCCGAGGTAGCCTTCTTCTGCAATGAGCTACCGAGGTGGAGAATCGAAGGTCCGGTATCGTCCTCTCTGCCGCGCGATGCGGAAGCGACAGACCGGAGCCGAGAGCATCTTCTGGAAGATGTGTCGCAATCGCAGGCTGTTCGGACTGAAGTTCCGCCGCCAGCACCAGATCGGGTCGTGCATCGTCGACTTCTATTGCCCCGAGCTGCGACTGGCGATCGAGTTCGACGGTGATCGGCATTACACGAGCGACGGCCGCGAAGCCGATCTGGTGCGCGACTACGAGCTCGAGCTCTCAGGCATCACCGTCGTGCGCTGCCGGAACCGCGAGTTTCTCGATCGTCCGAGCGTCGTGCTGGGAAAGATCGAGAGGATGGCGCTGCGGAAGCGGGATCGCGACCGCATCACCGCCGGATGACGGATCGTCACTCCTCCCCGGGGAGCACGTAGACGATCTCGTCGGGCTTCGACATGCCGAGGTCTTCGCGCGCGATCCGCTCGACGGCGAAGTTCGATTCTTCGAGCGATTCGATCTCGGCCTCGAGTCGCGCGTTCTGCCGTTCAAGCTCTACGATCTCGGCGCGCAATCCGTCCACCCGCATGCGCGCGCCGCGCAGCTCGGAGATCCCTTCCTCGGAAAAGACGAACGACACGAGGAACACGATCGTCAGCACGCTCGAGAGCAGGACGACCGCGCGGATCGTCACGCGCGTCGCCTGCCCTGGGGACCGCGCCGTGGCATGCCGGGACATCGCTCTCCAGTCTCCGCGCCGCGCCTGCGGGTGTCAAGAAGACGGCGCTCGCGAGACGCCTCAGTCGGCAATCGTCACGATCAGCATCAGCGTCGTCAGGCCGATCACGAACTCCTGCTGGTTCTGGATCTCGGCCGGCTCGCTGAGGCGCCGCCCCTCGAGAATCGTCCCGTTGGTCGAACCGAGATCGCGGAGCAGAACGGTACGACCACGGATCTCGAGCGCCGCGTGCTCCCGCGAGGCTTCCACGTCGTTGAGAGCGATGTCGGCGCCCGATCGGCCGATCGTGACCCGAGGCTTCTCGATCCGGAAGACTCTCGCCGAATCGGCTCCATCCGTGATCGCGACGGAAAACCGCAGATCCTTCGGGATGCCGAGAGCCTCGCGCCCGGAAGTATCGGGAGGCGGATCGGGAACCGGGGGTGTCTCGACCGAGCCGCCGGAGGTTCGGCGTCCGCGCGACATCGTCAGGTCGTGCTCCGGGGATGAGCTCGCCGCGCTCTGCGGCCGCGATGCGGGCGCCGGCTCCGGAGCGCCCGCCACCGCGTCGGGGTTGCTGATCTCGAAGACCTCGTGGCATTTCGCGCAACGGATCTTCTTCGACGGCCTCCCTTCGAAGCGGGCTGGGTCGTACTGGTACCGCGCCTGACAGTGGGAGCACTCGATGATCAACGCGCGTCTGCCTTCTGCGGGTTTACCGGGACGATAGCAAACGCCCCGGAAATGTTCAATCTCCAGTGGTTTCCGCCAATTCGGCCGCGCGGCGATCCGGCGGCGTGGCGACGGATCTGCATGGGAGCGCTCCGCCTCGAATTCCGGGAGCCGGTCCCATACAATCGCGCGAGCTCCGCGCCCGGGAGCCGCGCACCGGGGGCGCCAGGAGTGATTCCGGCCGTGAGCACGATCGTCGATCCGATCCATGCATCGTCCCGGGGGATAGCCGCCGTGGATGCCGCCGAGGCGCTGGCGCGCCTCGAGGCGGCGATTCGACCGCGAGGGCGGCTCCTCGTCGCATTCTCCGGGGGAGTCGACTCGGGCGTTCTGCTCGCCGGCGCCAGGCGGGTCCTGGGCGAGGGCGCGATCGCGATCACGGCCGATTCTCCGTCGATGCCGCGCCGCGAGCTCGAGGAGGCGATTCGATTCGCCGCCGCTCTCGGAGCGGAGCACCGCGTGGTCCGCACCGACGAGATCTCGCTTCCGCAATACGCGCGCAACGATCGCGATCGCTGCTTCTGGTGCAAGCACACGCTGTTCGAGATCTGCGAGCGGATCGCGGCCGAGGAGGGTCTCTCGATCGCCTATGGGTACACGTGCGACGACGCCGGCGACCATCGTCCCGGGCACGAGGCGGCGCGCCGCTTCGGCGTGGTCGCTCCTCTGGCCGATGCGGGCCTCGGCAAGAGCCAGATTCGCGCGATCGCGCGCGCGCTCGATCTCGAGCTCTGGGACAAGCCGGCCGCTCCCTGCCTTTCCTCGCGCATTCCGTACGGGTCGGAGGTGACCGTGGACAAGCTGGGGATGATCGAGGGGATGGAGGCGCTGCTCCGCAAGCTCGGCTTCCGGATCTGCCGCGCGCGCTTCGACGGAACGACGATGCGGATCGAGCTCGAGCCCGCCGACATCGCGCGCGCCGCCGACCCGGCGGTCCGCGAGGCGCTGCTCGCCGGCGCCGCGCGCCTCGGCGTCCCGCTGCTGACGCTCGACCTCGAGGGCTTCCGTTCGGGCAAGTTGAACCGGAGCGACCTCCAGTGACCCTCGACGAGCTGCTCACCGGGATGGAGCAGGGGAGCGTGACGCGCGGTCGCGCGGAGGAGTTTCTCCGCGGATGGGGCTTCGTCGAAGTCGGCTACCACCGGATCGATCTCCACCGCGAGACGCGATCGGCTCTTCCGGAGGTCGTATTCGGCCTGCCGAAGACCGCGGATCAGCTCGACGAGATCGTCGGATGGTTCGTCTCGCGCGAGCTGCCGCTTCTCGCGACGAAGGTCGATCCCTCGAAGGCCGAGCCGATCGTGCGGAAGTACGCCGGGGTCGAGTACCGCGCTTCGGGCGCGCTTCTGATGCGGGGGAGGAGCCGGCGGCCTTCCGCGGGGTCGGTCGGCGTGCTGACCGCCGGTTCGTCCGACGTTCCGGTCGCGGAGGAGGCGGCGGGGACGCTGGAGTTCTTCGGGCTCGAGGTCGCTCGCTCGTACGATTGCGGCGTCGCCGGGCTCCATCGCCTCCTGGCGCGGGGAGAGACGATCTCGGCGGCGGACGTGCTGATCGTCGTCGCCGGAATGGAGGGAGCGCTGCCGTCGGTCGTCGGAGGTCTGTTCCGCCAGCCGATCGTCGCGGTGCCGACGAGCGTCGGTTACGGGGCGAGCTTCGAGGGCCTCGCGGCCCTGCTCGCGATGATGAACGCCTG
>DATKCD010000153.1:0-13157 GCA_035544735.1 Thermoanaerobaculia bacterium
TAGAACCAAGGACAAATGGCGTAGAACGCCAGTCGCTCCCTTCCACTCTTCGTTTCTATCGCCCAAGACGCCCAAGACGCACCAAGACGCACAAGACGCTCAAGACGCTCAAGACGCTCAAGACGCTCAAGACGCTCAAGACGCTCCAAACGCTCCGGACGCCCCGAGATACCGGGCGAGTCCTTCCTTCCACGATGCCGGCCGGAGTCCGGTGATCGACTCGTAACGCGAGGTATCGAGCACCGAGAAGGGTGGGCGAGCGGCGGGACGCGGGAACTCGGAGCTGGGGACGGGGCGGACGACGATCTCGCCGGCTGGGCGGAGGGCGGCGACGATCTCGACGGCGAAGTCGAACCAGGAGCAGGGGGGCTCGTCGCCGTAGTGGACGATGCCGCGCGCGTCGGCGCTGCCGAGGGCGGCGCGGCCGAGCGCGACGATCGCTGCGGCGAGGTGGGGCGTCCACGTCGGCCGCCCGTGCTGGTCGTCGACCACGCGCAGCTCGGTGCGCCCCGAGTCGACCTGCTTTCTGATCGCCTCGACGAAGTTCGGCCCGCCGGCCCCGAACAGCCAGGAGGCGCGCACGACGAGATGGGCGGAGGCGCGCGCGGCCTCCCGCTCTCCGATCAGCTTCGAGGCGCCGTAGGCGGAGAGAGGAGCGGGAGGATCCTCGGGTCTATAGGGGCGGCTCGAGGTCCCGTCGAAGACGAAGTCGGTGGAGATCTGGATCAGGAGGGCGCCGGTCGTGTCGGCCGCTTCGGCGAGATGTCCGACCGCGGTCCCGTTGACCAGCTCCGCGGTCCGGCGGTCCTGTTCGGCGGCGTCCACCTTCGTCCATGCCGCGCAGTTCACGATGACGTCGGGGCGGGTCCGGAGGGCGGCGCGGCGAACGTCGGCGGCGCGGGTGAGGTCGAGCTCCGCGCGCCCGAAGGGGATCACCGACTCGCCCGCCCGGCGGAGCGCCGCGGTGAGGTCGGAGCCGAGCATCCCCGAGGCGCCGGTGACGAGCCATCGCCGGACCGGCTCAGCCACGATCGTCTCTCCTGGCGGGCGAGCGGGCGTGCATCAGAGCTTCGAGATTTCCCTCGGCGCCGCGGATCGGGCTTTCGATCGTGACGGGTCGCTCGAAGCCGGTCTCGGCGGCGAACGCGACGACCTCGCGGATCGCCCGGTCGCGCGCCTCCGCGTTCCGCACGATTCCGCCTTTTCCCACCTCGCCTCTGCCGACCTCGAACTGCGGCTTGATGAGCGCGATCAGGTCTCCCCCCGGCGCGAGGATCCGGGCGATCGGCGGAAGGATCAGGCGGAGCGAGATGAACGAGACGTCGATGGTGATCAGAT
Source organism: Thermoanaerobaculia bacterium (assembly GCA_035544735.1). Lineage (GTDB taxonomy): Bacteria > Acidobacteriota > Thermoanaerobaculia > Gp7-AA8 > Gp7-AA8 > DATKCD01. The sequence continues at coordinate 1,339 of DATKCD010000153.1, forward strand.
CGGGTCGGCGCTCGAAGTGCTCCGGCTCGAGAAAGCGTGCGTTGGTCTTCTCGCGGACGATGACGCGGGGATCTTCGCGGAGCTTCTGATCGAGCTGCCCGTAACCGACGTCGATGGCGTAGACGCAGGCCGCGCCGCGCTGGAGCAGGACGTCGGTGAAGCCTCCGGTGGAGGCGCCGACGTCGGCGCAGACGCGCCCGGCGGGGTCGATGCCGAAGCGCTCGAGCGCCTCGGCGAGCTTGATGCCGCCGCGGCCGACCCACGGATGCTCGGGCTGGTCGACGCGAAGCTCGTCGTCGCCGGCGACGGTGGCTCCCGGCTTGTCGACGCAGGAGCCGGAGACGAGGACGCGTCCGGCCATGATGAGGGACTGCGCGCGCGAGCGGGTGGGGGCGAGACCGCGCTCGACGAGGGCGAGATCGAGGCGGAGGCGTTTCGGCTTCGGAGGCACCGCCCGCCTCTCGTCAGGCGCCGGTGGCGATGCGGCGGCCGGCCGCCTCGAGCCCGAGGAGCTTGCGCATCCTCGCGGCGATCCCTTCGGGGTGAAGGTCGTACTGCGCCCGCAGGATGTCCTGCGTGCCGTGAGAGACGTACTCGTCGGGGATCCCGATGCGCCCGATCTCGAACCCGCCGAGGCCGAGCTGCTCGCAGCGCTCCTGGATCGCGGAGCCGAATCCGCCGGCCAGCGATCCCTCTTCGACCGTGAGGATCTTCGCCCCCGGCTTGCAGAACCTGCGGATGAGATCGTCGTCGAGCGGCTTGACGAAGCGGGCGTTCACGACCGCGATCGAGACCCCGTCCCCCTCGAGGATCTCGGCGGCGCGGACCGAAGGCCAGACCTCGTTTCCGATGGCGAAGATCACGCCGTCGCCCCCTTCGCGCATCACTTCACCGCGCCCGATCGGGAGCGACTTCATCTCCGCTTCGATCTCGACGCCCCATCCCGAGCCGCGCGGATACCGCAGCGAGGTCGGATGTCCGGTCTCGAGCGCCGTCTTGAGCATGTGCCTCAGCTCGTTCTCGTCCTTCGGCGCCATGCAGATCAGGTTCGGGAACAGGCGCAGGTACGCCATGTCATAGATCCCGTGATGAGTCGGCCCGTCGGCCCCGGCGATCCCCGCCCGGTCGAGCGCGAACACGACCGGCAGGTCCATGATCGCGACGTCGTGGAACACCTGGTCGAACGCCCGCTGAAGGAACGTCGAATAGATCGCCGCCACCGGCTTCATTCCCTGCGTTGCCAGCCCGCCGCTGAACGTCACCGCGTGCTCTTCGGCGATCCCGACGTCGAACATCCTGTCCGGAAACGCCTTGCCGAACTTGTCGAGTCCCGTCCCCTCCGGCATCGCGCCGGTGATCGCGACGATCTTCTGGTCGCTCTTCGCGAGCTCGATCAGCGCCTGAGAGAACACGCCGGTGTAGCTCGGCGCCGCCGGCTTGTCGGATTTCTTCACTTCGCCCGAGGCGACGTCGAAGGGAGTGACTCCGTGCGACCAGATCGGCTTGACCTCGGCCGGCTCGTATCCCTTCCCCTTCTTCGTGATGACGTGGATCAGGATCGGCCCGTCGTAGTCCTTGTGCTCCTCGAACAGGTTCAGCAGCAGCTCCAGATCGTGACCGTCGTACGGGCCGACGTACTTGAAACCGAGCTCCTCGAACAGAAGCCCCGGCACGACCATGTGCTTGAGCATCTCCTCGGTGTCCGAGGCCATGTCGTGGATCTTCCCTCCGACCACCGGGATCCGGTCCATGACGCCCTTGGCGAGCTCCTTCAGCGCGTTGTACTTCTGACCCTTGATGATCTGGTTGAGGTAGCCGGAGATCGCACCGACGTTGGTGGAGATCGACAGATCGTTGTCGTTGAGGATCAGGATGAGCTTCCGCTTCAGATGCCCCGCCTGGTTGAGCCCTTCGAAGGCGAGCCCGCCCGAGAGCGCTCCGTCGCCGACGACGGCGACCACCCGGTAGTCGGCCTTCCTGAAATCGCGCGCGACCGCGATCCCGAGCGCCGCCGAGATCGAGGTCGACGCGTGGCCCGCATTGAACACGTCGTAGATCGACTCCTCGCGCTTGCAGAAGCCGGAGATCCCGTTGTGCTGACGGATCGTGTGGAACCGGTCCCGCCGGCCGGTGATCAGCTTGTGCGGATACGACTGGTGACCCGTGTCCCAGACGAGCTGATCGTGCGGCGTGTTGAAGACGTAGTGGAGCGCCAGGGTGAGCTCGACGACCCCGAGGTTCCCGCCGAAATGGCCGCCGAGCTGGGAGACGACTTCGATGACCTGATCGCGGATCTCCTGCGCGAGCTGGGGAAGCTTCGAGCGGTCGAGCTTCCGCAGGTCGTGGGGGGTCTGGATCGAGTCGAGTAGTCTGGCCATCCCTGTCGGTCCGCCTTTCCGGGTCCGCGCGCTATGTCCGGCGCGCGCCTATGTAACGTGCCATCTGCGGGAGATAGTTCCCCGGACCGACGATCATAGCAGCACTCCGGCAGGCAGTTTCGAGCAGCGCATCGGCTCGCTGCCGCGCCTCCTCCGCTCCAACCAGAGAGGGGTACGTCAGTTTTCCCTGAGCCGCGTCCTTCCCGGCCGTCTTTCCGAGAGCCTCCGAGGTCTGCTCGACGTCGAGCAGATCGTCGACGATCTGGAACGCCAGGCCGAGCGCCTCTCCGTAGCCGCGCAGATGCGAAAGGGCCGTCTCGGCGGCGCCCGCGAGAATCCCGCCGAGCTCGACCGAGGCGGTCAGGAGCCGCCCGGTCTTGTTCCGGTGGATGAACTCCAGGGTCTCGAGCAGCATCGCCCGGTCCCCGGTCTTCTGCTGGATCCGCTCGGCCTCGAGATCGGCGACCTGACCGCCGATCATGCCGGTGGAATCGATGGCTCGCGCGACCCGACGTACGGCGCGCAACTGCCTCTCGGCCGGAACCGAATCGACCGGCTCGGTCAGCCAGCAGAAGGCCTCGGTCAGCAGCGCGTCGCCCGCCAGGATCCCGAGCGCCTCGCCGAAGACCACGTGCGTGGTCTTCCGTCCGCGGCGGAGCTCGTCGTCGTCGAGGGCCGGCAGGTCGTCGTGAACCAGAGAATACGTGTGGATCAGCTCGAGAGCGCAGATCGGGCGGAGCAGCGGCCGCGGATCGGCGCCGCACGCGGAGGCGGCGGCGATGGCCAGGATGGGGCGGAGCCGCTTGCCGCCGCCGAGGACCGCCCAGCGCATCGCCCGATGGATCGCCTCGGGGCGGGTGGACTCGGCGGGGAGCTCGGCCTCGAGCGTCGCATCCACCCACGAGCGCCACAGCTCGAGCTGCTCCTGCAGACCGGGTAGGGTCGACATGCGGGGGCGAATTGTACGTCAGGGAAGGGCGCGAGCCGCCCCAGCCTGTAGCCAGGGCGCCTCGAGAGGTTCGAGGAGGACTTCGAGGATCTGGCGCTGCTGCTCTTCTCTCGAGATGCGCGCTCGGCCGTCGAGGAGCTGGAACCCGTAGTAGCCGAACTGGGAGTGGTTGCCGCCTTCGATCGCGATCCAGCGCGTCGAAGGCGGGAGGTTGTGCGCGTTCGGTTTCGACTTTGCGAGCGGGGCGATCCCGTCGCGCGTGCCATAGACCTTGATGACGGGATGCGGGAAGTCGGCGATCGAGAAATCGCGCGGGTGAGTCGTGCCGAGAAGGACGAGTCCCGCCATGCGTGCGGGACGAGTCCGCGCGAGGCGTGCGGCGATCGCTCCGCCGAGCGAGTGGCCCGCGACGATCCATCGCGCCTCGCCGGGCGCCGCTTCCAGCGCAATGAGCGCGCGGGCGACCGTCTCGCGTCTCCCGTCCTCTCCCATCGCGTGACGGCCGCCGAGGTGAGGATGCTTGACGAGGATGACGGGATGGCCTGCGCTCGCGATTCCGTGCAGAAGTGGAGCGTAGGCGCGCGGATCGACCATGCCGCCCGGAATGAAGATCAGCCCGGGCCGCCCCTCGCCATCCGCGGGCGTGAACCGCATCGAGCGCGCGTCGTCCGCGACCTCGACCCCGCCGCCGGAGCGCAACACGCGCTCGTCGACGCCCCAGGCGAAGTACGAGAGCACGAGATACAGCATGAAGACAAGCCCGGCCGTGACCCAGACGATCCTGATCACGCGCCACGTCCGGCTCCTGCGCGATGCGGCCATCAGCTGGTGGACTGTAACGCCGGAGTCAATAGCACGTTGCGCCTCCTCAGCATAGACCCCGCTATGCCTGCGTCGGCGCGCCTCGCTCACGACGCCGATCTCTTCGCCATCTGCCATCGATTCCGACGTCTCAGGACACTAGACGAGATCGGGCTCCTGTCCGGCGTTCTCGTCCTCTTCGTCCTCGCGGAGAAACGGCTCGGTCACCGGCTCGCCGGCGGCGTCGGACAGAATCAGCTCGATCTTCTTCTCGACCTCGGAGAGCTTCTGGTGGCAGAACCGCGAGAGACGGATCCCCTCCTCGAAGAGCTGGAGCGAGTCGTCGAGGGAGAGCTCTTCGGCTTCGAGGCGCTGGACGATCTTCTCGAGCTGCCTGAAGGCCTTTTCGAAGTCGTTGGAGCGTGGTTTCGCCATCGGATCTCCCGGGATGATCTCACGATTCGGAATCGGCGTCGGGTGGGATGGGCCAGAGGGACTCGACGCCGAGCGTATGGCCGTCGACGGTGCAGCGGAGGCGGCCTTTGCGCACCTGGACTTCGATCGGATCGCCGATGGAGACGGTGGTCGCGTCGAGGATCGGTTTGCGTCTGCGTCCGAGGGAGAAGGCGATGGCGTATCCGCGCGCGAGGACGGAAAGAGGGGAGACCGCATGGAGGGTGGCGATCCGCCCTCTCAGATCGCCGCGGGCGGTGGCGAGGCGCCCGCGCGTGGCGGTGGCGAGGCGGCCGGAGAGGACGGCGACCAGGCGCATGCGGTCGGGGATCGCGAGCCTGTCGGGAAACCGGCCGAGCGGCTCGGTGCAGGCGTCGAGCCGGCGGCGCACGACCCGCGCCTGTCCTTCGAGGAGGCGATAGAGGGCGACTCGGTCGGTCTGAAGCCCCTCGCGAAGCCGGCCGACGCGCATCGGAACGCGGCCGACCCCGTCCGACGAGGCGAGGTGCCGCAGCTCGGCGCGGTAGTGACGGACGCGCGAGTCGAGGACGTGACGGATCCGGCGGACCGAGTGGTCGATCTGATCGCCGATCTCGGCCTTCGCGCGGATCACGACCTCCGCCGCGGCCGACGGGGTCGGCGCGCGGAGGTCGGCGACGAAGTCGCAGATGGTGAAGTCGATCTCGTGCCCCACGCCCGAGATCGTCGGGATCGAGCACTCGGCGAGGGCGCGGGCCACGATCTCCTCGTTGAAGGGCCAGAGGTCCTCGAGCGAGCCGCCGCCGCGGCAGATCAGGATCACGTCGTGGAGCTGCCAGCGGGAGAGCGCCCGGATCGCCGCCGCGATCTCTCTCGCCGCGGTCGGCCCCTGCACGCGGACGGGATAGAGCTGAATCGCGAGCCCTTCGAAGCGGCGGCCGAGGACGTTGAGCACGTCGCGGATGGCCGCCCCGGTCGGCGAGGTGACGATCGCGATCCGGCGGGGAAGCATCGGGAGCGGCTTCTTCCTCGCCGCCTCGAACAGCCCTTCGGCCGCGAGGCGGGCCTTGAGCTGTTCGAACGCGAGCTGCAGCGCGCCGATCCCCGCCGGCTCCGCCGTGTCCGCCATGAGCTGGAACGATCCTCGGGACTCGTAGACGTTGAGACGGCCCCGCACGATCAGCTTCATCCCGCTCTCGATCCGGAACGGGAGCTGCCGCGCCCGCATCCCGAACATCACGACCTGGAGCTGCGACTTCTCGTCCTTGATCGTGAAGTAGAGGTGGCCCGGCGCCGAACGGGTGAAGTTCGTGACCTCTCCTTCGACCCAGACTTCACGGAAACGAGAGGCGAGCTCGCTGTTGACGGCCGAAAGGAGCTCGCTGACCTGGAGAACGCGCCGCGGATTCACCCGTGCAGTCTCGGCGCGCGGTCGCCGCCGAGTCAAGCGGAGGCGGAGCCCGACGCTCCCGCTACTTCGCGCCCCAGTCGGCCAGCAGCGCCCGGGCGTCGGCCTTCGCCGCCGCATCCTCTACCGTATGTGTCGGATCGCTCCCGGCCGCCACGACCTCCCGGAGAATCGCGATCGCCCGCGGCTTCGCCCCCGAGTCGGCCGCCACCAGCGCCTCGGCGAGGAACACCTTCGTCACGGTGACGCCGGAGCCGTGTTCGAGCGACTCTCCGAGGTACTCCACCGCCTTCGCATCGGAGGCCCATCCGGTGATGAACGGCACGCGCGGAGTCTGGTGATGCAGCCGTCCGAGCACCCGCGCTCCCCCGCCGTTCTCGATCGACGGATCCATGAGCATCACGATCGTCGACTCGCGCCGGATTCGATCCGCCGCTCCCTGTCTCGCCGCAGCGAGCTTCCCGAAGACCAGCGCCCATTCACCCCAGGTCACCGCGTCCCAGTAGAGGAGCTCTCCCGCATGCGGGACGTCCCGGAGCGCCTCGGCGACGCTCTTCTCGCGGCTCTTCGTCACCGGCCCCGCCCCGCGGCTCGCCAGAATCTCGTCGAGCTGCGCGATCCCCTCGCCGCCGATCCGCTTTCCTTCCTCGAAGATCGTCTTCTTCTCGTCGACCGTCGCGGTCGCGTACACGCCCCGGAAGCGGAGCGCGCGCACCAGCTTCCATCGAGCCTCGAGATCTGCGGGATCGGCGGCGAGGTCGGCGCGATACGCGGCGATCGCCTCGTCGATCGGGCCGGCCGCGGCGCGTCCCCCCTCCGCCCCCTCCGGGCGGCGCTCCCAGGCAGCATCTCCGCCGGCCCCCTGCGCATCGACCGCGAGGGCGGCGCAGAGCAGAAGGACGGCAAATCCGGTGGCTGGTCTCATCGTCTGATCTCCCCGGTGCCGGCGATGGCACCATCTGTGAACCGAACAGAGGCGTGACGAGATTGATTGCGATTTTCGTCTTCGTTCTCCCCGCTCTGGCCGGGTGTCACGGAGAGCCGGTCCCTCGCGACTACCAGAACGTGCCGAGCTCGATGCAGTCGGTCGACAACCCCGCCCAGGCGCCGGCGTCGCAATCGAGCGGGGCGACCCCGGAGCCGGAGTCGACCGCGGAGGGGACTTCCGCCCCGTACGAGCCCGCCCAGGCGCCCCCCGAGCCGGAGCCGGAGTGACCGTTGCGCTTCCCGGGTAGTCCCGCCATTCCTCACCGCTGCTCGTTCGCGACGCCGGTCCCTTCGCCATCTGCCATCGATTCAGTCGTTACAGTCCACTAGAATCGCACGCGTGAAGATCGTCTTCTTCGGGACTCCGGAGTTCGCGGTCCCCTCGCTGCGCGCCCTGCTCGCCTCGGGGCACGAGGTCGTGCTCGTGGTGGCGCAGCCCGACCGTCCGGCGGGACGCGGGATGAAGCCGCGCCGACCAGCGGTGGCGGAGCTCGCCCTCGAGGCCGGCGTGCCGCTCGTGCAGCCGGCGAAGATCCGCACCGGCGAGCTCCACTCCGCCGTGGGCGCCGCCGGGCCCGACCTCGGGGTGGTCGTCGCGTACGGGCGGATCCTTCCGGGCGCGCTGCTCGCCGTTCCGCCCCACGGCTTTCTCAACGTCCATGCGTCGCTCCTTCCGGCGTGGCGCGGAGCGGCCCCGATCCAGCGGGCGATCCAGGCGGGAGAGACGAGGAGCGGGGTCTCCATCATGCGGGTGGACGAGGAGCTCGATCACGGGCCGGTCTTCGCGAAGGCGGCGCTGGAGATCGGCCCGGACGAGCGCGCGCCCTCGCTCGCGGCGAGGCTCGCGGAGGCGGGCGGAGGACTTCTGCTCGAAGTGATCGAAGCGATTCAGAGAGGGGAGGCGCGCGCGAGCGAGCAGGACCACGCCCGGGCGAGCTTCGCTCCGAAGATCGACAAGCAGGAGGGGATGGTGTCGTGGAACGAGGCGGCGAGGCTCGTGTACGACCGTTTTCGCGCCTTCGATTCGTGGCCGGGATCGTTCGCGCCGATCGGAGGAGAGACGGTGAAGCTGACGGCGATCCGCCCCGCGGAGGGGAGTGGAGAGCCGGGAACGATCCTCTCGATGGAGGGGGAAGGGGTGGTGGTGGCGCTGGGGGAGGGGGCGCTGCGTCTCGAACGGCTGCAGCGGCCGGGGAAGAGGGAGGCGCCGGCGGCGGATGTGCTGCGCGGTTACGGGCTGCGGCGGGGAGAGGCGCTCCGGTGAACGAGCGGGAGCGGGCATATCGGGCCCTGCTCCGCGTCGAGCTGGATCGTGCGCGGGCGGACTTCGCGATCGAGCGGGAGTCGGCAGGCGAGAGCGATCGCGGATTCATCGCGACGGTCGTGCGGGGGGTGCTGCGGTGGAGGACGCGGCTCGATTTCCTCATCGAGAGGCTGGCGCGGCGGAAGATCGGATCGATCGATCCGGAGGTCGTCGTCCTGCTCCGCTCGGGCCTCTATCAGATGATGGAGATGGAGGCGCCGGCGTACGCCGTGGTGAACGAGCACGTCGAGATCGCAGCGCGGCGGACGCCGCGGGCCCGCGGGTTCGTGAACGCGGTGCTGCGCGGCGCGACCCGAACCTCGCTCGTCTCGCTCCTGCCGGCAGGGGAGGGGGCGGAGGCGCTGGCGATCCGCACGGGACATCCGGAATGGCTTCTCCGGCGGTGGATCTCGCGATTCGGCCTCGATCGCGCGCGACGGATCGCCGAGGCGAATCAGGAGCCGTCGTATCCGGACGTGCTGGTCGACACGGCGAAGCTCTCGCTCGAGGATGCCGCGGATCTGCTCCACCGGAAAGGGATCGCGGCGGAGCCGTCTCCGTTCGGCCTTCCGATGTTCCGTCTGCGCGGGTCGACGGCGGCGCTCGCGGAGGAGATCGAGCGGGGGATGTTCCATCCGATGGACGAAGGGAGCGCGATCGTGGCGGAGCTGGTCGAGAGCGGGGTGAGCGTTCTCGACGCGGCGGCGGCGCCGGGGGGGAAGTCGATCGTCCTCCGCCTCCGCGGCAATGCGGTGACCGGTCTCGACCGGTCGCTCTCGCGTCTCGCGTCGATGCAGAGGATCTGGAAGCGCGTTTTCGGATCGCTTCCGCGCGCGGTGGCGGGCGACGCGACGAGCCTTCCGTTTCGAGCGGCGTTCCACACGGTCCTGCTCGACGCCCCGTGCAGCGCGACCGGCACGATTCGAAAGAACCCGGAGGTGAGGCATCGGATCACCGCGGGCGAACTCGACGAGCACGGCGCCCGACAGCTCGCGATGCTGCTTTCGGTCGCCGATCTGGCCGAGCGCGAGATCATCTACGCCACCTGTTCGATCGAACCGGAAGAGAATCGGAGCGTGGTTCTCGCGTTTCTCGAGAGAAGGCCGGAGTTCGAGAGACTCGATCTCGGACCGCGCGTTCCTCCCTCGCTGAGCGGCGCGCTCGAGGAGGGGGCGCTCGTGCTGACTCCCGAGATGGGGCTCGACGGGTACACGGCGAGCGGACTGCGCAGGCGCTCGTCAGAATAATTGGAAAGGGCGGCGCGGTCCGGCAGCGTAAAGCGAACGATCGGCTCGCGTTGCGGTGAAACGCGCGGGCGATGGCCGTGGAACCGATCCGCCGTGCGCCGCCGGATCGATGTGTCGGCTGCTCTCGCAGCCGCGGCGCAAACGTGGTAAGGCGCAGCTTTGCAGAGCCCGTCGCGCGCGCGAAAAACCGCGTAACAGCGCGGGATTTCACGTTGACAATCCCCAGGGGTTCTCTTAGATTGACGATCAGTCCGCACGACATCAGAGCTGTTTTCATCAGGAGGAAGTTTTATGGCAGGAAAAGCTGACGTGGTCAGCGCGATCGCCGAGCAGGCCGGCATTTCGAAGAAGGAAGCGAATGCCGCCTACGATGCGTTCGTCGGATACATCGCCGACACGTGTCAGAGTGGAGAGCGATGCTCGATTCCCGGTCTCGGCAGCTTCTCGGTGAGCGAGCGGAAAGCGCGCACGGGCCGCAATCCGCGCACCAGCGAGACCATTCAGATCCCGGCGAGCCGCAACGTCCGCTTCAAGGCGGGCAAGGACCTGAAGACCTCCCTCAACGCGAAGAGGAAGGGTCGGAAGTAAGTCCACACCGGCCCCCGATCGAAGGCGGAAGGGCGCTCGGCACGAGCGTCCTTTCTGTTTCCGGACCGCCTCACACCAGCCACGGCCGCGGGACGAACACCCGTTCGTACAGGCTGATCGCGTAGCGATCCGTCATCCCCGCGATGAAGTCGAGCGTCAGCCGGTCGACCGGCTCGCCCGAGCTCGTATCGAGGTACTCCTCCGGCCGCGCCGACACGTGCTCGAACAGCGCCGTCAGCATCCCCTGCGCTTTTTCGAACTCCCTCCGGATCTTCGGGATCAGATAGAGGTTCTCGAACATGTACGCGCGCAGATCCTCGAGCGCCTGGTAGACCTCCGGCGTCATCGCGATCGACTCGTGATCGCGCTCCAGCGTCGCCTCCACGACGTCCCGCACCATCGTCGCGATGCGCAGGCTCGCACGCTTCCCCAGCACGCTTCGGATCGGCTTCGGGATGTCGCGCTCGCGCAGCAGACCCGCGCGGATCCCGTCGTCGATGTCGTGATTCACGTACGCGATGATGTCCGAGATCCGCACCACGTCTCCTTCCAGCGTCAGCGCTCTCGAGCGCGGCCGCTTGCGCAGCAGCTCCCCCTTCTCTCCCTTCGAGTGCTTGAGGATTCCGTCGCGGACCTCCACGGTCAGGTTCAACCCCCGTCCCTCGTTCTCGAGCTTCTCGACGACGCGGACCGACTGGCGGTAATGGTTGAACCCGCCGCGCACGAGCTCGTTGAGCGCCGCCTCGCCGGCGTGGCCGAACGGGCTGTGCCCCAGGTCGTGCCCCAGCCCGATCGCCTCGGTCAGGTCCTCGTTCAGCCGCAGCGCGCGCGCGATCGTCCGCGCGATCTGCGTCACTTCCAGCACGTGCGTGAGACGCGTCCGGTAATGGTCCCCCTCGGGCGCCAGAAACACCTGGGTCTTGTGCTTGAGGCGGCGGAACGCCTTCGAGTGGATGATGCGGTCGCGGTCGCGCTGGTAGCTCGTCCGGAGGGGATCTTCCGGCTCCCGCCGGTCGCGGCCGCGCGTGCCCGCGCTGAGCGCGGCGCGAGGCGAGAGCGTCTGCGCCTCGATGTCCTCGAGCATTTTCCGGATCGTCATGGCGCACATTCTATGCGCGCAAGGGCGGGGGGAGGGTGGGGGAGCGACGGATCGTTCCGAGGAGCGAGCAGCGCCGGGAGCGCCGCCCGGGAGGGGGGAGGCCGCGCGACCGCAACGACTCGCCCGCATCTACCGCGCGTAGATCAGCCAGTAGATCAGCCGCCGCCGAGAGCGGGGCTGCGCACGCAGCCCCGTTCTCACGCCGCCGTCGGGTGCGCCCGCCGTCAGAATCCCCCGACCTTCGCCGACTTCCCGTACATCAGGCGGGTCGCGATGAAGCCGATCGCGACGAGCAGGATCAGATACCAGTCGCGCATCGGAAGGCCGGCCAACGGCGTGCTCGCGCCGAAGATCGTCGGGTAATGGTTGCTGACCATGAGAAAAATCAGAGGGACGGACATGAACGTGTTGTGCCGCGAGCGGAGGCCAGCCTGCGCGACGTCCACGGCGTCGGGCGCCGTCCCTTCCTTCGTTGCCCGGATGATTCGCTTCTGGGCCGGCCAGATCACCATCCAGACGTTGAGCGCCATCACCGTGCCGAAGATCATCCCGGCGTGAATGTAGAGCGAGCGGCCGCCGAAGCCGCCGACGAACTCGAGAAAGAAATAGAACCCGAGAAAGAGGACG
>DATKCD010000154.1:0-9102 GCA_035544735.1 Thermoanaerobaculia bacterium
GGAAAGATCTTTCCCGGATTCAGGATGCCCCTGGGGTCGAACTGGTCCTTGATCTTCCGCATGAGGGCGATCTCGGCGGCGCCGCGGGTGATCGGGAGAAACTCGCGCTGGACCCAGCCGATGCCGTGCTCGCCCGAGACCTGCCCGCCGAGGGCGGCGGTGTGCTCGAAGATCTCCCGGATGGCCGAGGGGAGCACGCCGTTCCACGTCTCGTCGTCGACGGTCTTGATGATGTTGCAGTGGATGTTGCCGTCACCCGCATGCCCGTAACAGATCGTGGTCAGACCGTAGCGGGCGGCAATCTCCTTGACGCCGGCGATCAGCTCCGGGATGCGGCTTCGCGGCACGACCGTGTCCTCTTCCTTGTAGATGCCGACCGACCTGACCGCCTCGCCGATCGACCGCCGCAGCGACCAGATCTCCCGCATCCGGCGCTCGTCGTCGGCCAGCAGCACGTCGTCGGCTCCCGCCTCCATGCACGCCTCGCCGATCAGCATCGCCTCCTCGTCGACCCGCTCCATCGAGTGGCCGTCGACCTCGAGCAGCAGATGCGCCGCCGCCTCGGCGTGCGGCCACTCCTTCCCGAGCTGCCGCACCGCGCACTCGACCGCGTCGCGCTCCATCAGCTCGCAGGCGCTCGGCTGCACCCCCTTCGTGAAGACGTTCACCACCGCCTTCGCCGCCGCCTCGAACGAGCCGAACGGCGCCAGCAGCACCTTCCGGTGCGGCGGCCACGGGATCAGCCTCATCCAGAGTTTCGTCAGGATCGCGAGCGTTCCCTCCGATCCGACCAGGAGCTGCGTCAGGTTGTATCCCGTGACGTCCTTGTAGAGCTTTCCGCCTGCCTTGATGAGCGTGCCGTCGGGAAGGACCGCCTCGATCCCGAGGACGTAGTCCTTCGTCACACCGTACTTCACCGCGCGCGGCCCGCCGGCGTTCTCGGCGACGTTGCCCCCGAGCGTGCACGATCCGCGTGATGCCGGATCGGGCGGATAGAAGAGGCCGACTTTCTCGACCTCCTCCTGGAATACCTGCGTGATCACCCCCGGCTCGACGACGCCGACGAGGTTCTCGCGATCGATCTCGAGGATCCGGTTCATCCGGTGGCAGGAGAAGAGGATCCCGCCGAGGACCGGGAGCGCGCCGCCGGAGAGCCCGGTGCCGCCGGCGCGCGGGGTCAGAGGGATGCGATGACGGTCGGCGATCCGGACCATCCGCTGCACCTCGTCGGTCGTCCGCGGGAGCACCGCGACGTCCGGCATGAAGACCAGATCCTCGGTGTAATCGGAGGCGAACGGCCGCAGCGCGTCGGGATCGGTGACGACGGAATCCTCGCCGACCGCTTCCTTCAGCTCGGCGACGACCTCGGGAGTGACCCTGCCATAGTCCATCGAGTGCGTGTCAGGATAACTCAGCGGCGAGGCTCTCCCGGAGAAAGCGGAGCCCGGCGACGGTCCGCGTGCCGTGCCAGGTGAACAGATGCCCGGGGAACGGGCCGACGACGCGCGCCGCGCCGGCGATCGGCCGGGCATCCCCGGCCGTGAATGCGTACGGCTCGTCGGGAAGAAAGATCACCTCGGGTGCGAGCGCGAGCACCTCCACGAGCGGCCGCCGCGGATAGCGGCTCTCGCCCGCGAGAACGTTGACCCCTCCCGCTGCCGAGACCAGATCGGAGACGTAGGTGTCTCCGCCGCACCACATCCACGGATCCTTCCAGATCGGACAGGCGAAGGTGAACCGGCGGCCCGCGGCCGCCTCGCGCTCCCGCCGCAGGCGCGCGATCCATTCCCCCGCGGCCGGCTCCACGCCGTGAATGCGCCCGAGGACAGCGAGGAGCGATTCGACCTCGCCGACGCTCTTCGGCCCGGTCGCGAAGACCGCGGCGGACTTTCCGAGCGCCTCGGCGTGCCGCCGCAGGTTCTCTTCGAGGTTGACGTAGATCAGATCGGGAGCGAGTCGCGCGATCTCGTCGATCCTCGGGGTCTTCGTGCCGCCGATGCGCGTCAGAGCACGCAGCTCCGCCTTCGGGAAGAGGCAGAAGTCGGTGACGGCGGCGACCGAGCCGCCCGCGCCGAGATCGAACAGAGTCTCGGTCAGCGACGGAACGAGCGAAACGACGCGCCCGGGAGGGCGATCGAAGCGGTGCTCGCGGCCGATGACGTCGGTGAGCGCGACAGGCATGGGAGGGGGGACGGGAGTCTGTCCTGTTCGTGCTGTAGTGTCCTGTAACGCCGGAACAGGACACCAGGTCCTACTCGCAGTCTTCCTTCCTGTTGTCGGCCAGGCCGTCGTCGCTGCCGGGGGAGTTCTGGCCGGAGTGCTCTTCGCGGCCGGCGCCGTCGTAGCCGAGAACCTCGTCTCCCTTGATGACGCGGGTGCGGCGCATCTGAGACTCGACGGCCCCCTTGGCATCGGGGGCGCCCGCCTTGTCGTCGGATCGATAGGTCTTCTTCATGCACTCCTCCCCTCGCCCGGCAGGCGGGCGTTACATGAGCTCTTGCATGATCTCGTCCAGGACGTCGGGGCCGGGGCGGGTCTCGTCTTCCCGGAGGAGGGCGAGCGGCTCGTCGACGATGTTCAGCAGCTCGATGAAGCTCTTCTTCTCGGGACGGAGATGAACGATGCCGGTCAGGAGCTGGTCGTTGTCGCGCGCCTTGTGGAGCCGCGCGAGGGCCTGCATCGGATCGCCCGGGTCGTAGTCTTCCTCCAGCTTCCTGAGGAGGACTCTCGATCCGTCGTGCATCAGGACTTCCTTCACCTCGCCCGGCTCGTACTCGACCTCGATCTGCTCGTACTCCGGGACGAAGCCGATCTGGTGGAGAAGCTCCTGGTGCTCCTTCGACCACGGATAGCTCTTGGTCGATCCCTCGTGGTTGTTGAAGGTCACGCAGGGGGAGATGACGTCGATGACCGAGAGACCGTCGTGCGCGAGGGCGGCCTTGAGGATGTTGACCATCTGCTTCGGGTCGCCGGCGAAGCCGCGGGCGACGAAGCCGCAACCGAGCTCCACGGCGAGCGCGCAGAGGTCCATCGGCGGGAGATCGTTGACGACGCCCGTCTTGAGCTTCGATCCCTCGTCCGCCGTCGCCGAGAACTGCCCCTTGGTCAGGCCGTACACGCCGTTGTTCTCGATGATGTAGATGCAGGGGATGTTGCGGCGGACCATGTGCATGAACTGGCCGAGGCCGATCGAGGCGGTGTCGCCGTCGCCGGAGACTCCGATGCCGATGAGCTGCCGGTTCGCGAGCGCCGCACCGGTGGCGACGGCCGGCATCCGTCCGTGGACGGCATTGAGCCCGTGCGATCGCGACAGGAAGTACGCGGGGGTCTTGGACGAGCAGCCGATGCCGGAGTACTTGGCGACCTTCTCCGGCTTGACGCTCATCTCGAAGAAGGCGCGGATGATCTGGTTGCTGATGGCGTCGTGGCCGCAGCCGGCGCAGAGGGTCGACTTGCCGCCCTGATAGTCGAGGGCCTTGAGGCCGAGGCGGTTTTCCTTCGGGACTTCGGTTCGGGTCTTCAGGACGCTGTCTGCCATGGTGTCACTCCTGGGCGTTGCCTTCGAGCTCGAGGACGGCATCGGTGATGAAGCGGGCGTGGCACGGAAGGCCGTCGTAGTGGAGGATCCTCCGGACCTTCCCCTGGTCTTCGCCGACCTCGAGCCGGATCAGGTCGGCCATCTGGCCGTCGCGGTTCTGCTCGACGACGTAGACGCGGTCGTGCTCGGCGACGAAGGCGCGGAGCTCGCCGGTGAACGGGAGGGCCCGCAGCCGGAAGTAGCTCGTCTCGATCGCTTTCTCGCTGCGGAGCTGGTGGCGCGATTCCTCGAGGGGAAAATCGGTCGTGCCGTAGGCGATGAAACCGATCTTCGCCCCTTCCTTCCGGTCGATGACGGGTCTCGGAACGAAGCGCCGGGCGGTGTCGTACTTCCTCCGGAGGCGGTCGACCGTGTTCTTGTAGTCCTCGGGCCGCTCGGAGTAGCGCGCCTGCTCGTCGTGACCCGAACCGCGCGTGAAGTAGGACGCCATCGGATGATCGGTTCCCGGAAGGGTCCGCCAGGGAATCGCGTCGCCGTCGACGTCGGCGTAGCGGGCCCACTTCCCGCCGAGCTGCTCGAGCTGCTCGCGGTCGAGGACCTTGCCGCGCCGGTGGGCCCGATCGGGATAACGGAACGCGTCCGACATCCAGTTGTTCATGCCGAGATCGAGATCGGACAGGACGAAGATCGGCGTCTGAAACATCTCGGCCAGATCGAGCGCTTCGATCGCGAACTCGAAGCACTCCTCCACCGTGGCGGGAAAGAGGGCGATGTGCTGGGTGTCGCCGTGCGAGAGGAAGGCGACCTGGAGCACGTCGCCCTGCGCGGTGCGGGTCGGCAGGCCGGTCGAGGGGCCGACGCGCTGGATGTCCCAGATCACGCCCGGAATCTCGGCGAAATAGCCGAGGCCGATGAACTCGGCCATGAGGGAGATGCCGGGGCCGGAGGTGGAGGTCATCGAGCGGGCTCCGGCCCATCCCGCGCCGAGGACCATGCCGACGGCGGCGAGCTCGTCTTCCGCCTGGACGATGGCGAAGTTCGCCTTGCCGTCCTTCACGCGGTAGCGCTTCATGTAGTCGATCATCGTCTCGCAGAGCGAGGACGAGGGGGTGATGGGGTACCAGGTGACGACGGTGACTCCGCCGAACATCGCGCCGATCGCGGCGGCGGCGTTGCCGTCGATGATGATCTTTCCCTTCGTGGCGTCCATCCGGCGGATGAGCCAGCGGTTCTGCGGCTCGAGATTCGCCTTCGCGAACTCCATGCCGCGGTCCACCGCCTGCACGTTGAGGTCGATCGCCTTCTTCTTCCCCTTGAACTGCTTGCCGAGCGCGTTGACGATCTCCTCGCGGTCGATCCCGATCAGCCCCGCGACCACGCCGACGTACACCATGTTCGCCAGCAGCTTCCTCAGTCGCGAGTCGTCCGTCACCTCGCCGGCGAGCTTCGAGAACGGTACCGCGTAGAAGAGCAGATCGTCGCGGAAGCTCCGGCAGTTCGTCGGCTCGTCGTACACGCAGATCGAGCCCGGCTCGAGCGCCATCACGTCGTCCCGCGCCGTCGCCGAGTTCATCGCGACGAGCAGATCCACTTCCCTCTTCCGCGCGATCCACCCGTCCTTGTTCGCCCGGATCGTGAACCACGTCGGCAGTCCCGCGATATTCGACGGAAACATGTTCTTCCCGCTCACCGGAACACCCATCTGGAAGATCGCCCGCATCAGCACGTTGTTCGACGACTGCGAGCCGGAACCGTTCACGGTCGCCACGTGGATCGTCAGGTCGTTGATGCGGGGTTCGGACGAGGGGGGATGTGCGCGCTCGAGTACGGCTGTAGATGGTAGGTCGGACACCTGCTCACTCCTCCACGGCCTCCCTCCCCGGTCGGGCGGAGGCTGGGCCCCTGGAACTCTGCGCACGATTGTATGCCGTCGGCTCCCGGCTGTCAGCTTCCAGCCGGTACAATCCCCTCCCGATGCTCCGGACCGTGTTCGCCCTGCTGGTCGCGACCCTCGACACCCTCGTCGTCGCCCCCCTCGTCACGATCATCGGCCTGATGCGCTCGGACGCCTCCTCGATCGACCGCCTCATCCGCCTCTGGGCCCGGATCATCGTCCGGGCCGCCGGGCTCGACCTTTCCGCCGAGGGAGCCGGCCGTCTCGATCCCTCCCGCCGCTACATCGTGGTCGCCAACCACGGCAGCTACCTCGACATCCCCGTCCTGTTCGTCGCGATCCCCCAGCCGCTCCGGTTCCTCGCGAAAAAGAGCCTCTTCTCGATCCCGATCTTCGGCTGGGGACTCAGGGCGGCCGGGTTCGTTCCCGTCGACCGGAAGAACCGCAGCCGCGCCATCGCCTCGTTCGACCAGGCCGCCGGCCGCATTCAGAAGGGGAACTCCATCGTCGTCTTCCCCGAGGAAGGGCGCTCGCGAGACGGGAGCATGCGGCCGTTTCAGCGCGGCGCGTTTCTTCTCGCGCTCAAATCGGGCCTCCCCCTCGTCCCGGTCGCGATCATCGGCACCTTCGACGCCCTCCCCCCCGCCCGCCTCTCCCTCCGCCCCGGCCCCGTCCACGTCCGCGTCGGCGAGCCGATCGAGACCCGCGGCCTCTCCATCCGCCAGAAAGACGAGCTCATGCAGACCACCCGCGGCCGCATCGAGCAGATGATCGGAGCGTCTGGGGCGTCTGGGGCGTCTTGAGCGTCTGGAGCGTCTGGAGCGTCTCGAGCGTCCTGGGCGTCTGGAGCGTCTGAGCGCTCAATCCCAGCCTGCTTCTCAATCATCAATCATCAATCATCGATCATCAATGCATTTCGCTACAATCCGCTGCCATGCAGAGCCCCCCCTCTCTCACCCCCGAGCTGATCGCTTCCCACGGCATCACCCCCGAGGAGTACGAGCGCATCCGCGAGATCCTCGGGCGCGAGCCGAACCGGCTCGAGCTCGGGATCTTCTCGGTCATGTGGTCCGAGCACTGCTCGTACAAGTCGAGCCGCGTTCATCTGAGAAAGTTCCCGACGAGCGGCCCGCGCGTGGTGCAGGGGCCCGGCGAGAACGCCGGCGTCATCGAGGTGGGTGACGGGTGGCTGGCGGCGTTCAAGATGGAGTCGCACAACCACCCTTCCTTCATCGAGCCGTACCAGGGGGCGGCGACCGGCGTCGGAGGCATCCTGCGCGACATCTTCACGATGGGAGCGCGGCCGGTCGCGGCGCTCGACTCGCTCCGCTTCGGATCGCTCGACGCGCCGCGCATGAAGTATCTCGTCGACGGGGTCGTCCGCGGCATCTCCGGATACGGGAACTGCATCGGCGTCCCGACCGTCGGCGGCGAGACTTCGTTCCACCCCTCCTTCGACGGCAACATCCTCGTCAACGTCTTCGCCCTCGGGCTCGCGAGGGAAGGAAAGCTCTTCAGGGGAGAAGCGAAGGGAGTCGGGAACCCCGTCATCTACGTCGGCTCGAAGACCGGCCGCGACGGCATCCACGGCGCCACGATGGCCTCGGCCGAGTTCGACGAGGAATCGGAGCAGAAACGCCCCACCGTCCAGGTCGGCGACCCCTTCACCGAAAAGCTCCTCCTCGAGGCGTGTCTCGAGCTGATGGAGTCCGACGCAATCGTCGGCATTCAGGACATGGGGGCGGCCGGACTGACCTCCTCCTCGTTCGAGATGGCGGGGCGCGCCGGAACCGGCATCCGGCTCGATCTCGACACGGTCCCGATGCGCGAGAGCGGCATGACCCCGTACGAGCTGATGCTCTCCGAGTCGCAGGAGCGAATGCTCATCGTCGCGAAGAAGGGACGCGAGCGCGAGGTCCTCGAGGTCTTCGCGAAGTGGGACCTCGACGCGGCCGTCATCGGCGAGGTGACGGACGACGGGCATGCGACGCTGCGCTGGCACGGCGAAGAGGTCGCCCGCATCCCGGTCGGGCCGATCTCGACCGAGGCTCCCGTCTACGAGCGGCCGATGGCCAGACCGCCCCGCCTCGACTCGCTCCCCGGGCGCCTCGATCGTCCCGCCGGAGACGACGCCGACCTCACCGGGCCTCTCTTCCGCCTCCTCGCCTCCCCCAACCTCTGTTCGAAGGAATGGATCTGGCAGCAGTACGACACGAGCGTCCGCACCAACACGGTCGCGAAGCCGGAGCGGAGCGACGCGGCCGTCATCCGCATCAAGGGGACGCGCCGCGGGCTCGCCCTCACCTCCGACGTGAATCCCGTCTACTGCTCGCTCGATCCGTACGAAGGAGGGAGGCAGGCGGTGGCGGAGGCGGCGCGGAACGTCGCGTGCGCCGGAGCCGCTCCCGCCGCGATCACCGACTGCCTCAACTTCGGCTCTCCCGAGCGGCCGGAGATCATGTGGCAGTTCGCCGAGGCGGTACGCGGCATCAGCGACGCCTGCGTGGCGCTCGGCACGCCGGTCGTCTCCGGCAACGTCTCCTTCTACAACGAGACCGAGGGGCGGCCGATCCTTCCGACGCCCACGATCGGCATGGTCGGGGTGATCGACGAGGTGGAGCGGACCCTCGGATGCCGCTTCAGGCAGGCGGGAGAGGCTGTGATCCTCCTCGGCGAGACGCGGGACGAGCTCGGCGGCTCGGAGTACCAGCAGATGTTCCACCCCGGCGCGCTCGCGAGGCCGCCGGCGGTCGACCTCGATCGGGAGAGAGCGCTGATCTCGCTGCTGCTCGAGCTGCACCGATCGGGTCGGATCGGCATGGCGCACGACCTGTCGAACGGCGGGCTCGCGATCGCCCTGGCCGAGGCGGCGCTCGACGGGATCGGCCTGCGGGCCGAGCTCGGCGGACACGCCGACGCCGTCGACGCGACGGCGCTCCTCTTCTCGGAGAGCCAGGGGCGGGCGGTCGTCGCGGCCGGCGAGCAGAACGTCGAGCCGATCCTGGCGAGCGCGGCCGCGCACGCCGTTCCCGCGATGCGCATCGGCACGACCCTCGAGGGAGGGACGTTCCTGGTCGAGCGCCACGCCACTCCCCTGCTCCGCACCAGCGCGCAGGAGATCCACCGCATCTGGCACGACGCCTTCCCGAAGCTCCTCGCCGCAGCCTCCGGCGCGTCCGGAGCGTCTGCAGCGTCTTGAGCGTCCGGAGCGTCTGCAGCGTCTTGAGCGTCCGGGGCGTCTCGAGCGTCTGGAGCGTCTCGAGCGTCCGGGGCGATCCTCGAGGGCGGCAAGGGATGGGGCGGGCGACGTTCGGCCTCCGGCCGAATGCAAAATGCACAATGCAAAATGCACAATGTAAAAGAAAAGCAGGCGGGCAGGGATGATTGAGCTTGCCCCGGTCACTCCACCCGGCGGCTCTTTTTACATTGTGCATTGTGCATTTTGCATTTTGCATTTGCCCGAAGGGCGCTCTCCCGCTTAGACTGGTCGGGGAGTTTCGCTCCCTTCCCATCCGTTCCACTGATCTCCGATGCTCGACGAATTCCGTGATGAGTGCGGCGTCTTCGGAATCCTCGATCACGAGGATGCGGCGAACCTGGTCTATCTCGGTCTCTACGCGCTGCAGCACCGGGGCCAGGAGAGCGCGGGAATCGCCTCGGCCTCGACCGA
>DATKCD010000155.1:0-12355 GCA_035544735.1 Thermoanaerobaculia bacterium
TGGGCACGGCGATGGCGACCTGCGGGTCGGCATCCGAATGGGGTGACGCTCTCGCGACGCGAGACGCGGCACATGGCCATGCAAGCGAGACGGCGTACTACACCTGCTCGATGCACCCGAGCGTGAAACAGGAATCTCCCGGAACGTGCCCGATCTGCAGCATGGACCTGACGCCGGTGACGGAGGAGGAGCTGACGAGCGGCATCATTCGTGCCGATCCGGTCCGCATTCAGAAGATCGGCGTCCGATTCGTCGAAGTCGCGCGGAAGCCGCTCGCGGAGACGATCCGTGCGGTGGGGCGCACGACCTTCGATGAGAGCAATGTCCGCGACGTGACGCTGAAGCTGGGCGGATGGATCGAGAAGCTGTACGTCAACGAGACGGGTCAGGCGGTCCGCCGCGGCCAGCCGATCCTCGCGCTCTACAGCCCCGAGCTGTACGCCGCGCAGCAGGAGTACCTGCTCGCCATCCGCAGTCAGGAAGCGGCGCGGCAGACCGGCGCGCCCGATCGCGCAGACTACCTCGTCCGGGCTTCCAGGCAGCGTCTGAAGCTGTGGGATCTGACGGACCGTCAGATCGACCAGCTCGCGAGCAGCGGAGAACCGCTCGAGCAGGTTCCGCTCTACTCGCCCTATAGCGGCTACGTCGTATCGAAGGACGTGAACGAAGGGGCCGCGGTCCAGGCGGGCCAGCGGATCGTCCGCATCGCCTCGCTCGATACCATCTGGGTCGAGGCCGACGTCTACGAGTCGGACCTGGCGAAGATCCGGGTCGGCGATTCGGCGAGAGTCGATCTTGCCCACGTGCGCGGAAAGACGTTCGAGGGGCGCATTTCCTACGTTTACCCGTGGCTCGATCCGGCGACCAGGACCGGACGCGTGCGCATCGAGCTTCCGAATCCCGACCTCCAGCTGTTGCCGGAGATGTACGCCGACGTGGAAATCCGTTCGGGTGGCCGCGAGAGCGGTCTGGTCATTCCCGAGTCGGCGGTCCTCGACACCGGGCGACGCCAGATCGTCTTTCTCGACCTCGGTGAGGGTCGCTTCAAGCCGAAGCACATCGAGATCGGAGCGAAGGACGGGGGATGGTACGAGGTCCTGTCCGGCCTGAACGAAGGCGACCGAATCGTCTCCTCCGCGAACTTCCTCATCTCATCGGAAAGCCGGATCCGCGCCGCCGAACAGTTCTGGGGAACCGACGATGAAGACCAGTGATCGTCCGGACGGGCTGATTCCCCGTGTGATCGCCGCTTCGGCGCGAAACCCGCTGCTGACGATCCTTCTCGTTGCGGGGCTCGCGGTGTGGGGTATCTATGCGCTGAAGAACGCGCCTCTCGATGCCATTCCGGACCTGTCGGACGTCCAGGTGATCGTCTTCACGGAGTGGCCGGGGCGGAGTCCGGATCTGATCGAGGATCAGATCACCTATCCGATCTCGTCTTCGCTCCTGGCGGCGCCGCGGGTGAAATTCGTTCGCGGCCAGTCGTTCTTCGGCCTCTCGTTCGTGTACGTGATCTTCGAGGACGGCACCGACATCTACTGGGCGCGCAGCCGCGTGCTGGAGTATCTGAATACCGTCCAGTCGAAGCTTCCCGAAGGGGTGAACCCGACGCTCGGGCCGGATGCGACGGGGGTGGGATGGGTCTTCGAGTACGCCCTGGTCGATCGCAGCGGCCGGCACGATCTGCAGCAGCTTCGTTCGATGCAGGACTGGAACGTCCGTTATGCGCTGGAGAGCGTGCCGGGAGTCGCGGAAGTCGCGTCGATCGGCGGATTCGTGAAGCAGTACCAGATCAACGTCGATCCGAACAGGCTTCTTTCGTACGGGATCCCGATCGGTCGCGTGATCGAGGCGATCCGGCAATCGAATGAGGACGTCGGCGGAAGAACGCTGGAGATGGCGGGTCACGAGTTCATGATCCGCGGTCGCGGCTACGTCAAGCAGATCGCCGATCTCGAGAACGTCCCGCTCCGGACGGCTCAGGGCGTCCCGGTGTACGTGAAGGACGTTGCGAGCGTCACGATCGGTCCCGATCTCCGGAGGGGAATCGCCGAGCTGAATGGCGAAGGAGAGGTGGTCGGCGGCATCGTCGTGATGCGGTACGGCGAGAATGCGCTGCGCGTGATCGGCGCCGTGAAAGAGCGGCTGAAAGAAGTCGAGCGGAGCCTTCCGGAAGGAGTCGAAGTGGTCGTGACCTACGACCGCTCGGGTCTCATCGAGGACTCGATCGAGACGCTCTCACACACGCTGATCGAGGAGATGATCGTCGTCTCTCTGGTCATCTTCCTGTTCCTGCTGCATGCCCGCAGCGCGCTGGTGGCGATCATCACCATTCCGATCGGCGTGATCCTGGCGTTCATTCCGATGTACTACCAGGGACTGACGGCGAACATCATGTCGCTCGGGGGGATCGCCGTCGCGATCGGCGCCATGGTCGACGCCGCGATCATCATCATCGAGAACGTCCACCAGAAGCTCGCGGTGTGGGATTCCACGGGAAGGCCGGGCGAGCGCAGGAGCGTGATCGTCGCGGCGATGCAGGAGGTGGGGCCGTCGATCTTCTTCGCGCTGGTCGTGATCACCGTCTCGTTCATGCCGGTATTCACGCTCACCGGCACGGAGGGACGGCTCTTCAAGCCTCTCGCGTACACCAAGACGTACTCCATGGGGTTTGCGGCGATCCTGGCGGTCACGCTGGTGCCGGCACTGGCGGTCCTGGTGATCCGGGGCCGGATCAAAGGAGAGGAGCACAACCCGCTGAACCGTTGGCTGATCGCTCTCTACGCGCCGGTCGTCCGGTTCGTGGTGAAACACCGTTGGGGGGTGATCGTCTCCGCCGTCCTGCTGATGATCTTCACCGTGCCGGCGTTTTTCCGCATCGGGAACGAGTTCATGCCCCCGCTCAACGAGGGCGTGATTCTCTACATGCCGACCGCGCCTCCCGGGATGTCGCTGACGGAAGCTTCGAACATCCTCCAGCAGATGGACCGGGAGCTGAAGGAGTTCCCGGAAGTGGCCAGCGTGTTCGGAAAGATCGGCCGCGCCCGCAGCGCGACCGATCCGGCGCCGATCGGAATGGTGGAGACGACGGTCGTCCTCCATCCACGGGAACAGTGGCGCGAGGGGATGACGTGGGACGCGCTGATCCGCGAGATGGATCAGAAGATCCAGTATCCGGGAATGCCGAACATCTGGTGGATGCCGATCCAGACGCGGACGGAGATGCTCGCCACCGGCGTCCGCAGTCCTCTGGGCATCCAGGTGTTCGCGGACGACATCGGCGAGATCGAGCGAACCGCCGTCGCGATCGAGAAGGCCGTGTCGGAAGTTCCGGGTACGCGCAGCGCGTTCGCAGAGCGCTCCACGGGAGGATTCTTCCTCGACATCGTCGTCGACCGCGAGGAAGCGGCACGCCACGGTCTGACGGTCTCCGACGTCAACCAGGTCGTCATGTCGGGCATCGGCGGGATGAACATCGACGAGACGGTCGAGGGTCGCGAACGCTATCCGATCAATGTGCGTTACGCCCGGGAGTACCGCGACGATCCGGAGCTGCTGAAGCGGGTGCTGATCGCAACGCCTTCGGGCGCGCAGATTCCACTCGATCAGGTCGCCGACATCCAGACCACGACCGGGCCACCGATGATCCGGAGCGAGGACGGCAAGCTCGTGGGCTTCGTGTTCGTCGACACCGACCGGCCGATCGCCGATTACGTCGAGGAAGCGCGGGTCGCCGTCGAGGAGAATGTCGATCTGCCGGCGGGGGTCAGACTGGCATGGGTCGGCCAGTACAAGTACTTCGAGACGGCGAAGGCGCAGCTCAAGGTCGTCGTTCCGATCACGCTCCTCATCGTGATTCTTCTGCTGTATTTCAACACGAAGTCTCTGATCGAGACGGGGATCGTCCTGCTCGCGGTTCCGTTCTCGCTCATCGGCGCGATCTGGCTCCTCTACCTTCTCGACTACAACATGAGCGTGGCGGTGTGGGTGGGGATCATCGCGCTGGCGGGGCTTGACGCTGAGACGGGCGTCGTGATGCTGCTCTATCTGACGCTCGCTCACGGCCGGTGGCGCGAAAGCGGACGGCTGCGGACCTTTGCCGATCTGCGCGAAGCGATCGTCGAGGGGGCGGCGAAACGCGTCCGCCCGAAGCTGATGACGGTGATGGCGATGATGATCGGCCTCATCCCGATCCTCTGGAGCACCGGAACCGGAGCGGACGTGATGAAACGCATCGCGGCGCCGATGGTCGGAGGCCTGGTGACGTCGTTCCTCCTCGAGCTGACGGTCTACCCGGCGATCTTCGCGATCTGGAAGGGGCGCGGTCTTCCTGCCGACGAGGCGGAGCAGCGCGCGGTGGTCGGTCGAGACGAATCGGAAGTCCCCGCATGAGCGGGAAACATCAACCTTCTTACAAGGAGATCGAATCGTGAAAATTGCAAACTGGATCATGGCGGCTGTTCTTGCCGCTCTCATGACGATGCCCGGCGTCGCCCTGGCGGCGGAGGCGCAGACGGTGACGGTCGAGGTTTCGGCGATGAGCTACTCGCCGAACGAAGTGGTCGTCGAAAAGGGCGTTCCGGTGCGGATGGAATTCGTCCGCGACGAAAAGCCGACGTGCGGAGGGAAAGTGGTCTTTCCGGATCTGGAGATCGAACGGGAGCTCCCGGCCGGAGAAACGACGGTCGTCGAGTTCACTCCGGAAAAAAGCGGTGAGCTCACCTTCACCTGCGGCATGAAGATGATGAAGGGTAAAGTCGTCGTGCGAAGCAAGTGAGCACGCCTCCTCGGCGTGCTGCTCTCGGCGGATACAGCAACCGCGAGATTGCTGAGGCTCTCCGCCTCGCGGACGGCACGGTCAAGAGTCACATCTCCTCGATCCTCGCGAAGCTCGGCGTCCGCGATCGAACGCGCGCGGTGCTCAAGGCGGTCGAGCAGGGATTCATCTGAGACTCCGAAGGACACCTGACCGCCACGGGTCCTCCTCGATTCGCTCTTCGCGATGACCTCCGGGTTCCAACATTGCAGAAAAGTCGCGGCGACGCGCTCGCCGAATTCCGCCGGATCACTCCCGAGCGTCGGGCGGGCCTTGACTCCGTACCACGGTACGGGCGCTATCCTTCTCGCATGGAACGGATGACGATCGGCCGCCTCGCGGATGCCGCGGGCGTGAACGTGGAGACGATCCGGTTCTACGAGCGCTCCGACTTGCTCGAACGGCCGCGCCGCCCTCCGTCCGGTTACCGAACCTACGATCCGGGCGTCGTGGAGCGGATCCGTTTCATCCGGCACGCGCAGGAGCTCGGATTTTCGCTCGCGGAAATCCGCGAGCTCCTCTCGCTTCGGGTGGACCCGAGCTCGAGCTGCGGTCAGGTGAAGGCGCGCGCGGTGGCGAAGATCGCGGATGTCGAAGAAAAAATCGACACGCTGCGACGGATGCGAGCCGCGCTCATCACGATCAGCGACGCGTGCTCCGGCGAGGGGCCCACCACCGACTGCCCGATTCTCGACGCGTTCGGGCGCGCCGACGGCGGGCGCGCGGACCGGAGCAACGACTCGGAAAGGAGCAACGTCATGGCACGATTCAAGGAAGGCGAGCGCTATCGCTGTCCCGAGCCCGCATGTGGCTGCGAGATCGAGGTGAAGCGAGGGGCTCCGGAGACCTGTGCGGGAGATTTCCCGCCGCGCTGCTGCTGCGGAAGAGACATGGTGCCTGCGGACTGACGCGGTGGAATCGCCCCAGCTCGCTCCTGAGGGGGGAGGCGTCATGCCGAAAGCGAGCTGGAACGGAACGGTCGAGCATGAATCAGGCGATCCGCGGTCGCGCGTCTCAGCGCGGGCTCTCAGGCCGCGCTGAGAGTGTCGCCGCGCCGGCCTTCCTGGCTGCGCACGACTCGTGCATCGGGTGAGCAGGGGAGGCTGGAAACATGGGCGACATGATGCCGGGCATGATGGCCGGAACGTGGATCTGGTGGCTCGTCGGCGTACTGCTGATCGTCTTTCTCGTGGTCGCGACCGTCCGGCTTCTCAAAAAGTAGCAGCCGTCGCTCACGACCTGCGTTCCGCGCGACTATTTCCTCGCCACGTTCATCGGCGCGATTCCGGGCATTTTCATCTTCACCTATCCTCCGCACACCAGGGTGCAGTTTGGATTTTTCAGGTGCGCTGCCGCGGATCGATGTCGCCGGCGCAGCGGAACCCGACGTTGTTGAACGCCCGCCGCTGCGGGCTCTTTCCCCGGAAGCCGGGACGGTATGCGCCGCAGTATTTCGCCGAGCAGAACCAGGAGCCTCCCTTCGCGACCCGGAGCCCCGAGTCCTCGCCGTACGCGTCGGCAGTCCATTCCCAGACGTTTCCGATCATGTCGAGAAGGCCGATCGCATTCGGCGCGAACGATCCGACGGGCGCGGTGTAGAAGAAGCCGTCCTCCATGACGTTCTTCGCGGGCCAGGCGCCCTGCCAGAAGTTCGCCTCGGGAACTCGGTGCGGCGCGCCGGGATCGGGGACGACTCCCGCGCGTGCGGCGACCTCCCATTCCGCCTCGGTCGGAAGCCGCTTGCCCGCCCATGCGGCGTATGCGTTCGCGTCGGCCCACGAGACGAGGACGACGGGATGATCGCCGGCGCCGGCGATGGAGCTGCCCGGACCGAGAGGGTGGCGCCAGTCCGCGCCGGCGATCCAGCGCCAGTCGGTCTCGCCCCCGCGATAGACCCATCCGCCGCCCTCCCGCTCGGGCGTCGTGACGTGGCCGGTCGCCTCGACGAATGCGGCGAACTGCCGGTTCGTCACCTCGTGGCGATCGATGAGGAACGGGGCGAGCGTGACCTCGCGGAGCGGAGCGTCTCCCTTCGCGTGGGGCGACTCGTCGCCGATCTGGTACGTTCCGCCGGCAACGGAAACCATGTCCGCGGAGGGACTTCCCCGACGAGACCCTTCGCCCCATCCGCGCAGCGCATCGCCGGGACGCGGAGCTCCGGTCCGTTCCAGCGTCCAGGCGGTCGCGCCGAGCGCCGCGATCGAGAGAGCCGCCGCGGCGAGAAGCGTCGGGGTGCGCATCACGCCCTCCCGGCCCGGCCGTAGATCAGCGCCAGGGCGAGCGCGTACACGAGGTGATTGATGAGGCTGATCATGTTGCTCCACGGCCCCTGACCCGACCCGCCGCCGCAGGGGTTGCAGGGATTGCCCGCACGCTTCGCAGCCGCCGAGCAGGCGCTTTTCGCCTGATTCGCGCACGGGTTGCCCGCGCACGGATTGTCCACCGCCTGAGCCCTGGCGTCGCCGCAGGGATTGCACGGATTCGCGGCTCTCGCGGCGCATGGGTTACATGGGTTACACGGATTTTTCGCCGCTCCGGCCGCCGCGGGTCCGCATGGACTTCCCGCTTCGCCGCCGCCCATCATCGCGCCCGCGAGAGGCATCGTCGCGAGCGCGATGGCGGTAATCGCAGCTCCGAAGACGATTCCCCTCACGGCCGGATGCCACTCGCGCACGCGGCCGAAGAGCCACGCGAAGACGACGGCGTAGATCAGGCCGACCATCAGGTGCGCGATCCCGCCGGCGAGGTACTGCATCCCGGCACCCGCCCCCGGGAGCATCATGCCCCCCAGCATCTTCATGAGGTTCGTGCCGAACAGCGCCATCACGACGGTCATCACGACGGTCGCGATCAGGCCCGCCACCAGGGCGCGGGAGAGATCGAGGGATCGGGGATTCGATTCGACGGACGTCATTTTCGGTGCCTCCTCTTCGGAGGACCACGAACGAATCCGGGACGTGATTGCAGGGAGGCACCGGCGGGCTCAGCGGATCCGCGCGCAATCAGCCGGCTCCCCCATTCGTCCTGGAACCTCGATTGCTGCAAGCCCCCTCGAGCAGCGGGGCGAAGCAGATCGAAGGGCGCGTCGCCTTCTGGCGCGGGGTCGAGGTGAGCTGATCGGGTCTCGGGATCGGAGGGGGCCCGGTCGGGTGCACTGGACCCGTGGATAGCGATAGAATTTTTCTACCATGGCGATCAACATCAAGAACGAGCGCGTCGAGCGGCTGGCCGACGAGCTGGCCAGGATCACCGGCGAATCGAAGACCGCGGTAATTCTGCGGGCGCTGGAGGAGCGGCGAGAGCGGCTCGCCACCGGCGCGTCCGGTGCCGCAAGGCTTCCGCGCGTGATCGACTTTCTCGAAAAAGAGATCTGGCCCACGGTCCCGCCGAACCTGCTGGGCCGCGGCATCCGCAGGGACGAGCGCGAGCGGATTCTCGGATACCGAAGAAAGGGAGTGTGACCCTCGCTCCCTCGGCATCGGAAGGGTCGATCGTGTCGATGAAGGCCATGCCCGGGAGTCTCATGCGAGCGGTCGCGCCAGGATCATCAGGAGGCCCTTTTCTCGCCAGAGGGTGACCTGCACTCCGTCGACGACGTGCTCGCTCTCCCGGATCCTGGCGAGCCGCTCGACGGGGCGCACCAGGTAGAGCGTGCAGGGATGGCCGTCGGGCTCGACGTATCGGATCTCGGCGGCGAGGACGCCTTCGATCGTCGCGTAGCGCGCGCCCACGACGCGCATGTTCATCGCGCTGATCCGCTCCGGCTCGACCGGCGTGAAGTCGAGACTCTTCATCGCGCCGCGCAGCTCGGCCGTACGCTCGACGCGGAACTCGAGCTCCTGCGGGGTATTGTGCTCGAGCGCCGCCTGGCGTGCTACGGCGAGGGCCAGCTCTCCGGGGGCCGCCGGGGCCGATCCGCGGAATACGACCATCCAGAGCGCCCCCATCGTGGCACCGATGACGAACACCGCCGCCGCCGCCGTACGCAGCCACCACCACCAGCCGGCACGCCGGAGCGCGCCGCCCGTTCGCATCGCCCGTTCGAGATGCGCCCGGGCCTCGGGCCGCAGCCGCTGCTCGCCGTAGTGGCGCCGGATCTGATCGTCGAGACGCGTCGGCTTCATGGTCGTCCTCCCCCGGAACCGCCGAGCAGATCTCGCAGCTTCCCTTTCGTCCGGTGCAACAGGCTCAGAATCGTCCCGCGGGGCCGCGAGGTCAGCCTCCCGATCTCCTCGACCGTGTAGCCTTCGACGACGGCGAGGAACAGCGCTTCCCGCTCCTCCACCCGCAGGCTTCCGAGCGCCCGCTCGAGAAGGCCCGATTCGAGCACGTCCGGCACCACCTCGTCGAAGCGCGGCTCGGCTCCGTCGCTCCCGTCGCCCTCGCCCAGGGCCACGAACGTCAATTTCCGCCTGCGGCGATAACGGTCGATGAAGCGGTTCCGGATCGTCGCGAACAGGTACGGCCGCTCCCACGGCGCGCCCGAGGCGAGAATCGCGAGACAGGCGTCCTGGATCAGATCTTCCGCGTCCGCCGGCTCGTGGGTCAGCGACATCGCGTAGCGATACGCCGACTCGAGCAGCTCGTCCGCCGCGACGTCTCGCGCCGGCACCGCTTCGGGAGAGGGACGGCTCATCCGTCAGGACAACGATTTGACGCCCCCTCTGATTGCGGGCAATCACGCGGGCCCCCCGATCGGGATCACGGGCTCGCACTCTTTGGGGGAATGCGCGAGGGACGAACCCATCCACGGCCGGAAGCGCTCCGGCGGCTCAGAGCTCCACCGGAACGCGGGCCATCCCGCCGCCGGCGCGCATGATCGCGCCGAGCGCGCGTTTGCGGGCGCCCGGCGGCGCGAGCCACCACGACTCGAAGAGCACCTTCGCGGCGTGCCAGACGGGTCCCACCCGCTTGAGGTGGATCTCGGGCGCGGGCGTCGCGTAGAAGTCGCCCCAGGCGAAGCCCGCGAGGTGCCCGCCCGCCTCCAGCATGCAGAAGCCGTCGCCGCAGAACTCCGCCGCGTCCGTCCGCCCTTCGGTCGCGGCGGCGATGCGGTCCGCCAGGACGATGGCCTGAGCGTGCGCGAACACGCCGGCTTTCGGCAGCGAGAGCGGCGCGTCGGCGCGCCAGCGCCCGGGCAGAGGAACGGCGGCGCAGTCGCCGATCGCGAAGATGTTCGGGTCGCGGGTCGCAAGCGTGCGCGGATCCGCCGCCGCCCACCCTCCCTCGTTCGCCACCCCGGCCGTCTTCACGACTGCCGGAGCGAGATGGCGCGGAATCGTCACGACGAGATCGGCGGCGACCGCATCGCGATCCCGGAACCTCATCGCGCCGCCTTCCAGCGCGAACCCCTCGTGCGACGGGTGATATCCGATGCCGCGCTCCCCGAGCATCGATCGTACCGCTTCGCCCAGCTCCGCACCCGCGACCGGCATCGGCTGCGGCTCGGGCGTGTAGAGGTCGACCGCGGCGTCCACTCCCCTCTTCCGCAGAAAGTCGCGGATCAGCATCGCCCCCTCGGCGGGAGCCCCGGGACACTTGTACGGGGTCGAGGTCACGACGACCGCGACGCGCTTTCCGCTGAATTCTCGCAGCACTCCGTGCAGCCTCTCGGCGCCGTCGAGCGTGAAGAACGTCTCCGCTCCCGGGACGTCGAACCGCATCTCGGCGCCGCTCGCGAGGACGAGCGTGTCCCAGGCGAGCGTTTCCGATCCGATCCGAACGAGCCTCCGCTCCGCGTCGATCTCGCGGGCCTCGCCGATGACGAGCTCGACTCCGGAGCGGAGAAGACTCCGAACCGGACGGGTGATCGCCTCGCGCCGCCTCTGCCCCACCATGAGCCAGAGAAACGAGGGGGCGAACGCGTGGATCTCCGAACGCTCGACGACGACGATGCGATGCGCCGGAGCGAGAAGTCCGCGAAGCCGATTCGCGAGCACGACGCCGCCCGTTCCCGCGCCGACGATGACGATGGTCTTTCCGTTCATTCGATCCCCCTCAGAACACCAGGACGCGGTCCGCCTCGGCGGTCCACGTCGCGAGCTGGTCCATGCTTCCCCGCGAGGCCCCGGGAGCCAGCTCGCTCTCCGCGATCCCGCGGGCGTCGATGCACGAGCCGCAGACCGCGATCTCCCCTCCGTGGTTCACGATTCCCTTCAGCATCGATTCGAGGTTGTAGTAGCCGGCCGGAGTCTTCTGCCCGCGCTTCGCGCAGGCGGCGCCGTCGCCGATGAGGAACAGGCGGACGCGCTCCTCGTCGCGTTTGCCGAGCGCGTACGCCAGGCGCAGCCCGTTGTAGGTCCGCTCCGTTCCGTACGGAGGATCGTTCAGGATGAACAGCGTCTTCATTTCGATCTCCTGCGTTCCCGGCGGCGCGGCCGGGGCGTTCTCGTTCGCGCTGCCGCGGGTTCCTCTCCGGTCACGATTCTCCGTCCCGCCGCGCGCCACTCGAGAACCCCGTCCTCGAGCCGGCTCGCCCGAACGCCGCGGCGCGAGAGCATGCGAACCGCGTCGGCGGAGAGCAGGCACCAGGGGCCGCGGCAGTAGGCGACGACCTCTCGATCGTCGCCGAGGTCCCTGAGGCGCTCGTCCAGCTCTTCGAGAGGAATCGAGAGCGCGCCGGGGAGATGCCCCGCGAGATACTCCTCGCGAGGCCGTACGTCGATGAGGATGGCCTCGCCGGAGCCGATGCGGGCGATCAGAGCATCGCGGTCGAGACGCTCCGCCTGGCCGATCGAGGAAAGGAGCTCCTCGCGCGCGAGCCGGAGCTCGGCGAGCTGCGCCTCGCCGGCCTCGCGAAGCCGGACCAGCAGCGCGCCGACCTCGTCGCCGGCGAGGCGGTAGGTGACGAACAGCCCTCGCTTTTCCGACTCGACGAGCCTCGCCCGCCGCAGGACCTGCAGGTGCTGCGAGGCGTTGGCGAGGGAGAGGCCGGTGGCCGCGGCGAGACGCTCGACGGTCCGCGGCCCCTGGGCGAGCGCGTCGAGGATCTCGACGCGGCGCGGCGCCGCGAGCGCCTTGCCGAGGCGGGCGAGCTGTTCGTAGAGGGTGTCTTTGGGGGCGGTCACGACCGGGAGAATGTAGGGCAAAGCGCGGGATTAGTCAAGTATTCAATTGAATACTTGCGGGACATTACACCGCAGCAGGGGGAGAGGATCGACCGGAGGTTGCTGCGCCTGAAATTCCGCCCAGTGTCCTGTAACGTCGGAATCGATAGCAGATGGCGAAGGGATCGGCGGCGTGAGCGAGGCGCGCCCAGCTACACTTCCCGCTTCCGTCCACGTCTGCGGAGCAGCACGATGGCGGCAACGGTTGCGGTCAGCAGCACGATCCCCGCGGCCAACACCATCCCCATCCATCTCCTCCCCCCGGCCGGAACGCTCGCGACCGGTTGCAGCCCGGAGCTGGCCGCCACCGGCACCTCGTGCATCATTCCGCCGATCAACTCGTTCCGAATCCTTCCCTCCACGGCCCAGCGCGCGGTCGTGTTCTCGGCCATCGGACCGTAGGGAACCACCACCGAGGCCACACGGATCTCCC